>NZ_JBKEDJ010000030.1:0-6627 GCF_047975355.1 Shewanella sp. | reverse complement strand
TATCGCCTCGGCCCGAGAGGTTAACGACCAAAATGGTTTCTTTGGTGCACTCTTTCGCTAGGCGCAGGGCATAGGCGAGGGCGTGGGCCGATTCGAGCGCGGGGATAATCCCTTCGCTGCGAGCCAATAATTGGAAGGCTTCTAAGGCCTCATCATCGGTGGCCGATTCGTAGCGCGCACGGCCAATCGCGTTCAAATGGGCGTGTTGTGGGCCAACGGAGGGGAAATCGAGGCCTGCCGAAATCGAATATGATTCTTCGATTTGGCCTTCACTATCCTGCATCAAAGGCGCCTTCATACCAAAGAAAATCCCAGTTTTGCCATGTTTGAGCGGCGCACCGTGCATATGGGTATCGATGCCTTTACCAGCGGGTTCGACTCCAATTAGCTCGACACTGGTTTCCTCAATAAAGTCGGCAAACATACCTATAGCATTGGAGCCTCCGCCGACACAGGCGATCACCGCATCGGGCAGACGACCTTCGCGCTCCAGCATTTGCTTCTTGGTTTCTTCACCGATCATACGTTGGAACTCACGCACTATGGTCGGGAAGGGGTGAGGCCCTGCGGCTGTGCCTAATAGATAGTGGGCTTTTTCGTAGCTGCCAGACCAGTCGCGCATGGCCTCGTTACAGGCATCTTTTAAGGTGGCCGAGCCTGAGGTGACAGGAATGACTTCTGCGCCCATCAAACGCATTCTAAATACGTTAGGTGATTGGCGGGCAACGTCTTTCGCGCCCATATACACTTTGCATTTTAATCCCAGCAGCGCACAGGCAAGGGCGGTGGCAACACCGTGCTGGCCGGCGCCGGTTTCGGCAATAATCTCTTTTTTACCCATACGTTTAGCCAGTAATGCTTGGCCCAATACTTGGTTGGTTTTATGGGCACCGCCGTGGAGTAAATCTTCCCGCTTGAGGTAGATTTTCACCATAGGGTTAGGGCTTAAATTACGGGTTAGTGTCAGTGCCGTTGGGCGACCCGCGTAGTTTTTCAGTAGGTCGGTAAACTCGGCTTGAAAGGATTCATCGGTCTGCGCTTCGACAAAAGCGTTTTCGAGTTGCTTGAGGGCAGGGACTAAAATCTGCGGCACATACATACCGCCGTATTCGCCGAAATAAGGGTTAAGCTTTAACTGTGACATACCTTGTTCCTTATCCTATTCATTTGTTTCGATGGAGGTTTAGGTTAACGCCATCGAGTTTAAATTCTTGCTAGCCTGTGCTTTGTACAGGTTTTTATAAAAGCTGGTCTAGAGTCGTAATTGACTAAATGCCGCTTGGATTTTCTCTGCCGACTTAATGCCAGGTGCGGTTTCGAGGCCAGAGTTAAAATCTAAACCGTAAAATCCTTGGGCATTGGCACGGGCAGCATTGTCAGCATTGAGGCCGCCCGCGAGCATGGCCTCGGCTTTATGGGCAATGGGGAGTTGCCAATCAAAGGCTTGCCCCGTGCCACCAAAACCTGCGTCATTCTTGCTATCAAAAAGATAACGCTGCACCCCTCTTGGCATAGCAGCAAGTTCGCCGCTTTGGGCATCGACACTGACGGCCTTCCAAATCTGGGTGCTCAGTCCTGCCTGTTGCAGCAATTGGCTTAGCTCGGCAATTTCCAGTTCAGTCTCACTGCCATGCAGTTGCAGCGCGGCTAAACCACATTCTTGGGCGATACTTGCCATGAGCTCAGGCGTGCTGTTTACAAATACGCCGACAAACTCAATGGCGGGCAAGTTAGCGGCGCGGTATTGCTGTACTAACTGTTTGGCGGCATCTTGGCTTATCGCTCGTGGTGATTTTTCAGCAAAAATGAGTCCAGCATAAACTGCGCCCGCAGTGGCTGCTGCTTGAATATCCTCAAGTCGGGTGAGACCGCAGACTTTATTGTGACCGAAGATCAATTTACGACAGGCTAAATCAATGTCTTCTTCGGCCATAATCGAGCTACCGACCAAGAAGCCATCGACCAATGGACTTAAGCGGCGCACTTGATCGTTAGTGTAAATGCCCGATTCGCTGATCACCACGCGATCGCTGCCGATGTGCGGCACAAGGGCTTCTGTGGTGGCTAAATCGGTACTTAAATCTCGTAAGTTGCGGTTATTAATGCCAATAATAGGTGCATTTAAGACTATGGCGCGTTTCAGTTCTTCCTCATTGCTGACTTCGGTCAGCACATCGAGTCGATACTTGGCCGCCTCGTTGGCAAGTTGCTGATATCGTTCATCATCGAGCACAGAAAGCATCAGCAGAATCGCATCTGCGCCCTGATGTGCCGCCAACTTGATTTGATATTCGTCAACAAAAAAGTCTTTACACAGAATCGGTTGGCTCACTTTGGCCCGCACTTTCGGGATATAGTCCATGTCTCCTTGGAAAAATTGCTCATCGGTTAATACCGAAATACCAGCGGCATATTTGGTATAAATAGAAGCGATGGCTTCGACATCAAAGTCTTTACGGATTAAGCCTTTGGAGGGACTGGCTTTTTTGCACTCTAGAATATAACCCGCCTTCCGGGCTTTTAAGGCGGCAAATAAACTACGGTCCGAAATCTTGGGGGTTAAGCTGTCTTCAGGAAAACGCAACTTAAGGGCGGCGATATGGGCGACCTTTGTTTCCACGATACGGGTTAAAACGTTGGCTTTTGCGGTGCTGGTTTGCATGCTACCCCTTACATCCTGCGATGCTTGATTATCTTCCGAGCGATGTGCGTCGGGTTGTTGAACCTGTGCCATGGTCATTATTCCTGTGCTTCGCTGCTGACTTTAGCGAGTTGATTCAGTAACTTAAAGGCTTTGCCACTTTTTATGGTATTGAGCGCAAGGGCGGTGCCGGCTTTGACTGAGTCGGATAGGCCACACAGATATAAGGCACAACCGGCATTGATGGCAACCGCATGGGTGTGGGCGTCGCTGCCTTGTCCTTGCAAAATAGATTGCGTGATTTGGGCGTTTTGTGCAGGCTCTCCGCCTTCAAGCTCGCTAATTTGGGCTTGTGGCACACCAAAATCCGCCGGCGTTAATTGATATTCAATAATCTCACCGTCTTTAAGTTCGGCGACCTGCGTGCTGCCATGGAGCGCCACTTCATCTAAACCACTGCCGTGCACCACCATGGCTCTTTGCGTACCAAGGGCTTGTAGTACGCGGGCGATAGGCGTCACCAGCTCTAGGCTATAGACTCCAAGCAACATAAATTCTGGGCGCGCTGGGTTAATCAATGGCCCTAACACATTGAATAAAGTGCGAGTTTTCAGCGCTTGGCGCACAGGCACCGCATGTTTGACACCTCCATGGTAGTGGGGCGCAAACAGGAAGCACAGATTAAGCGATTCGAGGCAACGGCTCGCCAGTTCGGGTGACATGATTAAATCGATGCCAAATTGGGCGAGTAAATCTGAGGAGCCCGATTTGCTCGAGACTGAGCGATTGCCGTGTTTTGCAACCTTGGCGCCAGCGGCTGCCGCGACAAAGGCTGCAGTGGTAGAGATATTAATAGTATTAAAACCATCGCCACCGGTGCCGACGATATCGATAATTCCTTGGCTACGGCTTGAGTCTGGGTAGGGAAATGGCTTAGCGGCGGCGCGCATCGCATCGGCGGCGCCACTGATTTCGGCAATGGTTTCGCCGCGAATTTTAAGGGCCATTAACATTGCCGCCATCACGGCCTCATTCATTTCACCTTGGATAAGGGTGCTAAAGAGGCTGGCGGTTTGCTCGCGGGTTAATGCCTTACCCTGAAACAAGATATCGAGCAGGGGCTGAATCGATGTTGCGCTCATTATTGGGCTCCTGCGGTATTGTGGGCGATGTCTTGAGTCAAAAAGCGTAGGGTTTGGGTTAACAATGTGCTGCCCAAGGTCGTTAAGATGGATTCTGGGTGAAACTGAAAACCGACCGCCCTGTGTTCGGCGTGCAAAATCGCCATTGGCATCTCTTCTGTGGTGGCAATCACTTCAAGACAATCAGGTACTTTTGTGGCGACTAAGCTGTGATAACGGGCGACAGGTAGCGGCGAAGGCAAATTAGCAAACACACCTGTACCATTATGGAAGGTGGGGCTGGCTTTACCGTGCACCACAAAAGGCGCGCGCTCCACTTTACCACCGTAATATTCCACCATGGCTTGATGACCTAGGCAGATCCCAAGCATAGGCACTTTGCCCGCGACTTTGTCGACCAGCGCCATCATAGAGCCCGCTTCATGGGGCGCACCTGGGCCTGGCGATAAGACTAAGGCGCTAGGCTCGGTTTCCGCTAACAGCTTGTCGGCAATATAGTCGGCGGCAACATCGTTACGGTAGATCACCACTTCACAGCCAAGGCTTCTAAATTGGTCGACTAAGTTGTAGGTAAAGGAGTCGAAGTTATCGAGTAAATAGAGTTTCATCTTGGGCTCCTTATCTTGGTTGTTTAGTCGTAGTGGTCGCAGTTGCTTGATGGCTTTCATCCAAGCCAGCGCCCATTTTGATGGCTGAAATCACTGCCTGCGCCTTTTGGCGGGTTTCATCTGCTTCACTTTGAGGATCGGAATCAAATACCACCCCAGCTCCCGCTTGGATATGAGCAACACCGCCTTTCACAAAGGCGGAGCGGATAACGATGCAGGTGTCCATATCCCCAAGGGCGTTGAGATAACCCACGGCGCCACCGTAGCTGCCTCTGCGGGTCTTTTCCGCTTGACGTACGAGTTGCGAGGCGCGCACTTTCGGGGCGCCAACCAGCGTGCCCATATTCATACAGGCCTGGTAGGCGTGGAGCGCATCTAAGTCTTGGCGTAATTGACCTGTGACGCGGCTGACTAAGTGCATCACGTGGGAATAACGGTCGACTTTAAGTAACTCGGCGACTTTGCGGCTGCCACTTTGGCTGATACGGGCAATATCGTTACGGGCTAAATCGACCAACATTAAGTGTTCGGAGAGTTCTTTTTTATCCAAACGCAATTCGAGTTCGATACGGCTATCGAGGTCGAAATCAATCTCGCCGCTGGCGGTTTTGCCGCGTTTACGGGTGCCTGCGATCGGGTACACTTCGACCTGATTATTGCTGGCTTCATATTTCAGCGCGCTCTCGGGCGAGGCGCCAAACAGGGTGAAGTCATGGCCCCTGAAATAAAACATATAGGGGCTGGGATTGGTTAATCGCAGTGCGCGGTATGCCCCGAACGTATTGGGGCAGGGCAGGCTAAAGCTACGTGAAGGCACGACTTGGAAGATGTCGCCAGCAATAATGTGTTCTTTTAAATCGATAACGGTTTGCTTGAAGTCCTCATCACTGACATTCACTTGCTCAGTGGCCGTTATGCCAACGAGGGCGGGCGCAGGTGTTGCACTCTTGGCTAAGGCTTCACATTGGGCGCGGATGTTCTCTGCTCGCTCGGCTAAGGCTTGGGTCACCTCAGAATGTTGTTCAGTGCTTTCACTGAAGTTGTGAGTGATGATCTCGGATTGCTTTTGCTTGTGATCGATAAGAATTAAGGTTTCGGCGAGATAAAATAAATAATCAGGACAATCATTTGCACCATTTGGCGCTTCAGGCAGTGGCTCGACGGTATCAATCAAATCGTAGGAGAGCACGCCACCTAAAAATAAGTCTTCGAATGCAGGCTTGGATTGGCTGTCAGTATGAGCGCCGCAGTCGATATGCTTTACAAATAAGCGCAAACCATCGAGGGGCGAGGTGGATTTTAAGCGAGCATCTTCATCCTTAAGCTCAGTATCTTTTTGCAGCGTGACCACTAAGTTGTGGCCATCGTGTTGGCATTGAGTTTGGCTTGAGCGAGCACTAAAAAATTGCTCGATGGGGGCGAGTAAACTGACGCCATTGTCACTCAGTGCGCTAAAACGTAAACGATAGCCATCGCAGCGGATCATCACTGCTGCATGGGTCATCACCATGCTCTTAAGATTTTCCTTGCTGTCGATTTCTGCCGATTCCAACAACATGGTATGGGGCGCATCTTGGGTGATGTGCTGGTACAGACGCAGTGGGTCGCTATGGTATGCCAGCGTCGCCTTGAGCGTATGTGAACGTACGAATGTCTGCTGAGGCGAGGCAAAATTTTCGCCATCGACTTGGGTAACCTGATTAAATGTCTTTAGGGTCATGCTTATCTCGCTTTATATCCGTTTACCGCGTTGCAGACATTTTTCGCATCAACAAAAAAGCCCGCATTTCTGCGGGCTTTTTTGTTGATTCTGTTACTTTCAAATGAGCACAGAGCTTCACACTACCCGCTAAGTTGGGAAGTGCCACCACCAAATGATGTTGAAAGAAGCGTTAATCTGAGTCATTCAAAAGGGTCTCTATAATTCGTTAGTTGAGCTATAGAAAACATGAGCCTGAGGCGAAAGTCAATTGAATATTTTTCAAAATTATGGATTAACGTCGCTAAATCACTGTACCGAATGCCATTCCTACTCGATAAAGTGTGAGATAAATGCACATTTCATCTTAAATTCACGTACAATAACGGCATGAATACTCAAAGCATATTGGCTGACTTGCACAGCCACACGACCGCATCCGACGGTCATCTCACGCCGTCCGAGCTGGTCGCCAGAGCCCTTGAAAAGGGTGTGCAGTTATTTGCGATTACGGATCACGATACGGTTGCAGGCTTA
>NZ_JBKEDJ010000074.1:0-16740 GCF_047975355.1 Shewanella sp. | reverse complement strand
TTGATAACTGCCGCTGAACCGCCTTCGGCAGCAACCGTATGAGAACGCATTGGATACACTTTAGAAATCAGTGCAATTTCAAGTTCAGGGTTTGCTTCTGCTGCCGCAATTGCAGTACGTAAACCAGCGCCGCCAGCGCCGATGACTGCGATATCTGTGGTAATGACTTTCACAGTTATCCTCCAGAGTAAAATGTGCTCACAATCTTTTGTTTCACGAGCACGATTGGGAAAATGTTAATTATTAGTTTTTGTGCGGCATAAGTGTAAAAAAAATTGGCAAAAAATAAATTGATCTCACCGGGGTAAAGATTCAAATTCCACCTCAAAAGTGGTAGTAAAACAAAGGGTTTGTAAGCTGAATCACGCTTTTCAAATTTGATTTACATAGAATGCAAACGATTGCCCTGGTGAATGTGTTTTTTGCTAGATATGTATCGTGTTGATTTAGTTGACGGCAATTGTGAATCTATTTTTGCGAAGATTAGACATTAAAAACTACATTCTTTTAATTAAATGGAATAAAAATTTATCAAATCATAAAGGTAATAAATTGTTTCTTCTGATTAGATTTTAGCAATGGTTAAGATGAGTGAGTTTGATTACACTAGCGACGAATTTCCTTTAGGGGTCTCATTTCCGTCAGTCAGTAAAATTAAGAGTATGAAATGAATATGTGGCAACCATCTTCTTCCATTGACCAGTTAAAACAACGAGCAGCTATTCTTGCTCAGATTCGTCAATTTTTTGCAGAGCGAGAAGTGCTAGAAGTCGACACGCCAGCGATGAGTCATGCGACAGTCACGGATGTCCATCTTCATACTTTTAAAACGGAATTTATTGGCCCTGAGTTTGCTGGTGGAAAAACCGTGTACTTGATGACCAGCCCCGAATTCCACATGAAACGTTTATTAGCAGCTGGAAGTGGTTCGATTTACCAAATCTGTAAATCGTTTCGTAATGAAGAAAATGGCCGCTATCACAACCCTGAATTCACGATGTTGGAATGGTATCGGGTTGAATTCGATCATCATGATCTTATGGCTGAAATGGATGAACTTCTACAAAGCGTTTTAGATTGTGATGCGTGTGAAAAAATCACATATCAGCAAGCTTTCCAGCGAGTGTTAGACCTTTGTCCTCTTGAATCGAGCATGCGTCAACTTAAAGAAGCAGCAAAAGAATTAGGCTTGGAAGATATCGCTGAACCAGAAGAGAACCGAGATACCTTATTGCAGTTGTTATTCAGTGTTGGCATTGAACCGCATATTGGGCAACGTGTCCCTGTGATGGTTTATGATTTTCCAGCTTCACAAGCAGCACTAGCGAAAATCAATAAAGATGATCCTCGTGTTGCAGATCGTTTCGAGGTGTACTTCAAAGGCATTGAATTAGCCAATGGTTTCCATGAGTTGGATAATGCACCAGAACAACTAGCTCGATTTGAACAAGATAACGCACTGCGTGTGGAAATGGGCTTACAACCACAACCGATCGACCATCATCTGATTGCTGCGTTAGAGGCCGGTTTACCGCAATGTGCTGGTGTGGCTTTGGGAATCGATCGCTTGATTATGCTGGCGATCGGCAAAGATCAAACAGATCAGATTCACATTGATCAAGTGACAGCTTTCCCATTCCCTCGCGCTTAATCTTTTGAAGATCTAGTTCCATATAAAACTAGCTGGCTGAGGATAAATTTTCATAGCCTCAGCCGGACAATCACAGAATACGCCATCCACACCCATTTCATCCAGCCATTGCCAATCTTCAGGCTGATTGACCGTATAAACAAAAACAGAAAGCCCTAAAGATTTCGCATGCTGAACGTAATCTTCATCAATCACATCCAAATCTAAGTTAATGCTGACCGCTCCGAGTTGCTCGGCAAAAGTGGCTTTATCTTTTCCTTTTGATGCTGATAATGCGCCAATTAACCATTGTGGTTGTTCTTGCTTAATTTGCTCTAACCAATTGTGATTAAAAGACGAAACGATGAGTTGCTCCGGTTTGAATTGGCATTGTTCGACCGCAAAATTCAAATGGTGATAAAGCAAATCGAAATGCTGAATTCCTTTTACTTCAATGTTGAGGGCGCATTGACCATTAATAAGTTTGAGCACTTCGACCAAGGTTGGAATACTTTCGGTTTTACCGACTTTGACTCGTTTGAGTTTCTCGCTCGATAACCAATGCAGTTTGCCAATATGATCGGTAGTGCGGTTGAGCCATTTATCGTGAATAACCCAAAATTGTCCATCGTGTTCATGCACATCAATTTCAATAGCTTTCGTGCCCATATCCATAGCGGCTTGTATGGCGGATAAGGTATTTTCAGGGTGAGTGGAACGTGCGCCACGGTGAGCAATAACGATCATACGGAATCCTTTCAAGTTAAGTTTACATTGGCAACGTTAGCATATTTTAAATTGCAGAATGTAGGATAGATCAGAGAAATGAGATCAAAAAATGGCAACCGAAGCTGCCATTTTGATTTGTCTGATTTTATATAGCGAATAGAGCTACTTATTCTTTTGATGTGCTTTCTGAATCAACTTCTTCAGCAATTGCAGTTTCAACTACTTCCGTTGTTTCCAACGCAGTAATGTGAGCATAAGGCGTACCTAAAACGGTTTTCTCGCCTTCTTTCATGCTGTCATCAAAACGAATTTTATCTTTAGCAAACAAGTTAATTACGGTTGAGCCAAGTTTAAAGCGACCCATTTCTTCGCCTTTCTTGAACTTAATCGCTTTCTCGCCTGTGGTTTCATAATTCCAACGATAGATAGAAGAACCTGTTGGCGGTGTAATTGTGCCACCCCAAACCACTTCAATGCTACCAACAATCGTTGCACCAACGAGCACTTGTGCCATTGGACCGAATTCTGTATCGAAAATACAAACCACGCGTTCGTTGCGTGCAAATAGGTTTGGTACATTTTCAGCAGTTAGCGGATTTACCGAGAACAAATCGCCCGGAATATAAATCATCTGACGTAATGTACCGTCGCATGGCATATGTACGCGGTGGTAATCACTTGGCGATAGGTACAAAGTAGCAAACTCACCATCGGTAAACTCAGATGCTAGAGCTTCATCGCCACCTAATAATTCTTTCGCTGAGAAATCGTGACCTTTAGCCTGAATCAAACGGCCATCTTGAATTGGGCCAAATTGGCTAGTGCGAGCATCGGCAGGGTGAACAATAACACTTTCGCCTTCTGCAATTGGACGCATGCCGTCTTTTAATTCACGCACAAAAAATTCGTTAAAGCTGCGGAAGTAACTTGGATCAGAATGCAAAGCTTCGTCCATGTTCACTTTATATTGCTTGATAAACCAACGAATCACAGCAGTAGACAGTTTGCCCATCTTCGCAGACGCTAATTTGCCAGCAAAGCGAGTTAACCCGTGTTGTGGGATCCAATATTGCAGCGTAATTTTAATTTTATCGATCACTATGGTATCCGTATTTGTTGAGCATTTTTTCATTAAAATGGCGGACGATTCTACTGAAAATAGAATAGGTTGTCAGCCATTTCAAATGGATAAAGAGATATAGTTACATTATCGATTATGAGTGATTAACCAATATCTTTCTTGTTTTTAGAAAACTGTCGATTGGCTTTGTTTTCCGACATGCTTTCAATAATGCGATGATAGTTATCAAAGCGAACTTGAGCGATATCGCCTTTTTCAACCGCTTCACGCAATAAGCAACCCGGATCATCACCGTGTTTACAGTCGCGGAATTTACAGCCACCGAGGAAAGGTTGGAATTCAACAAAGGCTTTAGTCACTTCTTCGGCTTCTAAATGCCACAGGCCGAATTCACGCACTCCCGGAGAGTCAATCAAATCACCACCATGTGGGAAATGATATAAGCGTGCCGTTGTCGTTGTATGCTGACCTAAGCCAGAGTTTTCTGAAACTTCGCCTTCAAGCGCTTCAACTTCTGGCATCAAAGCATTCACAAGGCTAGATTTACCTACGCCAGATTGACCGACGAAAATACTCAAGCGATCTTTTAATTCATTTTCTAGCGCTTCAAGACCGTGCTCTGTTTCACGACTTACAAACACAACTTTATAGCCAATTTCTTCATAATGGCGCAGTGCTTCTTGATATTGAGGTAATTCACCTTCTGGAATTAAATCAATTTTATTGAGCACGATTAATGGTGCAATTTGTAGTGTTTCAGCCGCAATTAAATAACGGTCGATGATATTCAGTGATAGTTCAGGCAAAACAGAAGAAACGATCACCATTTGGTTTACGTTCGAAGCAACAGGTTTTACGCCGTCGTAGTAATCAGGGCGAACCAATACCGAAGTGCGAGGTTCAACGGCTTCAACTACACCAGAAATGCCCGCCATAGATTCTAAACCTGGACGCCAGATCACACGGTCGCCAGACACCAAGCTTTCAATGCCTCGACGTAAGTTACAACGATGAATATCGCCAGTTTCTACATCTTCAATATCAGCATGTTGGCCGAATCGAGTGATGACTAAACCTTTCTTCATGTTGCCCAACATGCTTTCATCCCACTGAACGGATTCTTCATGGGTGAGACGTTTTTTCTGATTGGTGCGAACTCGGCGAACTTGGCCTTTGGTGAGTTTTTTCTTTTTTGCCACGAGGTTTATTTTTTCCTTTGCGAAAGTGCTTATAATACACTTCAGCTTTATTTTGCTTTTAATATAAGCAGAGTATGATACCTCTTTTCAGGACAAAAAAGGCAAATATCTATGTCATCAACCACAAATACCGCTTTTAGTGAACAAAACCTCATCTGGATCGATTTAGAGATGACAGGGCTTGATCCTGAAGAACACAAGATTATTGAAATCGCATCTATCGTGACAGACAGTGAATTGAATATTTTGGCAGAAGGGCCTGTGCTTGCCATTCATCAGCCAGAAGAAGAACTTAACAAGATGGATGATTGGTGCACAAATACGCATACCAATAGTGGTTTAGTGAAGCGAGTACAAGAAAGTACGGTAAATGAAGACCAAGCGATTGAGCAGACAATTGCCTTTTTAGAAAAATGGGTACCAAAAGGTAAATCACCAATTTGTGGCAACAGCATTGGCCAAGATCGCCGTTTCTTATACAAACACATGCCGAAGTTGGAAGAATATTTCCATTACCGCTATGTAGACGTGAGCACAATTAAAGAATTAACACGTCGCTGGAAGCCAGAAATCTTAGATGGGCACAAAAAAATGGGTAGTCATTTAGCTTTAGATGATATTCGTGAATCAATTTCAGAGCTAAAATATTACCGAGAAACTGTATTTACCATCTAGTTTTTAGGGTTAATTGGTGTGATCTGCATCAAATTGTAGGTTTTTCAGGCAACTAGAAAAGAAAATGCAATTTTTTTTAAATTAGCTATTGCATCAAAAAAAAATGCTCTTATAATTCGCAGCCCTAAACGACGGAAACATTGTTTAGCAGCTTAGGTCTGAAAAGATAAGTTAAGCATTTAGCGACACTAGCTCAGCTGGTAGAGCGCAACCTTGCCAAGGTTGAGGTCACGAGTTCGAACCTCGTGTGTCGCTCCAAATTCTTCTCTTTAATTAGAGATAAAGCTTTCATTGTGCTTTAACAATGACATCCGGACGCGGGATGGAGCAGCTTGGTAGCTCGTCGGGCTCATAACCCGAAGGTCGTCGGTTCAAATCCGGCTCCCGCAACCAATTAAACAAGATAATACTAGGCCAGCATCAGCTGGTTTTTTTATGCCCAAAAATCGTATCAACGAGTGGTAACAGGCCTGCTCGTCGGGCTCAGCCCTCTATAAACAACGGGCGAAGGCCGTCGGTTCAACTCCCGCAACCAATAAAACAAGATAGTACCAGGCCAGCATAAGCTGTTTTTTATGACCAAAAAATTCGTATTACACTGATTTGCTCTCATCATTTGTCTACATGCTGTAACTATATCGAGTTGTGATTAACGAACACTCCCGGTTAACTTGTGAAAAACTAACAGTGTGAGTCGATGTATGCGTCTACAGCGCCACTGTCACCACTTGCCTTCAGCATGCACTCTTGTCTATGCTCACAAACCCCAATAAAGTATTCACTTTTCCCCATAAATGCCGCCATAGTCATTTGCCGCCAAACAGGCATTTCTGCTATGATCCGTCGCTGACTAATCATAATTCCACAAATTGACAGATAATCAGCACTTAGCCTTTTATCTTGCGATACCAACCCATCGCCTGCAGGTACAAATATGATTAACCACTTTAGTGTGCTCGGTATCAAGCCTAGCGCCAAAGAAGACGACATTAAAAAAGCCTATCGCCGGCTCTCAAACAAATACCATCCCGATAAGTTGTTAGGTGCCTCTGATGAAGAAAAAGAGCAAGCATCACAACAACTTGAACGCGTGAAAAAAGCTTACGAAGTTCTCTCCGATCCCAAGCTTAGAAATGCGTTTATCCGAGATTTCAACAACGTGATAGTGACGGATCCTAATGGCGCGATGCGCGAATTATGGGATCAGTTTTACCCTTAATCGGGTTATTTCCAGTAAATCTGGGAACGCCAAATTAACGAGCCTTTTACCCAAGCAGCTTAATTTGTGCCTTATATTGCAACACGGTTTATTTTGAGAAGCTGTTAGTTTGATAGCTTTTTATTTCGAGACATGCCCATGGCCAAAAAACTGAATATCTCACGCATTAATGAGCTTAAGACCAATGCCTACGACAATATCGAGTCCTATGATGACCCGGATACGCCCAAAGCATTGGAGCAATTTACCAGTCAAATCAAAAAAGTATTACAGGCCGATCCAAAAATGCTCGAGTCGGTACCCGAGTATCTGCCTGTAGCACTCTATGGCCGAGTAAAATTTCCAAGTGACGCCAAGCTCAAGTGGGCTCACTGGATTAACACCGCAACGCAACCCGAGTGGGACGAGTTCAAGGTCACTATCGGCTTTAACAATGCCGATGTTCCATTAGTGCAAGCGGTGCGCGCCTATTCAGAAGATTTATTGATTGAAAGCTGCGCCGTACTCTATTTACTGGAAAACCAAGGCAAAAGTGCACCTGCGCCTAAACGCAGCGCTGACGATGATTTTGAAGACGAAGACAGTGATTACGCCGACTATTCCGATGACGACGATGATGACGGCGAAGAGGAAGATGGCTACTACGATCACTACGATGATGAGGACCGCTAATGAACACTAGTCTCATTGAAATAACTGTTGCCGAGATTAAAGAGCTCGCCGATGTCGAGCCAAAACAGGCCAGTAAACGTTTCGAACTCATCGCCACCACAATGAACGATGAGCAATTAGTTGAAGTCATTGAAAAAATGGATATTGTGACCCTGACGCAAATCAACAGTCACCAAGATATCTCCTGCCCGTCAATTATGTCGGAGCTGATGACCCCTGAGCAAATTCGCGACATCGTCTGTCAGCAACCTTTGTATTGGGAAGAAAAAATCAAGAACAATGCCGAAGAACTCATTCAGCATACCTTTGATTTTTTGACCTATTTAATTCGCATCCAAGACAGCGAAGAAAAACAAACCGCTATTTTAGAGTGCATTGCCGAAGATCCCGCCGGCCTCTTCTATCTGTCTATCCCCTTTATCGAGATGATGTTGGGTGAGCGCCACGACGATGAAGACCACTTCAACGATTATTATGACGATGAAGAAGATACCGACACCGTCGGCTATGACAGTCGTGTCGACAGTGAAGAAGCCCATAGCTTAAGCCTAGATGACCCACGTAGTCTGATGGCGTTAATCCATGAGCTGGCACCCGATGTAGAAAAAGCCATTAAAAACCTGCTGCGTAACGAAAGCTCTGGCTGGGAGATGATCATTAATAAGTTCGTCAATGAACTGGTTATCCAAGCGAAAGAGAAAAACCAAGTCACGGATGAATACGCAGAAGTGGATGATATGTTTAGCTTTTTAGATTAAGGATCCCTAGATGCAACTGGTACTGCGTGATTTAGACCAAGGCCCATACCTGAGCAAGGTGTTGGCCAAAGGCCAAGCAGACGATACCCTTAGTGGTGAGCAGCTCGCACAAATCAAATCTAAAGCCATTTTGATGAGCCTCAAATTGGCGGATAAGTTCTACAACAAGTACAAGATGCACTTACTCGAACAGGCGGCGCACGATGTGATTGGCGTCGTCAGTCTCGGATTAATGGAACTGTCTGATCAGGATCAACAGCAAGCGGTGCGTTTATTGCTCACCGCCGATGGCGTGGTCAAATGCTTCCAAAAGGGTTGGAGCATGCTCAGCGTCGTCAGCAAACATAAGCTGGTGAATGGTAAGTCACTCTATGGTGATGTGGATAAATTCCTGCTGGAACAAGTCTCTACGCCGCCAGATGCCGAAGAATGGCTGGGCTATGAGGCCTACCGGGATGCATTGGCCGAGCACCAACGTCAGCAATCGATTGCGGCGCTAATGGCGCAGTTTTATGCCCAAACCAGCTACGATCCTTTGGATTTCTTAAATCTGGAGAGCGTATTGGCCGAAGCAGTGTTGTATCGGATGTTGTTTGATAATGCCAAAGTCAGACAAGATCTGAAAAAGCGCATTGCCAAAATCAGCTTGCAGGACGAATGGTTTAGCCTTGAGTATATCGAGCAGCAAACCCAAAAAGCCTTGGCGGAACTCCCAGCGGAACTGGCCGAGACCATCGGTAAAGATCTGGGTAAAAACTTTGCGCCAGCATTGCTGCGTACATTGAATTTCGCAAAAAGCTACCGCGAACTGCTGCTGAGCGACGCCTCCCCTGAGCGTTTAGAAAGATTCGAGCATAAAGAAGGACTCGTCGGTCTACTCGGCTGGCCGCTTTATATCGTGCTTTAATCCTTAGCGGGGCGCTAATCAATTAGCGCCCCGCTTTTTATCTGTCGTCTGAATTTGCTTACGCTTCCTTTATCGTCTCGCCACCAGCTGCAATACAAAATACCGGCATAGCCGCATCGGGGCGAAGATAGCCCCAAATCCGGATCCCTTGAGCTTCTTTGCTGTAGGGGAGCCGATACTTGTGCAGTTGCGCCTCGATATAATCAGTGAAATCCGTGGTCTTTTCCGGCAGTAATCTGCCGCGGTGTTCTCTTTTGAGCGGATTAATCTCAAGCCATTCTATCCTCTCGCAAATTGCGAGTAACTCCTCCCACCACACAGGCGTAAAACCTGGATTTGGCCCTTCATCTTCCAGCAGCTTGTAACGCACATGGGGCACAAAGTCCGGCTTTTCATGGAGCGCCTGCTCAAGCTGACGCCATTTAGTCAGATTCATCACCGAGGTTAATTGGTGCTGATTGAGGTACGCCAAGGTGTCTGCATTCATTGCGATGAGTGTGCTCCCTGTGAGTAAAAATCCATAAGTGGCGTCATCTTAGCTTAAGCGGATAGATACTTAAATCGACTTAGCTTGAATTTAAAGCACGCTATGGTCAATTGATACAGTCAGTGAATATAGTCATTAAGTAAGTGAATAAACGTAAAAAAGCCTGCAATGCAGGCTTTTGATATTTAAAGAAAGAGGCTAACGCTTAACGGAAGGTCAGTGACGTGGTATCCGTTAATTTATCATTGTCTTTTACGGTTAACTCGACCGTATGGAGTCCGCGGCGAGCTTGACGAAACACCACTGGACCACTGGCACGGCTACCGTTATCAAACTTCCACTTATGCTGCTTGATCACACCGTCTGTGTCATAGCTGGTCGAAATAAACATATCGACTAGCCATAAATTGATGTGCTGAATTTGCGCAACGGGTGGTTTCTTCACGTTCTCAACCACGACAGACACCATTTGTGAGCTGCTATGGCTTAAGCCGTCATTATCGGTCACGGTTAACGTCACAAGATAATCACCAGTTTGCGCATAGGTGTGGGATACCGACTCGCCCATGGCTTGGCTATTATCGCCAAAGTCCCACTCAGTAGAGACGATTTGGCCATCGCTATCTGTTGAAGTAGAGGTAAATTGCACACTTGCACCATTCACAGCCTGAGTGAAGCTGGCTTCAGGGGCGACTTTTTCAGCTTCAAGGAGAAGTGAAATCACCACAGGATCATGATCTGATGAGCGATAAGCATCACTGGTGTATAGGTCTTGCACCTGCGCAGGGGTTTTAAATTCTTCGTTGTAATCTAACACCCGTGGCTCATCGGTATTGATATGCCACTCAGTTACATCCACGACTTTATCCACTAACGCAGCATTCGCGAGCGCGTGGTCTAACTGGCCCGATTCACCCGAGAACACATAGGAATAAGGATTGGCTTTTTCAAGTTTTGCAAACAACTCGCTAAAGCCAGCGTTAGCCAATGCGCTTAGGGGATCTTCCTTGGCGTAGGAGTTTAAGTCGCCAATCAGCAGTACGCCTTGCTCTGGATATTGCGCCGCAAGCCACTGCCCAACCGCCGTTGCTGCGCGAGTACGGGTAATGTTGCAGTTACCTTGGCCATCGTTCATATCTGGATCGCCAGCACACTCACTCCCCTTAGATTTCAAGTGATTAACTGCAACCACCACGCTCTCTTCACTGCCATTTATCGCGAAGGCTTGAGTCAACATAGGACGGTTTTTGTTGTCATCGAATAGCGGCTGCGCGGCGTCATCTAAGGGAGAGTTAGCGCTTGATAAAATACGCGCATCACCCTGAGGGCTAACTTTGTCACTGCGGTAGATTAAACCGACGGTAATCGCATCCGTACCAATTGCGCTTAAGTTAGTGCCATTAACCTTTGGAATAACATAGGCATAGCGATTTTCACCCACGGCGGCATTGAGGCCCGCCACGAGATCGGCAATTGCCGAGTTTGAACCAAAGCCATCGTTCTCGATTTCCATCAGACCAAACACATCGGCGCTGATCCCCACCATAGCACTGACAATCTTCGCTTTTTGACGCTCAAACTCACTCAGGGTATTGGCACCACGCGCAGTAGGGAAACCACCGCCCTGTCCATCGCCATTAAAGTAGTTCAGTACGTTAAAGCTGGCGACTTTGAGGTTGCCGCCTTCGGCTAGTACTGGCGATTGTGGACGAGGATTTTCCGCCACAAAATTAACTGGCTCAGTCGGCATAATGCGATAAAGATTAAAGCCATAGTGCATGACGCCCATCAGGCCCGTGGCTTTATCGCCCACACGCACAGTGTTTGCAGCGCTTAAACCTGGCGCCGGGAAAATCACAGGATCAGGGTTCTGCGCCGTTAAGCCATCGTCGAGTAAAATACTGTCTTTGAGATTGGCAGCAGTGACGACTAAGGCATCGGTGCCTGGCGCGGCGACTTGCGTCCCAATAAAGTGACGGCTGCTACCGAGTGAAATTTCACCATAGCGACCTAAATTGTAGACTTCGTTTATCACCAGATCTTGGCTAAAGCGGACGCGCATGCCTTCAAATGGTTCAAAGTCATCGCTCGAATTCACAGGTAAGGTCACCACGGCGGCTGTGGGTAGGGTTTGTCCGGCGGCACACAGTTTATGATCGGCAACGGTAGTCAGTTCCGTTAAGCCTTGATATTCAGTGACTTTAGCCTTTAAGCGTACACGGTCGCCCGCCACATAACCCGTAGGTGCATTACCGGTATAAACAAACACCCCTTCCGAGGTTTGTGGATCGTTATCGGCTTCGTTGTCGGCCATTTGCACGAAGATGCCCTTTAGGCCAGCTTCTTGGTTACTCACCACAATGGCTTCTACCACTAAGGTTTGTCCGTTTAACGGACTGACATTGGTCGAACCTTGCAGAGCGTGGATAGGCGTTGAGGCTTCACCACAGGCTAATGAACTCGGTGGCGGCTCAACAGGATCGGTTGGTGTGCCCACGCTGAACTTACCCAGATCCGAGATATCGTCTTTGGCAAAACCTAACCATGTATTAAAGGTGACAGCATCATCAATAATAGGATCGGCGATTAGCTGATCGGGATTGCGGCGCAGGGTATTGTCCTGCGTCGATAAATCACCACTGCCCCACTCAGTGCCGGGATCGACGCCCACTTGGCCTAAGCTATCAATCACTTGGTCTTGATAGGTCAGCACAATGGCATCGTCACCATTGAAAAAACTCGCGCTGCTTTGTTGATTTATCACCGCCAGAATATCGGCCGATGCATCATTATCAGCAACCACATGAGTCGCCCCTGCGGCTAAGGTGCCGGTCAGGGCGATAGTCGTGCCCACCGTTGTGCTGCCATTAAAATAGAAGCGCAATTGATACTGGCTTAAATCGATGCTGCTGGCGGTTGGGTTGTATAACTCAATGGCTTTGTTATTGCCGCTACCTTCAACATATTCAGAAATAATCAGATTATCGGCAGCATGAGCAAACCCACACACGCCACTGATGGCTAACGCCAACAGCGTTTTGTTATTAAACATAATGACCCCTAATAAGTATCTTTTTTTATATTGGTATTGAAGTTAAAGACTTACGATTTCACGAAGCACTTAGCCTCGAAAACTGACGATACTATAGGGAATCAAGGTTACAAATTGGTTGCACATAAGTTGCAACTTAAGATGGATATTTAGGCGGCAATTTAGCGGATTGGACTAGGAAAAATAGCGAAGATGGCGGGCATGGCTCACCATCTTGTTAAAGAACATCAGGGTTACCCGTTATAGCGGCTGCAACTGCGCATCGAGTAGACTGACTAACAACAATTCTCCCTTATCGCTGACTCTAAACTCACCATACTTTGCTTGGCTGAAATGGTCGGCTTGGCCCTCTTCGAAGAAAAAACTATTGGAAGCCAGCTTTAGTCTATGATTGCGCAGGCGAAAATCTACCGTGAGTTGCTCGGCAGCTTTGGGCTGGCCACGGTAAATTCCGACAAAGTGCGCCACCTTTTGCGCGTCGAGCGTCAACAGCAGTTGTCCCTGCGTCATTCCTTCAGGCAACGCGGCGCGCACCTCCTGCGCGATGGCATACTCCAAGGCCATGTAATCCCCCTGCATAATCGAGCGAGGATCCACTGGCGCAAATGCAAAACGTACCACTTGGCCATCCTGTAATAACTGCTCAAACTGGGCGATTCGCCAGTTGATACTTATCAACAGTGCCGCGGCGGTAAACACCACTAAGACTATGGCGCGCTTATGAAAACGGCTTAATGCTAAGGTCGCTTGATTCATCATGCTTGCTCCTTTGCTGCGACCTGCACTTGTTTGATGGGAAAATAGCGCCACATCAGCAATCTCGCGATAATAAGCACTCCGCCTAATCCCATCAAATACAGAGATTTAAGCATCAAGGTCGTCTCTAGGGAATAATAATAGCCCGCAGCAAACACCAGCCCAGAGGCAATCCCCATCCCCTTAAGCCACGCTTCGTGCCCGCAGTGCCCCAACAATATCAGTAGCACAGCCGTCGATAAGCCCAGCATAGGCAAAGACAGTGCACTAATAAGCACTAAGCCTAAAAACGCGAACAATATGGCGGGATGGGTGAATAGGATCTGCCATTGCTTGCACAGATTCAGGAGTAAAAAGCTGCAGATGGCAAACACGACCAGTAAATGAAGCGCGGTTATCCCCGACTGCCAACCCACGGCATACAACTGCGAAAACTCGCTATCCAGACTCAACACATGCATAAGTTGTATAGTGAGCAGATTTGCACTGGTGGCAAAAATCCACATTCTCGCCCTTTGATAGTGGTGCCCTGTGCGGTGAAGATTGAGTAGCACAATACTCGATAGCAACAGCCATAGCGTTGGCGTTAACGATAATAGCTGCCACTCGGCCAACAGGCCGGTGACACAGACACTACAGCCAAATGCAAATACCCACTGGGCCACTGCGTGTTTGATAATCCCCCAAAGCATTAAAAACAGTGTCGCCATGCTCAGATACCAAGCCAGATTGAACGCTTCGCCGAGTAAATCAAACAGCCCCCAAGCCAAGGCAAGCGTACCACTTAAACAGGAGGCAAAGGCAAACTGCTGCAAAAAATGCTGTTGACGCCCACCCCAATATAAAGCAAGCCCTAAGCCTAGATAGCTACCACCGATAAAGAGTGCCGCGCCCCCTTCGAATCGCCCCAATAGGCTATCGAAAAGTGACACCATAAAACCTAATAAAAACCAAGCGGCTATCCAGGCCGCACCGGCTTGCATCAAAGCGATATACCAGGGCATATCTTGGGATTCGGGCAACTCAGGGGTATTCACTGCGCCCTTAGCATACAAACTCTCCCACAGAGATTGCGCCGCAGATATCTCGCTTGTTCGCAGCGACTCATTTTGAAGCTCATTCGGGTGCTTATTCATGGCTTAGCTCCTCATTCTCGCTGGGTATCTGCGTAGGTGAGATTCCCGCTTTAGCTTGCCGATGCAATTGCCTTAACACCGCACTTAAGCCTGTGCTCGCTAAAATGATGTAAAGCCCAATCAACAAAAAGCCGCCAATGGGATCGCTATCGCGAAACAGCAGTTCGGTGAATAGCGCCGCGCCAACGGTGATCAAGCTAAAGCCACCCAACGCCAAGGGATAAACCTGCAATCGTTTGTGCCTGAACCACCAGAATCCAAACAATAGATGGACAACGTAGCCAACCCACACGCCGACAAGCAGCGGTTTAGTGTCGCTCGGCTCAAAAATCATCCAACAGACCAGTAAGGTAAAACAGCCCATGGCCGTCAGTGAACTCGCATACTCTACAAATGGCGCATGCCAACGTCTGCTGCTACTGCCGAGAAACACAAAACCGTAGTAGATAGTCAGATTAAGGACCACGAAGAGACATAACCACAACTGTTCATCTAGCCAGAGCGAAGTCGTATCGGCATACAACCCAAGGCTTAAATTGACTAGCCCCACCAGCAATAACCATAGGCCATCAAAGCCTGCCACCCACGCGAAGGCCAAAATTGCAAGCGCCCAAATGGCGAACAACTGCCAAGGATCGGCGCCGGTTTGATAAGTTTGCCCGACCAGGGCGAGCAGCCCTCCCACTAACATGCTCACCACCAGCAGCGCAGCATTGGCAAGGGTTGCTCCAAATAAAGAATGAGAAGGGTCAACGAGCCGCTTCGCCGCACTGCGATAATACAGCCAGACAAAGCTGACAAGGCTAATCAATAGTGCCGCTTCAATCAGCGCAAACTTGCTCATTCGCTCGAGGGACTGCCAGTTATAGGCAAAAAAGAAAATCACTCCGCAGGCAAAGCTTAACGCCCCCGACCATTGTAAAAGCTGCGCCAATAAGCTGCGCCAACTGGCGGCGTTGGGTGGCACGGATAATTGTCGATACAGTTCATTTGCCTCGGTTGGCGTGATATGTCCCTGTTCCAGCCATTCATAGACGTGCGAGGTAAGATGGCGCAATCTGAAATCTCCCTATTATTACCTGACGTGACAGCACAACTTCACCAGATGCTATCACTAAGTGCTATCACTAGGCGCACTACAAACCTGCCAAGTAAATTGCCAAAGATAGTCCCTATTGTATTGATCAATAGAGCAAATAGATAAGTGAATCTTCAGCCTTATCCATAAATCAACCAAAGGGATAAAGCACTGTCTTTTGAAGGGTAAAATGGTTAATCGAACTAAAGTGCTTGCAACTGCAGTGGACTCAGCACAGCAAGCAAGGCTAGCAATAAAAAAACTAAGGATTGCAAACGTAGGCGCAGGCTGGCTTGGGGTGGGGATAATAAGGCCACGTAAAAAAGCCAAATCGCATACATACCGTAATTCAGTCCCAAAAACAGTAATAAGCTGTAGCCATACATTTCAGGAAGGAGTTTGAGGGCGCATACCAAAAACACGGCGGTAGTGGATAAATAGAATACCGATTGGCAATAAAATAGCGCGCTAAACCACTGTTTATCTGGCTCAGACAAATGCGCATTCATCAGCTTCGGCAGCCGCTTTTGTTTCCCCTCCACTAAGTGATAAACGCACACGCCAGCGCTCAGGATTGTTGCTATTGCCAGACTGATCATTGGTTATCTCTCGCCCTTATTCGCGGCCATCAGGCCCTTGCATATCTAGGGAGTAAGACCCGCCAAAGCTCAACTCTATTGCAGGTGCTTAACGCTAATTCAAAAAATCATTCTTTAGATAATAAAACAAAGGAGCCTCAGGCTCCTTTGTTTATCACACGCAATACTTACATGGTGGCCATGGTCCAGTAATCGAGGCGCTTTTGCGGATCGGCTAACAGGTTTTTACATTCTTCTTTGTATTTGCCCATCAGCGCACCTAAGTTACTTGAGCCGCCTAAACTCTGGATCTGGCGCGCCTTAGCGTCGGCCACCGCTTGGGTGACTTCGGCTTCTGATTGATACTTCTTCGCCAGATTTTCAGCCTCGACTTTAGAGGTTTTTAAACGCTCACCTACAGCCTGCATTTGCGGAGCATTCATGGCGCCAATGGCCTCTGAACTGATTTGATAATAAGCAGCACATTCAATGGCTTCTTTACTAAAGGCCTTTTCTGCCTCATCGGCAACTACGCTATGGCTCACAGTTAACATTAAGCCGGCAACGGCAAACGCTTTAAACATCTTATTGTCCTTTTTATTAGCAATTAAGCATAAACTACTTAAGCAATGAGTGGATCTCAAGCTCGTAAGTTAAAAATTTCTGATCCCGCACAAACCCTAAGGCCTCATACAATCCCTGCGCGCGGACATTATCCTTTTGGGTCTCGAGCACTAAGGCGCGAGCGCCCTGGGCTTTGGCATACTCAGTCGCCTGTTGCAC
>NZ_JBKEDJ010000056.1:0-90552 GCF_047975355.1 Shewanella sp. | reverse complement strand
GGCTGTTTAATCAAGGCTCTGCCTATGAGCAATAGCCGCTGTTGACCGTAATCCAGTTTTTTAAAGCCCGTGCTAGCAAACTCACTCATGTGCAAAATAGCCAACCATTCCTTGGCCAGATCCAATTGGGGTTTAGTGGGCTTGTGATACAAGCCGATTGAATCATAAAAGCCAGACAGCAAGACATCGAGCGCCGAACAACTGACGCGATACTGTAAATGCAATGCCGACGACACTATGCCAATCCGTTGTTTAATCTGCCAAATACTCTCACCACTGCCGCGCGGCCGACCAAAGAGGGTAATATCATTGCTATAGCATTGCGGGTGATCCCCTAGGATCAACCCCAGTAAAGTACTCTTACCACAACCATTGGGGCCTCGCACTTGCCAATGCTGGCCCGCACGAATCTGCCAATTCACCCCTTTAAAGATCAAGCCGCTGACATATTCAACCTTGCCATTTTTAATGTCGACTATGGGATCGAACGCTTCGGCATTGTGGCGTTGACGCTCCATCAATGCCAAGAGTTCGGCGCTACGACTGGCCGAAAGCGCATTGAGCTGCGCCATCACAGGATGTGTACGCCACTGCGTAATCGACATGGGCGCGCTCAGTTGATGCACATGCTGCCCCGATTTGAGCATATCGCTATTAAACAGCGCCACATGGCTAATACAGGGCGGTACCTCTTCTTGGCGTGAGGTGATAATGAGTAGCTGCGTATGTTCGGCAACCTCCACCAGCAGCTGCGACAGGCTAAGCTGATGTTCTATATCCAGCCCTGCGTAGGGGTCATCTAAAATCAGCAATTCGGGCTCAGTTGCCAGCGCCCGTGCTAACATCACCCGTCGGGTTTCACCGGTCGATAACTGCCGAAACCCGCGATGCTTTAAATGCGTTAATTCGACTTTCTGTAAAATGGGCGCCAAGTGTTCATCGTTTAGGCAGCATTCCTGCACCAGTGACTCGACCGTCGAACCGTAATCGAGTTCATCCTTTTCCAATTCCCGCTCCAGCAGCGCCTGTTGCAAACCGAGTGACACCCAGCCAATTCGCGCTGACAAGCCGGTAATTTGCCCCGCATCGGGCTGAATATCCCCTGCCAATATTCGCCCAAGCAGTGAGCCGCTGTAACTATCGGTCGCAAAAATCGCCCAATGCTGCGCAGGCATTAGCTGCCAATCTTCAACCACTAACAGTTCATTACCGCGGCCGTAGCGTAATCCCTTAACGGCTATCGCCTGAGAGTCTGTGGTGTGATGCTGCATGGGGTACGTCCTTTGGGATGATTTTTATCCAGTCTAACAAGCTGTTATCGTTATTGTCCCTTCGACTTTATGCAAAGGGACAGATATAAACAGGGATCACGGGCGTAATTTGATATACAACTCGCCCTCGCGAATTTGAATATCTTCGACGCCGTCGGCAAAGGCATTCCAAAAGCCTCTGTCGCCGAACTCACTGACAAGATTGACATTCTTCATATTGCCTAACCAAGCGTTAGGAATAGGCACGCCCATCAAGCTTACGCCCACCAAAGACACACTCGGGCGGCGATTAGCATCGAGATGGATATCGAGTCCGGCATTGACCCGTAAAATCTCCCCCGCCATCACAGGAAAGTCCCTTGGGATCGGCACGAGGATTTTGGCACTGGCTAAATTATCTGAAAAATCAATGGCAATGCGCTGGGCAAAGTCAGGGTTGCGGCCAATAATGGCATTGACTTCACGCTCGCTAAAACTCACTTGCCGATCTTTAACGCGCTCGCGGTAGGGTTCGGGTTGTAAATCGTCACTCGAGGACGACTTAGCCGAATCCTTGGTATGAGTCGAGGCCTTACGCTCTGGCTGCCAACCTAACTGACTGAGTTTATCCTCAAGCTTGGCCTCTTCTTTGGTTGATAAACTCACAGGCGTCAACGGCTTAGGGAAGATATAACTGCGAACTACAAAAAAGGTAATTCCCACGGTGAGTACTATGGTCACCAGTATCATCAACAAGACTTGAACACCGGTAAAACCCTGTTGCCACAGCCCCAAACTAATGGGCTTACGTGAGCGGCGCTGCGGCCTTGCCAAATGGTGGCGAGATGTTGAGAGCATATTCGTTTCGCTGTAAAGAGATTTCCCCCGATACTACTTGGCTAAGCGGCATAAGGAAACGCCTAAGGCCAACAAGCGAGGTCTTCAGCGAAAACTCATTTCAAGTTAAGTGAGGATAGAAAGATAAAAGTCCACCCATGCACAGGGCACGGATGGACTTATAAGAGCTGAACTCGCGGGCAAGAAACCCAGAGTCAATGCCGCTTAGATATCGAAGCGATCGGCGTTCATCACCTTATTCCAGGCTTTGATAAAGTCTTGCACGAATCTGTCTTGTCCATCTTGGGCGCCGTACACTTCAGACACGGCGCGCAGCTCTGAGTGCGAACCGAAGACTAAATCGACGGGGGTCGCGGTCCATTTCAGTTTACCGCTCTTACGATCTTGCCCTTCGTAGATGCCTTCTTGCTTCTCTGACTTGCTCCACTTGGTCGACATATCGAGCAAGTTAACAAAGAAGTCATTGCTTAAGGTGCCAGGTTTGTCGGTAAACACCCCGTGTTTCACGCCTGCGCTGTTGGCATCTAAGGCACGTAGACCACCCACCAGCACAGTCATTTCCGGCACGGTCAGATTGAGCATGTTCGCACGTTCAATCAGCATCTCGGCGGGAGAATGGCTGCTGTCCTTCGAATAGTAGTTACGGAAACCATCGGCCGTTGGCTCAAGCACCGCGAAGGATGACACATCGGTTTGCGCCTGAGTCGCATCCATACGTCCTGGAGTAAATGGCACAGAAACAGTCACACCCGCCTCTTTCGCAGCCTTTTCGACCGCCACGCTACCACCGAGAACAATCACATCGGCCAGCGAAACCTTCTTGCCACCTTTCAGTGAACCGTTGAAGTCCTTTTTGACTTTTTCAAGCTTAGCCAGCACCTTAGCTAACTCTTTAGGATTGTTCGCCTGCCAGTTCATCATAGGCTCTAAACGAATGCGCGCGCCGTTTGCGCCACCACGCATATCGGTACCGCGGAAGCTGCTGGCCGAAGCCCATGCCGTTCTCACCAATTCGGGAACCGTTAAGCCAGAAGCCAAGATTTTGTTACCTAAGGCTTTGATATCAGCGTTATCGATTACAGGGTGGTCAAGGGCTGGGATCGGATCTTGCCAAATCAACATTTCCGCAGGTACATCGGCACCTAAGTATCTTGCCTTAGGTCCCATATCGCGGTGAGTTAGCTTAAACCATGCCTTAGCGAAGGCCAGCTCAAACTCTTTTGGATTTTTAAGGAAACGAGTGGTGATTTCGCGATAGCTTGGATCTTCCTTCAGCGCGATATCACTAGTAAACATCATTGGCGCATGGCGCTTATCCGCAAGATGCGCATCGGGGATCAGATTGGCGGCCTTACCATCGGCGGGTGTCCATTGGATATGACCTGCTGGGCTCTTGGTTTGTACCCAATCAAAGGTATACAGCCAAGTTAAGTATTCCATGGTCCATTTGGTTGGGTTGGATGACCAAGCGCCTTCTAAACCGCTGGTAACTGTATCTTCCGAGTGACCTTTACCGCATTTGTTTTTCCAACCTAAACCTTGTGCATCAACACCCGAGGCGGCGGGATCGGCACCGACACATTTAGAGGGATCATGCGCCCCGTGTGCCTTACCAAAGGTGTGACCACCCGCGATCAGCGCCACGGTTTCTTCATCATTCATCGCCATACGGCCAAAGGTGTCACGGATTTCCTTCGCCGAGGCTAATGGATCTGGCACACCATTCGGGCCTTCAGGGTTAACATAAATTAAGCCCATTTGGGTCGCGCCCATAGGCTTAGCCAGTTCGCCCTTTTCATTGCGGCGCTTGCTATCGAGCCAGGCTTTTTCTGAACCCCAGTTCACCTGTTCCGCTTCCCAGTCGTCGACACGACCACCGGCAAAACCAAAGGTTTTAAAGCCCATAGACTCCAGCGCCACGTTACCCGTGAGCACCATTAGGTCGCCCCACGAAATCTTGCTGCCGTATTTTTGTTTGATAGGCCACAGCAGGCGGCGCGCCTTATCTAAGTTCACGTTATCTGGCCAGCTGTTTAATGGCTCGAAACGTTGTTGACCACCGGCAGCTCCGCCGCGTCCATCAAAAATCCGGTAAACACCCGCGCTGTGCCACGCCATACGAATAAAGAAAGGACCATAGTGGCCATAGTCTGCTGGCCACCAGTCCTGAGACTCTGTCATCAGGGCTTTGATGTCATTTTTAACGGCGTCGAGATCTAAGGATTTAAAAGCTTCGGCGTAGTGGTAGTCGCTACCATAAGGATTTGATTCAACCGCATTTTGACGTAACGGGCTTAAATTTAGCTGTTCAGGCCACCAAAATTGATTACCCGTGACTTGCTCTTGTGCGATAGCAGCCCCACCAAATGCCAACGACATGGCCAAGGTCAGTGCTGACAAGGTAGGAATAGTACTTTTCTTCATGATAATTGCCTATTTCTTCTAGTAAAGAACATATCTGCCTGCCCAGATATGTGTCGTTTGTTTGCTGCATTAGGGCAAACATCAACCCCATATCTCGTTGTGTAATTCTCGGGTAATGCATGAAACCGTCACCACAATCGATGTCTGAAAGTGTAGAGATGCGAGCTAACTATATGAAATGATTAAAATCGATGATTGGAATCGCCAAAATAGATTAACGATTGTTAATTTATGAAAGCATTATAAAAATAGCTTCTTAGGGGAATTCATACGGTATCGTACTTTACGCTGCGTACGCTATAAGGCGACTACTTCACGGCCGTAGCACTTCCCCCTTGTATCTGTGATAACATAGCCGCCGTTTTCTGTTAACTTCGATAAGGTATTGCAATGAATCCCATTATTGCCATCTTAAAAGAACACAATGTCACTGACGCAAAAATTAACGAGCTATTTCAAGCATTAACCGATAATCCTCTCATGGCGATGGGCATTATTGGCCAGCTCGGCATTCCGCCCGAAAAACTGCAGCAACTGATGGCGTTGGTAATGCAAAATCCTGCATTAATCAAAGAAGCCGTACTCGAGTTAGGTCTCGATTTCGCCAAAGTGGAAGCAGCTAAGGCACAGTTACAAAAGTAATTTATCCCCAGTCAATAGGCTTATAAAGGTAAAGCGGCATTCGCTTTACCTTTATCTTCAAATTTGTTACATCCTCCCTTGCCAAGCTGTTACATAAAGATATAAAAACCTTATCACCCCTCGCTGATAATATTTGCTAGAGTGTTGTTACACGCCGTTGTGGCGAAAGAGTGACCAAGAGGAAGCAAGATGCGCCCACGTACTCCCCTATTAGTACTACTATTGCCCATATTATTGTTGGGTTGCCAGCAGCAGACTCAGGCACAAAACTCGCCCACTGCGGACAAGCCCGCCACACAGAATCCCCCTAAAACAGTGACGGCCGAGCTTAATCCCGTCAGTGCGGGAGAGCGCGATAATCAGCAGCTTTACGCGCCTGCCGACAAAGGTTTTATGAAGCCAAGTATTTCACAACAAGGAGAAGGAGTGATGCTGCAAGGCACTGTTAGATATATGAATTTAGAAGGTGGATTCTGGGGGATTATCGCCGATAACGGCCAAAATATATTGCCTAAAAACCTACCGCAGGAATACCGCAAAGACGGACTGCGCCTAAGCTTCACCGCCCAGGAAATCACCGGCATGATGACAATTCAGCAATGGGGCACACTGTCGAGTTTAACTGAGATTAAGGTTATCGGCCAAGTGGACAGTCAATCGACCGATCCCCGGATCTAGCCATAATCAGGCCTGAGTTTGAGCTGATAGAACAAACTCAGGCCAATTAAGCATGCACCAACAAAATCGATTTGTTACAGCTAGTTTATCCAAAGTGTGCTAACCCAAAGACGGCAAATTAACCGCAGTTGTTTTCACTGCACTTAATCAAAATAGGTCGAATGTTAGGATTCGCTCGCCATTTTTGCCTGCTCAGCCTGCCACTCTTCAATCACTTCTTTGGCGGCCCTAAAGGCTTCGATGCCTGAGGGCATACCGCAATACATGGTTGAATGTAAAAGCACTTCTTGGATTTCGTCCACTGTGCAACCGTTACGCAATGCGCCGCGCACATGGCCTTTCAACTCGGTAGACGCCTTTAATGCCGCTAGGGTGGCGATTGTCACTAGGCTGCGGGTTTGCCGAGAAAGTCCCTCACGTACCCAAACTTCACCCCAGCAGTTTGCCGTCACTAACTCCTGCAATGGCCGAGTAAAATCCGTCGCGCTGCTCAGGGCCTTATCGACAAAACTATCGCCCATCACAGCACGGCGCACCTCAAGCCCCTTTTGATATTGTTCATCATTCATCTATTCAGCCTCTGTATTTATCGAATCCACTGAGTGTTCACTTTAGGGAATAGCAAGCCTTAGTGCCATACTCCTTAAGTGGATGCCAAATAGGACAAATCCCTTCAATAGACAATAAAAATGGGCTTATCAATTGATTGATAAGCCCATTTATTAAACCCAAACTTGGGAGAGCCAGTTAATGATTAAGGATAGATACGATTCCAATCGTTTTTCATATCCACCATGGGCCAGCCTTTGGCCATAGCCTCATCTAAGCCTTTATTAAGTTGACCGATATGGGAGTCACGGTCGTATTTCCACTCGCGCTTGTCATCGGTATGGTGGATATACATAGGTAAGCGTAGGCCGTCGCCCGCAGCGGTCCATTGCAACATGGCTAAGTCGCCATCCGAGTTACCAAATGCGGCTATGGGTCTGTGGCCTATGCGTTCATATATTTCCTGCACTTTCATTTCTTTATCGTCATTCACTAAGAAATTAGGCATACGTGTTAGCGTTGGCTTACCGTCAACGAGGCTAAATTCGGTCTCAAAGGTACTACCCACGACTTGCTCGGGGGGAATATGGTAAACGCTCTCTACCCAGGCCCGCATAAAGCCAGTACCGCCACCAGAAACGATAAAGGTTTTAAAGCCGTTAGCGCGCAGGTAATCCAACAGTTCTAACATAGGTTGGAACACCATTTCGGTGTACTTTTTCCCTGTGGTGGGGTGCTTGGCCGTGGCAATCCAGCCCTTCACTATCGCATCGAACTCATCCGTGCTCATGCCTGTATGAGTCACATAGAGGATCTTGATCAGATCTTCGGTATGCAGCTTACCCACATCCCCCTTAAGCGCACTGGCGTAGGGTTCCTCGGTTTTCCATTCAGGATGGCTTGGTGCCAACGCTTTAAGGCGATCGAGGGCGAACAGGACTTGGAAATACATTGGCTGCTCAGACCATAGGGTACCGTCATTATCGAAGGTCGCGATCCGCTTGGCTTCTGGTACAAAATGGCGGGAATTTTTATCCGTCACTTGCTGCACAAACTCCGTGATGGCCGCCTTTGCCTTACCATCATTCCACGATGCCAAAGGCTCGCTCTGGGTCGCGTAGGCCTGCCCCACCAGCAACACGCTAACGAGTAACAGTATCCAATTGCGGTAAAGTTGTATGATTCTCACAGGGTATCTCCTTATTCACTATCTGTAGTCCCCTCTATGACTCCGAGGGTTTAGGTTCAGATGACGCTTTTCCAGATGGCACTTTTTCAGTTAAAAATGGCTGCTTATCTAATTCAATGAGCGCCTTAGGTAAGGTAAAGCCCGACCGCACTCGCTTAATCCGCTGCCAGAGGTAGATAAAATCCGCTCGGCGAGTCGTACTCGTTTGTAGCCTTAAGGCCGCATCTTGCCAATCTGGTTCCGTGGATACCGCCGTCATCGCCAGCAACTGTTTACGCCGACGTAAACGTCGGTACAAGAGTGCCCGACAGGTTTGCCACTCACCATTACGCAGGGCGCGATAAAACACTAACCACACAGGAATAGGATGAGTTTGGTAATACACTTTCCCCCAGCGTATCAATAACCCCAATATCGCTGCGCTGAGTAGCAGGGTGAACAGTGTCCATGCGTGGTACTTCAACCAAGAACTCAGGGTATGCTTGACCTTAATCGTCTTCCCTTCCAGCACTATCTGCTCCAACTGGCCGCTTTGGGTGTTCCACCACCAGAGTCGATACTCGGGCCAACTCACGTCACCGCCATTTTGCAGTACATAGGTTTGGCTATCGATTCGGCTCGACACATAACCTTCACGGCTTTGTTTATCCGCAAGCTCTGGGGTACTGGGATATAACTTCCAGTCGGGAGAGCTTTGCGCCTGCATAAGATTAGGCAGCAGCACAGAGAGGGAATCATTGGCCTCGATATTAATAGTGCGTACTAGGCTGTCTCCCACCTTCAGCACCTCACCCTCATTCGGGCTCCAATCCTGCTGTACCTTGACATTAGATGCCGCAAACCAAGCTTTGTTACTAGCAAGCTCAGCGCTTGGTAAGGCCACACGAAAACTCAAGGTAGGCGTTGTGAGCGTGACAGCTTGCTTGTCGCCATTGACGCCAGCCACCTGAGTGATGACTGTGGCTTCTGGCACGCTAAAGTCACCGCTGGTTTGTGGATAGAGGGCGATTTCCCAGCGCTGCCGCGACCAAGTCTGGCCGTCTTCCTGCTCGGTATAATTAACGGCAAAGGTATTGCGTTGCTTCACTAACACATTGGGGATTTCAATGCCCTTTATCTGAGTGCCCGAGGTAAACCAGCGGTTGGTCGACACCTCAATCTGCAATAATATCTGCTCCGTCGGCGCCCATAGCTTTTCTGTTCCATCGAAATTCTCATCCGGCTTTTCACCCAACCACGCCTTCACTTTGACCGCGGTGGCCGGCTCGGTTGGTAGGGCTGCGTCCGTCTGCGCATGGGCATGGGTTGCGAGCAGCAAACCATTCAGTATCAAGGTGATGAACATCAAAGCGATGACTCTTCTGGTCATCAATTTCGCACCGTTGACGACTGACCTTATCGACACTCGCACTCTGCCGCCAAAGAGTGTTTTGTCGCAGCGCAGTGCACTGTTTGCATGACTCATGGCTGCAACCCTCCCTTGGCGTTATCTGTGCTCTGTGCGCCCTTAGGTTGCAGATTTTGCAGCTGAAACTTCGCCCGCAAAAATTGTTCGGGATTAGCCTCGACTCGCTTTAGCCAGACTTCGGCCAATTTAGGGTCGCCCAACATCTGCTCCGCCGTCAGGTTTTGCGACTGCATTTTATCCTGTGAGGTTTGTTCATCGGCGCCTTCGGCGGTCTGCGGCTGATCGTCCGGCAACTCGATGGAGGTTTCCTGATCGTCCATACTGTTGGCTTGGGAGGCACTAGCTTGATTGATTTCATCGATAAGCCCCTCAATAACCTTAAGATTATGCTCGATATTGGCTTTTAGCTCGGGAGCAATATCCTGCTTTTTCGCCAGTGTCCTCAAGAGCTTACGCGCCGCGATATATTCCCGCTGCCGCGCTAATGCGCTGGCGGCGTAATAGGCGCCAAGATCGGTTTGTACCTGCATAAAGGCCGAATGTGCGAGCTTATACTCACCGCCATAGTAGTAGGCGATCCCCTTGTTGAGCACCGAATGGTAAGCCGCTGCCGCCTTGGCAAATTCGCCCTGATTAAACCAGAGTGCGCCTTGTTGATCCGGCGTTAGCCACAGATCCAACCACCATTGCCAACTCCGCTCGGCAAAACTGACTTCAGTCACTTGGGTCTCTGTGACCGCCTTAGAAACGGTGATTTCGGCATAAACCTGTTGCGGCGCCATACTTGGTAGCGTTAATGCTAACGCTAGGCTCCACTTCACCAACCAGCCCCGGCGAAACCACAACAAACTGAGCAAGGCTAAGGGCCAGAGTAGCCAATAGCCCTCATCCAACCAAGGCATGCTGGAATCATTATTAAGCATGCTAAAGCGTTCAATTTTGCGCTCAAGTGCCTGAATATCCGCATCATCTATCGTCAGGCGATACAGGCTACCGCCCGTGCTATCGGCCAAGTTAGCAAGGGAGCCAAAATCCACCGGCACCTGTGATTGAATATCGGGATCGCCAATCGCCAAGATCAGCAATTGATAGGGAGGCTGTTCAAACTGCTCAGTAAAATACCGCTCAAACGCATCGATAGTGAGTTGGTCTACGCCGTCGGTCAGCAGCAATACGCTGTTGCCCACATTCGCGGGTAACTGCTCAGCTAACTGACTCAGTGCAGTCTGCGCCGCTTTGCCCGATAGCGGCATCACCTCAGGGCTGATCGCCTCAAGGTAAGGCTGCAGCACCTTAGCATCGCTGGTGACTGGCATAGCCACATGGGCGCTGCCCGCAAACACCATCAACCCCGTCTTGCCACCGCTACGCGCCGAGATTAAATCCAAAATCTTATGTTTAGCGCGGCTAAGTCTATCCGGCGCCACGTCCTGCTGTTTCATGCTCTCACTGCTGTCGAGTAACACCATGAGTGCGGCATCGTCCTCGCCGAAGGGCGACGCCTCGCGCTCCCAGGTCGGCCCCGCGCAGATAATCACCGCCAGTAACAGCAATAACATTAAGATTTTCAACGGTAACTGACTGCGCCAACCGCCTTGATTCAGCGTGAGCGCATTACGTAAATGGTTGGGGAAAAATGCCAGCCGCTGCTGCACATCATCCCGGCGCCAACGCAGTAACAGCACTATGGCGACAGGAATAAGGGTTAATAACCAGAGTGGTCGAATAAAATGAAACTGCGCCAATATTTGCAGCTCTAAATGCCAATCAGTCATTGGCTACCTCGGCGCGGCTGAACATTTGCCGCAGTGTCATCCAGCTGAAGATCAGCAGATGCAAGGCGAGTACGATGGCAATCAGGTAGTGATGCAGGGTAATTTTCGGGCGAAAACTGGCGCTGCTGTATTGCTGCGGTTCCAGCTTATCGATCAGCTGATACGCCTTATCCAATTCGGCTTGGTCGATAGCAATAAAGGCGCGCGCCTCAGTCAACTGCGACACCCTTTGTACCACCTCCATATCCATTGGCTGCTCGCCCACATGGGTAGGATCGCCCATGGCAATAGTGTAAATCTTAATGCCTCTGGCGGCGGCAATCTTGGCGGCATCCACGGGTTCGACAAAACTGCCGGTATCGTTACCATCGGTCAGCACTATCATCACCTGCTGCTCCGATGGCTGCGGATTTTGCTCGAACACTTTAATGCCAAGACCAATCGCATCGCCAAGATGGGTACTCTGCCCCGCCATCCCCGTTTGCGCCTCCTCTAGCAAGCTTAACCACACCTGCTGATCGGCGGTAAATGGCGTTTGGATAAAGGCGGCATCCCCAAACAAAATCAGTCCAAACCGATCGCCACTGCGTTTGGCGATAAAGGTTTTTAAAACGTTTTTCGCCGCGTTTAAGCGGGTTAAGGTACTGCCATCGGCGGTGATAAAATCCGCCTCATCCATGGAGCCAGACAAGTCCACCAACATCAGGACGTCCCGTCCGAAGGCTTCGCGGGTTTGCACTTCGCCGAGGATACTGGGCTTAGCCAATGCGGTGACAATCAACAACCAAGAGAGGATCAGCATGCCCCGCTGCCAATGTTTTGGGCTGAGCAGGCCAGCGGCGACTTTAGGAGTCTCATTCAATGCCCGCAGGATTTCGGTAAAGAACGGCACTTTGATCGCGTCTTCGCGGCTGCGGTACGCGGGCACAAACCAGTACACCAGCACGGGCAGCGGCAACAGGATAAACGCCCAAGGATAGGCAAACTCAAGTTGCTCCATGGCGAGCCTCCGGCATCTGATGCCCGCTTAACCACTGGTTTAGCCCTTGGCGCACAGCGCTAAACTCGGGACGAGTGGCATGAGGATCTTCAAGGCATTTTAGCCACTGCTGAAACGATTCATCGCTCGCTAGACTAGCCTTCGTATGGTAGCGCCCCATCTGCTCAAGCAAGGGAGCACCGTAGAGGGAGGCGTTTTTCGGCTCTAAGTAGACCATCACGATTTTAATAATCTTCATCATCTGCGTCGGCCAATGTGGGTCCTCCGCCGACAGACTCTGCAGGGCCGTTATCGCCTCTTGGCGGTAACGGTTACGCCACCAGAAAATCCCCTTGAGATACAGTCGATAACCCAGATACAGCACCAATGACAGCAGCAATATCTGCCAGCCCAGAGTCTGTGGCCACCAGCTCACAGGATCAGGCTGAGCCACGTCTTTTAACTCCCTAAGCATGTAGCTGCCGGGAGGAGACTGAGTTGCGCCGAGCAGTAAGATTGCCGTCATTGGATATCACTCAGGGTACGAGCCAGTTGCAGCAGATGATCGCCTTGAGTGCCGATTTCAATAAAGGGCATACGCTGCATCGCCATCAGGTTTTTGAGTTGGGTTTGTTTCTCAAGATATTGTTTTTGCAGCGCCTTATTCACCTCGGCCGTTTGTTGCCCCTTCTGTAATGCCAACTGATATTGGCCATCACCCACCACCCAAGTGCTGCTAACACTATCTTCGGGCACATGGGTTTCCATCGGATCAGAGATAAAAATACACAGCACATCATTATGCTGCTGCAGGTACTTTAACTGTTTGAGGGATTGGTTATCTGCATCGGCAAAGTCGCTGACAATCACTAGCGTTGCGGCTTTGAGGCTGCGCTGACTTAAAATTTGCATCCACTCGGCGAAACTTACCCGTTTGCTATCTCGGCTCGCCGCGCTCAGGGAATGATTGGCTTGAATAAGCCTATCTAACCCCATTAAAAAATGCGCCGTACCACGCTTTGCCGAGCACCAATGCAGCTGCTGAGTCGCGGATATCAACAGCCCAACCCTGTCATTATTGGCCAGCGCCAGCCAGCCCATTAAGGCGGCAATCTCGGCGGCCACGACGGATTTCATATGGCTCACCGAGCCAAAATACATGGAGCTACGTTGGTCAACGCAGAGGATTACTTGGCGATCTTTCTCTTCGGTGTAACTGCGCACATGGGGCTTACCCGTGCGTTGGGTAACCTTCCAATCCATTTGGCGAATATCATCACCCAGTTGGTAGTGGCGCAGTTCCTCAAAGTTCAGCCCGCGCCCCCGTTGATGCGATTGATAACGGCCAGAAAGGTGCGCCCGAGAGTAACGCAGGCTAAGCATTTTGATTTGCGTCGTCTGTCCCTGTAATCGCACCAGTTGCGGCAAACTGGCATAGATACGGGGATCCTCTTGCTTGGCAGAGGATTGGGACGACTGAGATCGAGAGGATGCGGCCAGAGATGCGAGCGCCATAGCCGTTATCCAATACTGACCACATCGAGCAGTTCATGCACCAGATCGCGCTGATTGACCCCGTCCGCTAATGCCTCGTAGGAGAGGCTCAACCTATGGCTCAACACTAAAATCGCTACCTCACGCACATCGTCCACCAGCACATGGTCACGGCCATTGAGCCAAGCCAAGGCGCGGGCACATTTGTCCAACGCAATCGATGCCCGTGGGCTGGCACCAATCATCAGCCAGCTAGCTAACTTAGATTGGGGATATTGCTCGGGCTGGCGCGTCGCCATCACTAAATCGATAATATAGTTCTCCACCATATCCGATAGCGTCACGGCCGCAATTTGCTGCCGCGCCTTGAGAATACTGGCGGGATCTATGGTGATAGTTTGTGGTTTATCGGCGCTAAACACGCCGTTTTCCTCACTGCGAACGAGGCGTACTATGTCACGCTCGGCTTCTTTTGTGGGGTAATCCACCGACGCTTTGATCAGGAAACGGTCCATCTGCGCTTCGGGCAGCGGATAGGTGCCTTCCTGCTCGATGGGGTTTTGTGTCGCCAGCACCATAAAGAGTTCGGGCAGCACATGGGTTTGCCCCGCTACGGTAATAGTGCCCTCAGCCATGGCCTCTAACAGCGCCGCCTGCACTTTGGCGGGGGCGCGGTTAATTTCATCGGCAAGCACGATTTGATTAAACACTGGGCCAGGCTGAAACCTGAGTGTCGATTTACCCTCGGCCTCGTGGAGCACCTCAGTGCCCGTGACATCCGAGGGCAAGAGATCTGGCGTAAATTGAATGCGCCCAAAGGAAATCGCCAAGGCATTGGCCAAGGCTTTAACCGAACGGGTTTTTGCCGTTCCGGGTAAACCTTCGAGCAGCACATGGCCGCTGCACAGTAAACCCAAAATCAGACTGCGGATCACTGTGCGTTGCCCTACGACTTGAGATTCAACCTGTTCAATTAAGGCGAGAATATCCCCGTGGGCACGCGTTTGTGTGTTAGCCATTGGTTCCATGTGGTTGTCCTAGCAATACGGCCAATCCCGTGAGAATCGGCAACGAATAATCGAAAAATGCTTTAATCCCTGGACACAGATAATTGAGCCCTTCTTCCCCATCAGGGGTTTTCAGTAGGCGATTTTTAGGGCATTCGCCCCAACAGAGTTTTAAATACGGGCACTGCTTACAGTATTGGGGCAACGAGTCGCGCTTGGCTAATCCGAAGGTTAATTGCCGGGTAGAGAACGCCATTTCATTGAGTGGGCGCTCGTGCACATTGGCAATCTTATATTCGGGGTAAACGTAATGATCACAACTAAAGACATCGCCATTATGTTCAATGGCTAAGCCCTTACCGCAAAATTCAGCGGTAATACATAGCTGCGCCGGTTTGCCCATCACTTGTGCGACCGCCGTCTCAAACAGGTTAACCAGCACTCGGCCAAGATCGTTGTTGATCCACTCTTCAAAGGTGACGATTAGGAACTTGCCCCAATCATCGGCATCGACTGACCAATCCGTCACCACCGACATAGGATGCCCAGGCTTTGCCAGCTCGCTGCCAACCGTGGGTATCATGCTGCTGTTCCAAAACTGTGGTGCCGTGGTTTTAAAATCGCTGGGTTCGACCACAGGGTTAAACTGGATATAGGTCGCGCCCAACTCTTTGGTGACAAAGCGATAAACTTCGAGCGGGTACTTAACGTTGTGGCGGTTAACCGTCACTAAAGCGTTAAAACGCACCTTGTATTGTTTGAGCTTTTCGACCGCAGCCATCACTAAATGAAAGGTTGGCTTGCCACTGCGGGTCACACGATATTTGTTATGGAGTTCTTCGGGACCGTCGATGGATAAACCCACGAGGAAATTATGTTCGGCAAGAAACTGGCACCACTCATCGTTTAATAGGATGCCGTTGGTTTGCAGATCGTTTTCAATTTTAACGCCCACGGGCTGATATTTTTTCTGTAGCTGAACTACCTTGCGATAGTAGTCCACGCCTAACAGGGTCGGCTCGCCACCCTGCCATGAGAATACGATTTCGTCGCCATCTTGGCTTTCGATATAACCTTTAATAAAGGCTTCGAGGGTCGCATCATCCATCTCTGGTTGCTTAGGCTGATGCAGTAAGCCTTCTTTGTGCAGATAAAAACAGTATTGGCAATCGATGTTACATTTCGCCCCACCGGGTTTGGCCATTACATGGAAACGACGTTGGTAAGCAGATTTGCTATCGCTGAGGTCTTTATAGGCGGTCTTTAACGGCACAACCCCTAATTGCGTTGATGCCTGCATCGTGCTTTTAGTCATTCATACTCCTTTATTAAATATGGCGCTCCGAAGAGCGCCACAGCATACCTAGCAATAACGACTATTTAGGCACAAAGCTACCAGCTTCCATGCGTGGAGGGAACTCTTTAAAGGTCGCCATGATATCTGCCACCTTCGCCGAGGCAGGTCCCATCAAGAACGCGCGCTCGTACCACCAAGTGTCGTAGCCTATACCCGTGTCTCCACGTTCAAAGGGATCGATACTTAAATCAAACATTTTAGGTACACGCAATGGTGTAAAAGGCTGCTGCCAAATGGCTAAGCCCGTTTCATGCTCTTGGATCTTAAAGTGGAATTTGAACTGGTTGTAACGCAGCGCAAGCAAGTCACCATCGTCGCTCCAGTACACAAACTCGTTGCGTGCAGAGTCTTTGGCCTTACCCGTCAGATATGGTAATTGGTTGTAACCATCGAGGTGAACCTTGTAGGACATACCATTCGCTTTCTTACCCTTAAGCAACTCACTCTTCACTTTGTCATTGCCTGCGGCAGCGACTAAGGTTGGGACGAAGTCTTCTAATGACATCATGCCGTTAAAAGTAGTATTTGGCTTGATATGCCCAGGCCATTTGATCATTGCCGGTACACGGAATGCACCTTCCCAACCAGTGTTTTTCTCGCTGCGGAAAGGGGTCATACCCGCATCTGGCCACAGGTTGATCATTGGGCCGTTATCCGTGGTGTAGATGATGATAGTGTTATCATCGACGCCAAGTTCTTTAATCTTCTTCAGCAGTTGGCCGATTTGATCGTCGTGCTGCTTCACGCCATCGGCATAAAATCCCGCCCCCGTTTTACCAGCGTAAGAATCTGGCACGTGGGTAAAGTTATGCATACGGGTGGTGTTAAACCAAGTGAAGAAGGGTTTATCTGCCTTAACCTGCTTCTCGATAAAGGTCTCTGCCGCATCGAGGAACTCACCATCGACGGTTTCCATGCGCTTACGGGTCAGTGGGCCTGTATCTTCAATTTTGCCGTCGGCATAGGAGTGAATAACGCCACGGGGGCCAAACTTCTTACGGAAAGCTGGGTCTTTTGGATAATCGGCATTTTCAGGCTCTTCCTCGGCATTGAGGTGATACAAGTTACCGAAGAACTCGTCGAAACCATGGTTAGTCGGCAGATGCTCGTCACGATCCCCCAAATGGTTTTTACCAAATTGACCCGTTGCATAACCTAAGTCTTTTAACATAGTTGCAATTGTGGGATCTTTTTCGCTAATCCCTTCAGGCGCGCCTGGCATACCGACTTTAGAGAGACCTGTACGCTTAGGCATTTGGCCTGTAATAAAGGCACTGCGTCCCGCGGTAGAACTCTGCTGAGCATAGAAGTTAGTAAACTTGGCTCCTTCTGCGGCAATACTGTCAATATTGGGCGTGCTATATGCCATCATTCCCTGATTGTAGGTACTTAAGTTCCAGTAACCCACATCATCACCAAAAATAACCAGAATATTTGGTTTATCTGCAGCATAGGCTGTCACTGACGCGGCGCCCAAAGCCAATGTGCAAGCATTTAGCACAAACTTATTTGAGCGCCTTTGTTTTCCTGTACTCATAAAGACTCCATTTTTTACGGTGGGTGGTTATCTCATCTCGCACAAAATATAAACATCCCATCCAGATTAGGCGCAAAATGTACAAGAAACAATCATCAAAATGTTTTACGATACATAAATCAAATTTATGAGTTTAATGATTATGGATTTAAATTTAGTACGTACATTTTTAGTGGTGGAAGAGTGCCAATCCTATACCAAGGCTGCCGAACGTATGCAATTGACCCAGCCCGCTATTAGCGCGGCCATTAAACGACTAGAAAAACTCTATGGTGAAAATCTGTTTATCAAGCAAGGGCGAGGCATAGAACTCTCCAGCAAAGGGCAGCAACTTATCCCCGCATTTCGTCAAGCTGTCAGCATTATCGAAAATGCAATGAATATGCGAAAACAGTTTAATGTTTACTGTAATGAATCGCTGATAAACACCTTATTCCCCATTGATAACATTAACTTGCAAGAATCTCCGCCGGAGAAAAACCAGCTGTTTGAACACCTACGCCAAGAGAAAACCGACATTATTGTCGATAGTATGTTGACTCGAGACAGTGCATTTATGGTGGAGGAAATTCTCTTAGAGCCCTTAGTAGTGATTTGCCGAAAAGACCATCCACGGATTCAGCAAAGCATCACCAAAGACGCCTTTTATCGTGAAGAGCATGTGTTTTACAGCGGCACATGGGAAAAGATCCGCGGCTTTGAACTCTTTGCCAACGAACCCATTGAAGAACGCAAAATGGCATTAATCTGTCATTCGATTGCCAGCATTGCCTTGAATATTTCTCAGAGTGATTCAATTGCCGTTATCGCTCGCTCCTTTGCCGAGCAATGGGCAGCGAAATTAAATCTGCAAATATTAACTTGCCCCATTAATACCGATTCAATTCCCTATCATTTGGTGTACCACAAACGACAAATTAAAAATCCCCTGCATAAAAAAATCAGAGAAGAAATAAAAGCCAAGATAAAAGCTTTACATAGGCAATAGGAATAAACCTTGCGCCGATAATTGGGGCAACTTGGTGCTTTTCCGACTTACGGCTGAGGAGAGTTTAAGTCGTGGGGCTTCACCCCACACCCGACCAAGGAGGACTGCTCGTCCTATCCTCCTTGGATGCTCCAAGACGCCCCTAACGGAGTTGAAAGCCCCTTGGGCATTAAGCGTCCTTATGCTATCGCGTCAGACGCTCGTCCCTGATTCGACTGACGCAATCTCGGCATCCATGCCTCGCTCACGCAACGAACGCAAATGCCCTGCGGCAACTCCGAGGGGAAGGTGAACTCCTTCAGCGTTTGTGTTGTTTGGAATTCATGCAAAGCAAATCGAGTAATGCTTACTACCACTTTTAGACATTTAACAATGGGGGGCTCGTCAAATTAGCTTCTCGTTAAATTCTAGAAATACTGAAGTTGTGAGGTTAACATCATAAAATTGCTAGTAAAAAAAACAGAATAGACGTTATCATCGTGTTAAGTCAGGCCATTTTTTGAGACGTGTATGTTTGAGCAATTTACTAATTCGATTAAAGCTACATTATATGACAGAGTATCAAGCCCATTATCTAGTAGCTTTATAATTTCTTGGTGCTTATGGAATTACAAAATTTTAATTGTGTTGTTCTCATCAATGAAGCCATATGAAAAATACAACACAATTGATATATTGGTAAGTACTACGGCTTTTAAAACCACATTTTTTGAACCTCTTGGCTTTTGGCTTGCAAATGGTTTTTTGTTTCCATTAATTTCTGCAGTTATCTACATTTATGTCTATCCATACCCAGCAAAGTACGTTTATAAATATTGGTTAGGGAAACAAAATAAACTCAAAGAAGAAAAGGATTCAATCGGAAAAACTGTGCTACTTAGTCTCGAACAATCTATAGCAATTAAGAAAAATATGCTTGAAATTGATGTTAAGTTTGATGAGCTTTTAAGCAAAAAAGATAAGGAAATAATCGCTAAATACGAGGAGATAAATGGATTAAATGAGGTCATTAAAAATCTGGCAAATTCAAATAAAACGTTGTTAGAGGAGCGTAACTCGCTAAATACCGCTAATATAAATATGCTAGATGAAATAAAAAACCTTAATAATACGAATCAGTCATTGCTAACGGAAAATCAACGTTACAAAACTGAGATTGAAAAGCGTCTTTCTGATGAGGATATCACCTCTATTAATAATGAAGTTCATCTTTCATTGAAGAAGAAATATTTTAGAACAGAGTTGGCTTATGAGTTGTTTAAAAATATGACTGATGGCAATTTAGTGTATGAACATCAGCTTTTTAATAGTATTCCATCTGATGCACGTTCAAAAATAGCTTTTGATGTTGCTATTGACGATTTATTTAAATCAAAATTAATTTCGAATACATCAGCAGGTACAATGACCTTAACACCACAAGGAAAGCGCGTTGCTTTAGAACTAGGTTTGGCGTAAGTTCATATAATAAGTACCCGTTAACGGGTACGCTTTTCTCCCGCCGAAAAATCCCCGTATACCTATAAGCGCACTTAGCCAACGCTGTGAAGCGTTGGCACGTTAGCCCGCCGTGAGGCAGCGTATCTCAAGGGGAAAACTATGCTAAAAAATACCTGCCTTTAGTGGTGATTGCTGCCGATGTTGTCTATGCCGCTAATCGCGTCATGTCTGTTCACCATTTAATTGGTTAAGGGGTGAAACATGCGCACCACAGTTAAATTCCCATCTTTTCAAACGTTGCCGCAGATTACACTGAGATTTGCTAAGCCGAATTCGATTGCGGACGTGACCTTCGATGATATGGATATCATCGCAGAGCCGCCATGGATGGCTTCACGGCGTGTCACGGAAGCAATTGAATTCGGTGTATCAACTACGTGAATAGAAGCTCTTTATCTTTGTTATTTCAACAAGCTTTCCGCAATTTTAGCTCTGCAAACAAAAACAGTCGCAAATATTTGCGGCTGTCTGTGATTAACACTTTGTATTTGAATGAGATTTAAAGCTTACGCTAAATCACTCGCTATTCATTGGCCATAGCTAATAGCGCAGGTAAGAACTCTTTATCCAATGCGGCAATTTCACCTTGCTCGATAAGCACTTGATTTAGGATCTCATGGCTAGTCAAAGGGTTGGCTAATACGACGCGAAACACCACTGTGGGTTGTCTAAAGTAGCGCGCGGGTTGAATACGGGTGCGGGAGACGAAGGATTTACCCTGTTCGCGTTGGTGTTTTTGAATGAATTGGGTTAGGCCATCGAGCAGCTCATTAAAGCGAGCGAGTTTCACTTTATCGCCTTGTTCAATCGCCACTTGCATGGCGGCCTGCACCTCCGCGGGTACATAGCGATAGGTGAGCAGGCACAGCTCTGGCGCGGTGACTAGCTCAAAGTCAGGGTGTGCGTCGATTTGCTCAGCAAAATAACGGGCTTTTTCAAGGCTGTTATTGATCAGTATTTCGTAACCATCGCGGCCGATAATCTGCAAGCAGGCATGTACTAACATCGCCATGCCGGGGCGTGAGCCCTCGAGTGTTTGACTGCCTAAATCCTTAGATCCTCGGCGCAAAATATATTCGGCGTGGTGGGCAATGGCATGGGCAAACTCCGGATTTTTAAATAGCACCATACCCGCGCCCATAGGGACATACATTTGCTTATGAGCATCGATGGTGACTGAGTCCGCGAGTTCAATACCATCGAGTAAGTGACGGTATTTATTGGATAATAAGCTTGCGCCGCCCCAAGCCGCATCCACATGGAAGTGGCAGTTTAGCTCACTTGCTAAGGCGGCAAGTTCGCGCAGTGGGTCAATATTGCCTGTTTCAGTTGTGCCTGCCACCCCAACAATCGCCATGACTTTAATGCGTTTATTCGCCAGTTCGGCGGCAACTTCGCGCATTTTGGCGACATCGACTTTATTATTGCCATCGGTTGGGATGCTGATGATATTGTCGCGACCGATACCGAGCAGGTCGACAGCCTTACCTAAAGAGTAATGACCACGCTCGGAGACGAGAATCGCTAAATCATCGAAGCCATAGTGGCGTAGCGCCTTGATTAAGCCTTCGCGGGTCACGCCTTTAAAGTCGCCATCGGCCTTGAGTAATTGGTTGCGGGCAATCCACAGGGCTGTGATGTTAGCCACAGTGCCGCCGGAGCAAAATGCGCCGAGGGAATGGTTGGCGCTGTGCATCCAATTACGATAAAAATCATCATCTTGAGCGTAAATCAAATGGTGCATCATGCCAAGCACTTGGCGCTCAAGCGGCGTAAAGGCTTTGGAGGTTTCGATTTTGACCAAGTTTTGATTCAGCCCCACCATCATTTTCGACAGTGGTAACACGAAATAGGGCAGTGCCGAGGTCATATGCCCAATAAAACTGGGCGCCGCCGTATGCACCGAATGCGCCACGAGATTTTGCATGATTTCGTCGGTGTAGTCGGAGACAAAACGCGGCTGGCTTGGAATTTCAAAGGCTTGAAAATCGGTCTCGATTTCGGAGAGCGGCTTTTCTAGCGCGGCAATGCTGTCACCCAAAAAGCCCGCTAAGTCCTCTGAAAGCTTCTGCTCGATAATGCTTAAGGTGGATTCCGCATCTTCGGGCACAGTGAAAATTCGCATCAAACTGTCTTCGGATGCGATGGCTTGGCGAGGGATATTTTGGGTCATGGGGCTTGCCGTCTATTAATTCTTATAGTGAAACCGCAAAGGTGATTAAGAGTATAACCAAATACATGGCGCTTAAACCCATTTACGGATTACCAAAAAGGGAGCTCACTTTACTGCAAGGCCTTTTAGGCATCAAGCACTAAAACACCGCCTAAGTCTGTGCTTGGGTTATAGAATAAACAAAGGCGCTATGAATAGCGCCTCGGGTGTGTTTTGTTAGGCTATCTAAACGCTATCGGTACGCTAAGGTAAAGTTAGCGCTTGCCCAGCATCAAGACGGCGCCAATATTACGGGCAGTATTGGTCAGATTCGTTTTGGCGTTAGCCAGCACATCGTCCAGTGGACTTAAGTGTGGAATGATGGGGAAAATCGCCGCCATACCTTGCTCAAGCACGGCATTGGCATTGTCGCCAAGGCAACCCGCAATCCCGATAGTTGGAATGTTTTGCAGCTGCGCTTGCTTTAAGACGCCCATCGGGGTTTTGCCAAATATAGTCTGGCCATCGATTCGGCCTTCGCCCGTGATGACAAGATCCGCGCCGCGAATTTTGTCTGCCAGTCCTACTGTTTGCATCACAATCTCGACACCGGGTTTAAGCTCAGCACCTAAAAATGCCATTACGCCCAGCCCCATACCGCCCGCCGCGCCCGCGCCAGCTTGGTTGCGGTGATCGGTGACACCACTTTGGGCGATAACATCGGCATAGTGACTCAGTGCGGCGTCTAAAATGTTCACCATCGCTGGCGTTGCGCCTTTTTGCGGGCCAAATATGGCCGAAGCGCCACGCTCGCCGCACAGCGGATTATCGACATCGCAGGCCACTTCAAAGGTGCATTCCTTGAGCAGTGGATGGGCGTGGCTGATATCGATACTGGCAAGCTCCGAGAGTGCCGCGCCGCCCGCACTTAAGGTTTTACCTTGTTTATCAAGCAACAATATATCCAGCGCTTGGGCCATACCTGCGCCGCCATCATTGGTTGCGCTGCCGCCTAGGCCTAAAATAATGTGTTTTATCCCGCGATTGAGCGCATCACAAATCAGCTCGCCCGTACCATAACTGGTGGTGAGCAGCGGGTTACGCTGATCCCTTGGTACATGGTGTAAACCTGAAGCGGAGGCCATTTCAATCACCGCGATCGTGCCTTTGGCTTGCTGGCCTAAAATGCCGTAATGGGCTTTGACTTTATGGCCCAGTGGCCCCATGACCTCTAAGTTGACAATGCTGCCGCCAGTGGCATCGACCATAGATTGCACAGTGCCTTCGCCGCCATCGGCGACGGGGATTTTGACAATCTCACAGTCTGGGATCACTTGTGTTAAGCCTTGTTCGATCGCATTAGCCACATCGAGTGCGCTTAAGCTCTCTTTAAAGGAATCGGGGGCGATAACTATCTTCATTCAAAATCCTACAGCTTTTTGGGCGCACGGATGCGCCCAAGGATGAGAAAAGTGCGGCTTAGAGCAGCACTAAGCTTAGTACATACACGGTCAGCATTGCGGTGACGCCTTGGATCAGGGTCGCCATGGTTTGTGCTTTATAGGCTTGTTTAACGCTCATGCGGCTAAATTGAGTCACCACCCAGAAGAAGCTGTCGTTGGCGTGGGAGACTGTCATGGCGCCGGCACCAATGGCCATTACGGTTAACACGCGGCCCATATCGCTACCAAGACCAATATCGCCCAGCATAGGTGCGACTAAGGCTGAGGTTGCCACTAGGGCGACGGTGGATGAACCTTGAGCCGATTTCAGCGCGGCGGCGACGATAAAGGGCATAAAGATACCCACGCCGAGCGCCGACAGTGAGCTTCCGAGGAAGTCACCGATAGGCGTTGCTTTTAACACGGCGCCGAAGGCACCACCGGCACCGGTGATCAAAATAATTGGTGCTGCGGCAATGAGGCCTTGGCTGATGCGCTCGCTAAACTCTGCAATCTTGTTATCGCTTTTCAGTAACAGCAGAGACAGGAACAGACCGATAAGCAGGGCGTTAACGGGTTGGCCAAGGAAAACCAACAGGCTAAATAGGCCTTCTTTGCCAAGTGGTGCAGACGGGAAGTTGGCGATAGAGCCTAAGCAAATTAATAGGATAGGCACAAAAATCGGTGCAAATGCTTTTAATGGGCTAGGGAGTGTGCCATAGCTTTGTTTTAAGGCTTCAAAATCAGCAGCTTGAGCTTTGAGTTCTTCCGCGCCTTCGCCATCGGGTTCAACACTGGCAAAACGGTTCGCCCATAACATCCCCGCAAGCGCGGCAACGGCGGCAACAAATAAACCGACACCAATCACTAGGCCTAAGTTGGACTCTAAACCTAAGTTACCCGCCGCGGCGATAGGACCTGGTGTGGGCGGTACGAAGGTGTGAGTAGCATACAGACCTGTGGCTAACGCAACGCTCATGGATACGCTTGATACCTTCATGCGGTTGGCCATGGATTGTTTAAGCGAGTTTAAGATCACGAAACCCGAGTCACAAAACACTGGAATCGACACTAAGTAGCCGATGATGGACATAGTGAGTGTTGGGAAGCGTTTACCCAAGACTTTGATAACGACGTCCGCCATGGTAATGGCGGCGCCGCTTTTCTCGAGGATGATACCGATAATGGTACCCAACACGATTACAAGACCGATATATCCGAGGATATTACCAAAGCCAGTGGTGATGGTTTTGGCAATATCGCCACTCGGTAAACCGTAGGCGAAGGCGGCGATAAAGGCGGCCAGAATTAAGGTTAAAAACGGATGGAGCTTAAATTTTGAGGTCGCGATAACAATAAATGCAATCACGCCGATGAGGATGAGCACTAAGTTCATAGGTTGTCCCGTTCAGTCTTGGCTGAAGTTCTTAAGTGATTTTGGCTGTTTTTGTAGGGCGCAGTATTTATTTGATCCCAAGTCCAGATAAAGGCTGCTTTAAGGTCAGCCTATTATTGAACACCGACAGTTGAATAGCTTTGGTTAAATTGACGGAATTACGCGGGGAATTGGCCATTATTTTGTGCGCATGCACAAAATAATGGCCGTGAATTCGAATGTAATGCTGGAAATATTGTTTTTGCTAACGCAAGCCGTGTTTATTGGCGGCGAATAAAGGACTCAACATACGCCGCAGTGCGGGCATTGAGGATTGGGTCATCCGACGGTGCAATACCCTTGGGTAGAAGCAGAGGATTGAAGATGCTTCTATCGCATTGTTGTACTTGAGGATCCTTATCGCGTTTGCCATCGATCACCACTTGACCGACGAGTAGACGCTGATGGTTTTCGGGCCAGAGCACTGTCGGATTATTAATATCATCGCCTTGTTCCGCTAACTGAATATACAGATCCCACTTAGCGGGTTGAGATTGGATCCGCGCGATTAACTCAGGCTTGAGAAAGTCATCACCAAGCTCTGCCAGTGCTTGCTGCGAGAGAGCTTGCGTGCCAGCTACCGGTTCAAAAATCCACTTACCCGCAACGCTGTTATTTTGCTTGTTGGTAAACAAAAAGCTGTTCACACCAAAGTAGCGGCTATTGGCAAAACTTGGGCTTGGTGGCAACTGCTTTACATAGTCGAAAAAGGCTTTGGCATCGGGCTTATTATCGATAAGCCATTGTTTACCTTCAGTACCTTGTTTGGTTTTAGTTTGGAAAAGATAAAAATCCTCAAGATTGCTGGCAAAAAACACGGGCACATTGGTGGTGACAAAGTTCAGATTTTCCCGCTCACCATCGATTTTTAATGACATAAAACGCCCTGGCGTCTTATCGGAAAGCTTAGGATTGGTGCCACCGAGGGAAAAACGGGCGGTCACTGGAATGGAGTTTTGGTTAAAAAAGGGAATATTGAGTGAATCTTGCAACTGAGGATTGGTCGCAAAGTAGCCCGAGGTACAAAACCCTTTCGTATGATTACGCAGTTTCACTTTTTTACCCGCCTCACGACTCGCCGCATCTGGCGTACCGTTCACTGCATCCACTAATTCGGGAATGGTACGCTCCGCCGCGCTGGCAAGTGGGGCGACAAACACTGAGCCGACCATTAGGCAAGCGGTGGCGAGTGAGCTGAGTTTGGCATGATATGGCTGCATGGGGATTTCTTCCTTAAACAATTTAACCGTATGGGTGTCTTGTGCCTCTATAGGAAAGGGCAAGGCGAAAAAATCTTTCATCAAAGTATGGGGCAATATTGTCAAAGGACTGAATGCCTAAGGCGTTATTATTGCGTTACTCCGAGTTTAAAACAGCGGCACATCTTAGCGAGAATCAACAGCTATCAATTAACACGTTGATTTTATAGCAAGTTATTCCTTTCTGCTGCAAATGGCGTTTACCCGAACGTAGACTATTAATCCAGTCGATAATTTGAGGTATCAATCAACTGCCCAAGATAAAGGCTTAACAATCCATGGAGGGAATGAATGTCGGTTTTGGTGAGTTGCTGAATTTTATCTAACCGATACCTTAAGGTATTTCGATGAATAAACAGGGCATTAGCACATTGCTGCGCATCGTCAAAGTGGGTGATATAGGCCGCTAAGGTTTTGCGTAGCTGGCCATTTTTATCGGCCTTAGCTAACTGTTGGTAAGGGTTGGCGAGGGCCTGCCCACGCCAATCATGCTTGAGTCCCGAGAGCAGCACTTGCAACGAGTAGTCTTCAAACAGGTATTTAGTACCTTCGGGATGAAGCTGTTTGCCTAAGTTCAAGGTTTCTTGCGCGGTTTGGTAGGAGCGCGCAATGCCGCCTTTTTCAGGAAAAAAATGCCCAAGGGCGATTTTAAAATTTAAATCCATCTGTGCCGGTAACCGTTGCAGCAGTTTATCGATACGTTGATTTTCAAGTTCGGGATCCCATTGTTTTCCATCCAGAAAAGCCGGTTTTAGGATCACCAGTTGTGACATGGATGTCATGGCAATCAAGTTACCCCGATCGGGATATTGCAGCAAATGCAGCACTTGCTTGAGTGTTTCGCTGACTCTGGGATTACGCTCATCTGGGCTGTGATCGTTCTGAACTGATGGGGAAAAGGGCGCTGATTTGTGTTGCGTGGGGGCTGGCTGTTTTTCACTAACCTCAATAATGGCGGCCACTCGCGGCAGACTCATATCGATATCGAGTTGTTTGGCCCATCGATGCAACTGCTCATCGTCGTCTGTTTGCGCCTTGATCAATTGCAGAATAAATTCTTCACGCTGACGATTTTCCCACTGCAACTTATCCTGTTGATTGGCTTGCTCAACAATCATCTCGGCGGTCATTTTCAGCAGCTCACCGTAGTGGGTTAACTCGGCGGGATCGCCGGTAATGCCGATAACTCCGATGATTTGTCCTTGATAATGCAAGGGTAAATTGATGCCGGGTTTAACGCCATGTAAGCCTGAGGCCACTTCTTCACTCAGTTCAACATTACGGTTTTGCGCGATGGCGAGCAGTGCGCCCTCGTGGGTAGAGCCAATGCGTTTGGGATCGCCTGAACCTAAGATCACGCCCTGACCATTCATCACATTGATATTGTGCCCAATGATTTTCATTGTGCGACTCACAATTTGCTTAGCGATGTGTTGATCCAAAACGTACATAATTCACCTTAATTTCAAAGGATTGATACAGAACTTCGTAAAAACGACGACTCAGTTAGGGTAAAGGCAAACGACAGAAAAGGGCAGGTGTTTTTTTCTCTTCTATACTGAGAATTGAACCCAGGTCATCTTAACTTATTTTTAACAATTGAGTTGGGAAAAGGTTATTGCCGTATTTTGTTCCCTTTAGAGTCATTGTCCCTTTGTGGGCAAGACGAAGGATATCACGATGAAAGTCTATCTCTTACCTTCTGTACTCAGTATGTGTATTGCGGCGAGTATTCAGGCGCAGGCCGCTGAGATCAAAGTTAATCATGGGCAATCCCTGTCGGCTGCGGCAGGGTTAAGCCAAAAACACAGCTTTAGAGAGGTCAAAACAGTAACGCTTAATAAAGGTCAAAGCAAAACGAAAGCGTTGCAGTACTTTGATGGTGTGCTGGTATATGGTCATCATCTGGTTGTGAGCACGGATGATACGGAACTGAGTGCTGAGGGGGATGTGGCACAAATTACGGATGATTTTTCGGTAGAGGCAGGGATTTCTCAAGGACAGGCGATTGCGGCTTTGAATCAGTTATATCCAGGTTCGGCGGCAACCGGTAAAAAGGATGTGCAACTGATGATCTTGATGACGGATGATACCCCGAGGTTAGTATATCGGGTGTCCTATTTAAGTGACCAAACCGATGTGCTCTCTCGACCAACGGGCTTTGTCGATGCGCAAACCGCTGAGGTGCTTGAGCATTGGAATGAAATTATGACCGCCAAAAATAACGTCGGTAAACCCGGTAGCGGTGGTGGTTCAGGTGGCAACAGCAATCCTTTAGATGCTTCTGGTCCTGGTGGCAATGCCAAAATCGGTGGTTACTATTATGGTACTGACTACGGTTACCTTAAGGTGAGTGAGTCCAATGGTGTATGTACTATGACCAACGCCAATGTGAAAACCGTCAATATGGCAAACTCGACTCGCCGTGGCTCAGTGTTCACCTTTAGTTGTCCGGAGAACACTTATCAGACGGTCAATGGTGCTTATTCCCCTTTAAATGATGCGCACTATTTCGGCGGCGTTATTTTTAATATGTACAAAGACTGGTATGGGACTGCACCGTTAACGTTTCAGTTAGAGATGCGGGTGCATTATGGCCGTAACTATGAAAATGCCTTCTGGGATGGCTCGGCCATGTCCTTTGGTGATGGCGCGAGTTACTTCTATCCCCTCGTGAGTTTGGATGTTTCTGCCCATGAAGTGAGCCACGGCTTTACCGAGCAAAACTCGGGGTTAAATTACAGCGGCCAGTCAGGCGGTATCAATGAAGCGTTTTCGGATATTGCCGGTGAAGCGGCCGAGTACTATATGCGTGGCAGTAACGATTGGGAAGTGGGGTATGACATAGTTAAAGGCAATGGCGCACTGCGCTATATGGATAATCCACCACTGGATGGACGTTCAATCGATAATGCCACCAATTACACCAGCTCAATGGATGTGCATTACTCCTCAGGGGTGTTTAACAAAGCCTTTTACACGCTGGCGACCAAGAGTGGTTGGAATACGCGCAAGGCGTTCGATGTGTTTGTGTTAGCGAATCAGCTGTATTGGACACCGACCTCAACCTTTAAACAAGCGGCCTGTGGTGTTCAGCAGGCCGCGAATGCCAAGGGCTCAGGTTATCCGGTGGCGGATGTGACGGCGGCATTCTCGGCGGTTGGCGTGAGTTGTCAGTGAGCTTGTTATCAGTGCAACGTCTTGATGGCGGTTAAGCCGCTCACCTAAAAACCTTTTTCTAAGCTCCAGTTTCTAAGCTCAAGTCTAGAAGCCCCTTAATGGGGCTTTTATTTGGATTTTATTTTCATCCCAAAACCATAACTTCTGGCGGTGGTGATGTTTTGGGGCTTTATTTGGGGTCTGGAGAGCTTGCCAAAAGGTTTGCGATCCGCGTTTGAAGTGCGGGGACAAGGTCGCGTTCAAACTCGGGATGCTGTTTTAGCCAAAGGTTGTTTCGTGGGCTAGGGTGGGGCATGACCATCAAACTAGGCCAATATTTTGACCATTGCTCAATGGCTTGGGTCACTGTGATCTTCTTGTTCGCTTGTGGGTTCGATACCGCTGTCGCTTGAGAGCTTAGCGCGCCGTCTTTTGTATCTATGGCACGTGTGCGCGGTAGATGGTAATCAATGGCATATTGGCCAAGGACCAGCACTAACTCTATCTGAGGCATCAAGGCCAATAACTTCGCATGCCAAGTTGCGGCGCACTCGGGGCGGGGCGGTTTATCACCCTGCTTTTTACCATTGCGTTCAATGGTTCCCGGAAAACAAAATCCCATCGGCACTATGGCAAATAGTGTGGGGTCATAAAATTGTTCCCGACTGACATTAAGCCAGGCGCGTAGCCGCTCGCCACTGGCATCGTTGAAGGGGATGCCCTTATGGTGGGTTTTTACGCCGGGGACTTGGCCAGCAATTAAGATCCGTGCTTGGCTACTGGCTTGCAAGATGGGCTTCGCTGGCAGGGGCAATTCGGCCTGACACAGTTGGCAAGCGCGGATTTGTTTGAGCAATACACTTAGCTCGGCTGAGCAGTTTGGCTCGATAGCTGGGCGCGGCATGTCTGTCATCATCAAGCCCCAAGTTTGCTCAATAGATGGTAGAGCCAATAGCCAAAGAGCGCATAGGACGTGGCTAATACACCATAACTCAATAATTTGCAGCCCAAGGCTTTAGTGGGAGCCTTGGCATGAGAGGTTAATGCAATATGGCCCAAGATAATCGCAAACAGGGCGCAGGGTGGTAGTAGATAACTTATGCCTAAGACGAATAGGGCACCAAGACTCAGCAGCCAGTTCGCGTGTTGGTTGCTGGGTTGATTCAGTTGGCGTAACTGCAGCGGTAATAAAATCAGCCCAACTCCGACAATGATCATGCCGAGATTGAGTGCAAAGTCACTCCAAGCACGGTGATCATAAAGGGTTAAGGCAAAGGCAAGCAGAGGGACTATCAGCGCGGTCAGCACGTGGCGTTTGGCAAAGAGGGGATTACGATACTGACCCGCAAAAAAGAACAGGCCCTGAATCAATGCGTTGATAAGAGTAAATCCACCCAGTCCGACGATGATAAATAAACTCGCCGTGCGACCGCTGGAATCGAATGCCATGGCTGGGGTGGCGAGCAAACTTAAGCCTATCGAGGCGGGCAGAGGCGATAAACGCCAAAAACAACAAGTGAAGGACGACATCTAAGATCCAATGATAGTTAACTCACTGAATTAACATCCGCTAAAGTGCCAGTAAACTCAAGGAATACCTCATCTTCGGCGTAAGTTTTGCGTCAGAGTCTGATCTTATTCAAGATTTTGGTCGCTGGAATAGCAGGGGCTTGAATCTAAAGCACGGTGAGTTTTAGTTAGCAATAAAAAAGCCCGCATAGCGGGCTTTTGACTATCAATAAACACAGATTAGAGCTTGTAACTCATGCTCAGCATCAGCATTTGTGCGGTGTAGTCATGACTGTTGCTGCCAAAGCCTACGGCGTTCCAAATGCCATCAACGGCGATATCGTTAGCGGCGTCATTGTCCTTATAGTTCTCAATTTTGTAATCGAAGCGTAGCGCGAGTTTCTCGGTCGCTTGATATTGAGCGTATAAGTTAATGTTATGGACTTTGGCAAAATAGTCGCCATAGTCGCCAGTGATACCTTGCCTGACTTGAGTGTTACTGTCGGAGTCTGAATAAGTATAATCCAGGCCTAGGCGTAACTTGTTCTCTAGCAGGTTGTTGTAGCTGATGCCAGCGCCAACCACATCCACTTTGTCTTCAATAAAGCCAGTCCAGGTTGGGGTGCTGTAATTGCTGCTACCCGCCTGTTCAGACTCAATAGTTTGGTGATTGTAGAAGGCTGTTGCCAGTAAGTCAGCGGTGATCATATAGCTGATATTGGCGTCATAACTGGTGTCTTTTGACTCAGTTAAGCCAATCACAGTATCGGTATAATCATCCAGCGCATAACGGGCACCGAAGTCTATGGTCAGGCTGTCGAGTGGCGTATGGGTGATGCGCGCTTCGACTTGAGTTCTGTCACGGTCAGCCAGATTGTACTTACGTAACAGGCTGTTGGTTTCAGAAGACGTCCATTCAGAGGCTTGGTATTGTGAGCCGTCACGGTTGCCGTAACTGCCTTTTACCCACATGTCCCACATGTCGAAGCTATTGACGCGCAAGCGGGCCCAAACTGTGTTCTCATCCGTGCTTTCACGGTCTTGATACTCACGTTCGTCACGCTTGAAGTCATAACCCCCATCGAGTTTAATGCCGTGGGTAATACGATAATCCGCCGCCACTTTAAAGCGCTGTGTGCGGTTATCGTAAGGGGTGTTATAGGCCACCTTACCGCTGACATTGTTGATGCTGATCTGAGTCCATTCTTCGATTGGGGTATTGTTGTCACGGTCGTAATAATCGTAACTACCACTTAAGCGAAGGGAATTACTCACTCTGCTTACCACTTTGAGATTCATACCCAGCAGGTCGACTTTGGCATCTACTGCATCCGTTGGCAGTTGATAACCGTAGCCGGAGGTCACCAGTGACTGATCTTGGCTCATTTGTCCGGTCAAAATACGGCCAGATAGTGCGTTACTACCGTCGTTATACTGACCCATAAGCGACACTGTGTGTGACTGGTTATCGGGATCGAGTGCAATGGCACCAGTTGTTTGCGCCCCGAAGGTGGGGTTGAAGGCACTGTCAAAGTTCAGCTGGTTGTATTCATTTTTGAAAATCGAACCATTGTAACTGAGCGCTGTGAACCAACGATCGCCTTTGAGTTTAACGCCCGCTTCTATGGTGTCAGTGGTGTAATCCACGGGTTCAGCTAACATCATGGATTGGTTGAAGAAGCCACCTGAGGTTTGTTTTAAACCGGTTTTTTCTTCACGCATGTAGTTTACATAGGTGCTCCAAAGCGATTCACCTTGATATTCGAACCCTAAGCCTGCACGTTCACGTTTCAGTGATAACTCGAGGCTGTTGAGGCTGTCCATCAACAGTGGCATTTGGCTGCTCGAACCTGCGGTGACCCAGTTATCGGGTAAGGTCAGGTTATTGCCGCCGATACCAGAATAGGGCGAGAGGGCACTATTGCTATCGTAGGTGGCAATTTGGCGGTAGTTTAGATTGATATTGTACTGGCCTTGTTTGCCCGCATTCACATCTAAACGTCCGCCATCCATGCCCAGTTGATAGGCTTCAACACTGGCGCGGTAACCTTTTTCACCACGGTAAGCCAGGTCTGCATCGAACTTGCCCGCGACTTCGTTTTTAGAACCAAAGGCATTGGCAGAGCGAATGTCCTCTTCGCCATTGTAACCGACGCCGACACCGACAGTACCTGATACGCCGGTTTCAACCACGCAGCCTTTACAGCTCCATGCTGAGAGTTTCACTTTGTCGGTATTGGCATTGGCGAGGCCATAACCATCGGCAGCTACGGCGAAACCTGTGTTGGCTAATAACGCTAGAGTGATCAAATTGAGTTTGAATTTCATCTTCTCGTCTCCTTAGCGCTGTAATAGCTTGCCAGATGGATGGTTAGAACCATGGACCTGACTATGGCAATTTAAGCAGCTTCTTCCACCCGTAAAGGCATTGTCACCGACATTTGAACCTAAACCAGTATTACCTAAGTAGGCGTTGCTGGCGTGGCCATCGCTTGCGTGACATTGCTGACACAGCTGCGGTGCTCGGGTTTTCAGCATGGCATCATTCACACTACCGTGAGGATTGTGGCAAGTGACACAATTCTCAGTGACGGGTGCATGCTCCCAGAGTTTTGGGCCGCGTTTCTCGGCGTGACAGGAATAACAAGTTTCGTTGATGCTTGGCTTATTCAAGTCAGAATCTGTCATGCTCCCATGGGGGTTGTGACAGTCGCTACAGGTCATTTGTGCCCATTTGAGTGGGTGACTTGAGCGTTTGTTCATATCCGCTTTTTGCTTAGTGTGGCAACTAGTACAAACTTCCATTTCAGTGTTTTTGGCAAGCACTGGATCTTTGGCGGTGTGTACTTGGTGACAAGAAGCACAAGCAACGTCGGCGTTGTCATGGTGACCGCCATTCCAAGACATACGCTTATCGTCTTGGTGACAGCTCATACATACGCTGTTTTGCTTGTCGGCACTTAAGGTCGATTGCTTACCAAAAGTGATCATCGGTTCGTTGCCGCCCTTGTTGTGTTGACCCATAGGGCCATGGCAAGCCTCACATTGTAGGCCAGCCATTGGGTTCTTAGAGGAGTCAATTGCGCCGTGGACACCCTTGAAAAGATCCATGACTTTTTCGGATTTTTTATGGCACATCAAGCAAGAATCGGCGCCTTTAGGGGAGTAGTTGCCTTCGGCAAACTTCTTATCTAGGGTCGCTTCGACTTGCTCAGGGGTCATTTTTTCATCCCACTTCGAGGCGTGAGCACTCGGTGCGATGGCAAATGCCATGACCGCAGACATCATCAATGCCGGCAGTAGATTTTTCATTTTGTGGTTGTTCTTCATAATAGGCTTCCCAATTTGTCCCAACAAAATTCAAGAAAGGGGGAGCGAACTCCCCCTGCTTGGGCAAATTACATTTTCACTTGAGTGTGATCTGCAACTGTTGGGGTATGGCAGTAGAAACAGGTTTCTGACTGTGCCGCTTGGTTGGCTTGAACATAATCACCGTTCACAATCGCGCCCATATTTTCTAAGCCGTGGCCAATAGACTCTGGCGCGTGGCACGAAGTACAAGTCGCAGTGATTGGGGTAGTGTATTTACCTGCAGAAGTGGCCAGTGCACCTTTCACTTTGAACGCATCTAAGTTGAAATCGTTATGGCACTGAGTACATTCTTTGATAACACCTTGCTCACCGTGAACTACGTGCAGTTTCATTTCGAAACCACCTTTGTTTGCACCGCTTGCATAAGTGCCATCAGGGGTATGACAGGCCACACAGGCATCCACACCTACGATTGGCTTACCGCTTGCGTCTTTGGCATGTGATACCTGTTCAGTCATCACAAAGCCTGCATGGTAACCTTTATGGATTTCAAAGGTGTCGCTGTGGCAGTTTTGACAGGTGCTGAAGTTAACTGAGTTCACATGGCGCATGCTTGGAGCATTACCTGATTTAGTACCAAAGACTAAGTCAGCTTTCATGCTGGTGGTTGTGCTATCAGCAGTACAGGCAGTGAGTGCTGTACCAGTGTTGCACATTTCCAGACCGATAAAGGTAAAGGCGGTATCTGTATCGCCAGCACCAAATGGCAGCGCAGGTGTGGTGAATACCAGTTTTCCGTCAACTAAGGTCACACCATCTTGTAGTGCACCGTCTTTGACTAGGTCTTTAGCGATCTTAGCTGCACCACTACCAGGGCTCTTGTTGTAGCCCATGATAGGGAAGTTAGGACCTACGTTGGTGATGGTTTCTATGCGTTTGATCTTATCTTGAACGCTAGCAGCATCGATGGCATTGCCATCTTTATCTAAGATAGATACGGTTAATACCGCAGTATTGTCTTCTTTCCCTGCGAGCGTTGCAGACATACCTAACTGAGCCATTACCGCTTTCTTCTCAGCGGTTTTGCCTGTGTGTAACTCGGCAGTCCAATTGCTGTTGTGACAGGCGATACAGTTAGAGTTATCTAACTGTTGAGAGTGGCCTTTGCCCGCAGCAAAATCAACGGCAGTATGGCAGCTTCCACAGGTAGCAGCGGTTGGAATACGTGACCAGTTGCCCCAATCAGGCGCGGCTTCGGTTTCAACGTGACAGCTTTGGCAGCTTTCTAACGAACCTAAGCTGAGGTCTTTATGTTTAGCATGAACCAGTGCATTGAATTCGTTACCTACTTTTACCTTGCCCGCGGTGTGGCACGTTGCACAGTAGTTAACGTCGGAATAGGCTCCGCCATGTTTCACATTGGCTAAGTCTTGGTGACAGGCGTTACAGCTTTCGGTGGCGACGACTTTACGGCTGTAGCCCGGTGTCGCACCTGTGTCAGCGGTAAAATCGACATAAGCGTTGCTGTTTGGGACTTGTGTGCCGTCTGGTAATGGCGTGTTGTAAGCGCGGATCAGGACACGTTGCGCTAACTGATCGTTGTAGGTGATCTTAGCATTGGCACTGAGGTTCATGTTGAAGGTGTAGCTGTAGTGGCCGTTCTTCATGTCCACGAAGGTACCAGGACAAGTAGCTGCCACATCACAGGTCTCATCACCAAAATATTGCCACTGCGAGGCATTACCGGCACCTGTCGCACCTTGTGGAATGAGCTGAGCTGCAGCAAAACGCATTTTTTGCAGGCCAACAACGGGTAAATCGTCTTCGTTAGTGACGGTGAATTCCACACTAGGGACACCGTTAGTCACAACTGATTTATTGAATGTAAAATTGAGTTTTTGAATGGCTGGAGCTGGCTCGCCACCAGGTTCACCGGGTTTACCATCGTTACCATCACTTCCACCACAGCCGGTTAAGGCCACAGTGACAGCACTTGCTGCGAGCAGCAGTGCGATTTTTGATTTTTGTGCGTTCATCATTTTTTTCCCTGCATAGGTTTGGCATTACTCAAGCGCTTGTCTTCTTCGCCCGACAGATTCTTTGTCTGTGCTTTAGGTCTTGAAGGCGACTTAAGTGGATGCTGGAAATAGAATTCCCCAAGGAAAGGCTAACCTAACATGCCCCTAAAATCTTCAAGGCCTTTGCTAATGTGTGACTTGGATCTTTCTATTTCTAAAGAGGTAGTTAAACCACAGGGGAAAAACAAATTTAGATCAAAAAATCGGCGGATGGTGAAGAGAAAATAAAAAAAGAGAGAGGGGATACCTCTCTCTTTTTTGAAACCCGTATTCTCGTTTAGAGACTAGGGATTACTTAGTTACCATGTGCTTCACGTAACTGAGTTGGAGTATGGCAAGTCGCACAGCTTTCAGACGCACGGTTTTGTACATCTGCAGCGCTAGTACCATCTAAGATACCGCCGTTAGCTTCAATGTGAGACTTAGCCGCATCAGACAGATACTTCTGGTGACAGCTTAAACATGCACCCGCATCAGAAGATACCCATATACCCGCTTTGTCAAAAGTGGTCATATTTGGATAAATCCAAGCACGTTCTTTAGCACGCCCGAGTTGAATACCATCGTCAGTGTGGCAAGTTGAACAATCTGTTTTCAGTACTGTACCAGATTGCACACCAGCATATTTCAAGTAGTGTCCGTCAGCTTCATGAGCTTTCCAAGCAAAGCTGGTTGCTTGGTCAAACTTACCTGAATTTCGAACAGTCTCTTTAAGCGATTTGTCTGGTGTATGACAGGTTTGGCAGTTCACACCATTGTCATAGTGAAGCACCTGCTGGTTATGGCAACCTTGACAGTTTGCTGTGTCAACTATGGCGCGACGTGTAGCGGGTGTAGCAGAGCTATCTACGCCGTTATCTTTCCAGACGAAGTGGTATGGTGCTTCTTTGACTGGGAGCTTACGGACATTAGCCTTAGAACAATCCGTTAGAACAACTTCAGCAACACCGTAACCACCATTGTTGAAACACACTTCTAATGCAGACCAGAGCTCAAATGTTTTACCGTTAGCATCCGCTGGCAGGCTGAACTTAGTGCCAGTTAATGTATAGGTTTTGGTCGCGTCATTGTAGGTGCCTTCGCTCAGCGCGATACGACGGTTACTGTAAGAGGCATCAGCATAACTTGGGTAATCTTTATCTGAATCCCATGCCACTACAACGCGTGAGCCTTGGTTTACAAATAGTTTATCGATAGCATTGCCATCTTTATCAACAACTTGTACATCAAAGGTCATCTTACCAGTGTCATTCACACCCACATTGCTGAATTTAATACCCATTGCTTGAGTGTCAGAATAGGCTTTCAGCACGTCGCCATGGCGTTTAGCTGCGCTGCCAGTACCACCGTACGGCTCGGTGCTATTGTGACAGGAAACACAATTTGTACTGCTGTGGTTTTTAGAAGGCTTTTCTGTATGACAACCGATACAGGCATTGTTGCTTAAATCGGCCTTGAATAGATCTGCGTTGGCAGGTGCATTTACTCCCTCAACATGGCAAGAACTACAGTCAGCAGCCGGTTTTTGTGGGAAAGTAACTTTTCCATAGTCGATGACTTTGCCGCCATAGCCGACAATCTTATACGGTGCAGCTAATGGTGCGCCATCAGCATCAACAGTGCTTCTTTCAGCACCTTTGTGGATAGCATGGATCATATAGGTGAATTCAATGCTATTACCGGACTCTGGATCGCCAGAGGTTGCTGTGTGGCAAGAGGCACAGTTTTCAATGTCGATACGACGACCACCATGCAGCTCTAAGCTTTCTGGTTGGTGACAGGTGTAACAGGCTTGAATAGAAACCACATTACGGGTTTGAATGCCTTCAGTCTTACCTGTAGAAGGTTGCCAATCGAAATGGGCGTTAGCTGCAAGTTGGGGTAACTCAAGCTCCATTGTGGCGCGTTGAGTCGCATCGGCATTGTAGGTGACAGTTAATGGTTCAGTCACATTGGCAATGTTGGCTTGGTAGGTGTAGCTGTAGCTACCGTCACCGTGGTCAACTAAACATGTATCACATTTAGCCGCGGCTTCAACGTTGGCCTGATATTGAGCTGATGGATTGAGATTATCCACACCTGCAGGTGCTGTGCCTGGCTCTTTTTTAGCATTGATATAAGCTTGCCATTGATAACCGCGATCCGCAGGTTTGGCTGGATCATCAGTTGCTTCAGTCACATGGGTGAGCTGGGCAATACCGAACCGTAAATCGTGATCTTTCGTTAAGCCTAACACGGCCACACCATTGGCATTTTCCAATGTAAAATCAACGGTGACTTTGCCTGCATCTACTGTGGCATTTGTGAATTTCGCTTTTAACGTTGAAGTTGAGTCGATATTAACACCAACAACGCCTGGTTTACCGTCTTCACCATCTTTACCATCACTGCCACCGCAGCCAGTGAGAAGAAGTGAAAGTAAACCGGCACCCAACATCGCTTTTGTTGCGGTATTGAAATTGAACCGTTTCATCATGATATTTCCCTGCAATAGTTTTAATCATCATTAAGCGCTTAGCAAATAAGAATAAATCTCATTAGCCGCATTTAATGTGTGGAATTAGATCCCACCTGTAAGGCTAACTAAGTCATTGGTATTTATCAGTCACTTTAAGCGGGTAATGTGATTGAGATCTGACTATTTCTTTAGGGGTAGATGACTGCATAGTATGAGTTCCTTTTATATTTGCAGTAGCAGGCCTTTCGGCCTGCATCATAGGGTTAATTAATGGGGTGCACTTTCAACACGTCGGCGACAGCGCCTTGTCCGTGGCAGAAAGCACAGGTTTCAGTGCCCGCGGTGGCATCGGCTTTTGTTCCCGCAAATACCGCGCCTTGCTGCATCATATGGTTGTGGGTGCTATCACTTGAGTGACAATTACTGCATACCGCAGCAATTGGGCTGGTAAAGGTGCCGTTGTTCAGCGCAAGTGGTTGAACCGCTGCATTTAAGGGCAGGGCAACCGTTGAGACTCCCGCCGCATCTTTTATGTGACATTGGGCGCAATTACCGATTTTTCCTGGGTAATTTAGGTCTTCAAAACCGGCAAATTGGCTGGTATGAATTCCATGGATCAACTGCTTATAGTCAAAAGAGGTAATAGATGGATTGGCTGCTGTGGCATCGGCCTGCATATTTGGGTTGTGGCAAAGTTGACACTGGCCCGCTAAATCGTTTCGTGCGCCATGAATGTTCAGTTGCTGATCGCCGTGGCAACTAGCACAGTTGGCATTGCTAATGACGTCGCGTCTGCCTGTGGCACTTAAGGCTGACATATCAAAGTAACTATGGCTCGCCTTAATCACCAGGACTTCGGCAAGTTCAGTGCTGCAATCCACTAAGACTTTGTCTTTGGCGCATACCCGACCTTGAATAGCCAAGCCGCCATAGTCGGCCTCTGTGCCGGCAGGGACAGTTAAACCCGAAATAGTATAAGTGTAAGTCCCATTACTGCCAGAGATTGGAGTGGACTCGGGGAGTCGAATTGAACGCGCTGAGCGGGTACTATAATCGAAGCTGGCCCCCCAGTTGGCATAGACTCTTAAGTCACTGATAAATTTTAGTTTATCGGCGCTATCACTGTATGCCGCACCAGTTGATGGATTGGTCAGGGTGACGGCTACAGTCACGGTGCCATTGGCATCCATGCTTGCGCTACTAATGCTTGGACTAAATTGAGCTAAAGCGGCCATTTGATCTTCATTGCCGTGTACGCTGGCGGTCCAATCGGCATTATGGCAGGCAACGCAATTGCTATTATCTGCTTGCGCAGGATGGCCTTGGCCCGCAGGGAAATTGATTTGCGTATGGCAGGCGCCACAGGCTTCCATGGTGGGCACCCTATGCCAGTTTTGACGTTCGGCTAAATCTGGATTATCAGCGTGGCAAGTTTGGCAATTACTGATGGATTGAGGGAAACCCGTTAAGTGTTTGCTGTGGATCATTTGCGGGAAAATATCCGCAGGATCACTGACTTTTTTACTGTTATGGCAGGTTACACAGGTTTCAACTTGATTATAGCGTCCACCATGGAAAGCCAAATTGCTGTGGCAACTATTACAGGTTTCAATCGTGATTAAGTTGCGGGTGTAGGCCAAGGTATTGCCCGAAGTTTGCCAATCATAGTGTTGATTAGTGATGGGGAGCGCTGTGCCATCGGCTAATGCATCTCCGCCAAGTTTGATGACTACCCGTTGGGTGGCGTCGTTAAGCAAAGTCACACCATTCATGCCGTTAAATGTCGCACTAAAACGGTAGCTGTAATGGCCGTTTTTATGGTCGACAAAAGTGCCGGGGCATGAAGCTGCACAGGTTTCTGAGGTAAAATGTTGCCACTCACTGCTATTGCCCGCACCAGTGGCGCCTTGGGGGAGTAGTTGTGCCGCAATGAAGGTTGCCGAAGGAATGCCAACGACGGCTTCATCGTCTTGGTTACTCACCTGATAATCGACTTGGGCAATGCCATCGGTGACGGTGACTTTGTCTACCATGATGTTTAGGTTGGTGATTGTCATCGCCGGTGGTTTACCGGGCTGGCCGGGATCACCATCATTACCATCGCTGCCACCGCAGGCGGTGAGCAGGGTGGTTAAGGCCAGCAACAGACTCAATTGTGTGCTAAATCTTGCAAACTTGTTCATATTTCTATCCTTGGAATACGCTGTCAGTGCCTAAGTTACATTTGGTAGCTTAAGGTCAAACCTAAGTAATGAGCATTGTAGTCGTGGCTGATGTCGCCAAAACTGAGCACATTGGGGACAGTGTCCCAAGTGGTGTTTTGGTTTTGCCAGTTTGCATCTTGATATTTCTCGAACAACCAATCGAACCGTAACGACATACTGTCGGCCAGTTTATATTTGGCGTAGGCGTTAATATTGTGCTTGCGACTGTAATAGTCACCGTAGGGACTGTTGATGCCGTAGGTGACTTTGGTATCGCTTTGACCGTCGGAGTAGCTGTAATCTAAACCGAGATCTAAGCGATTATCCAGCAGGTTTTGATAGGCTAGACCTGCGCCAACTAAGGTCGATTTTTCTTCCGATGTGCTATACCAATCCGGCGTTGAGAAACGATTACTTCCTGCCTGATCGGAATCGCGCCAGTCTTGGTTGAGATAGGCGTTAAAACTCAGATTGTCACTAATCAGATACTGCGTAGATATGTCGTAGCCGAGGTAAGACACTTGAGTGAGTCCGACTAATGTGTGGTCATAGTCATCGTCGATGCTGTGTAAACTCGCCCCCATAGACAGACCTATATCACTTTGATAATCCGTGTGTAGGGTGATTTTTTGACGTTTCCGATCAGCAAGATACGATTTACGCAGCCAAGGATTACTCGGACTTTGGGGGCTTGTCACTGGCTCGTAGTCACTGCCATTGCGCTCTAATGCTTCACCCTTTAACCAAGCAGACCAGGCTGGCGAATAACGATAGCTGAGTTTGGCAAACAGACCCGATTCATCGACGGATTGCCTGTCTAACTCTGAATAAATGATTTCATCACGGCTATATCCCGCTTCAGCATAGGCAGAAGGCGTTAGGCGGTATTTACCTTTAAGGTCTAATTGCTTGCTGCGTTTATCGTAGAGACGATTTTGCGCTGTGCCTTGATGAAAGCTGTCAGTAACGACCTGCGGAAAATCCAACTGAGCGGTCTTGTTCTCCCTATCTTGATAGTTATAGCTGGCTTGAACACTCAGATCCTGGGTGATGCGGCCAGAATATTTAAGGAGCATCTCGAGGATATCCACTTGGGCATCGAGATTATCGGTTGGTAAAACTGGGGAGGGGCCATTAATAGTGGCAGGAAGAAACACCTCGTCCTGTGACATTTTGCTTATGCCCGCGTGCATTAGGATGTTATGGCCATTTTGACCACCACTGGCCTCTGCGGCGATACGATAGGCTTTGTTATCAGGGTCGACTGCATTTTGCCCAAAGTAGGCTGCACCAAATGTGGGAGTATAGGCCGATTGCCATAGCAGTGCCTGATGGTCATTCTTGTATTGGCTGATTTGGCTATTAATACCTGCTTGCCAACCTGCGCCACCAAAATAGACTCTGGCATCGATTTCATCGGTGCTGTCGTCGATCGGCTGCGCCAGCATTATACTATTAGTAAGAATATTCGCGCTGGTCTTTTTCGCACCGCTGCGGTTTTCATGTTGATAGTTGATTGAAGCTTTATAACGACTCGTTGATGAAATATGGCCTGCATAGTAACCACCGAGATTGAATCTATCCCGCGTAAGGCTTAAGTCCTGCTCGACTAAACTTGATTGCAGTAACGGCATCGATTGTGTCGTTGCACCCGCCACCCAATTATCAGGCAATAGCATTTTGTCATTATCGGTGAGATAAGGGCTTTTAAGCTGATTGTATTGGTAATTAGCAAGCCCCTTATAACCCAATTGGATTTGGTAATGCCCCGGTTGGCCTGTGGTAAGTTTGGCTGAGCCTGTGTCAAACCCGAGTTTATCGGCCTCTAACTTGGTTTGATAACCATTCTCAGTTTTATATAACATGTCGGCGCCTACTGCTCCGACTAAGCCATCTTTATCTGTGCCAGTACGATTTCCAAATCGACTATCTTCACCATCATTGTAGGCGAGTGTGGCACTAACGTTACCTTGATGCCCTGTCTTAGGCTGACATTGCTTGCAGCTCCATGCCTCACTTTTTACACCACTGCGATTCGCTTTTTGGATTTCGTATCCTTCGGCGTGTGCTGTGTTTAGTACGCCACTAATCGCCCAAGCCAATAGCGTGAGTGAGAAACAAGCTTTAGGAGTCGATATGTTCACTATTTGCATGATCATTCCCTTGTTATCTCTGGAGCAACTTGCCGGATGGATGATTTGAACCATGCACTTGACCATGACAATTCATACAGGAATTGCCAGAGGTGAAGGCATTGGTTTGATTACCAAAGTAAGCATTGCTGCTATGGCCATCTGAGGCGTGGCATTGTTGGCATAATTGTGGTGGTTTACTAATGAGCATCGACTCATTCACGCTGCCGTGGGGGTTATGGCAGTTAGCACAATTGTCGGTGACAGGTGCATGCTCCCACAGTTTAGGCCCACGTTTTTCGGCATGGCAGCTGTAGCAGTTTTCGTTGACGCTCATTTGTTTCAAACTTGCATCATTCAAGCTGCCGTGGGGATTGTGGCAATCGCTACAGACCATTTGTTGCCATTGCAATGGATGGGATGAGCGTTTGTGCATATCGGCTTTTTGCTGGGTATGGCATTGGGTACAAATGGCAACTTCATTCGCTTTGTCACTGATAGGGTCTTTTGCAACGTGAACTTGGTGACAGCTGCTGCAGGGGATATCGGCATTATCATGATGGTTGCCTTTCCACGCGATGCGTTGATCGTCGTTATGGCAACTCATGCAGACACTATTTTGCTTTTGCGCGGGGACGGGGGAGTTCTGGCCAAAGGTGATCATCGGCTCTTTGCCGCCTTTATTGTGATTCCCTAGTGGACCGTGGCAGGCTTCACACTGTAAATCGGCCATGGGGGAGTCTTTGACACTCGGATTGCCATGCACGCCATCAAAAATGGCCATCACAGCTGCACTTTTTTTATGGCACATCAGGCAAGTATCAGCCCCTTTGGCCGAGTATTTACCTTCGGCAAACTTTTTGTCCAATGTCGCGACGACTTCCTCGGGGGGCTTATCATCCCAAGGTGTTGCTAACGTTGGAAGGCTGAGTATCGATAACATCACTACAAGCATAAGCTGAGTTATGCTTTTGAACTTTAACCCAATATCCATGTTCATCTATTCCCGAGTGCGTTTTATTTGTTATTTTCAAGCTTGCGACATCACTAATTTAGCAGATTAATACTAGAACAAATTTGCGACAATTGCGTAACATTTTTATGGAGGTTGACAGTAAAGAAGGATGATTTTGTTAGTGATAAATAACGAAGTGTGATCTTGTTCTCATTTTGATTTGTGAGCAGCTCGTTTACAGCTCATTGACTTTTACTCTAACTCGTAAGTGTGCTGTGCAGTTATGGGAATTTTTATTTTTGGTCAGGCGTTTATTCATTGAGATTTTTGTCACATAATACTCAACACAATTGAAAACTATTATCGTTACCAGTCATAAAGCTTGATCTAGGTAAAGTTATTAGAGCCAACGCTCAGTTACAATGGGCGCAGTTTTTCAAGCTGAAGCTGTTACAAGGTGAAATAGGTAATGAAGTTAAGCGAACTCAGTCCCGGTGACCGTGGCATTATTTCTGAAATCGGGCGATTAGATCTGCCGCAAACAGTGAAGCGTAAATTATTATCCATGGGCATCACCCCAAATACACGATTTTCGTTGATCCGCAGAGCGCCAATGGGCTCTGGTTTAGAGTTGGATATTCGTGGCAGTAAGCTTTGTATGCGTAGAGACCTAGCAGACATCATAGAGGTGGAAAAGGCGAATGACTAAGCAGTTTCATTGCGTCACTGTTGGTAACCCAAATGCGGGAAAATCAACACTCTTTAACGCGCTAACGGGCGCGAATCAGCAAGTGGGCAACTGGTCCGGTGTGACCGTTGAGAAAAAAACCGGTCATTTTACCCTTAATGGTGCAGACGTTTACTTAACCGACTTACCCGGTATCTATGATTTACTCCCTGCGGGTAACAGTTGTGATTGTTCTCTCGATGAGCAGATTGCTCAGCAATATCTCGCCGAACAACGTGTCGATGGCATCATTAACTTAGTCGATGCAACCAATATCGAGCGTCACCTCTATTTGACGGCACAGCTTCGTGAACTGTCGATCCCTATGGTGGTGGTTTTGAACAAAATCGATGCGGCCATCAAGCGGGGCATCCGTGTCGATTTAAAAAAAATGAGCGAAGAATTGGGTTGCCCTGTAATTGGGGTATGCTCACGGGATCGGGCAGACGTAGCTAAAGTGCAAGCACAAGTGCTTGATTTACTTCAAGGCCGCGTATCCGAAGCGCCTTTGCTATTAGATTATGATGAGCAAATTGAAGCGGGTGTGCAGTTACTTTGCAGTAAAGACCCCAATTTAAGCCGTGGTCGTGCACTGGCGATGTTAGGAAATGGCTCAGGTTGTGGTAGCTGTAAAAATGCGGAGTTTCAAGATGAAGTGAGTACTTGTACTCAGCAAATTGCGCAACAAGGGCACGATATTGAAGTGATGGTTGCGACGACTCGCTTTAACTTTGTGGAGCGAGTGTTCCAAGGTTCAGTGAAAACCGATGGCTTCTTAACCTTGAGCGATAAACTCGATAAATTAGTCTTACATCCCGTACTTGGCATTCCGGTTTTCTTATTTGTCATGTACTTGATGTTTATGTTCAGCATCAACATTGGCAGTGCGTTTATCGATTTCTTCGATGTGTTTGTCGGGGCATTGCTGGTCGATCATTTTGGCGCACTGCTCAGTAACATTGGCGCGCCTGCTTGGCTAGTCACAATTCTGGCGGGTGGTGTGGGTCAAGGTATTCAAACCGTTTCTACTTTTATCCCGGTAATCGCGGCACTGTTCCTCGGTTTATCTATTCTTGAAAGTTCGGGCTATATGGCCCGCGCTGCATTTGTGGTGGATGGCTTAATGCGCCGCATTGGCTTACCGGGCAAAGCCTTCGTCCCCATGATTGTCGGCTTTGGTTGTTCGGTTCCAGCCATTATGGCGACTCGTACCTTAGGCAGTGAGCGTGAGCGCATTGTCACAGGGATGATGGCGCCCTTTATGTCTTGCGGTGCGCGTTTACCTGTGTATGCGCTATTTGCGGCGGCCTTCTTCCCTGATTCTGGTCAAAACCTAGTGTTTCTACTGTATGTGATCGGGATTTTTGCGGCAATTGGCACTGGATTATTACTGCGTAGCACCTTATTACCGGGCACGAGCAGTGCTGTGGTAATGGAGCTGCCAAGCTATGAGCTACCAAAATTTAAAGCCGTGATGGTGCGGACCGGTAAGCGAACTAAGAGCTTTATCTTAGGTGCGGGTAAAACTATCGTGCTTGTGGTAACACTACTTAACTTTATCAACGCGATTGGCGTCGATGGCACCTTTGGCCATGAAGATAGTCAAGCGTCACTCTTAAGTGTGGCGAGCCAAAAAGTGACCCCCATCTTTACTCCAATGGGCATTGAGCAAGATAACTGGCCTGCAACTGTGGGTATTATCACTGGTATTTTTGCCAAAGAAGCTGTTGTTGGAACTCTCAATAGCTTATATACCAATGCGGCTCCTGAGGATGGCGAATTAACTCCCTTAGCCGATAGTTTCAATGAAGCACTGGCGACTATCCCTGCAAACTTGTTCGGTTTAGATTTGGAAGATCCGCTTAAGTTATCTGTGGGTGATGTATCCAGTACCGATGTTGCCTCAGAGGCGCAAGGTGTTGCAACGTCAACTTTTAGTGCATTGCAATCTGGCTTTACCACTAAGGTGGCAGCCTTCTCTTATCTGCTGTTTATCTTACTCTATACGCCATGTGTTGCTGCTATGGGCGCCTTGGTACATGAGTTTGGTAGCCGCTGGGCAACGTTTGCCGCAACTTGGACATTCTCACTTGCCTACGGCAGTGCAACTATTGCCTATCAAGCGGCCACCTTTAGTGCGCATCCGGTGCAATCGAGTCTGTGGATTGGTTTCTTCCTCGTAGCTCTTGTGGTGTTCTATCTGTGGCTTAAACGTAAAGGGCGCAGAACACAGCAAATCATCCCTGGCATTAGGATCATTACCGAGTAATCGTAGAGTAATAAATGTCAGCTTAGTCATGACAAAGGTAAAAGCAGCTTTCATGGCTGCTTTTATTGTTTTACTATCCATGCCATAACCCTAGTTTTTTATACTGGGCATTGTAACTGGCCGAGATCTGTAGGATCATGCGGCTTTTGTTAAAATTGCCATTGTTCGCAAAGAGGAATTCCATGAGTCATGTGGACACTGAAGTACGTCCGAGTAACTTTATCCGTAATATTATTGATGAGGACCTGAAAAGCGGTAAGCACACCAGCGTGCAGACGCGTTTTCCTCCCGAGCCAAATGGTTATTTGCATATAGGTCATGCTAAGTCCATCTGTTTGAACTTTGGCATTGCGCGCGATTACCAAGGCCTATGTAATTTACGTTTTGATGATACCAATCCTGAAAAAGAAGACATCGATTATGTTAATTCGATTCAGGCGGATGTGCGTTGGTTAGGATTCCAGTGGGATGGTGAAGTTCGTTATTCATCTAACTATTTCGACCAATTACACCAATATGCGGTTGAGTTGATTAACAAAGGCTTGGCCTATGTGTGTTTCCTCAATGCCGATGAAACCCGCGAATACCGTGGCACTTTAAAAGAGCCGGGTAAGAACAGCCCGTATCGTGACACTCCCGTTGAAGAAAACCTGCACTTATTCGAAAAAATGCGTAAGGGTGAATTCAAAGAGGGCGAATGTGCACTGCGTGCGAAAATCGACATGGCATCGCCTTTTATGTGTATGCGCGATCCGGTGATTTACCGTATTCGTTTCGCTCACCATCATCAAACCGGTGACAAGTGGTGCATTTACCCAATGTACGACTTTACGCACTGTATTTCTGATGCGCTCGAGCACATTACTCACTCGCTGTGTACATTAGAGTTCCAAGACAACCGTCGTCTATACGATTGGGTGCTCGATAACTTAGATGATTTCCAAGCGCCAAACCGTACTCGTCAATATGAGTTTTCTCGCTTAAATCTTGAATATACGCTGATGTCTAAGCGTAAATTGAATGACTTAGTGACGCGCAAGTTAGTGTCAGGGTGGGATGACCCGCGTATGCCAACGATTGCAGGTTTACGTCGTCGTGGTTATACCCCAGCGTCTATCCGCGAGTTTTGCCAACGCATCGGTATCACCAAGCAAGAAAACATGGTTGAAGTGGCGATGCTCGACGCTTGTATCCGTGAAGAGCTTAACGAGCACGCCCCTCGTGCGATGGCTGTTCTGCGTCCATTAAAAGTCGTGATTGAGAACTACCCTGAAGGTCAAATCGAAACTATTCATGCGGCTTCTCACCCAAGTGATGAAAGCATGGGAACGCGCGAACTCGCTTTTGGTCGTGAACTGTATATCGATGTTGCCGACTTCAGAGAAGAAGCCAATAAGCAATATAAACGTCTGGTGATGGGCAAAGAAGTACGTCTGCGTAACGCTTATGTCATTAAAGCAGAACGTTGTGACAAAGACAGCGAAGGCAATATCACTACAGTTTACTGCAGTTACGATGCTGACACTTTAGGTAAAAACCCTGCCGATGGCCGCAAAGTAAAAGGCGTAATTCATTGGGTTGAAGCTACAACAGCAAAACCTGCGGAATTCCGTTTATACCAACGCTTGTTTACTGATCCAAATCCTGCTGCCGCTGAGACTGTGGATGAAGTATTAAACCCTAACTCACTTGAAGTAGTGAATGGTTTAGTGGAAGCGAGTTTGGTGAATGCGCCTGCGGAAAAAGCTTACCAGTTTGAGCGTGAAGGTTATTTCTGCGCTGACAATAAAGACTCTTCAGCCGAGCATTTAGTGTTTAACCTAACGGTTGCACTGCGTGATTCGTTCGAATAGAGAGTCACTTAGCAGCGGTTAAGTGCTGTTGCTAATAGACTCATAAAAAGGCCCTTAGTTTTATAAAGCTAAGGGCTTTTTGTTTTTTAGAACTTTTCGTTTTCAAAACTTCTCTTTACCACTATTTGTATTTTTAAGCGCTTGATAGAGCACCTATTGATACCTTATTGGTACATAGGGCCAAAGCCAATACTCCAGAGGATAACGCTGGTGGCCATTAGGCCAACCAACAACACTAAACCTGCTGTAACCATGGAGCTGGCGTAAATAAAGCCTTTTTCTTCCGGGATGTTCATAATGATGGGCACACCCGCGTAGAGCAGATAAACCGAGTAGGCTAAGCCAACGAGTCCAACAATCATAATAAACCAGAGTACTGGATAGAGTGCAGCTAGGCCGACCATAAACAGAGGCGTTGCAGTGTAGGATGCAAGCTCTAAGGCTTGCGTGAAGGTGGGCTGGGCATCGAAGGTTTTTGCCATCCAGTAAGCTAAATAGGCGAGGGCAAACACACCTGCAATGAGACCAAAGTACATTCCCACTGACATAAACATGGCGCTTTGTGGCGTGAGATAAATCGGATCCCCCGCCCCTGGATTCCAGCCAATATATGCAGTGGCGATAAAGCTACAGACAGCCGGAATGAGTGCGATGAGAATAACGTGACTTAAGCTACTTTTGAGTGCCTCGTGATTCTTCTCAATCGCGTGCCACTCCTGTTTTGGATGAGTGTATAACCCCATTAAGTGATTCAGTATCATTATAATTATCCTTGTTCAGCATTGATGATGGCTCGCCAAACGTCAGACGAGCTGATAACAGCTCTACAATCAGGGTAAATGCTCTCCTATCCTTTAACGCCTGACTGTTTACACTTTGAATTGAGACGCAGTGTGATCAGGATCTCAGTTCTTATAGTGTAGATTATTTATTGAACAAAAAGTTCATCTCGTCAAGTTTACCGCGGTGTAAAGCTATAGCTTGTCGATAATTACGCGTAAAATATGACGATATTTTTAATGATTTTTGAGTGTTCCCATGCAGCAATTATTGGCACCTGTTCATGCGTTTCTTCGTTGTGAGACGCCGCAAACTTGGATTGATGTGGCAAGAGCCTCTGCCTCGTTAGATGAACTTTTAATAGACCATTGTAATTGCGAGCTAAAAGCCGCGCAGACCGCGATGTTCTTATTAAGGCGATACGCCTTAGATAAAGACAGCGGACAATCACTGTTGGCGTGGGCAAAACCTTACGAGGAATTCGTTTATCACAAGGAACGTGATATCGAGGAGTTTTTGGCCCGTGATGTTAAAAAGAACGAGCTGGTTGCCAATTTGCAGCCCAATCAACATTTTGCTTTTGGTCAGGATCTTATCCCGCCACTTATTCGCCTAATAAAAGAAGAGTTTCATCATTTTGAACAAGTGCTGGAGTTGATGCACGCACGACACATTCCCTATCGCAATATTCGTGCAGGGCGTTACGCAAAAGGCATGATGAGCCACGTGACGACCCATGAGAAGGATATTCTGCGCGATAAGTTGATTGTTGGCGCTTATATTGAGGCGCGCTCCTGTGAACGTTTTGCCAAATTAGCGCCTTACCTCGATGCAGAGTTAAGTAAGTTTTATGTGTCTTTGCTGCGCTCTGAGGCGCGTCATTTTGAGGATTATCTTAAGCTGGCGCAGCTCGTTTCAACAGAAGATATTACTGAGCGGGTGGCTTATTTTGGCAAGAGGGAAGTCGAATTGATTATGGCCCCCGATGAAGAATTTCGCTTCCACAGTGGCCAGCCGTTGGCTATCTGATGTGAATGAGCGGATTAACGGCCGTTACCTTATTTGGGTTTGAGGCCGTTAATAGCTTTTTCAATGGTCGTTAAATGGCTTCAAAGGGCAGGCTTTTTAAATCTACACCATTAGCGCTCACAACCAATACGCTGCCCTGCTCATACCAATCACCGACCACAATACGTTTGCAACCCTTGTTTAATTCGTGAATGGCTGGCCTATGGGTATGACCGTGGATCATCTGCTTGCTATGGGTTTTGGCAAACAATTCATCCACTGCACTCGGTTCCACATCCATAATGACATAGCTTTTTTGTTGATTGCTGCTCTGGCTATTGCTGCGGATCTTATTAGCAATGGCTTGACGTTTTCTCTTCGGCAAACAGCTATAAAGCCAACGGGCAAATGCAAAACTGCGTAATTTGCGAAAGCGTTGGTAGGCCTTATCTAAGGTACATAGGCTATCGCCGTGCAAAATCACCGTTTTAACACCATACAGTTCTAAGCAAGTGACTTCGGGTAACATTTGCATACCTGCAGCATCGGCAAATTGTTTGCCTAACATAAAGTCACGATTACCGTGAATAAAGTAGATGGGCAGTGTTTGGGAAACTTGCTTGAGCTTACGTGCTAATTCGAGGGCGAAGGGCGCGGCTAAATCGTCGCCGACCCATACCTCAAACAAATCCCCCAAAATGTAGAGGGCATCGGCATCATTCAGCTCTGTATCGAGGAAGCGATTAAAGGCTTGAGTGATATCGAGGCGATCGGCACTTAAGTGCAGATCGCCAATAAATAAGGTTCGCATCCTAAGGAATTAGGCCGCAGTGCTTACTTTTTCAATCACAACCGCTTCTAATGGTACATCTTGGTGCATGCCACGGTTACCAGTGCTGACGGCTTTGATTTTTTCAACGATGTCCATGCCTTCAACCACTTCACCAAATACACAGTAACCCCAACCTTGCATGCTCTCAGATTTAAAATCGAGGAAGGTGTTGTCATTTACGTTGATAAAGAATTGCGCCGTCGCGGAATGCGGATCAGAAGTGCGTGCCATCGCGATAGTACCGGTACGGTTTGATAAACCGTTGTTAGCTTCGTTTTTCACTGGCTCATGGCAACGTTTTTGGCTCATTTCTGCGGTAAAGCCACCGCCTTGGATCATAAAGCCGTCAATTACACGGTGGAAAATGGTGCCATCGAAGAAACCTTCGTCGACATATTTCATAAAGTTTGCCACGGTCAGCGGTGCTTTTTCGGCGTTCAGTTGCAGTTTAATGTCGCCCAAATTAGTGTGTAATGTGATCATGTTTTCATACTCTCAGTAAATAGTGGCGCGATTCTAACTTATCTCTGATTGCACGCAAAGTGCAGTATTCAAACCCCTTGCCAACATGGTAGACTGACCCTTTGATTTTACACCCGAATCTATCATTGAAGAGAATGCCGATGTTGAAGATTTACAACAGTATTACCCGCCAAAAACAGGAATTTAAGCCAATTACTCCCGGAAAAGTTGGGATGTATGTGTGTGGGGTGACCGTATACGATCTCTGTCATATTGGCCATGGGCGTACTTTTGTTTCCTTCGATATGATCGTTCGCTACCTGCGTTATGCGGGTTATGAAGTGAATTTTCAACGTAATATCACCGACATTGATGACAAAATCATCAAACGCGCTAATGAAAACCAAGAAGACTGCAACACATTAACTGATCGTTTGATTGGTGAAATGCATAAGGATTTTGATGCGCTAAATATGATCCGTCCCGATTTCGAACCTCGTGCAACCCTGCATATTGCCGAAATCATCGACATGGTTGAGCGTTTACTGGCCCGCGGTCATGCCTATGTGGCCGCCGATGGCGATGTGCTGTTCAGTGTGGCGTCTTTCCCTGAGTATGGTCGCCTATCAGGTCAGAATCTGGAGCAATTACAGGCGGGCGCTCGGGTTGAGGTTGATGATAACAAGCAAAATCCAATGGATTTTGTGCTATGGAAAATGTCTAAACCGGGCGAGCCAACGTGGGAATCGCCATGGGGACCGGGTCGCCCTGGTTGGCATATCGAATGTTCGGCGATGAATAGCAAGCACTTGGGGCTGCATTTCGATATCCATGGTGGTGGTTCAGATTTGCAATTCCCGCACCATGAGAATGAAATTGCCCAGTCTTGCTGTGCTCATGATACGCCGTACGTGAACTACTGGATGCACACCGGCATGGTGATGGTTGACCGCGAAAAGATGTCTAAGTCTTTAGGCAACTTCTTCACTATTCGTGATGTATTAGGCCATTACGATCCTGAAACTGTGCGTTACTTCTTGCTATCGGGTCACTATCGTAGCCAAATCAACTACTCTGAAGAAAACTTAAAGCAGGCGCGTGCGGCGTTAGAGCGTTTATATACCGCGATTAAAGATGTCGACCTCACTGTAGCTGCTGCGCCAGCGGAAGAGTTTGTGTCTAAGTTTAAAGCGGCAATGGACGATGACTTTAATACCCCAGAGGCGTACTCAGTGCTATTTGATATGGTGCGTGAAATTAACCGCCTGAAAACCACCGATATGGCGCAGGCTTCTGCCATGGCGGTTGCCATGAAGCAACTGGCTGATGTATTGGGATTATTGCACCAAGCACCCGATGCCTTCTTCAAAGGTGAGGGAAGCGATGATGAAGTGGCTGAAATCGAAGCCCTGATTGTTGAGCGTAATCGTGCTCGTGTCGAAAAAGATTGGCCAGCGGCTGACGTAGCGCGTAATCGTTTAAATGAGCTTGGCGTGGTATTAGAAGATGGCCCAAGTGGTACAACTTGGCGTAAGAAATAATCCCATCGCTTAAGCTAGATTCGCGTCGACAATAAAAAACCTGCCAATGGCAGGTTTTTTATTGCGTAGTAAGGTTAAATAGCAAATTTATACGGTACTATTTAACCCATCGTTATCAATTAGTCATGATATTGCTCAGCGGCATACAGGGTATTTTCAAGTAGGCTGGCAATGGTCATTGGTCCCACACCACCGGGTACTGGGGTAATAAAGCTGGCGTTTTGCGCAGCAACATCATATTGCACGTCGCCCACTAAGGTGCCGTTTTCTAAGCGGTTAATACCCACATCGATAACAATCGCGCCGGGTTTAATCCACTCTCCAGGGATAAAACCGGGTTTACCGACTGCAACTACTACTAGATCTGCCTGACGAATTTTTTGTTCTAGGTTTTTGGTAAAACGATGGCAAGTGGTTGTGGTACAGCCCGCAAGCAGTAGCTCTAGTGTCATTGGTCGACCGACGATGTTTGAGGCGCCTACTACAACTGCATCTAAGCCATAGGTATCGACACCCGTTGATTTGATTAAGGTCATGATCCCCATTGGAGTGCATGAACGTAATACTGGAATACGTTGGGCTAAACGACCGACGTTATAAGGGTGGAAACCGTCGACATCTTTATCGGGGCGAATGCGCTCAATCACTTTAGAGTCTTCAATATGCGCAGGCAGAGGAAGCTGCACTAAGATACCGTCGATTGTTGGATCATCATTGAGTTCGTCGATAAGGGCTAATAAGGCTTCTTCGGTATAACTGGTATCGAGATCGTAGGAGCGAGAAATAAATCCCACTTCTTCACAGGCTTTACGTTTACTACCAACATAAACCTGAGAAGCGGGGTCGGCTCCCACGAGAATGACGGCTAAACCTGGTACGCGTTGTCCTGCCTCTTTGCGGGCGGTTACTTTTTCGCGAAGTTGTGTGCGGATGGATTGAGCAATCGCCTTGCCGTCGATTATTTGGGCTGTCATGGGTGTAGGATATCCTTTATATGGGCGATGGTGAAAACTGTCGTTAACACAGAGAGTGGCAATCGCGACTATTTTAACAGGGCGTTGCGGGTGTGTCATGGTGAAAGCCGCGGCGAAATGGATAAAAACAGGCGTATTCGCCTGATAATTCAGCATCTAGTTTGAATGCTTAAAAAAATCGTTGACGGGTGCAAAGTGAGGGGCTAAGATGCGCTCCGTTCTCAAGCAGATGTGCCCATTTGCTTTGAAAACAACTATTATCACTAATTAATGAGATTCTATGAACATCCTGATTTGGATGAGAGTGGACCAGAGGAAACCCTCTCAATTAATACCTGATAATGTAAGACCTTCGGTGATTAGCGCAGTCCGGTAGCGCATCTGGTTTGGGACCAGAGGGTCAGAGGTTCGAATCCTCTATCACCGACCAATGTAATATTATTGGCTCATAGATTACTTAGGTAATTTGAGCGGGTAATAGCGGATAATTTTACTATGATAAGTTATCACGCCTAGGTTAGGATACAGCAGAGTCTGTAAACCATGCGCCCGTAGCTCAGTTGGATAGAGCATCCGCCTTCTAAGCGGATGGTCGCAGGTTCGAATCCTGCCGGGCGTACCAGTTTCAGTGGTGATTGTAGCTCAGTTGGTAGAGTCCCGGATTGTGATTCCGGTTGTCGTGGGTTCGAGCCCCATCAGTCACCCCATTTTTAAGTACTTTGAGTACAAAATATAAAAAGCGACCTCTGGTCGCTTTTTTTATACCCTAGATTCGGCCGTAGAGGCTCGACTCTGCACAAAACGGTGGCTATAATGTCGCGTCTTGATAGATATCAACTAACAGCGACCTGTGCCGAAAGCCAATAGTGGTGGGCATTGTAGTCAAATTTAATGATCAAGAAACGAATACCTGAATAGTTGAAGACTCGACTATTACAAAGGACGTTAGACAAATTTCGAGGTAAAACAATGCAAGTTTCTGTTGAAGCAACCCAAGGCCTAGAGCGTCGCCTGACCATTTCTGTTCCTGCTGAACAAATTGAAAAACTGGTTAAAGACAGTTTACAACGTGAAGCTAAGCGTGCTCGTATCCCAGGTTTCCGTCCTGGCAAAGTGCCTGTTACTGTAATCAACAAACGTTATGGCGCAGCTATTCGTCAAGACATCACTGGTGAAGTGATGCAACGTAACTTTATCGAAGCGATCATCGCTGAGAAATTAAACCCAGCTGGCGCACCAACTTTCGTACCTGGTGCGACTGACGGTGAAAAATTTGAATTCGTCGCGACTTTCGAAATCTACCCAGAAGTTGAGCTGAAAGGTTTAGATGCAATCGAAGTAGAACAACCAAAAGCGTCTGTGACCGATGCTGACGTAGACAGCATGATCGAAACGTTACGTAAGCAACACGCGACTTTTGCTGCTGTTGAGCGTGAAGCGGCTGACGGCGACAAAGTGAAAATGAACTTTGTTGGCAGCGTTGACGGTGTTGAATTCGAAGGCGGTAAAGCTGAAGATTTCGAACTGCAATTAGGCAGCGGCCGTATGATCCCAGGTTTCGAAGCGGGTATCTTAGGTCACAAAGCGGGTGAAGAATTCGTTATCGACGTGACTTTCCCAGAAGAATATCACGCTGAAAACTTAAAAGGTAAAGCGGCTAAGTTTGCTATCACCTTAACTGAAGTTTTAGCGGCTAACTTACCAGAAGTAAACGATGAGTTTGCAGCATTATTCGGTATCAGCGAAGGCGGCTTAGAAGCGCTGAAAACTGAAATCCGTAAGAACATGAACCGTGAACTTGAGCAAGCGTTAAAAGCAAACGTGAAAGAGCAAGTGATCACTGGTTTATTAGCCAACAACGACATAGAACTGCCAAAAGCACTGATCGATGGCGAAGTTAACGTACTGCGTCAACAAGCGATGCAACGTTTTGGTGGTCAAACGGCTAACATGCCAGAACTGCCTGCTGAATTATTCACTGAACAAGCGGCTCGTCGCGTGAAAATCGGTCTGTTATTAGGCGAAGTTATCAAGACTAACGAGCTGAAAGCAGAAGATGAGCGTGTACAAGCGTTAATCGCTTCTATGGCTTCTGCATACGAAGATCCAAGTGAAGTGATTGCTTATTACAACAGCAACAAAGAGCTGATGCAAAACATGCGCAACGTTGCGCTTGAAGAGCAAGCTGTTGAAGCACTGCTGAAATCTGCCAAAGTGACCGAAAAAGAAGTCGCTTTTGAAGAATTTATGAACAAGGCTACAGGTCGCGCATAAGCTAAGCTTGACTTGATTGGCAGTTCGCAATTTATAATGGCTCGTATGAGGCTCCTCATGCGAGCCATTTTTATTTAGGGAAACGAATAATGCATAATGCGTCAGACATACAAAGTGCTTTAGTGCCTATGGTGATCGAACAGACGGCTAAGGGTGAACGCTCATTCGATATTTATTCTCGTCTGTTAAAAGAGCGGATTATCTTTTTAGTGGGTCAAGTTGAAGAGCATATGGCGAATCTGATTGTGGCGCAGTTGCTCTTCCTCGAATCAGAAAGCCCTGATAAAGATATCTTCTTATATATCAACTCACCCGGTGGCTCAGTCACTGCGGGCATGGCGATTTACGATACCATGCAGTTTATTAAGCCGAGCGTCAGCACTGTGTGTATTGGTCAAGCGGCCAGCATGGGCGCGTTTTTATTAGCAGGCGGCGAAAAGGGTAAGCGTTTCTGCTTACCTAACTCACGCGTGATGATCCACCAACCACTGGGTGGATTCCAAGGTCAGGCTTCTGATATTGCTATTCATGCCCAAGAGATCTTAGGCATCAAGCATAAACTGAACCTGATGTTGTCAGAGCACACTGGCCAGCCACTCGAAGTGATTGAACGTGATACCGACCGCGACAACTTCATGAGTGCGACTCAAGCAGTTGAATATGGTTTAGTTGACGCAGTGATGACTAAACGCGGCTGATTTTTACTTTTGACTGGGCTATGCTCTATTAAGCAAAGCTCAGTTAAGGGTTAGCAAGTTTACGACAAGCAGTAGAGCAGACTGCAAATGAGGTAATTAATGGGCGACAACAAAAATAATGGTGACAGCGGTAAATTGCTGTACTGCTCTTTTTGCGGTAAGAGCCAGCATGAAGTCAGAAAACTGATTGCAGGCCCATCAGTATACGTATGCGACGAATGTGTCGAATTATGTAACGACATTATTCGTGAAGAGATTAAAGAAATCTCCCCTAAGCGTGATAATGATAAATTGCCAACGCCACATGAGTTGCGTGCGCATTTAGACGATTATGTGATCGGTCAGGACAGAGCCAAAAAAGTGCTTTCTGTTGCTGTGTACAATCACTATAAGCGCCTGAGAAATTCTTCTCCCAAAGATGGAGTGGAATTAGGCAAGAGTAACATTTTGCTGATTGGTCCCACGGGCAGTGGTAAAACCCTGCTGGCAGAAACCCTCGCGCGCTCATTGAATGTCCCATTTACTATGGCGGACGCCACCACATTAACCGAAGCCGGTTATGTGGGTGAAGACGTTGAAAACATCATTCAAAAGCTGCTACAAAAGTGCGATTACGATGTTGAAAAAGCGCAACGCGGTATCGTCTATATCGACGAAATCGACAAAATCAGCCGTAAATCGGACAACCCGTCGATCACCCGTGACGTGTCGGGTGAGGGCGTGCAGCAAGCTCTGCTGAAGCTTATCGAAGGTACAGTTGCTGCGGTTCCGCCTCAAGGTGGTCGTAAGCATCCACAGCAAGAGTTCTTACAGGTAGATACCTCTAAGATCCTATTCATCTGTGGTGGTGCTTTTGCTGGCCTTGAGAAAGTGATTGAACAGCGTGCTCACGTCGGTTCTGGTATCGGTTTTGGTGCACAAGTGAAGGGCGAGAAGGATAAGGCAACGATTTCTGAAACCTTATCTCAAGTCGAACCCGAAGATTTAGTCAAATATGGCTTGATCCCTGAGTTTATCGGCCGTCTACCCGTTGTCGCAACGCTGACCGAGCTGGACGAAGAAGCGTTAGTGCAAATTCTGTCTGAACCTAAAAACGCGCTGACAAAACAGTACAACGCGCTGTTTGAGATGGAAGGGGTTGAGCTTGAGTTCCGCGAAGATGCGCTCAAAGCTATTGCACATAAAGCCATGTCCCGTAAAACGGGCGCCCGTGGTCTACGTTCAATCGTAGAAGGTATTTTACTCGATACCATGTACGATATTCCTTCGATTGAGGGCGTTGTGAAGGCGGTTGTCGATGAATCTGTGGTGAATGGCGAGTCTGCCCCTATCCTGATTTACGAGCGCAACGAAGCGCAAGCGGCCTCTGGTGAACAATAATTGTACTGATTATTAATAATCTGAAAATCAAGGAGTCCATGGACTCCTTTTTTTATTTTGGCCATTGAAACCCAGTAAAGCGCCCCAATATACTCCATAACTAATCCCTTTCATCTAAACGGAATCGAGCTATGACCTTAGAGCGTGAAGCGCATATCGAACTCCCCGTGCTACCACTGAGAGATGTGGTGGTCTATCCCCATATGGTAATTCCGTTGTTCGTTGGCCGAGAAAAATCGATTCGTTGTCTCGAAACGGCAATGGCCCAGGATAAGCAAATTATTTTAGTCGCTCAGCGTGATGCTGAGCTAGACGAGCCGACCAAAGACGATATCTTTGAAGTCGGTACAGTGGCGTCTATTTTGCAACTGCTTAAACTGCCTGACGGTACGGTTAAAGTACTGGTCGAAGGTGGCCGCCGCGCCCGTATTAAGCATTACACACAGGAAGCGGATTTCTTTGTGGCTAAGGCCGAGTACCTCGAGTCTGAGCCTTTAGAAGACAAAGAAGAGGAAGTCTTAGTTCGCAGCGCGATTGGCCAATTTGAAGGCTATATCAAGCTTAACAAGAAGATCCCGCCTGAAGTCTTGACCTCGCTTTCTGGAATCGATGAAGCGGCGCGCCTAGCTGATACTATGGCCGCGCATATGCCACTCAAGCTTGAGGACAAACAGTCTGTGCTTGAGATGACGAACATCGGTGAGCGTCTGGAATATTTAATGGCGATGATGGAGTCGGAAATTGACCTGCTACAGGTTGAGAAACGTATTCGTACCCGCGTTAAAAAGCAGATGGAAAAGAGCCAGCGTGAGTATTATCTGAACGAGCAGATGAAAGCCATCCAAAAAGAATTGGGTGACTTAGACGAAGGCCACGACGAGTTTGAAGTCTTAAATCGCAAGATTGAAGAAGCCAACATGCCAAGCGATGCCAAAGAGAAGGCCGTCGCCGAGCTGAATAAATTACGCATGATGTCACCCATGTCTGCCGAAGCGACCGTGGTTCGCAGCTATGTGGATTGGATGACCTCAGTGCCTTGGAGCCAACGCTCAAAAATCAAACGCGATTTAGCTAAAGCCCAAGAAGTTCTCGATACCGACCACTATGGTCTGGAAAAGGTCAAAGACCGGATTCTGGAATACTTGGCAGTACAGAGCCGTGTGCGTCAACTTAAGGGGCCTATCCTGTGCTTAGTCGGCCCACCAGGTGTGGGTAAAACCTCATTAGGTCAATCGATTGCGAAAGCAACTGGTCGTAAGTATGTGCGTGTTGCCTTGGGCGGCGTGCGTGATGAGGCGGAAATCCGCGGTCATCGCCGTACTTACATTGGCTCAATGCCGGGTAAAGTCATTCAAAAGATGGCGAAAGTGGGTGTGAAAAACCCCTTATTCCTGCTCGATGAAATCGACAAAATGAGTTCGGATATGCGTGGCGACCCAGCGTCAGCGCTGTTAGAGGTGCTTGATCCTGAGCAAAACGCGACCTTTAACGACCATTACCTCGAAGTCGATTACGACTTATCCGATGTGATGTTCGTGGCAACCTCGAACTCGATGAATATTCCTGGCCCGCTACTGGACCGTATGGAAGTGATTCGTCTATCGGGTTACACCGAAGATGAGAAACTCAATATTGCTAAGCAGCATTTACTGACGAAACAAATTGAGCGTAACGGTCTTAAAGCGAGTGAAATTCATGTAGAAGATAGCGCGATTGTCGGCATTATCCGCTATTACACCCGTGAAGCTGGCGTGCGTTCTCTTGAGCGTGAATTGTCGAAGATTTGCCGTAAGGTCGTGAAGATGATCCTGCTGGATAAATCCATCAAGTCAGTCACAGTGACCGCGGACAACCTCAAGTCTTTCCTCGGTGTGCAGCGCTTTGACTATGGAAAAGCGGAATCGAACAATCAAATTGGTCAAGTCACTGGTTTGGCTTGGACCGAAGTCGGTGGCGATCTGCTGACCATTGAGGCGACCTCTGTGCCTGGTAAAGGCAAGTTGACCTACACGGGTTCACTTGGCGATGTGATGCAAGAGTCAATTCAAGCGGCGATGACCGTCGTGCGTGCCCGTGCAGAACAATTAGGCATCAACGGCGACTTTTATGAGAAACGTGATATCCATGTTCACGTGCCAGAGGGGGCGACGCCAAAAGATGGTCCATCTGCGGGCGCGGCAATGTGTACTGCATTAGTGTCTAGCTTAACGGGTAACCCTGTGCGGGCCGATGTGGCGATGACGGGTGAAATTACTTTACGCGGAGAAGTGTTACCTATCGGCGGTTTAAAAGAAAAACTGCTCGCGGCACACCGTGGTGGCATTAAATTGGTACTTATTCCAAAAGAAAACGAGCGTGATCTGGAAGAAATTCCTGCCAATGTGATTGCCGATTTGGAAATTCGTCCCGTGCGTTGGGTCGACGAAGTGTTAAAACTGGCGCTAGAAAGACCGGTTGAAGGCTTCGAAGTGGTTAAAAACTTGGCATAACGCAAGAAAATGCGCTATCACGCTAAAAAAAATGAAAAAAGGGGCTTAACAAAGCGCAGACCTGTGGTAGCCTAGGTCTGTGGAGAGTCGGTTGCTCCAAGCCCTTGGCGCAACTGGCTTTGAGCTGTATCCAGTTTTATTTCTTTGGTTTTCGAACTCAGCTTGAACTTTGAATTCAAGCTTGTTATAAAAGCCTCCGCAGACCGCTCTAGAGACGGATTTGGTTGCGGCGCAAAAAAATTACATTCAAGGGGATGACATGAACAAATCTGAACTAATCGAGAAAATCGCTTCTGGTGCTGACATTTCTAAAGCCGCTGCTGGCCGTGCACTGGATTCTTTTATCGCTGCTGTGACCGAAGGTCTGAAAGAAGGCGATAAAATTTCTCTTGTTGGTTTTGGTACTTTTGAAGTGCGTGAACGTGCTGAGCGTACTGGTCGCAACCCACAAACGGGTGAAGAAATCAAAATCGCAGCAGCAAAAATTCCAGCATTCAAAGCTGGTAAAGCTCTGAAAGACGCTGTCAATTAATTTTTGATATCGTAGCCTTTGTAAGGCGTTCGTAATGATAAGCACTGTTTAAACAGTGCTTTTTACGAATTGAAAGTAATGGATTTTGAAGGTTTATTTCTACCATTACTCGGGGTTTTAGCACTTACCAGTGGTAGCGTCTGAATAATCCCCATAAATTACAGAAAGGCGCATCTCAAATTGATGCGCCTTTTTATTTTGTTAATCGCAACAAGCGAGAAATCTGATGTTAGAAAAGATCCGCGACGGTTCGCAAGGCGTGATTGCTAAAGGCATTCTCGTACTTGTGATTTTATCTTTTGCATTTGCAGGCGTGAGTAGCTATTTAGGCTCAACAACTGACGCCCCTGCAGCAGAAGTCAACGGTGACAAGATCACTAAAGCCGAGTTAGAGCAGGCCTATCAGAGCGAACGCGCTCGTATGGAGCAACAACTGGGCGAAATGTTTGCTGCGTTATCTGCCGACGAAAGATACTTAGAAAGCATTAAGCAGAGCGTACTCGAACGTTTAGTGGCCGATAAACTGATCGACCAAGCAGCTGCTGCAATGGGGCTGCGTGTGTCTGACGAGCAAATTATTGCGGCGATTAAATCAGAACCCGCTTTCCAAACCGATGGCAAATTCGATAACGACCGTTATCAGGCAATTTTGCGTCAGTTAGGCTACCAGCCACAAACCTTTAGAAGCATGATGCGTGTCGATATGACTCGTCGTCAGTTAACTGCGGCGTTAGTGGGCACTGAATTCGTGTTACCAGGTGAAGCTAAGCAATTAGCTGAGCTGCAAGGCCAAACTCGTGACATTCGTTATTTAGTGGTGGACTCGGCGCCATTCCTCGCGAATGCCTCTGTGACTGACGAGCAAGTTGAAAACTACTATGACACTAACCAAGGCCAGTTTATGAGCCCTGAGAAGGTGAGCTTAGAGTATGTAGAATTAAATGCGGCTGATTTTGCGAAAGATAGCAAAGTGACCGATGAAGAAGCTCAGGCTTACTACGATGAGCATAAGACGCAGTATGTGTCTAACGAGAAACGTTTAGCTGCACACATTCTAATCGGCCCAGGCAGCGATGAAGCTGCGGCAAAAGCCAAGGCTGAAGATTTAGCTAAGCAGTTAGATAACGGTGCTGACTTTGCTGCGTTAGCCAAAGCCAATTCGGAAGATACCTTAAGTGCCGAGCAGGGCGGTAAGTTAGACTGGTTTGAACCTGGTGTGATGGACCCAAGTTTTGATACTGCTCTGTTTGCACTGCAAAAAGGTCAGCATTCTGGCGTTGTGAAAACGGATTTTGGTTTCCATATCATCAAACTGTTAGACGTTCAGCCTGGTACTACCGTGCCATTTGCGGATGTGAAAGCGAAGATTGTGGCTCAACTGCAAGAGAAGAAAGCGGTCGATCAATTCTATAGCTTGCAGAGCAAACTGGCTGATACTAGCTACGAAGTGCCTGATACCTTAGCAGAAACCGCTAAAGTCGTTGGCGTTGAGATTAAGACGACGCCACTGTTTTCACGTGATGATGTGCCAGCGGCATTGAATAAGCCTGAGGTAGTTAAAGCGGCGTTCTCCGACACTGTTCTACGCCAAGGTTTAAACAGTGAAGTGCTTGAACTTGAGCCAAACCATGTAGTGGTTATCCGCATGAAGGAACATCACGATGCGGGCACTATGCCATTAGTAGAAGTGAAGGCCGACATTAGCGAACGTTTGAAGCAAGACCAAGCAAACGAAGCTGCACGTGCTAAAGCACAAGAGCTGATGACCCAAGTTAAAGCGGGTGCGACTGATGTGACTCTAACGGCTAAGACCAAACTGGGTCGTGGCGCGCAAGACGTGGACGCAGCCATTGTAGGTAAAGCCTTCCAAATGCCAATCCCGAGTGCCACGCCTGTGGTTGACACAGTTGCTTTAGCGAGTGGTTACGCAGTGATTGTACTGGATAAAGTCAATGCGGCTGAGTCTGTTAGCGATGAATTAGTCAGTGCACTGAAACAACGCTTAAATGCACAATACAGCGAAGCGGATTACCGCGGCCTGATTGAGTCACTGAAAGCGAATGCGAAAATCGATTACCCTGTTGAAGGTTAATTTTGATAGGGGATAACTTGCTTATCCCCTGTTTTTTCGAAGCAAATAGAAAAGGCCAAGTATTTACTTGGCCTTTTTGTTTGTCTCGATACAGCGATATGGGAGCTATATCAGCCGCTTAATCATCCACGCCAATCATCACGCTGCTGGCTTTAATGAGTGCGTAAGCCGAATCACCCACCTTCAAGTTTAAACGCTCACAGGAAGCTTTAGTGACGACAGAAGTTAACACTACGCCTGGTGCCAGTTCGATAGTAACTTCATTGTTTACAGAGCCAATTTCGATGGCGGTAATTTTGCCACTTAGGGTATTACGTGCACTGATCTTCATTCTTTGTCCTTAGTTAGTGTTGATTTCATGCTAGTTTAGCCTATCGAGCTACATTTGCAGCAAATAAAAACGCCACCCAAGGGTGGCGTTTTACATAAATTATTCAACTACTTGATTAGAGCTCGATCACATCGAACTCAACGTATGGATTAACATCTGCATCGTAGTCTATGCCTTCGATGCCAAAGCCAAATAGCTTGATGAACTCGGCTTTATATTCTTGATAATCGGTCAGTTCTGACAGATTTTCCGTGGTCACTTGTGGCCACAGATCACGGCAATGCTGCTGGATATCTTCACGCAGTTCCCAATCGTCTAAACGCAGACGGTTGTCGCTGTCGGTTTCTGGTTTTGCACCATCGGCACGGAACAAGCGTTCGCTGAACATGCGATAGATTTGCTCCATACAGCCTTCGTGCAGGCCTTCTTGGCGCATCTTCTTAAACACCATCGCAATATACAGTGGCATTACAGGGATGGCAGAGCTGGCTTGGGTCACAACGCTCTTCAGTACTGCAACGTTTGCGCTGCCGCCTTTGGCCGCTAGCTTATCATTTAAGGCTTTAGCCGCACGGTCTAAGTCCATTTTGGCTTTACCCAGTGCGCCGTGCCAGTAGATTGGCCAAGTTAACTCAGTGCCGATATAGCTGTAAGCAACAGTTTTGCAGTTGTCGCTCAATACGCCTGCTTCAGCGAGCGCGTTCATCCACAGTTCCCAATCTTGGCCGCCCATGACTGTTACGGTATCGGCAATTTCTTGCTCAGTTGCAGGCTCAACCGTGGCTTCGATAATACAGTCTTTATTCGTATCAACTGCAGTCGCTGTATACACTTCACCTATGGGTTTTAGTGCAGAACGCACCAGCTCACCAGAGTCAGGCAGTTTACGCACAGGGGATGCTAATGAATAGACCACCATATCAACTTGACCTAAATCTTGCTTAATAAGCTCGATGACTTTTTGCTTTGCTTCATGGCTAAAGGCATCGCAGTTGATGCTCTTTGAATATAAACCTTCCGCTTTAGCAAACTTGTCAAATGCGGCTGAATTGTACCAGCCAGCAGTGCCTGGTTTCGCTTCAGTCCCAGGCTTTTCGAAGAACACACCAATCGTTGCTGCATCGCTACCAAAGGCGGCTGCAATGCGTGAAGACAGGCCATAGCCACTGGATGAACCAACAACGAGGACTTTCTTCGGACCATTGGCAATTTTGCCTTTCGCTTTGGTTAAGGCAATTTGTTCTTGAACGTTAGCTTCACAACCAACGGGATGAGTAGTGGTACAAATGAATCCACGAATTTTGGGTTTGATAATCATGTTTAAGCTTCTTCTATCAAAATGACCAATAGGATAAATACTTCGGCGATTAAATGGCATCTATTTTTAGCCAATTTGCCTGAATATTTAAGTGGTTGGAGCAGTTTAACGCTTATGAACAAACAGGCTCTGCTCCTGAATAAGCCTTTGGGTATATTCGTGTTGAGGCGAATTAAATATCTGTTCTGTGGGGGCTTTCTCAACCATTACCCCTTTGTGTAACACCATAATTTTATCGCTGACATGGCGAATAATATTGAGGTTATGGGACACGAAGATATAGGACAAGCCTAAGTCTTTTTGCAATTTCAGCAGCAGATTGAGGATTTGTGAACGAACCGAGAGATCCAAGGCGGTTAAGGCCTCATCGGCGATGATGATCTTAGGGTTGAGCATCAGTGCCCGCGCCACCGCAACCCGTTGTTTCTGGCCTTCGGAAATCATATGCGGATAAAATTCTGCATGTTCGGGCAATAAACCGACCTTCCTTAAGGTATCAATCACTTGGCCACTACGCTCCTTGGCGGATAACTCAGTGTTAAAGCGCAAGGGTTCATCCAGTAATTGGCCAATGGTGAGCCTTGGGTTGAGTGAGGTATTGGGATCTTGGAAAATCATTCGAATAAGTCGACAGCGCTGCTTGATATTGCGACTATCAAGCGCCTCGCCCTCGAAGTAAATTTCACCGCCGCTGCGGGGCTCTGCGCCCACAAGAATACGTGCTAACGTACTCTTGCCTGAGCCCGCTTCACCTACAATAGCCAAGGTTTCACCGCGGTTTAATTCAAAGGAAACCGGTGCTAAGGCATCGTTATATTGGCGAGTAAAGCCTTTATAGCCAGTATCGTACCTCTTAAAGAGATCGTTAACTTTAAGCAGTGGGGTCGTCATTTGTCGTTTCACCGTGGTAAGGGAAATGGCAGGCAAAGTAGCGGTCTCGTGAATGACTCAAACTTGGTTGATTTACGCATTTCTTTTGCGCCTCAGGGCATCTTGGCCCTAAACGGCACCCTATGGGGAGATGTTGCAGTGCAGGTGCAGAGCCTGGCAGGGTTGGCATAATCGTTTTGTGTGCCTCTATCCCTGAGTAATCCGGCATATTATCTAATAGCGCCTTAGTGTATGGATGATAGGGCTGATTAATCAGTTCATCCGTTGGACCGGACTCCATCACTTGGCCGCAGTAGAGCACGGATAAGTGATCGCACCACTGGGCGAGGGTCTCAAGCTCATGACTGATGATTAAAATCGACACGTTTTGCAGCTGGTTAAGCTGTGATAGCAGACGGAAAATCTGTGCCTGTGTGCTGAGCTCCATTGAGCTTGTCGGCTCGTCGGCAATCAATAATCGCGGTTGGTTGGCGATCGCCATGGCGATCATCACTTTTTGGCATTCGCCTTCCGAAAGCTCCCAAGCATAGCTGGACATGACTTTTTGCGGATTCTTAATCCCGACCTTATGCAGCCATTTTTGCGCCGTCTGTTTGGCATGTTTGTGCTTTTGCCAAAAGTAAGCCTTAGGATTTTTAGGCATGGCCTGCATCAACTGGCTACCCACGGTTTGCGAAGGGTCAAGGCTGCCAGATGGGTCTTGGAAGATCATCGCCATATCCGAGCCCATCAGATTCCGGCGCTCCTTCGAGGTCATGGTCATCAGATTATTGCCATCCCACATCATGCGGTCGGCAGTAATGGTCCAGTTAGGGCCTGGGATCCCTAAGATGGCTCTGGCGAGCAGACTACGACCCGAGCCGGATTCACCCACAAGACCATGAATTTCCCCCGCATTGAGGGTCAAACTCACTTTCTCCAGCGCGCGCACTTTGCCGTGGGGCGTATCGAGTTCAATCGTCAGGTTTCTAACGTCAAGTAATGGCATAGGTTAGTTTCTGATGGGCGCAAGCGCCGATCTCAAGCCATCGCCCACCAAGTTAATGGCAAGCACACTAAAAAGAATCGCAAGCCCTGGAATGGTCACAGTCCAAGGTGCGGTCAATAAATTATCCATGCCTTGTGCGACCATTGCACCCCATTCTGGGCTTGGGGCTTGGGCGCCAAGGCTTAAAAAACCTAGGGCGGCAATATCTAAAATCGCGGCGGAAATGGCTAAAGTGGTTTGAATAATCACCACTTCCCAGACGTTTGGCATGATCACATACCAAAAAATTTGTAGCGAATTGGCACCGTCTAAACGGGCGGCAGTCACGTATTCTTTCTGTAACTCTTCATGCACCGATTGATGAATCGAGCGCACAAACTGCGGCGTTAAGGCAATGCCCACGGCCCAAAAGACGTTGTCAAGCCCAGGCCCCATCACAGCGACGACTAAAATCGCCATCAGCAGCGAAGGGATAGACAGCAAAGCATCGAGCAAGTGACCTAAAATACTGGATTTTAACCCACGCATCATGCCGGAGATGGAGCCGATGATAAACCCCATAAACAGGGCGGTACCGACGATCATCAGCGCCATGCCGAAGGTTAAATGCGCCCCATGCAGTAAGCGGCTAAAGATATCTCGGCCAAGATCATCTGTGCCTAAAAAGTGCGCCACTGTGCCGGATGGATCCCAAGAGGGCGACAATAGTAAGGCCCGTGGATCTTGTGCCTCAGGGGAGAAGGGCGCAATCATGGGCCCGAAGAGGGTGAGCAGTAGCAGAAAAGCAATAGTCCACAGGCCCGCTAAGGCAAAGGGGTTTGCCGAAAAATTCTGCCAGACCCGCATCATGGGTGAGGCGATTTGATCTTCCTGATAAATTTTAACTGGAGGCATAAAGATCTTTTCTGCTCAATGGATTGAAGACGGTATGTAGCACTTCAATCAAAATACTTAAAAAGATGATCAGCAAGGCCACGGCTAAGATCCCGCCTTGGATAACCGTATAATCCCGCTGATAAATCCCCGACACCAGCCAAGAGCCCACGCCAGGCCAAGAGAAAATCATTTCAACAACAATCGCATAGCTCGCAAACGCACCCAGCATTAAGCCTAGGTGTTTTAAAACTGGGATTAATGCGTTTGGTAAGGCGTGGCGCAAAATAATGGTGTTGGTGTGCATACCTCTGGCTTCGGCCGCGCGGATAAAGGTTTGGTTCATCACATTCATCATCGCAGAGCGGGTACTGCGCACTACCACGGTAAAAGGTAACACCGCGAGTGTGGTGGCGGGCAGTATTATGTGCAGCAGCGCATCTTTAAAGGCTGAAATTCGATATTCAGAATCGGACAGTAAAATATCGACCAGCATAAAACCCGTGACAGGTTTTATCTCGTACAACAGATTGAGTTGCCCAGAGATTGGCAGCCAACCAAGGTCAACCCCGAACCAGAGTGACAGATACAAACCTAGCCAGAACACGGGCACAGAATACCCTGTGAGGGTAATGGCCATAATGGTATTTTGGGTGAGTTTATGTTGGCTTTGTGAGGCGAGCACCCCTAGCGGCACACCTAAGCCAATGGCAATCACCGCCGCCATTACGGCAAGTTCGAAGGAGGCTGGCAGAACCGACCTTAACTCTTCAGCCACGCTTTGGTGGGAGGTCACGGATACACCCAAATTGCCGCTCAGTCTTTGCTGCAAATAGGCAATAAACTGAATAGCCTGATTGCTATCTAACTTATAGTCCTGTTCAATTTGTACCAGTTGACTGGCCGAGGGGGCATGGATCCCCGTGAGGGCCAAGGTACGTTCAACGGGAAATAACCCTGTTGCGTAAAACAACACGCCGACCATTACCAGTGAGGTGGCCAGAAACAGATTGAGGCGCCGAAACAGGTATCTGAACATCATTGTGTCTCCTGCTCAGCTTGACTGGTATGTGCAAAGGAGATGCCACCAAAGGGGGTCAGTTGCATATCATGGATGTTGCTGCGGGTGAGGGCGACACGTTTAGCATGGGCCAGACTTAACATTGGCACTTGTTCGGCTAAGAAGGCTTCGGCCTCTTGGTAAATCGCTTTGCGCTCGGCTTGAGTCGAGACTTCCCTTGCTCTGTCTAAAATGGCATCAAACTCTTTATTGCACCAGCGAGAGCGATTATTGTTTGATTGCATCGCCGAGCAACTGAGTAGGGGGGTGAAGAAGTTGTCGGGATCGCTGTTATCGGCGTTCCAACCGATGAGTACAGAGTCATATTCATCGCGGCTCAACCTTTGGCTAAAAACGCTCCAGTCGTAGCTGATAATATTGACCTTAACGCCAATATTGGCTAAGTCGGATTGAATTAATTCCGCAGTTTTCAGTGCATTAGGGTTGTAAGCACGGGCGACGGGCATGGCCCAAATATCGATGCTGAGATTTTTTATCCCAGCTTCTTTCAACAGTTCGCGCGCTTTTTGCGGATTGTAATCTAACAGTTTTTTATTGCTATCGTAGGCCCAAGACGCAGGTGGTAGCACGCCAATAGCCTCTATTGCCGTGTTTTGATACACGGCGCGTAAGATATTTTGTTTATCCACGGCATAGGCGAGGGCGCGGCGCACGCGCACATCATCCAATGGCGGTTTTTGAGTATTAAAGGCCCAAAAGGCGATGTTAAGGCCTGGTTGTGACTCAATACTCAGCTGTTCATGTTGCTTGATAACGGGCAGTTCTCCCGCCTTGGGCAGGGCCGATACGCTGCAGTCGCCGGCAATTAGTTTCGCGAGTCTCGCTGTGCTTTTGGGAGTGATATCGTAGATCAGCATATCGACTTTGGCGGGCTCTCCCCAAAAGTCTGGATTACGGCGATAGCGAATATATTCGTTTTTGGCGTAATGCACTAAGGTAAAAGGCCCTGTGCCTATGGCAAAATGATCGAGATTTTCAGGGTGCCCTAGTGCTAGTTGCTGATCGGCATATTCGCTGGAGAGGATGACGGCAAAGTCGGTGGCGAGATTTGATAAAAACGACGCATCTTTGCGCGCTAGCCGAAAGATAACCTCGTGATCATTGATTTTTTCGACACTTTTAACTTGTTCTGAAAAGCCAATACTTTGGAAAAAGGGATAACCGGTACGTGATACGCCATGGTAAGGGTGATGTTTGTCGATAATCCGATTGAAGGAAAACAGCACATCGTCGGCGTTAAAGTCGCGACTCGGTTTAAAACGGGACGAATGTTGAAACTTAACATTCTCCCTTAGGGTGAAGCGATAACTTAAACCATCATCACTTTCGGCCCAGCTGGTTGCAAGTGCTGGCACCAGTTGACCTGAGATCGCATCATAGTCCACTAAGCGGCTATAAATTTGGTGTGAGGTGGCGTCGATGGTGGTGCCAGAGGTCACCAACTGCGGATTAAAAGACTCGGGATTCCCTTCGGAACAATAGACCAAACCGGAAGGGAGTCGTTGGGGGCCACATGCTACCAACAACCCACTCATGCAGAAAACTGCAGTTGTTAGGCACAGGCGTCTTATTAGCACACTCATTTATAAATCATTATTTTATCGACTATGAACGGCTATTTTAGCAGTGCATCTCGCCCGTGGGCAATCTGCTTATGCTTTATCGAGCAAATTGTACTTTTTCAAGATGCCGCGCAGCTGGTGATAGCTTAAACCAAGGATTTCAGCCGTCTTCTTTTGATTGTACTGACTGGCCGATAAGGCCTGTTGAATAAGCTCCATCTCGTAACGCTCGGTTTGCTCTTTAAAGTCTAAGGGAAAACTAAAATTATTTGTCATAGGCTCAGAACTGACAGCAACCTCGGTATCGGTTGTGATAGCCGCGACGGCAGCACTTACCTGCGGCGATTGAGTTGTCGTGACTTGACGCTCGCGGGTACGCACTCGAGTGATTGGGCGATAGGGTGAGGCGAAGGGGTCGAGAATAATCTGCTCAATGGGGCGATTCTCACCACTGTTTCGATACACACTGCGCTCGACCACGTTTTTAAGTTCGCGAATATTACCCGGCCAGTCATGGCTCATCAGCTGATCTATCGCGTTAGCACTAAAGCCACTAAATAGCTCCAGTTTGAGTTGCCGTGCCATACCCACGGCAAAATATTCGGCTAAGGTCATGATATCTTCGGGGCGGCAACGCAGCGGCGGTAAGGTGATAACATCGAATGCTAAACGGTCGAGTAAGTCGGCCCTAAATTCACCGGCCTCGGCCAGTGAGGGTAAATCCTCGTTGGCAGCGCAGATAAGGCGCACATCCGCTTGAATGGTTTTACTGCCGCCGACACGTTCAAACTCCCCGTATTCGATAACACGCAACAGTTTTTCTTGGATTAAACCCGAGGTGTTAGCTAATTCATCGAGGAACAGGGTGCCACCGTCGGCCCGTTCAAAGCGGCCTTCGTGTTTGCCTTTAGCGCCAGTAAAAGCCCCCGATTCATGGCCGAATAACTCACTTTCGAGTAAGTTTTCACTCAAAGATGAACAATTTAGCTTAATAAAACTTTGATCCCAGCGTTTAGACAGATAATGTAAACGTTCAGCAATTAGCTCTTTACCCGTTCCCCGCTCACCAATAATCAGTACAGGTTTAGAGAGTGGCGCTATCTGTGAGACATGCTCTAAGACTTCGAGTAGGGCGTTTGATTGGCCGATGAGGTTGTCTTGCTGAAATTTATTATCCACGATATTTTTTAGTCGTTAGCGCTAAATTTTGGTGAAAATGATAATAAGTGGCTTGAGCCATAAAATAAAGAAAAAGTTAATAACATGTTTATCTGTATGAATTTAAATAAAAAATAAAAGTTGGCACACTTAGTGTATTACCCTAAGCGAGACCAACATCAATTTGAGGATAGCATTATGGGAATTTTCTCTCGTTTCGCCGATATCATTAACTCTAATATCAGCGCATTACTCGATAAAGCAGAAGACCCTGAAAAAATGGTTCGTCTGATCATCCAAGAGATGGAAGATACACTGGTAGAAGTTCGTTCAACTTCAGCAAAAGTGTTAGCGGAAAAGAAAGAATTAATCCGTCGTATCAACCGTGTTGAAGAACAAGTTCAGGATTGGCAAGACAAAGCCGAACTGGCTCTTTCAAAGGACCGTGAAGATTTAGCCAAAGCGGCTTTAGTTGAAAAACAAAAAGCAGCAGGTTTAGTCGATACCTTAAACCAAGAGTTGGCAGTCCTAGATGAGCATATCGCACGTTTAAAAGACGAAGTGGGTTTGCTACAGGAAAAACTGTTAGACGCAAAAGCGCGCCAAAAAACCATTATTTTGCGCACTCAAACTGCCTCATCACGTTTAGAAGTGAAGAAGCAGTTAGATTCAAGCAAAATTGACAACGCCATGCTCAAGTTTGAGCAATATGAGCGCCGTGTCGAAGGGCTAGAAGCGCAGGTTGAATCCTACGATCTGGGTAATAAAAAGACCTTAGCCGATGAGTTTGCCGCGTTGGAAGCCGAAGATTCAGTTAATGCCGAGCTGGAAGCATTGAAGGCTAAAGTGAAAGGCAAAGCACCAACTAAATCAAAAGAATAACAATTTCAGAGGTGAGTTATGGATATGGACATACTCATGGCACCGATTATCATCTTTATGATAGTGGTGGCGCCAATATGGTTAGTTCTTCATTATCGCAGTAAGCGACAAGTGAGCCAGGGACTCACTGAGGAAGAGTTTTCACAACTCAATGATTTGATTGCCAAAGCCGATAAGATGGCTGCACGCATCGAAACCTTAGAGGCCATTCTGGATTCAGAATCGCCTGAATGGAGGGGCAAACATGAGAGGAACTAGTGGCCGTACTTTGTATCGCATTCCCCAGTCAGGTAAAGTCGCAGGTGTGTGTGCGGGGATAGCCGAATACTTTGCAATTGAAACATGGTTAGTGCGTGTACTTGCGGTTTCTATCTTCCTATTAGGGGGATCTGGTGTTGTTTTTATCATCTATGTTGCGTTATGGGTGATACTCGATATCAAACCTCAAAATAGTACGGCCAGGGATGACATTGAGGTGAAGAAGAAACCTTGGCAATCTGGAGAGCCAGCTAAACAAGCGCTGAGCGACGTCAGTCGTCAATTTAGAAGCCTAGAGGTGAGACTACAAAACCTGGAACGCCATGTGACTTCTGATAATTTTGATTTAAAAAGACAAATCAATAGTTTGTAATCCCTCTAAAGGGCGGCCATGTCCGCCCTTGTTGCTTAATCTCTCGTCAATTCCAGTGTATAGTTAACCTCATTCAACATTTAGGGACATCCTTATGGGAATGCTTGATGTTTCGCTCCATAAATTAACTCAAAAGAGCCAATCCCTACTCCATAGAACGGCCGACAGGCATTTACGACTCGCGGTGACTGGATTATCGGGCGCAGGGAAAACCGCATTTATTACCGGTTTAGTCAATCAACTACTCAATAGCGGTGTGACTTCTCAGGTATCCCATTCCCGCAACGCGAATGCTTTATCCTTATGGCAAGTGAGCCGTGAGCAACGTTTGCTTGGTGTAAAGCGAGCGATGCAGCCGGATCTCGAGATTGCCAGCTTCGATTATCAGGGCGCTATGTTAGCGCTCACTTCAAATCCTCCGACTTGGCCGGCATCGACCCGCACTATTTCTGAGCTGCGTTTAGCCATCAAATATCAGCCGCAAAAGGGCCTGCTTGCCAAGTTTGCCGATACCGCCACCCTGTATTTGGATATTGTCGATTATCCCGGTGAGTGGTTGTTAGATTTGCCCATGCTGCGTCAAAGCTTTATCGAGTGGTGTACTGCGCAGCAGCAACGTGTCGCCGTGTTAAAAAGCTCGCCCTTGTATGCCGAGTTTCAAACCTCGTTAAGTGCGTTAAATTTAGCCGCTGCGGCCGATGAGCTGGTACTGAAACGAGTTGCCGATCAGTATCAGCAACTATTGTACGATTTAGTGCATGTGCAGGGCTATTATCAGGCGCAACCCGGGCGGATGTTGTTACCAGGGGAGTGGCAAGACGCACCGTTACTGGCGTTTTTCCCGCTGTTATCGGTGACCGACAGCCAGTGGAGCGAGCTTAAGCAAAGCGATAAACACAGCGCTTTCCATGTCCTGGAAAAACGTTATCAAGAATATGTGGCAAAGGTGGTTAAACCTTTTTATAAACAGCACTTTGCTGGGTTCGATCGCCAGTTAGTGCTCGTCGATTGCTTCAGTGCCTTAAACCGTGGCAAGTCACAGTTTGAGGATATGGGGGCCGCGTTAAATGCCATTATGGAGAGTTTCCAGTACGGCCAATCCAGCTACTTACGCCGTTTGTTCGCGCCGCGAATTGACCGCTTACTGTTTGTCGCCAGTAAGGTTGACCATGTGACGCGAGATCAACAAAGTCATGTGTTATCCCTGCTCACCGATATGCTTAAACACAGTCAGCACTTTGCCAGTTTCGATGGTTGTAAAGTCGAGACTATGGCCATTAGTGCGATTAAGGCGACGCGCCACGGCATGGTGACTACCCAAGAAGGAGATGTGGAAGTGGTGCAGGGAACAGGATTGAACGGCCAAGCCCTGACCTTGTTTCCCGGCGAAGTGCCCACTCGCTTACCTGAACCCAACTTTTGGCGCGATCAGGGCTTTAATTTTATAGGGTTTGCACCGCCGAATAAAAGCAATGTCGATCCATCTTCGGTGCACTTTGACCATATCCGTCTCGACCACCTTCTGCAGTATCTCGTGGGGGATAAACTGGAATGAGTTTAGATTTGTTACCACATTCAAATGAGTCACATACGAACGGGGGGAATAAGAAGGTATCCACGGATACACTCGGATCCCAGTCGCTTAAAAAACAACAAGTATTTGATTCTGACAAGGTCAAACTTCAGTCCGCGCCAGATGAACTCAAGAGTGCACAAGCTTTTGCGTCACAAATTCCCATAAAAGAGGTGGATGAGGTTGTCGATGATGCCTTAGCGACCCATCCGCAGGCATTAGACGTGGCATCCATTCGCCCCAAGTTGCATCAATCTCGCCGTTGGTCTTGGCTGGCGCGCTTTTCCGTCATTGGGCTATTGTTGCTGATTTTAGTCCAAACGGGATTAGGTTTACGGGATGCATGGCTGGCAAGCCCTTGGTTATTTAGCTTTTATGGTGTTGTACTCGGCTTAGTTGGCAGTTGGGCCATGGTAGGCGCTGTTGGCGAGTATCGTAAATTAAAACGCCTAAAACAGGTTGCCGATACGCAGAATACGGGCGCAAGGCTTGCCCAGAGTATGCAAATGGGTGAGGCCGATAGCTTTATCGATAATATTGTTCGCCATTATCCCGAAAGTCAGGGGCTGCAACGGCTGCGTCAGTCGCTCAAAGATGAACACAACGATGCCGAAAAAGTACTGTTATTTGAGGACTTAGTGCTTACCGAGCGGGACGAGCTTGCGAAAAAAATCGTGCGTAGATATGCGGCTGAGTCGGCTGTATTGCTTGCCGCGAGCCCGCTTGCGGCTTTGGATATGGCGATCATTCTGTGGCGTAACCAACGCATGTTGCGTGATGTCGCCGCTTGCTATGGGATTGAGTTAGGCTATTGGAGCCGGATTAAACTAATTCGCAGCATTATTATTAACATTATCTATGCGGGAACCAGTGAGTTAGTCACTGACTTGGGCACTCAACTGCTGTCGGTCGAGATGACGGGGAAATTATCTGCACGGCTTGCCCAAGGCTTGGGTGGTGGTCTATTAACTGCGCGCTTAGGCTATCAAGCCATGGCGCTGTGCCGACCTATCGGTTTTAGGGAAGAGCAGCGTCCAAAATTGTCGAAAGTTCATCAAGAGTTGTTGATTGAGCTCAAGCAGTTTGCTGGTAAGTTATTGACTAAGGAGGGACGAGATGCCCTTAAAACCCAATTAGAGGCTGCTGAACTTAAAACTAGCTCCAAAGAGAAATAGTTAAGCTTAAATCCGCTTTAATGTTTGATCTTAATGCGCTAATGATAACGTCGTTAGCGCATTTTTATCGCTTATTCCCTGCCACAAAGCCTTGAATGTAACAACTTAGTTACAGCCATTCTGTTGCTATTTTCACCATGGTACTGGCTTCACTCGCTCGGCGGGGTATGTTAGTGCTTATTCGATAGGGCTAATGTTTCATTAACTTATCAATAGGACATATTAATAAGCAAAGCATGAACTCATTCAAACGAACAATGAAACAACAAGCGAGTGAGTACACTGCAATAACAAGGAGTGAGCAATGCAAGATGAATCGAGCAAGATGTGGAAAGCGGCGACACAAACCATCCATGCCGGACATGAGCGAGAAGCCTTTGGCACTTTAGTGACACCGCTTTATCAGACGGCGACCTTTGTATTTGAATCGGCGCAGCAAGGCGGCGAGCGTTTTGCGGGTAACGAACCCGGTTACATTTATACTCGCCTTGGTAATCCGACCATTGCAGAGCTTGAACGTAAGATGGCGATTTTAGAAGGGGCAGAAGCGGCGGCAGCAACGGCATCAGGCATGGGGGCGGTGTCGGCGGCCTTACTCGCCAATTTGCAGATGGGCGATCATCTTGTGGCTTCTAATGCGGTATATGGGTGCACTTTTGCCCTTATGACCAGTCAATTTGCCCGTTTCGGTATCGAAGTGACCTTAGTCGACTTTACCGATTTGGCAGCGATTGAGCAGGCAATTAAACCCAATACTCGGGTCATTTTCTGTGAAACGCCGGTCAATCCTCATCTACAAGTGTTTGATCTTAAAGCCATCGCCGATATTGCGAAACAACATCAACTGGTTAGCATTGTTGATAATACTTTTATGACACCGCTACTGCAGCAACCCCTAGCATTTGGTATCGATTTAGTGGTGCACAGTGCGACTAAATATTTGAATGGGCACGGTGATGTGATTGCGGGCATCGTCTGTGGGAGCGAAGAGCAGCTACACAGAGTGAAGTATGAAATCCTAAAAGATATTGGGGCAGTGATCTCGCCCCATGATGCTTGGCTTATCCTGCGGGGGCTTAAAACCTTAGATGTGCGCTTGCAGCGCCATTGTGAAAGCGCCCAGCGTGTCGCAGAGTTTTTGGAACAGCACCCAGCCGTGATGCGAGTGTATTATCCTGGGCTTGAGTCTCACTCAGGGCATCGATTTGTCGGCGGGCAGATGAAGCGTGCCGGTGGCGTGATTGCCTTTGAATTAGCAGCCGATCTTGCCCAGGCGATGGCGTTTGTCGGTTATCTTAAACTGTTTTCAATCGCTGTGAGTCTGGGGGATGCGGAATCGCTTATCCAACATCCCGCTTCAATGACCCATTCCCCTTACACGCCAGAGGCGCGTCAGGCTGCGGGGATCTGTGATAATTTGCTGCGTATCTCGATTGGCTTAGAGGATTGCGATGATATCATTGACGATTTAAGCCAAGCTTTGGCAATGCTCACTTAATGGCGAACGGACTTTTAGTTAAATAAAGGATGTTTTAACGACATCCTTTTTGTTTTATGACAGCGATAAAACCCGCAAGTAAGCAGGCTATTTTAGCTATGGATAATATTTGTACTTTGGCATTTTGAAATTCATAAAAGCTTCGTCTATGTTTGATTGAAGGCCACGGAAGTAGGACGAAAGGCCGAATTTCAAGGAGAGAGGAAGCATTATGAAACTAAAACATCGTTTACCCGCGATGGTGAGTGCCATTGCATTTTCAGCCCTGTTTGCATTACCTGCGATGGCGGCCGATCCTGTCAAAGAAGTCACTAAAGTTCAAACGCAAGCTAAAACCGATGCTAAAAATATGGCAACGGATGCCAAGCAAGCTTTGCCTGATTCAGCTCAAGTGAACATCAATACCGCTTCTGCGGAGCAGTTACAAATACTTAAGGGCATTGGCGCCGCTAAGGCGCAGGCCATCGTAGACTATCGGACTCAAAATGGTAAATTTAATGCTATCGATGAGTTAGCGAATGTCTCGGGGATTGGTGCCAAGCTGATTGAGCAAAATCGCCATATGATTAAACTCTAGGGGCAAGGAGTGTTTAACCCCTTGTTGATGAAGTCATTATAAGAAAAAGCCTGCTCTAGCAGGCTTTTATCATTTTTATCAGGTAGGTTTGCCTATAGATTGTCCAGTTAAACCGGATATTTGCCAAACGGGCGGATTAACACTTGATCCCATAGGAGGCATGGGGGATAATCCGCGTCGTTCAGTCATCATCCTTAGTGTGATGCACTCGAAGTTATGGTGACCCTAGGGTCCCCCCGCAATGATAACTTGTGAACTCGGCCAGGCCCGGAAGGGAGCAACCGCAGCAAGCGACTCGTGTGCCGGGGTGTCGGCTCTAGGGGAACCTCCATTCTTTAATCTTTTCAATAGGTTAGCTTGAGATAAGCCTTGGTGGTACACAAGGTGGTGCACTTGAGTTCAGCCAAACCATTATCAAGCCCTTACTTATTTCAATCTCGTCACGGCATTTGGTATGCGCGTATAGTCGTACCTGAAACCCAGAGGGACGTCATTGGAAAGCGAGAACTGAGACGTTCATTGTCGACTCGTGACAAGTTTGAAGCTATTCGTAAATCATGGGATGTTCTTAAAGCTTTACGTTTGATTGTCGAAGGTAAACATAGCCCTGAGTATCAATCTGTCACAATGGAACTAGCTGACCTTAAAGACATTCATTCAGATAATGTTGTTTACCCAAAGTCTAACTCGGAGACTGTTGGTACGTCATCTTTGCCAAAGCTTAGCCAAGTAGCAGAAGAATACAGTCGAGAAAAGCTCTTAGGTGGTGCATGGTCTAAACAAACTGAAATTACCAATCGTAAGACATATAAAGACATGATTGCCTTGCTGGGCGACATTCGAATTGACCAGTTCACCAAGGAAAAGGCTCAGAAATATAAGCAGCACTATAGCGCGAAGAAAGACCTTTCAGTTGCTACTATCAACAAATACCTGACTCGAGTGACTGCTTTATTACAGTGGGCATCGTCTCACTATGGGACGTCTAATCCTATGGTCGGTATGAGCATTCAGGTGACTGAAAAGGTTAAGGTATCCAAAGAGCGAGAGGCATTGACCCCATTCCAAATAAAGCAATTATTCCAAGGGACTCCACTTCACAGTAACCAGAGGTTTTCATATAGATATTGGCTTCCAAGACTTGCAGCATACACAGGCGCTAGAGTCGGAGAGTTAGCTCAACTGTATCTAGATGACTTCACGATAATTGACGGTCATCCCTGCATCCTTATCAGAGCCAATCGACCAGACCAGTCTATCAAGACTCCTAGTAGTGAAAGGGCTATCCCAATTCATAGCAAGTTAATAGCAATGGGCTTTCTTCACTTTGTGGAACGACAACGCTCCCTAGGTCACTTGCGCCTATTCCCTGAATTACCTAAGAAAGAGGCTAGGGGATATTCCCATGCTGTTTCTAAGTGGTTTTGTTATTTCAAGAAGAAACTCGATTGGGGCGAGCGAGAGACCTTACATGGGATACGCCATGCAGTAGCAACACAATTGAAACACAAGGAGTTTAGCTCAGATTTAGTCGCTGGGTTATTGGGGCATTCTCATGGTTCAATTACCTTTGACCGCTATGGAAAGGAATACAAGATAGATAACCTACTTAAAGTGGTTGAGGCACTTGATTGGGACTAACTGACAGACCAATAACCTAGGTTGATGTTGTAAGTAGAAAATTCATTTTTTTAATTTAAGTGTTTGTTAAGAAACAATAAATACCTAAATACTATAAAAAAGGAATTGAAAATGAAGCATTTAGACAACCTAGTAACCGAATCAATCGATGTGTCAGGCGGTAGAGACCATCTGATTGCAGTCAGTAAAAAAACATCACAGAAGTTGCTTTCAAAGCTATGCAACTATCAACCAACCAGACAACCAATCGCGACTGTTTATGGTATGGCGATAAAGGCATCAGGTAACGATACTAACAACACCGAATCAACCGATGTGTTTATTGACCACTCAACAGCGGTTACGTATACCGCACCTGATTTTGATGAATTAGCAGAGTACCAAGTAGGGAATAAATTTAACCTAGATAGGATTGCTTATGAGGTCATCGATTCTAAAGATTTTCCATTGGCCTTAGACTCAACAAAAGCCTTTGACATGGCGTTAGATGGTAAGCTTAGAATCATTTGTGAGGCACCTATTCAAGCAGTACCGCAGCAAAGTAATTTTGTACTAACTCGCTGGCGTTCTGAGGTAGGTGCAAGGCTTATCAAGTTTGACTCAAGCGTTGAGCTACTAGAAGAGCTTGAAAAAGTCGGTGGTGATACTAGTTACTTAGTGGATGGTGTTCTATCGACTGTCGTTAGCGAGTCCATTAATAGTGACATTATATGCACGCTTATCGGTATCGCTAAAAAAGAGTCACCATTAGATTTATCAGGCTTTAGCGATTCGTACAAAAAAGGCCGCGAGCTAATCACACAAGCTTTGCTAATGGCTTCTGATATTAAGAAATCGACTACGGCTGTACCTAACATCCTTCTTTGTACACCAGCGATAGAAGCGTTGCTCAAGTCATCAGGGCAAGTTATCAGCAATGAGTTTAGTTATATTGAAGGGACTGACCTTGAGATAGTCTGTGATACCAAGTCACCAGTTAATTACATGATGATACTGTGTTCTGGTGGGACAATGATTGAGCCAAGTAGCCTGTACTTTAGTCCGTTATTAATTGGTGAAGGTGATTCTGAGGATTCAGAGGATGGTATTGAAATGCTGTTCAATAGAGAATCGAAGGGCATGACGCCTTCTTATGGGGCAATGGTCAGATACTGCTTAACAATTGCACAGCCTAATAACGATGACCAAGTAACTAGCATTGATTGGTCAAAGCATAGTGGTACTAGCAAGTACACCAGCTTATCGAAGGTTACTCTTTGATATAAAAGAGTGTAGGAGAGTAATAACGTTTCATACTTGCTACTACCAAGTCTGAATCGAGCTATAACTGAGTATAAAGTACCATACTGGTTGTAATTCACTTTTAGGGACGAAAATAATATACGGCGCAGAGGGTATACTAGCTTTTCGGGCAACATTTGGTACCGAACCGTATACCGCCGACCTACATATTTCTGGTCCATTTTTGTCTATCACTACAACCATGATGCTTATTTTACTCAGAACTAGATAGTGACAACCTACTGAAATGATTAAGAACGCTTAAGATCTCAGAATCAAGAAAATATGCACTACACCCACTTAGAGTGGATGTATGATATTTTAATCTTAACCTTTGTTGGATCGGTCAATTATGGACGATGTTAGAGTTATAATATTAGCTAAATCATATAAAAACGGGGCTCGGTGTATCGCAGGTAAACGCTGTGAAAGTTTGCCGAACAACAAAGTAAGAGTACACGAATGGGTTCGCCCTTCGCTTTATAACGAAGCTGGAGAAGCCATCGCACCAATAACAGAGAACGAATATCGATACTCGAATCAACGAGGTTACACTCAAGTTCTAGATATCATGGATATTCCTTACGCTTCAAACTGTACCGTAGCTGGACAACCTGATAACTTTGTTGTAGAGAAAAATAAAAGTTGGGCAAAGAACAGTACATTTAGAGCCGATTGCATCTTTAATATTGTGGATAATCCAGATGATCTCTGGTTAGATGCGGAAACAACAACACAAAAAGTTACCAAGAGATATGTTGACGAGGGTAACGTAGAAACATCGTTATACCTGATTCGCCCTACACAATTCCAGATAACCTTATCCAACGAGTATAATGAGTGGGAAGAGCGCTACAAAAGAAAAGCTTTAGCCTCATTTAACTACAATGGAACATTATACCGTGACATCTCAGTAACTTGCCCTGCTACCCGAAAAATGTTGAAAGATAATTATCCACCTGAAGGAGGTAATGCTATCACGCTAACACTACCTGATGGTGATGAGTATGCTATCGTACTAAGTCTAAGTCCTATTCTTGAAAGCACACAAATGCACTATAAATTTGTAGCTACAATTTTTGACCGTTCGGGCGGTCTACAAAGGGATTTTAAGGCATGAATATCTATACCATTGGGTTCACAAAAAAAACAGCAGAGTCGTTCTTTGGTTACCTAAACTCTTCAGGTATTAAAACCTTGATTGATGTTCGATTGAACAATACTTCTCAGTTATCGGGCTTTGCTAAGAGAGATGATTTAAAGTTCTTTCTAAAAGAGCTTTGTGAAACAAATTATGTACATATGCCAGAGTTAGCTCCAACTATAGAAATCTTAAAGCCATATCAAAATAAAGAAATCTCTTGGAAGAGTTACGAGGATAAGTTTTTAAACTTAATGGCTCAAAGAAACATTGAAAAACAGCTTCCATCCAGTCTACTTGATCACGGTTGCTTGCTTTGCAGCGAGCATGAGCCTCACTTCTGCCATCGACGCCTTGTTGTTGAATATTTAAACAAGACGACAAACCTTAACCTTGATGTGAAACATTTGTACAAATGAATACGTTGCTTATCCTTTATCCTAAAGAGTTTAAGGCTTACTCAAAGTTCGAAAGAAAGCTGAGCAAAATCACTAGCAGAATGAGTGACTTTCAGTTACTAACCCCTAACGATTTTAATGGGTTTGTTAAACGCTTTTCGAGTCAAAATGCTATCACTTTAAGCATACTGGAAGACTACAATTGGGAGTCGCATCATCCAACTCATGCCATTATATTTGATGATGGTGAGGAGTTTGTTGAAGAAGTGGAATTGCTCAAGAACAAGAAGATTCCACTTAGAGAAATTCGAATTCTTATAACTAGAGTTGTAAACATCAAAATAGACAAAGAGTTTAATGGACAGGTTGATACTCCAAGTTATTCCTATATCGGTAGAGGATCATATTGGGGTAACCCTTATTCAATGCATGAAGAAAATCATAGTCGTGAAGAGGTAATTCGGAAGTTCAAGTATGACTTCGACTTTGAGAAATTCCCAAATAAGGAAAAGAAAGAAGTATTTAAGTTGGCAGGTAAGAGGCTAGGTTGTTTCTGTAAACCAGAAGCATGCCATGGTGATGTTCTGGCCGATTACTTAAATGCTTGGGATGATGGAAAGTAATAAGCTTCAAACAGCACACTGAAATTGAGTCATTCACTCACAGCCAAAGAAAGGGCATAAATATTTTAAAAAGCTGTGTACCGATGTGATCGCTGCCTTTTCAGCATGATACGTTAATACTTGGTATGAGACTTGACTGCTCTCCAATAAAAGAACCCGAATCCTACATAGGTAATCGGGTTTTTTCATTTGGATTGGTTATCCAAGAACACTTGGAGTTTGAGCACCGCTTTGTATAGCTCTTGGTTCGTCTTAGCGTTCTCGGATAATGTCTGCTCTAGCCGTTGATTAAATTTTTCTTGGTTTTCGTTGATAGATTCCTGCTTGGTCTTGAACTGTTCAGTCGAGTAGTAACGAGTTTCTAAGGCCGAAATACTTGCTTTATTCAATTGAATGTCCTGAGTATTGCTTTTTGTCTGTATGCCTAGCGCACCTAACCATAATACCAAACCGACAAGCGCACCAAACAAACTGATGATCTCGGGGATACCCAATTTCTTATTGATTTCCATATATAACTAAACTCTAATATTAAGCTCGTCGCATACCTTGCGTGTTGGTCTACCAGCGTGATTAAGCAGTTGTTCTAGGTCATCACGGAAAAATGTCTTTAAGATAGATTCTTGTCTAGCTTCGGGTTGACTTTGATACCATGTAAAAAAGTGTTCTGGTAAATCATCATCACCATCACCTAGGTCGGGCAAATCTTGTAAGTCTGGCAAACCACCTAACGGGTCATAAGATTGTCTGCTCTTGGCTTCGGACTGTGTACCTACTAAGCTCATTAGTTCTGCATTGGTTAGCATTGCGGGCGCGTCCGATTGCTCACCTGATTCGTTTAAACCATCTACCCCAGTAATGGGATTGCCTGATTTCGTTAGCTCATGGCGAAGCAATATTAAATCTACTTCGTCCCTGTGTTTTAGTGCGCCTACAAGTGACTGTATAGTGACCTCAGTTAACACAGATTCAATGATTTTTTCCCTAAGCTCTGGCTTTAGGTCAATACCAAAAACAGGCTTGTTATCCATGAAAGCACTAACGATTTCTTCGGCCTTGCTTATCATTGCTGCTCTATGTTGTTCCTTATAGGCTTTCATCTTACGGCGGGTTTCTGCGCCCTTGAGTCCAGCTATAGAAGCCTGTTGGGGGTTGTCTTTGAAGGTTGTTCTCATCTCTTTTTTTCCTTTTGTTAAAAATTTATTCTTCTAGGTCTAGTTCGAGGTCTTCGGGTTCGATAAGTCGTTCAACATTCAATCTACTGACTGGCTCAAGAACAAAGCTGTCATACGGTAAGCAATGGGCTTTTATCATGTCTGTAAACGCTTGGTCATTGACGCTGCTTAAAACATCTGATTGTGAGTGATACCTGCCTACCAATTTATGATTTTCAGGCAATAAAAACGCCTTGCCATTATTTGTATTGATGACACAATCCCGAATATCTATTAATGAAATCTTGTAACTGTGAATTAAATCTAATACCAAAAATCGGTCATAATCAGCTTGCTTTTTCTTTTCAATCTCAACCAGTAAGTTGTCATAAGCTTGTTGTGCTATATTGATTTCTTTGTCGGTAACTGTCTTGCCAAACTTCATAAGGCAATTAGAAAATGCATCACCGACAACATCATGTGTTAAATTAAATACATCAATAACTCTACTTGTTTGATATAGTTTTGATTTGCCAGCAGTGCCAACAATAGCACTGTCATAATTTGGTTTTGTTATTTGTTCCATTTTATACCTTTATACCTTTACACCCACTTCAATGCATTATTAATTAGTTCTGTTGATTCACGATGTTTAATAATAGCCATTGCCTTTTCTTCTCGTTCTGCACTTGATAAATCACCATACCAATGATCTAGGGCAGATTCTTTAATTTCTTTATTTGAATTTTCAATTTTTGCTTTATTGATTTTATCAATAACAATATTCAGAATATCTATACCAGTTGATTTAATATCATCGATTAGTACATCATCTATACCGTGCGATTCATAAAAGTCAAAATAATGTCCCTCAGCATCAGCGAATTCATCATTAATGTAAAAATCATCGTTTTCTAGAGTGCCGATATAATAATCACGGTACATTACTTTTCTAATTCTTTTATCGGATTCAGATAGAGAATTTAATAAATCAATTTCTGATTTAATTACTGATTCACTAATTGAATTGTTTTCGCTTGATTTAATTCTAGAAGCGTCGAAGTTAATAAAGTATTTTCCATTACCAATACTAACGACTTCTGTATATATTTTATTAATGAGTGATTTTAATTTTAAAACCGCTGGTGATTCATCATCCAAAAAAACAAATTCACCGTTATTAGGATCATAACGACCTACGGTATTAATTAGCTCATTAATTCTAGCTGATGATTCGTCGAAGAACACTAGGCCAGTATGATTAGATAATAATTTGCTGAATTGTTTCACTACTTTCATTTTTCAATATCCTTAATTTAATTTCTTTAATTCATTAGTGCGTTCGATGGTTAATGTTAATTTCTTTAACTCATCTTCGATAATAGGTTGAAGTTCGTCGCTACTTAATCCCGTCATTCGACCTAATGTTGTTTTGCTCCCTAATTTCAGAACATCGGATAGATCGTATTTCGTAGTTTGTACACCGTGTCGATTAACATTGTGTCTAGTGAAATAACAGGCTACAATGAATTGTCTAATTGCGTTTTCTAAATGTATGTTAACCATTTTCTTCCTTATTAGGATTGTTTTTCTAATTGAGTTTCAAGATCTAATAATAAATTCACTTGTTCTTGTCTTATCCGTTCTTGGTCGTTGATAAACCACTGTCTGCGTTCGCAATAAGCATGTATAATCAGTGTTTTAAGTTCGTCTGATACTACACTTACGGCACTGAAAACTTCATCATCGGGCAATGGAAAACTGACTAAAACATAGTCATCCCCACGTGATACGACTGATAATAGATTATCTGAAATTAAAATTGAACCATCTTTAATAACTGGTGATATTCCAATTTCTAAAGAGATCTCTTTGATAAAATTAAATGAGTTTTTCATTTTTAAATTCCTTTCAGCATTTCTTGAGTTTTTAAATCTTTAGCATGTTGAATTCGAATTTCATCATGTTGCGCCAATAGTAATGTTCTATGATCTTTAAATTCTGATTTTGTACTCATGAATTTATAAAAACTAGACAGCAATAATTGATTTTTTAAAATGACACCTAAATTTAAATCTTGAATTGTTGGTTTTCCTATTGAATGATAAGCAATTAAAAGGAAATCTTTATATACATCGAGAAGTAATTTATAGTCTAAGGTTATGCCAGTTTTTTGTTTAAACTTTAGTACTAGTTCTTTAGAATGGAAGTTATCTTTTTCGGTCTCATTGAATAAGCTTAAATCAACAAAATACTTATCAAAACTGGATAGGATTTGCTTTTGTTGATACACAAGATTTCTTCTTTTAGCTATGTCTTGTTTGTTGTTTTTATAATATTCTATATAGTAGTCTTTTCTATTGTTCATTTTTAATATCCTTTTTAATTAATATATGCAGCGTAATTACTGCTAGGTTGAAGATCATGAATGATATAAATCCAATCATTTTTAATCTTCCTTGTTTTGTATTTGTGGTTTTTTACCAGCGCCTAACCTAGCACCGCCTCTATTTGACTTTAATATGAAATCAACAAAGCTTTTATTTAATTTATGTAAATCGATAGGCGATTCGTAATATCCTACTTTGGATCGGGTTCTTGCATCAGTTGGTAATTCAATTCGGATTAGTTTAAAAATAAATCCCGAATCATTTTTGTCTAATATGAAATACGACTCTGTATTCTTACTAATGATAGAGCCATTGAGAATTCCATCATCAATATCATACTGTCTGAATATTTTTGTTAATGACTCAAGACGCTTTGCTAATAAATCTTGTTGGTCTTTTTCTAAGTGTTTGTTATTTATTTTTTTCAGGTGACTATAATTTTTCTTAAAATTCTGCTTATGCAATATAACCGAAAGTCCACGATTCATAGTATTAGTGTTATCAGTTAATTGAATCAGCCCGCCATAAATTATCTTAGCTATATACTGGATCGGTTTATTCGATTCTGTTAATAAATCAAATGCCTCGGATTCAATAATCAGAGGTTCAGTTGATTCCTGATATCCTAATTCTGACAATAAACTCAAGGTTTCGCTTAATAAGTTTTCTGTTGATAATAATTGTTCCATTGTTCATTTTCCTCTTACCTACCTTTATTTAGTAGTGTGTTTTTGGTGGACAAAAAATATAGTCAACAAACGATTTTTTGATACAACGTCAAAATATCAGGGATAGGCAAAAGTGGATTGGTTGAGCGTGGTTGGCGGTTGGTTTAGAGCGTTAGGCAAGGGTAGGTTGGTATCATAAAGCATGGTTTAGAACAGGTCAGGATCGGCTGATACCACAAAACCACATAGGACGAACGTGGTTCAACGAGGTTCATTGATTGAGTGTGGTTATCAGGGGATTGAAAGTATGTGATTAGTTATTCATAACTACTGAGTAAATATTGATTTTTAACAAATCTGACAGGTTGCGGTTATGTTGCGTATAGCGTGGGTTTTGTGATCAAAATGATCTTAATCAATAGTAAATTAACAGAATTTTTACTAAAACGTAGATCTAAAGTTCTATAATAATATTATTAGATAATTAGATCTACGCACCATTTTGGATCGTTTGGATCTTATTCATATTCTATTCATTTGCATAAATCGAACGAAGTGAGATTACGAGCGTAGCGAGTTAATAGATTGGGTAATGATAAAAACAGATCCAAACCTGAGTCATAGTGTCATAGTGTCATAGTGTCATAGTGATTGAGTTCGCTACGCTCACGACTCACTGCGTTCGTCTAATGATTGGTTCAATGATCACTAATCACTATTCAACTAGGAATCGAGCGTAGCGAGTATCATCATTGCTAACTTGTCATAGTGATTGAGTTCGCTACGCTCACGGTTCGGCTTCGCCTCACCTCAATAAAAAAGTGTTAAAATAAACCTCTTTTAAACAGACTTCCTTTAAGATCTTGATTTTAATATTCGACGGAGCGAAGCGGAGTCGATTGGCGAAGCCATGACCACTATTAAACAGGGTTCGGATCTGTTTTTAACATTCGCTATCTTGTTAATATCTAGATTTTGGGACACAAAAAAACCAACTAAAAATAAGTTCTAGTTGGTTGTTTTTTTATCTTAAATTTTAAACGAATAGTCTTTCGGTACTCGATTTAACGTAGCTGCTTCTATCAATTTTTTAATATGGATAGGTTCTAGTGCATTAGGTGCAAACCCGTTGTCCTTAGAGAATTTATCAATAAGCCGCTTTGCCTTTGGTGCATTGACATGCTTGGTTAGCAATTGAGTAACAGCGCATCCTTTACTTTTTTTGTTAGTGTTTCCAGACTGCGCACCGCCCTTGTCAACTGCAACATCAATTGCCAATGACCAATCAATATGAGCGTTCTTGAACTTGCCCCTTAAAAAATCTGCGCATCTACTGTCGGGAACAAAGAAGGTCAGTTCACCTTCATATTCAGGATTTCTAATAGCAGTTCTGGTCACAGTCTGGTAGACCACATCTAGGACGTTCTCGAACACATACGCATCTACTAGTACATTGCTATCGAACCCCAAAACCTCTGCGCACGTTTGCATGAATGGTATGTCATAGGGATTGGGGTTCGCTGAGTACAACACCGCTGCTTGTGTTCTATCCTTGTATTCGTTTAAACCGTGCGATTTTGGTGTTATGACCTTAAAGTGTGCATCCATAACCATAGGTTTAAAGTCGTTATTAGTAGCGATTAGGACGCCTTCTTTAGTGTTGTCACGAACGACTTTTAACATTTCAGTAAAGTATTTTTCTAGTACAGGTTTACTAATGAAGTCCCGACCATTTTCGAATTTTAACAACGGTACTATTCTGACTTTCTGATCCATTGGATTACCGCGAACAACTAAATCACCTTTTGCTAATTTGTATCCAGCTAAATCAGTAAAATATTTAATTGCAATCGAGCCACTGAGATTTGCCCCGAGTAAGTGTATTATAGAATAGTTTTCGAATTTAGAACCATTGGCTAGAAATAAGTAATGGAAATATACATATTCATTAGCCGATGTGGGTTCATATGCAAAATATTTGTTATTAAGTTTTGCCGATAACAATTCAATTTTACTATCGCTGTGTTCCGCTGAACCATTTTCAAATCTTTTTATAATATCCCGAAGGTTGTCATTAGATGAAAGTTTAATTTCCTGCTCTAGTTTTACTGCATCAGATGCGGTAGTTTTTAAATGCTTTGTGCAAATAAGGTCACTAGGTAGTTCATCAATAATTAACTCGCGTTGTCCAAATTTATCGCCATGAGTTAAGAGTGTTACATGCGTAATGATTACAACCCTACGTGCATCAATTATGCTTTGTTGGTATGCAATATACTGATTTACATTTGTGTTATCGTCATTGATCACAAGTGCATCAGGAATCAATTTTGAATATTCTACTTGCAGTTTTTTGGTAGGTACTGATATAAGGTATTTTTTATTTGAGTTTTTGATTTTTGAACAAATAGCGAATGTCTTCCCTGCACCAGCATTATGTTCGTGAATGTATAAAATTTTGTTTGGGGTATTTGTATTGTGTTTAGGCATTTTGGATCTCTTATATTTTATAAGACCACAAAATGAATGGATGATATTTGGAATTGGTAAGTATGTCAATATGTCAATGACATTATATCAAGATTCGATTCGTGGTCGTTGATTGGTTGATTGTTTAATTTTGTATTATCTAATACATTTGTATTTAGTAAAAAGCTAATCAATAAGTCGGTTTTTTTAATTTAGACAAAAAAATACTGAACAGTTTGGTTAATAATTTCCACGAAAAATTATTAACCAATACTAGAAACTCACTTACCAAAGTTTTTCTAGTATTTTACTGCCCAGCATTTCCTAATTACAATCAAAATTAATAACAAATTTGTTATAAAGAGAATGACGATTAATGCCTAGTCAACCACCATATTGATAGTCACTGTAAAAACCAATGACTACAAATAACTAGGATAATTACTGTCCATCAGAAACTATCAATATGGAGATTTGTTTATATGATTAATTATACCATATTAAAAACTGCTTTTAAAAAATAAGGTCATATATTGATAACCCCTGTTGCCAAGGGTATCAAAGGAAAAATCATTTAAGTAGTAAGGATTATAAATCAATGATTTTAG
>NZ_JBKEDJ010000013.1:0-233272 GCF_047975355.1 Shewanella sp. | reverse complement strand
GCGAGTTTAGACAGCGTCAGCGAGCAACTCGTCAGCCTCACCTTAAAAGCGGCGATGGCGGGTAAGATGGGGATTATGGTGACCCACAGAGTCGATCAGCTGGACCATATGTCGTCCATCCTAGTGCTCGATAAAGGCGAGATAGTTCAGCGGGGGGATTTTGCGACGCTGTCAACTGAGGCGGGATTATTCCAAACCATGTTGCATGAAAATACTGAATCAGTAGCCGATATTGGGCTGGAATCACCCATGCCCGATAACCACAGCGATATCGCGTTAGGGACAACCGAAGGAGCCGCACAATGAAAATACTCCTTCCCTTTATCCGGTTGTTCTCCCACCAATGGTTAATGATGGCCGTTGGACTTGTGCTCACCCTAACCACACTCATGGCGGGGATTGGTTTATTGTCGCTGTCGGGCTGGTTTTTATCGGCGACGGCGGTGGCGGGATTAACGGTTATTGGCTCCCAATCCTTTAACTTTTTTACTCCCGCCGGTGGCGTGCGTTTCCTTTCTATCGCGCGAACGGCCAGTCGTTACGGTGAACGTCTCGCGACCCATGAGGCGACCTTTAAATTACTGACTGAACTCAGAGTTTGGGCGTGGCGAAAACTCTTCCCACTTAGCGCTAAAAATCTGCAAGGGCTGCGCCGCGCGGATATGCTCAATCGCCTCGTGGCGGATATAGATACGCTCGACCATCTGTATTTAAGATTGTTGACGCCGATGGCGGCTTCCTTGCTGATGACGGCGTTGTTATATCTGTTCCTCGCATGGTTTGATGCCAAGCTGGCCTTAAGTTTATGCCTGTTTTTGATTGTGGTTTGGTTGCTGCTACCTCTGCTGTTTTATCGGCTTGGGCACGAGCCAAGTCGCAATATGCTGGAGACCAAACGCCAATATCGGGTGCAGTTGCTTGAGATGCTGCAGGGCCAAGCAGAGCTGAGTCTATTTGGTGCGAATGACAGATACAGACAAAAGCTTAATGAGGCCGAGCAGGCGTTATTTGCCAGCCAAGGGGCGATGGCAAATATCACCGCCTTGAGCCAAGCCATGCTGATCCTCGCGATGGGCTCGGCACTCATCATGATGCTATTTTTAGCCGCCAATGGCGTGGGTGATGCCGTGCCTCCCGGCCCCATGTTTGCCTTGATGGTGTTTGCCACTATGGCCTGCGTCGAAATGATGATGCCAATCGCGGGCGCTTTCCAACATTTGTCGGGCTGCGTGCTGGCGGCAACACGAATTCACGAAATCACCGAGCAGGAAAGCGATATTCGTTTTAGCGAAGATTCAACGCTTAAGGCGACATCGGGCGGGCTGCAGATGACGGATATCTATTTTGGTTACCACGATAACCAAAGCATACTGCAGGGCTTATCCTTAACGGTACAGCCTGGGCAAAAGGTGGCGTTATTGGGCGCCACTGGCTGTGGCAAATCCAGTTTATTGTCCTTAATCACCCGTGAATGGCAGGCGCAGCGTGGCCAAATTTGTCTCGATGGTCAGCCGCTGACGGACTATAGCGAGGCCGCCTTAAGATCGGCGATGACAGTCGTGAGCCAGCGGATTTACCTGTACGCGGGCACACTGCGGGAGAACCTTGCCATTGCCTTGCCTGTGCCAGAAGGGCAAAAGCGTACCGCCAATGACGAGCGTTTTATCCAAGTATTACAGCAGGTTGGTTTAGGCGAATTACTTAAAGGCGACAAGCCTCTCGATATGTGGATTGGTGAGGGGGGTCGGCAGTTATCGGGCGGTGAGCAGCGCCGTATTGGCGTGGCAAGGGCATTGCTGCGTGATGCGCCTTTATTACTGTTAGATGAGCCAACCGAGGGCTTAGATAAGCGCACCGAGCGGGAAATCTTAAGTTTACTGCTTGAATTTGCAAAGGATAAAACCCTGCTAATGATCAGCCATCGATTAACGGCGATGGCCAAGATGGACCAAATTCACCTCCTCGCCGAGGGGCAAATTGTGGCATCGGGCGATCATCAGCAGTTACTTCAAACTAGCCCCGCCTATCAGGCGCTCTATCGTCGCTTAGCTTGAGTCGGGATGTCGAATGGGTGAGAAATACGCGCAGCAGGAGTGAAGCCTTTATATGAATAACCCAATGCCAGCAGACATGGCGCCAAAAGAATTGGCACTAAAAGAATTGGCAGCAAAAGAATTCGCTCCGCAAATTAACGCCCATTTTAACGGTAAGTTTGAGGTAGAGCTTAAGTATCGACTCACGGACCGTGAGGCCTTTTGGGCGCGCTTAAGTGCTAAATCACTCGAGGTGATGCTTGAGGATAATCTTGAGCATGACTGCTATTTTGATTCACCTATAGCCTCTTTAGCGGCGGAGCATAAAAGCCTGTGTATTCGCGAGATGCAGCCCTCAGGCATCATGCTGTGGATTGTGAAAGGGCCCGAAAAAGACCGCTGTGAGGCGGTTAATATCACGGATGCCAACAAGGCCAAAAGTATGCTGCGGACTTTAGGCTATCAATGTGTGCTTGAGATTAAAAAACGCCGCAGCGTGTATTTTCTTGGGGAATTTCACTTAACGCTTGATTGGCTCGAAGGCTTAGGTGACTTTGCCGAGCTTGCTATTATGACTAATGATGAAGCTAAGCTGCCAATCTATGAGGCGCAGCTCCTCGCTTTAGCCGCAGAGCTTGGGCTAGAGGAATCTCAGCGGGAGTTGTTATCTTACAGACAATTACAGATGGCTATACAAGGATAAGCGAGGCATCCCAAGTCCATTTGGGGATGAATCGATACAAGGCGCGGCGGCTTATCTTCCTAAGCGCTGCGAAAAGGCTAAGTAACGTTTGACCTCTTCTTCGGGGAATCGCAATTCTTCACCGTCTTTCACGCTGCTGAGTAGGTTTTCCCGCGCATAGCGTTTAATCGTTGCCGGACTCTTATCCAGCAACTTGCACACTTCATCCACAGTTAACAGATTATCACTCATGGCTCACTCCCATTATTGATTGGTGATTAACCCAATGAGTATAGAACAAGAATAAGACTGCGCTTTGGCTGGCACAGTCTTAGGTTGGCTGGGGACTACTTGGATTGGCGCTGGGTTTCTCGCACCTGATATTCGCTGCCTAAATGTGCCTTGGCGGCGGTAATGGCTATTACGGCGCGGGATTTAAATTCGCGGCGATACAGGGTGACCACCACAAACAGGCTAGCCAAAATAAACAGTATCGGGTGCACAAACCAGCAGAGCACGGCCATCGAAAAGTAGTACGCCCGCAGACCATAGTTATAGGAATGGGCGGCTTGGTCTTGCACTGTCGCCATTTGCCGCGCGTAGGCTTTGAGGTTGTCGTTGGCGCCTTCGATATCCATGGGGCCTGCGCCTATCATCACATTCACAAAGCCATATTGGCGCATCGACCAGGTAAATTGGAAAAATGCCATCACAAAAATGACCACTAATAACGCTAATTTAACTTGTACCAATGAATGATTTGGTGGCGTCGCATAGGGAATAGTGGCAATCACGGCCTCGAGGCGTTCAACCTGGGCAAATAAGGTTAATACCCCCGCAAGCACGAACAGCGTAGTCGAGGCAAAAAAGGCAATATTGCGTTCAAGGTTCGCTAATAACGCCGCATCGCCAACCCGCACGCCTCGAGTCATCAGCTCGAGCATCCAGTAAATTCGGTGCTTATGCAGGCCACGGGCAATACAGTCGGTATCCTTCGCCTTACGTCGGGCAAAAGCGGTATAGCCAGCCCAAGAAACGATAAACCACGTTAATGCAGAAATATCTAATAGCGAGAATGTCATAGTTGCCTTGAGAAAGTGACTTTGAGAAAGTAAAAAATCGGTTGATTGAATGGCGATTATGAAGGTTTTTATCTCTTAGGCGCAATCCCCTCATATCGCTTTCAAATCTCGCCTATTCACAATTTGAAGCCGCTCACATTGGCTTTGAAACCTCTTACTTAGTGAGACTCAGTTTTGAGGTAAATTCATGTCAGGTAAGTGAGTGAGAAGAATGTGTAGGTGTTGTGTCACGAATTTCGAATCATGGCCTGCGGCTGAGGTGAATCAACGTCGTGGGGCTTCACCCCACACCCGACCAAGGAGGACTGCTCGTCCTATCCTCCTTGGATTCTCCAAGACGCCCCTAACGGAGTTGAAAGCCCCTTGGGCATTTAGCGTTCTTATGCTATCGCGTCAGACGCTCGTCCCTGATTCGACTGACGCTATCTCGGCATCCATGCCTCGCTCACGCAACAAACGCAAATGCCCTGCGGCAACTCCGAGGGGAGGGGGAACTCTGTGATTTCAGTGCCGGACTGTTAGTCCCAAAAGAGTTATGCGTGTCCCATCTTTTGATGTGAAAAATGGCAAACTCGCTTTCCCGGATGGTTTATTTAGACGAAAGCTGATAAGTTCTTTTCAATAAAATTAGTTAACTTTTTGCGTGTGTGTACGTAATAAAATATTGGCACTTTGAAGGCAAATAAGTATCAAATTACTAAGGAATAAAAAATGGCTCAAAAGACAAATGATCAGATAATTCTTGAGCAGATAATCAAGGAACGATGTGCTGAATCTGGTGACGAACTGACCGTTTCAGAGTATTTTGAAATATATTCGGCATCAGAAATATTAAAGAATTATGATCTTAGTTACGATGATATTTCATACGGAATAGTGGGTGACGGTGGGGATGGTGGAATAGATTCAATCTATACATTTATAAATGGTGAGCCATTAAAAGAAGATACGCCAATAAATACCAATCAGAGAAAGAACCACATTGAACTGATTATAATTCAATCGAAGACTTCTGCCTCCTTTAAAGAAGATGCTGTAATCAAATTCAGGGAGTCAGCACAGGATTTATTCAACTTAGCAAATAATCCAGACGATTATGCAGCTCGCTACAACGCTGATTTGATCGATAAGGTTAAGCTTTTTAGAGATTCATATGCAAAGTTAGCAAAGACATTTCCAAAAATTGAAATACGATATTTTTATGCTACTCAAGGTGATGAGGTTCACCATAATGTGTCAGGTAAAGTGCAAAAGCTGCAGGAAGATATTGTCAAAATGTTTGGTGGGGCAGATTTTTCATTTGAGTTTATTGGAGCATCTAAACTTCTTGAGATGACAAGAAATGTGCCGTCTACTTCGAGAATACTTGAGGTTGCGGAATCACCAATTGGCACAACCGCTGGTAGTTATCTATGTCTAGTGAGTCTGTCTAAATACTACGAGTTTATATCTGATTCAGGGGCGTTGGCACGCAGCATATTCGAATCAAATGTTAGAGACTATCAAGGTAGCGTTGTAGTCAATACTGGCATACGGAAGACACTTGAAAATAGGGACTCAGAAAATTTTTGGTATTTGAATAATGGCGTAACTATTATCACTCCTAAAGCAGTAATGGCAGGAAAGCAACTTACAATTGAAGATCCTCAAATTGTTAATGGGCTGCAGACATCACATGAAATATATCAATACTTCTCGCAGTTGGGTAATCACGAGGGTGATGAAAGAGCGGTGCTTGTAAGAGTGATATGTGAAGAGGATGAAGAGGCTAGAGACAGAATCATACGAGCCACAAACAGTCAAACAGCTATTCCACCAGCCTCATTAAGAAGCTCTGATGACATCCATAGAAATATTGAAGACTTTCTTAAGTCAAACGGTTACTACTATGATAGAAAGAAAAACTTTTATAAAAATCAGGGAATGCCAGTTTCCAAGATCATAAGTATTTCTTACATGGCGCAAGCAATGATGGCTATTATGCTGTTAAAGCCAGACAGCGCAAGAGCTCGCCCTTCAACATTAATTAATTCTGATGCCGAATATAGAAGAATATTTAGCTTAGATAAGCCAATTGATATTTATCTCAAAGCAATCCAAATTATGAAGGCTGTTGAAACATATCTGAAGCCGGAAAATTGCGAGATTCAGTTAGAAAGAAAGGTCATTACGAATATCAAATTTTACGTTGCAATGGTAGCAAGTATAAAAATAGCAGGTACTTCACAAGATATTGAGAAAAAAATTTCGGAATTACCAAACGTAGATATATCTAACGAAATACTTAATAACTCACTTAAACAAGTACTTGCAGAGTTTAATGAATTGGGAGCAACTGACCAAGTTGCAAAAGGGTCAGCTCTTGTTGCTAAGATTCTGAGCTAATAAATTGCTAATTTACTGAGACACCCATTATTAAATTTTGCAACGAAAAGGCAAAATTGAGGCATGTTCAAGCTAACAGGATACTCAGTGGTTAGCAGGATTAAGCATTGACATGGAAGTGACCGTCCGTGACATGGATGTCACGGTCGAGCATTGCTGCGTGTCACTGAAATGACGGTGCTTAATCATTGATTAGATAAGTTTATCGATGCATGTATGTAAGCAAAAACGGGGCGTAACTCTTTTCGGATTAACTACCGACACCAAGACCACGAAAGTTTATAGTCGAGCCACTGATTCCTTAGCTCATTTCTCTCATTGAATTTAGGTATAAGCATTCATTACCCAATAAAAAAGCCAGACAGAGTCTGGCTTTCGTTTATCAATAAGTCTTTAGGACTTAGGCGTCGCTATCACCCAGTGACAACAGAGTCGCGTTACCACCGATGGCGGTGATGTTGTTAGTGCGTGTCTTTTCAGTCACGAAACGAGTTAAGTAGTGTGGACCACCGGCTTTTGGACCTGTGCCAGACAGACCTTGGCCGCCGAAAGGTTGTACGCCAACGACTGCGCCGATTTGGTTACGGTTGATGTACACGTTACCTACGTTAACCTTGTCAGCTACTTCGAGGGCATGGCCTTCGTTACGGCTGTGGATACCTAAGGTTAAGCCAAAGCCTGTGCTGTTGATTTCATCGATCACATGGGCAAGTTCAGATGCCTTGTAACGGATCACGTGCAGGATTGGACCAAAGTGTTCTTTTTCAAGCACTTTGATTGAATCGATTTCAACGGCAGTTGGCGACACAAAGTGGCCATTCTCGGTACCCGCTGGCAGAGACATTTGTTTGATCAACTTACCCACTTGCTTGATGTGGTCGATATGGGCGTCAAGGTTAGCCTTCGCGGTCGCATCGATAACTGGGCCCACGTCGGTTTTCACTGAACTTGGATTGCCAATCACTAGCTCATCCATCGCACCTTGGAGTACATCGATTACGCGGTCTGCAATATCTTCCTGCAGGAAGAGTACACGCAGCGCCGAGCAGCGTTGACCCGCACTGGTGAAGGATGATGACACCACATCGTTAACCACTTGTTCTGGCTGAGAAGTAGAGTCAACCACCATAGCATTTTGACCACCGGTTTCGGCGATTAACGGAATGATGGCGCCTTCACGGTTTGCGAGTGTGCGGTTGATGAGTTTGGCGGTGCCAGTTGAACCGGTAAAACATACGCCGCCGATGCGCTCATCAGCCGTCAGCGCGTTACCTACGGTCGCGCCTGTGCCGGGTAGATATTGCAGCACGTCCGTTGGAATACCCGCTTGGTGTGCGAGCTGCACTGCGCGGTAACCAATGATAGAAGTTTGCTCTGCAGGTTTAGCTACGACAGTGTTACCTGCAGCGAGGGCTGCCGATACTTGGCCTAAGAAGATAGCCAATGGGAAGTTCCATGGGCTGATACACACGAACACACCGCGACCTTGAAGGAAGAGTTCGTTTAACTCACCCGTTGGGCCTGGGAGCAGTTCAGGTTTTGACATCAGCTTCTTAGCTTGCACCGCGTAGTAGCGGCAGAAGTCTACGGCTTCACGCACTTCGTCGATACCGTCTTGAATGCTCTTGCCCGCTTCACGGGTACAAAGAGCAATCAGTTCTTCACGGTTTTCTTCTAACAGATCCGCAAGCTTTTGCAGGGCTGAGGCGCGCACTTCAACCGGAGTGCGAGTCCAAGTCGCAAACGCCGCATCGGCAGAGGCGACAGCTTGTTCGATAGCCGCTTTGTCAGCAAAGGCCACTTGACCTACGGTCTGGGTGGTATCGAATGGGCTCACCACGGTTTTGTGCTCGCCAGTTAAGGTTTGACCATTAACCAGAGGGCCCGCTTGCCACTGCGTCGATTTGAATTTGTCTAAGGCCGCGAAGAATGGCTCTGCTTCTGAAATGATGTTCATATTGAGTCCCTTGGAATTTTTGCGATCGCTACCGAAGATGTCGGTAGGTAAAACGATTTTGTTGTTAGCCAGGGTTTTGTAGCCTGTCAGGGTTTTCAGTGGGTGAACCACTAAAGACTCGATAGGGGTTTTAGGGTCGACCAGCTTGTGTACGAAGGAGGTGTTCGCACCGTTTTCCAGTAGGCGACGCACTAAGTAGGGCAGTAGATCTTTATGGGCACCGATAGGGGCGTAGATACGTACCGCTTTCGCGCCCGCTTCCGACAGAATAGTGTCGTACAGCTCTTGTCCCATGCCGTGTAGGCGTTGGAATTCGTGGTTACGATCGCCCGCCATATCAGAAATCGCGGCAACCGTTTGCGCGTTGTGGCTTGCAAATTGTGGGTAAATCGCGCCGCGGGTGGCGTCAGATAACAGGTAACGCGCACAGGCTAAGTAAGATACGTCGGTACCAGCTTTGCGGGTGTAGAGTGGGTATGCAGCTTCACCAGCTTGTTGTGCCCATTTCAGCTCGCTATCCCAGTAAGCGCCTTTCACTAAGCGAACCGGAATTTCATCGCCTTGCTCTTTCGCTAGGCGGGTTAACCATACCAGCACAGGCAGGGCGCGCTTAGAGTAAGCTTGCACTACGATACCGAGTAAGCCCCAACCCTTAGTGGCCTCAGAATTAAACAGTTTTTGGAACAGTTTGAGCGACAGTTCGAGGCGGTCAACTTCTTCGGCGTCGATAGAAATACCGATATTTAAGCCACGGGCTAACTTAATTAAGCGAATAACTGTGTCATACAGCTCGGTCAGTACACGGTCTTCGTTAGCGACTTCGTAACGTGGGTGCAGTGCCGACAGCTTGATAGAAATCGTTGGGCGTGGAGATTCGTTTTCGTTATAGCTTTGTGCTCCTAACTCGGTAATCGCATTGGCATAATCGTTAAAGTATTTTTCGGCATCTTTACGCGTCAACGCGGCTTCACCCAGCATGTCGTAGGAGTGGGTGTAACCTAATTTACGCTTGTCTTCGCTGTTCTTGAGTGCTTCTTTCATGGTGCGGCCGAGAACGAACTGCTTACCCATGATCTTCATCGCCGCCATCATGGCTTGGCGGATCACAGGCTCACCTAAACGATTCACTAAACGGCTTAACAGGTTGCTTGGCGTACCATCGATTTTTTTATCGAGTTTGACGATTTTGCCAGTGAGCATTAGGCCCCAAGTGGAGGCGTTAACCAGTACCGAATCGCTCTTGCTTAAGTGTTCATCCCACTTCGCGCCTGAGAGCTTATCTTCAATCAAGGCGTCGGCAGTGGCCGCATCGGGAATACGCAGCAGGGCTTCGGCTAAACACATCAGGATAATCCCTTCCTGTGTTTCTAAGCTGTATTGCTGCAGGAAGGCGTCGATGCCAACCATTAAACCTTTCTTATCGAATTGACGAACTTTGTTGACTAGTTCGTGGGCACGACGAGTGACGCGCTCGATGGCTTCATCACTGGAGGGCACTAGTTTGATTAGCTCTGACAAGTATTGTTCTTCATCGACAATGTAGTTGTCGGTGACGGCTTTGAACAGTTCGTCGAGATTGGCAGAATCGTAGCGGCCTGCCAGCACTTCACTCGCTTTGAACATAGTACTCGCTTCCATCTTGGCCAGTTGTTTTCGGCTCTATTGTTGAAACAAAAATGGGGGGCGCGAAACGCATTTGATATTTTGTATACAATATGAAGCTTTGCGCGCGCAGATTATACAACCAAAATGTGACGGACAACACTATAGCGTGAAAGAATGTGAAGATTGTTTGATTAGCTTGTTACGCGCCAGATGTAACGCTCAATTGACAAAAAAGCCAGTGTTTGAAAACACTGGCTTTTGATTTTACTTTCAGGTGATTGGCGTAAAAATTTACATCCAACGCTTTTTATTGCGGCGCTGCGGTCTCGGCAGATACACCAAAATCACCCCCACCACTAAACCGGCTGCGGCTATCAAACCACCTTCACGCCATAGGGCGAATTGCGCTTCTTGAGCGCTGCGATCCACGGCCACTTTCAAACTGTCACGTTCTTGGGTGGTTTTGTTAAGCATAGCTTCGGCTTCAGTCAGCTTGGCTTTAAGCTCGGCCACTTCATCGGCATGGTTATCGGTTGAACTCATCACTTCGTCCAGTTTAGCTTTGGCTTCAGTTAGTTCACTAGTGAGTGACGATACTTGCTCGCGAAAACTGGTGGTAGAACTAATCATGTTAGTCGGTACCCAGCCTTCGCGACCCTTGTGGTCGACAATTTTCGAGTAATCGCCTTGGGTTTCGCCCAGTAACGTAATAGGTTGTCCCGCTTCAATTGAGCCTAAGATACGGTAGTCTGTACTCGGGCCATTGAGAATATAAAGAAACACGTTATCCGAGATATAGCGGGGTTGGCCTTCGGCCAGCAGGTTGGGGGAGAGTAACATCATTCCCACCAGAGTCAGCATTCTTAACACTTTTGTATTCTCATCAACGAAATAGTGACCACATGCTAGGGATTTGAGGCCTGCAATGCAAGAGGGAAGTCATAGACTTCCCTCAACTTTGCCGCATCCATGCTAGCGATTCCTGTGTGTTTTGTGCGTTTCTACGGCAAGCTTGCCATAGTCACCTTGGGCTTCTTAGTTAAAGATACCTTTAATCATAAAGAAGAAGATGATCGACAGACCCGCACCCGCAGGTAAGGTTACCACCCAAGACACAACGATGTTACGCACTACACCAATATTGATTGCCGCAATACCTCGGGCCATACCCACACCTAATACCGCACCGACTAAGGTTTGGGTAGTAGAGATAGGTAAACCAGTACCAGAAGCAATAACTACAGTAGAGGCTGCGGCTAATTCGGCAGCAAAACCACGGCTTGGGGTTAAGTGAGTGATGTTTTTTCCAATGGTTTGCATCACACGCTGACCGAAAATCGCCAGACCCATCACGATACCCACGGCACCTAAAGGCAGGATCCACCAAACTAACGCTGACTTAGATGCAATTTGACCACCACTGTTAACCACAGACACGACCGCAGCTAATGGACCAATCGCGTTAGCTACGTCGTTTGAACCGTGGGCGAACGCCATACAACAGGCGGTCAGCACCATCAGGATGGCAAACACTTTTTCAACGTTAGCGTACATTGTTTTGTGTGTGGCATTCTCATCCATTTTTAAACGAGAAATAAATACTTTACCTATGATACCCACAATCAGTGCAATCACACCCGCCAGCATATAAGCTTCGGCGCCTTTTAAATGAATGCCAACGTGTGATAAACCCTTAAGGATCGTTACTAATGACATCATAAAGCCCGCAAATGCCATGTAGAAAGGCACATAGCGTTTCGCGTTAGCGAGTGGGTTATCAGTGTTGAAAATCAGTTTTTGTGTGCTTTGGAACAGAATGAAAGCCATAAAGCCAGAGATTGCAGGGGTAATGACCCAAGAGCCAACGATACCACCTACTTTTTCCCAAGCGACAGACTCAGTGCCTACACCCACAGCCGCAAAGCCGATAATCGCGCCCACGATAGAGTGAGTGGTCGATACTGGCCAGCCTAAGGCTGATGCGACAACTAACCAAATCCCTGCGGCTAACAGCGAGCCAATCATGCCGTATACCAGCAATTCCGGGGTTTGGGTAAAATAACTTGAATCAATAATACCGTTACGGATTGTACTGGTCACTTCGCCGCCGGCCAAAAAAGCACCTGCAAATTCGAAGATCATAGCGATAATAATCGCTTGCTTAATCGTAATGGCGTTAGAACCAACAGAGGTACCCATCGCATTGGCCACATCGTTTGCACCAATGCCCCACGCCATTAGAAAACCAAACACAGCCGCAATGGCAATAAGCCACGGCCCATTAGTGGCTAAGACGTTAGCCACCTCCATACCTGCATCAACCATATTGATACCTTGATAACCTTATTTATTAAACGCGAGCCAGCATAAGCTCAAGACGCGAACCGACTCGTTCGGCAAGATCTGCAAGACCGCCGACCCATTCAATCGTTTTATAGAGGAACATCACATCGACAGGATTCAATTCTGATTCCAATGCAAATAGTTGACGACGTAATTGAATTTGCAGATCGTCAGTATCTTCTTCGATGATATCGAGTTCGTTGATCATTTTAGCCACTAAGTCGACTTCACGACCGCGGAAACCTGCTTCAAGCAAATCTTCGAGTTCGTTAATGACTTGTTTTGCAAGACCTACTGCGTCGATACAACGTTGTAGATACGCAATGAAAGGCACTTGCATGACCTGAGGGATTAATAATTGACGGCCGATAACACGACCAGAGATATCTTTTGCTTTGTTAGCGATTTTGTCTTGTTGAGTGAGGAGTTCCAATAGATCTGTACGCTCAACTGGCATAAACAAACCGCTTGGCAGAGTGAGGCGAATTTCACGCTTGAGTGAGTCACCTTGCTTTTCCGCTAAACTGATTTGCTTGCGTAGTTGAACTGCGCCATCCCAGTTACCTGTGATGGTGGCTTCGAAAAAGGGGACCAGTAACGATGCGCAATCGTAGACTTTGTCCATGTGCTCTTGAAGAGGCTTGATTGGCGATTTTGCAAACACGCCCAAAATAGAGTTTACTGGCATTGCCGTTTACCTATTTAGATTGTTCCATGATTGGAAAAAGCGGGCGCATGTTACCCTATGCGTCCGCGTATTGAAACTGTGTTTTTTGAGAAAAAATCACAGCTTTATTCTAACGGGTTATATACCAACTTCAAAACCAAATCCTACGGGATTTTTATGACACATTTGTGACATTATGAACTAAAAGTGACGCATCAATGAATCTTTGATGACAAAATGAGCGGTGCCGCAATGAATGCAGAGATAGAATTAAAACTGTTTTTCCTCCCTAAGTTTCAAGAATCCTTGATAAATAAGTTAGATAGCCTGCCAAACGCCACTCCGCAGGGAAAGCGTCGCTTAAGCAACGGTTACTTTGATACACCCAGATTACAATTACGCCAATGGGACATGGGGTTAAGGGTGCGCGGGTTTGATGGTCACAAAGAGCAGACAATTAAGACGGCGGGGCAAGTGGTGGGCGGGATCCATTCTCGTCCCGAATATAATGTCACCATTGAAGCCGATAGCCCTGATTTAAGCCTCTTTCCCGCTAGTATTTGGCCTGTAAATGCCAATTTAGCTGCAGTGCAGGCGGAGCTCGGCTGCGTATTTCACACCGACTTTTATCGCCGCGCCTGGCATGTGAGCCTAGGGGATAGCCTTATCGAGGTTGCCTTGGATACGGGAGAAATTACCGCCAATGGCGAGCATGAAACACTCTGCGAACTCGAATTTGAGCTATTAACAGGAGATGCCTGCGCATTATTAACACTGGCGGCTCAGGTGGCGAGTACGATTCCGGTGCGCTTAGGCAAAGCCAGTAAGGCGCAGCGAGGCTATCGACTCGCTGGGCAATCTAAGCCGTTAACCTTAAGTGCACTCGAGTTTTTGCCACTGCCCGTACCAGAGGATCTCAACCTTCATCAGCCTCACCAACAGGACTTAACCGCCACTTGCCAAGTATTACTGGAAACGGCGCTCGAACGTTGGCAGTTGCTCGAAGCCATGATTGCCGAAGAGCAAGATAGCGAAACCGTGATTGCCCTTTGGTGGCGTATGCGCGCCTGTATACGTTTACTACGTATGACTCTGAGCCAGTTTGGTCTCGCCAATGCTACTTTGATGCGGCACTTTAATTTGATTGAATCGCAACTTACGTTTATCGAAGAGGCACAGGCCCTCGCAGCCTTGCTCGGTAGTCAAAAGGGCTTATTGGCTCGGCACGACGCCCGTCAAGCTTTGATGCAACAACTACAGCTGCAATTTGAGGCCATGGATATCTCTGGGCGATTAGACTCACTCTGGCAAAGTATTGAATACGGTCAAGTGCAGTTAGCGATTGTCGAGATCCTATTGGCGCTCAGCGCGGGAAACATCGAACTGCCCGCAGAGCTTGGGTTATCCCAGCATGCTGATCATGCGCAGGAAGCCTCATGGCAGGCGGTACTCTCGGCCATGCCTAGCGATAAGACCATGACAGCCGAGGATTATTTACAGTGCGCGGCGTTACTGGATGAGAGTATTCAAGTAGGACAAGCGTATGGGCTTTTGTATGAGGCAAAATCCCGCGATGCCTTTAGGGCACCTTGGCAGGATTTAGTGTTAGGGATTAGAACCTTAGCTTGTTATCAGCAATTGACGCTGGCGGTGCAAACCCTTGGCATCGACTTAAGCGACTGGCTTGAGGCGAAGCAGCAAAGCTTACTCTTTGCGATGGAGGCGTCGAGACAAAACGCGATGACGCAAACGACCTATTGGTAACACTGAATGGAGGTTAGGAGGTAGCTCCTAACCTTTTTTCGCTTCTATAGCTTGTTTTAACTCGGTAATTTTTGCCAACATCTGCGCCTGATTTTGTTCCATCTGCCGCTGATTTTCTTCCATTCTGGCAAGTGCCATTTCAAGTTCGGTTTTAATTTCAGCCTTATGGGCGTCCTGTCGTTCTTGGCGCTCGCTCTCATCGGGGGTGACAAATACTGATGCCATATAACCCGAAATCACCCCGAAAAAGCTCACGCCACTGACAATGACGATCCCACCCACAATATGTCCTGCGGTGCTGACGGGATAGTAATCCCCATAACCCACGGTCGAAATCGTCACTAAGGCCCACCAAATAGCCTGCTCGGCGGTTTGAATGTTAGCACCTTCGGTACCGCTTTCGACGATCAGAATGATGATAGAAGCGAAGGTTAAAATGGTCACCATAGCCACAAGCAAGCTAGCGAGAGTGGCTTGTTTGCGCTGCTTTATCAACGGGATAAGGAAAGAACGGCTCATGCGGATTAAACGGATCACCCGCAGAATTTGGAACACCCTCGCGATACGCAGTGCCTCGATGGCGGGAATACTGGCGATGAAATCGATCCAATGATGGCGCAGATAAAAGAGTCTATCCCGCGATCGGAACAAGCCAACGAAAAAGTTGACCATAAAAATCATGCAAATCGTGGTATCGATAAAAAAAAGTAAACGATAGGTTTCTTTGTCGAGGCGGCCAAAGGTCATCACCAGCACTATGATGACCGACAATAACGATAGCAGCATCATAGCGAATTCGAAGGGAGATGGATTCCCCAGAGAACGGAGCGACCAAGGGGTTTTATCTGTCATGCCTAACATGATCCCTGTGTTTTAAGGCGAATGTCTAAGGTAAAAGAGTTTACGCTATGAGTAAATTAACTTTGTGATAAATCGCCCGACTTAGGTGTGTCAGGCGCTTTAATGGCTTAAATGGGAGTCGACCGATTAATCTTCAGCGACAAAGCGTACTAGATCTTCTAGCACTCGACGTTTAATTTCAAGCTGTGCATCTGCACTAAGACCATATTTTTCAGCGAGTTGTACATAATCATCGGCGTTAAGTGAGACGGTTAAGCGGGGGCGAGTCGGACGTTTTGAAACACTTAGGCCTAAAATGGTACGGATCTGATCGGAAGGGCTGACACCCGCATCGAGCGCGGCTTTACGAATAGAATATTGAAACTTTTCATCGAGATCGAAGGCCACTTGCGTCGCTTTTGCGGCTTGCTGGTTCTTTTGCCATTGCTCTGGGAGAGGGTGTTTCGTTTTACTCATTAGGCGTTACCTGTTGCTATCAACCGTACATTTCGAGCGAATTTAATTGGGATTGTAATGGCTTAGCGATAAAGTGCGAGTCGCACACTTTATCGTATGCCAACGCTTACTGACCGGGCCAGTAGTCGCGAATGTCCGACAAGGGGCGGTATAAGGTCAGTACCACATCGGTATCGCCACCCTCATACACTTCGACTTCTACCGCGCGGCTTTCGTCATCATCGAGCAGTAAATAATATTCGAAGGGCTCGCCGGTTGCACCATTGGCATCCTGCGGTGGTTTTAGGCCGCGGTAGTCTTCGCGGTGAAAATAGCCAAACAGCGCAAAGGTCACTTGATGGTATTGCTTACCCAGCCATTGTTCGAGTTGCTCGGCTAGCAGTGGCGATAACTCTTGGGTGGTGAGTTCGGCGTGGCCTGGTTCATCGAACAGGGTACTGAATTGCTCTAAATCGAATAACTGTTCCACCTGTGCGCGGGTAATTTTAAGGGAGAAGGCGAGGTAAGTTTCATCGTCTTCTTCAAGACTCAAAAATAGCGTCTCGCTACCATGACCTTTTAGCACCCACTCGGTTTGCTGATTGCGTTCATACTCATAGGTATTCACCGCTTCGACTTTCAGTTGTTGACCGCGCAATTGTGGCGGCAGAGCAAAACTATTGTCGATGGAGATCATATCGCCGATCTTGAGCGCAGAGGGATGATTGAGTTCACGCGCTGGCGGCGCCTTTTTACCAAAAATACTGTTAAAAAATCCCATATTCGCTCCTAAACAGTGCGCACCATGCCAAAGCTCACCCCATGAGTGGCTGATTGGACATATCCGCGTGTCTAAAACAAAAAAGCCGAGCACAATAGGGGGTGATGGTCCCATCGGTGCTCGGCGTTTGGTCAATCATGAATTAGCTTTTACGTGCCTTGATACGTTCTAGCACGGCGTTAGCATTCGATTTTTGTTCACCAATGCCTGCCTCGGCTAATTTGGCCTGCAATGATTTATCGCTGCCTTCTTCGGCTAAGGTTTCTGCGGCTTTCAATCTGTCGTCAAACTGTTGTTGACGCGCCTTGATACGCTCTAATGAATCTTTGGCATTGAGCAGCTTAGAGTTGCTTGAGGCAAAAGAGTCGGTAATGGTCGCCGTCGCCTTTTGTACGCTTTCGGTGGTTTTAACCATGCTTAACTGGCGTTGATAATCAGACAGTTGACGCTCGGTTTTCTTCACTAAATCTTTCAGACGTACTGCATGGGCGCTGAAGCTATCATTGGCGCTTTGCTGCTCAGCTAGCTCTTGTTCTAATTGAGCAATTTTTTCAGCCACTTCAATGGCTAAGGCTTCGTTGCCTTTATCTAAAGCTTGCGTTGCATAGCCTTCGTGTTCGGCAATTGAGCGCTTTAAGCGGTCAACTTCACGGCTGGCTTGCATTTCTTTTGCCATCACGTCGGTCAGTTCGCGCTTAGCGTTGGTTAAGTGTTTCTCGGCATCACGGATTTCCTGTTCGAAAATACGGGTTGAGTTTGCGTCTACGATGCTTTGGCCAACTTCGGTGGCTCCACCGCGAAACGCTGTTAAAATTTTGTTCAGAATGCCCATAATTGTGGCTCCTTATTTCAGATAGTCGACCATTTCATCGATAACTTCTAAGCAGTTATCGGATAAGACTGCTAACTCTTGCTCGATTTCGAGCATGCTAGATTGCAGAGAGAGCGCGCCGTAAACCACGTATTTGTCATCAATTTTGGCAAAGGCTGACAGTGGCATTGGAATGTTTAATTCGAGCATGGTTTCAAACATTTCGCTGCGACGTTCTTGGTTTACTTCGTTCTCGCCCCACAGGTAACTGATGCAGAGAATTTGGTTGTCCGTAACCGATACGAATACCGGGATTTCTTCACGGCCGACCACATTTACTTGCAACACTTCGACTTCACCATCAATTGGATAGCAATCGAATTGGAAGCCGGTCTGGCTGTTATTGCCAAGGCTGTTGAGGTGATTAGCAAGAGTATGGATATTCATATTTGTCCTTATTGACATATTATGTCTGTGTTCAAAGATAGCACCGAGACATAATATGTCAAGCACTATCTTTATCCGTTAAAAAAGATCCAGTCCTTGGGTTTCGGACCATGCCTGTTGATGATAATGGTACAACTGTAACGAACCCAGTTCGTTAGGCTTAATACTTGCGGCGTCCTGATAAAAATTGGCTGGAAATTCAAAGGCTCCTTTGACTAAACCTAAGGTTAACCAGTCATCCGCTATCGGTAGTGTTGTCAGCTCGCCTAGGCGATGCTGAGCATCCTTTCCAGATAGAGTGGCAATGCTCCAGCCCCATTCTCCAAAGCTTGGGACATTATGGTGATACTGTTTCACGTCAAATCCCGCTAATACCAAGGTTTTTGCTACCGAGATAAAGGCCTTTTGCGCGTGATAGGGCGAGGTTGACTGTACTGTCAGAGCGCCATCACCGCTCATTAGTTCCTTGAGCTTGCGATAGAAATAATCCGAGTAAAGCTTATTTAAATCGGGATGGCTAGGATCGGGCAAGTCCACAATAATCGCATCGTATTTGTCCCCTGCGGCAATCAGTTTATCGACACCATTAAAGGCATCGTCGTGGATCACCTTAACGCGAGGATCGTTAAAGGCATTGCCATTGAGGGCTAACAGGGCTTGGCTTAGACGCTTAGGCATATCCGTATCGGGCGTTTTAAAGAGTTGCACCAATGCGGCATCAAGATCGAGCAAGGTCACTTGCTCAGGCTCCCAACGCAGCACTTGCTTTAGGCCCAGTCCATCACCACCACCAATGATTAATACCTTGTTGTGGCGAGCGCTGGCCGCAAGCGTTGGGTGAACTAAAAACGCATGGTAGATATGCTCATCGATACTCGAAAACTGTAATCGGCCATTGATATACAAAGAGTATATGGGGGAGAGGCCATTGCCACGTAAGCGCTCGGTAAAGGTGAGTTGTTGAAAACGCGTGGCCTTAGCGTAAACCACTTTGTCTTTATAGAGCAGATTGTTGAACTGCTTCTCCCAACTCGGCCCCTGAATGGCGAGCAATAATAATACACCCGTGACCACAAAATGCCCTGCGAGCAATAATTTTGCTCTTTGGATCTTGGGCCAAAAACGCCAGATAAACACAAAGCCTGCTAGCAAGTTAAAGCTGGCGGTCAGCGCGGCGGCGAGTTGAATATCGATGGCCAGCATAAAGCCGACCCAAATGGCCGCACCAATGCCTGCGCCAATGTAGTCGGCGCCATAAATGGTGCCGGCATTATGCAGTAAGTGTTCATCAGACAGGGATTGCCTAACTCTCGCGATTAGCGGAATTTCCATCCCGATCATCAAGCCGAGCAAAACGCCCCAGACATAGGGCAGATGTTCGCTCAGCTTTTGCAGCGAGCCAATCATGCCACCTTCGGGCAGTTGATCCGGTGGTAAACCTAAGGTGGAGGCGATAAGCATCGGTAGTTGCTGACCAAAACCTATCACGGCAGCTGTAATTAAAATCGCCAGTGAACCGCAGAGTGCGACCGTGAGTTCGAGCACCACAAAGCCGGTAAACGCATCTTTAATTTTGCGTGCGGCAAAGGCACCAAGGCCCATGGAGACGATCATCAGGCCAATCATAGTGTAAATGGCGGCCTCTAGGGCGCCTAAGATCCGGCCAGCGTAGTGGGACAACAGGTATTCGTAGATCAGGCCGCACCCAGCAAGTACGGCCATAATGCCCAATAGTAGGACATCATCGAACCAGCTCAGGCGACTCGTTTTTACCGTTTGAGTCGCCGAGCTGGTTTTTTGGGATTCGTGCATTGGATTACGCCATTAGGGCCGTGAGAATAAGTGCGATAGCAATACTGATGGCCATTTCTACGGCAGCGATACCAATGTTGTGCTGTCTTTCAACTTCATCCGCTAAATCGATTCGTGCCAGCACTAGCTTTTTGATCACAAACAGCAGCAGTGTCAGTACCACCAACATGATGATGGAGAAGACTAACCAGCCGATGATGTTAGTCACATAGGCGGTTGGGTTGAACAAGATAAAATGACTCGCGGCATTAAAGCTTAACGCCATGGCGATCATAAAGCCTGCGTGGCGAATGGCTAATGCCGTGTGGCCTTGGGCGAGTGCTTGCTGCATGGAAGAGTCTTGATTACGACTCGCGAAGCGTTTTTCGCGTAGACGGGTGAGTAGCACTAGCATCAACTGCGAAATCGCAAAGGCGCTGAAGATGGCAATAAAGGTGTCGAGTGTTAAATCCTCGGCCCATAGCAGGACGGCTCGAATAATGATCGCGGTAGCGATGGCAGCGCTCGCATCCACAATGGCGACAGACACGTTGCCTTTAAGGATTTGCTGGTTCTTATCTAATTCATTTAGCGCGATTTTGTCGTGTAAAAAACGTCCGAGTTTAATCAGCACTAAACCAAATAACCCGTAGGCGCTCATGCCGATAGCTTCGGTTAAATAGGAGGGGGCAGCAGCGCCAGTAATAGCACCGGTCAGCACTATGCCGAGTGCGGCAACAGCGCCGGCGGTGCTGATCCCAAAGGCAAAGTTATCGCGTTCGGCCAGCTCTTTACTGCTGTTGACTCTTACGCTCCAACCCTGCAAATAACGCATTAATGTCAATAAGATAACCGCAATAGTGAGGTCAATTGCCAGTATAGTGACTAGCTCTGGTGTGATACCGAAATCCTGAAATAATGTCATGGGAGATCCTTTAGTTTACTTGCCTCGGCGCACACTGCGGGTCGTGCGGTTGCTGGAATTACGGAAGCTACTGTCTTTAGAATAATTTGAGCGGAATTTACTGCCAGACTGCGCGCTCGACTTATTCGCTGTGGTATTGGTTTTAGGCGCGCTGCTGCTCTCACGGGAGAGAGCCGTGGCACCCGTGCGCGATTTTGAATAGGGGCTGTCGAAGCGTTTCCCTTGAGAATCGAAACGTTTTTTAGTCTGCTCGAAGGTTTTTTCCTGCGCCTGTGCTTGTTTTGGCGAAGTGTAGCGATAGCGACCTACGTCGTTGTAATAGCTGTACCCACGGTTACCCGACCAACGGTCGTAATAAATGGGACGCTGGAAAATATTGGAAAACATCGAATACATGCCGTACCAAGCCCAGAAAGACATGCCACTAGAGTCCGTTTGCCAGCTACCATAGGCAGGGTTACCCACTAGTTGGCTACCAGGGCCAAAATCTTCGGCATTATTGGCAAGGGCCGCCGCTTCACGGCTAATCGCATTGACGCGAGCAAGCTTACCCTCCGACATATCGGCAATCACGTTCACCGGATCGGAAAGCATGTCGTTATACAGGCTGGGATCGGCCGCTTGATAAAGGTTCTCAACCTCGGCGAGTTGCTGGTCGAGATCGGTAAAGTTGGCCGAGTTTTTGGCATCAGCTAAGCGGCGCTTCAGCGAGGTATACATTGGCCCTTCGGCGGTTGCATCCTTGGCTAATTCATCCACTAATGGCGCGAAATCGGGCTTTTGTTGTTTGAGCAAACTGCTGTATTGCTTGAGCAGATTGGCGTTACGTATCTGACCGTCCTCGAGCATGGTATTGAGTGTCGAGAGGCGCTGCTGCGTGAGCTGTTGATACTTCTCAATTTTCTCAGGCCTGTCATCGCCACAACCCGTAAGCGATAGGGTCGCTGCCAAAATGAGCATCGACGTGAGAACCCGCATTAGCATTCCTGCCATGTTTTCTCCAAAAGTGTTGAAATAAAACTCAAATATGGGCGGACAATAATAATCTATTTGCCCAATATGTTTGCCTCACAGGTTATAGTACCCTAAACAGCCAAGAAAGAGGGGATCACCTTCTTTTGGGTTGAGTTTGCGTTTGCCATGGCGGGAAATTTGCCTTGAGGCATGGCAAAGGCATCAAACCTGATCTGACTTCATTCTATATCATTTGCGACATAATATGTCGACGTTTAAATTTGTTAGGGATTATTATGGCCGTACAAAAAGACAGTAATAAGTCATTGTCTCCCCTCATCAATCAAGCCGCAGAGCGGCATTGGGCGCGCCTCGCCGAAGTATGGTCAGAAGGTCTTGCAAATTTAACGCCTGCGCAGCAGCAGGAACTAAAAAACGTTTTAGGATTAAGCGATTATATCGCAGCGCAGTTAACTCGGTCACCCGAGTGGATTAACACTTTATTCGCGGGTGAATTGCAGCAAGTGGAGCGGCAAACCTTTGATGCCCAATTACACGAGCAGCTAAGCAATGCGGCGACTGAAGAGCTGGCAAAACGCGAGTTACGCCGATTCCGCAATTATCAAATGGTGCGTTTAGCCTGGCGTGACTTTTTAGATTACGCCAGCTTAGAAGAATCACTGTTAGACCTCTCGGCACTCGCCGAAGCGTTAGTGATAGGTGCAAGGGATTGGCTCTATAAAGAAATGTGTGCCCAATATGGCACGCCAATGGATAAGGCGGGCAATCCGCAGCCTTTGCTTATTTTGGGCATGGGCAAGCTCGGTGGGCGTGAGCTTAACTTTTCCTCCGATATCGACCTTATTTTTACCTTCCCTGAACATGGCGAAACCGTGGGTGGGCGCCGAAGCCTCGATAATCAACAGTTTTTCATCCGTATGGGGCAGCGGCTAGTTAATTTACTCGACCAAATTACCGTCGATGGGTTTGTGTTCCGCGTCGATATGCGCCTGCGTCCCTACGGCGAGAGCGGTCCATTGGTGGTGAGTTTTAGTGGCCTTGAAGATTATTACCAAGAGCAAGGGCGCGACTGGGAACGCTATGCCATGGTCAAAGCCCGTTCGCTTGGGCCTTGGAACCATTTTTCCGACGAATTACACAGCTTACTGCGCCCCTTTGTTTATCGCCGCTATATCGACTTTTCGGCGATTGAATCCCTGCGTAAAATGAAACAACTCATTGCCCAAGAGGTGCGTCGCCGTCAGTTAACCGACAATATTAAACTCGGTGCTGGCGGGATACGTGAGGTAGAGTTCGTGGTGCAAAGCTTCCAGCTGATCCGCGGCGGTCGTGAGCCAGCCCTGCGCCAGCAGAGCCTATTCGGTGCAATGGATACCCTTTACAGCCTTGGACAGTTTGAATACTTAGCGGTCGATGAGCTAAAACACAGCTACTTATTACTGCGCCGGGTCGAGAACCTGTTACAGGCGATTGATGATAAGCAAACCCAAACTCTGCCAAATAATCCCCTCGATTGGGCAAGACTTTGCGCAGTGTTGGATATGACCAACGAAACCGATCTCCGCTTTCATATCGAGGCGGCGATGGCGAAAATTCATCGTCATTTTAAAGCCACCGTTGGCGGTGAAGAGGGCGAAGAAAAAGCAGAACATTGGACTGCGCAGCTGTGGAATGTGCAGCAGGACGACCACGCGATTAACCTCCTAGCCGAGCAGCAGATTGACGACGATAAACTCTGGCCTATGCTCAGTAGCTGGCGCGACACAGTGACGAAACGCTCGATTGGTCCCCGTGGCCGTGAGACCCTGGATAAATTAATGCCAAGGTTGCTCGACGAGTTACTCAATCAGCCGAGCCCTTCAGCGGCCTTCGAGCCCGTCTCAAAGGTGCTGGAGCAAATTCTCACGCGCACGACCTATCTTGAGTTATTGTGCGAAAATCCCGGCGCACGGCAACAGCTCGTGAGCCTGTGCTGCGCCAGTCCCTGGATTGCGGCGCAGCTCGCTAAATTCCCTATGTTGCTCGATGAGCTTATCGACCCTGCGCATCTGTACGATACAACCTCGCTCGATGATTATCCCAGTGAGTTGCGCCAATATCTGCTGCGAGTACCTGAGGATGATATGGAGCAGCAAATGGAGGCGCTGCGCCAGTTTAAGTTGTCACAACAACTGAAAATTGCCGCCGCAGATGTGACAGGCGTTTTACCTGTGATGCAGGTGAGCGATCACTTAACCTTCTTGGCTGAAGCCATTATCGAGCAAGTGGTGATGCAGGCGTGGCAGCAAGTGGCAGTGCGCCATGGTGTGCCCAGTTATCTTGAAGAAGGCAACGACACAGGCTTTGCAGTCATAGGCTACGGCAAATTAGGCGGCATCGAACTCGGGTATGGTTCGGATCTGGATTTGGTCTTCCTCTATGAAGCGCCCGAAAACATGGCCAATAGCTTAACCAATGGTGATAGACCAATAGAAATAGGTCATTTTTATTTGAAACTGGCCCAACGTATTCTGCACTTATTCTCGACCCGAACCACCTCGGGTGAGTTGTATGAAGTGGACATGCGCCTGCGTCCGTCTGGCGCATCGGGCTTAATGGTGAGTGAGATTGCGCGCTTTGGTGAGTATCAAGCGCAGGAGGCGTGGACCTGGGAACATCAAGCCTTAGTGCGTTCACGTTTTGTATTTGGCGATAATAGTTTAGCCGCCAAATTTAGTCAGATCCGCGCATCAGTGCTTGAGCAGCCAAGGGACAAGGACGAGCTGAAAAAGGCCGTACGTGAAATGCGCCAGAAGATGCGCGACCATTTACTCAAGGTCAGCGAAGGCGAATTTGACCTAAAACAGAGCCCTGGCGGGATCACGGACATTGAGTTTATCGCCCAATATTTAGTGCTTGCCAATGCCCATGAGTATCCCGAGTTGTCAATTTGGTCTGATAACGTGCGTATCTTTGGTGTGCTGGCCGAGCTTGAGCTTTTGCCGCTGATGAGCGCGCAGCATTTAACCCAAAGTTATTGTTGGTTAAGGGATGAAAATCACCGTCTAACCCTACAGCAAAAATCAGGTAAGTTAGCCTACGATGAGGTGGCAGCTCATGCCGAAAGGATACTAACTATCTATCAGACCATACTTGAGTAGGACCGCGTGAGCTTTGCAGTTAGTCTAAGCTTGTTAGAGAGCCATTGGCGGAGTGTACTATGCAACTACCTCCTATTCCTGAGAATGAGTTACAACGTTTAGCCACCCTAAGGGCGTTGAATATACTCGATACCGATGCCGAGGAAAGGTTTGATCGTATCACTCGTCTTACTCGGCGGATCTTTGCGCTTCCCATTTGTCTTGTGACTTTAGTAGACGCCAATCGCCAGTGGTTTAAATCCCGTCAAGGTTTAGAAGTAGTAGAACAAACGCCTAGGGATATTTCCCTCTGCGCCCATGCAATTAATCACAACGGTATTTTTATTGTTAACGATGCCTTGAAGGATTCACGCTTCCACGATAATCCATTAGTTACTGAACAGCCACATATTCGTTTTTATGCGGGTTATCCCTTAACTATTCATGGGGAGTATCGAGTCGGGACACTGTGCTTAATCGGCAATGAGCCTCGGGAATTTAGCGGTGATGATATTGAAACCTTAACGGATCTCGGCCAGATGGTTGAGGCTGAGTTGCTCTCTATCGCGCAAAATACCTTAGATCCACTGACCATGATCTCCAATCGCCGTGGGTTTGAGTTGCTTGCTTATCAATCGTTGGCAAGTTGCCATCGTACGAATGCCGAGGCGGCCTTAGTGTTTTTTGATCTCGACTTTTTTAAGGAGGTTAATGATGGTTTTGGCCACCGCAAGGGCGATCAATTGCTCTATGATTTTGCCCATATTTTGATGGCGGCTTTTAGGGAGTCCGATGTTATTGCACGACTCGGCGGTGATGAGTTTGTGGTGCTGTTAAGCTTTGTACATCGTGACACTGTTAATTTTGCCATTGAGCGTTTTAAACTATTACTTACCCAATATAATCAACAGCATCCTGAGCTGCGTCCTCTAGCAACTAGTATCGGCATTGCCCATTGGTCGCCTGAGTCTGATATCAATCTCGATGATTTACTTGATATGGCTGACCGAGCCATGTATCGAGAGAAAGCAGTCCATCACTCGCATAAGCCTTAGCTTTTAATATAAAAAAGGGAGACATGAGTCTCCCTTATAAAAGCTTTATCCCGTAATTTGCATTACCCAGTGTTGGTACAAAGGCAAGCCAATTAACACGTTTACAGGGAAGGTAATGCCAAGTGATGCCAGCATAGCAAGTCCAATATTCGCCTCGGGAATAGCGGCGCGTATCGCCGCAGGTGCGGCAATATAAGAGGCGCTGGCACTTAAGGCCGCAAGCACTAGGATACTTCCAGCAGGTAGTGCTAACCATAAACCCACAGCAATGCCTAACCAGGCCAAGATAAAAGGTGTCGCTGCGGCAAACACTAATAAGCGCCATTGCTGGAGTGGCAAAGGCAAACAAACTTTTGCAGTAACTAAGCCCATCTCTAGTAAAAACAGCGCCAATAGGGTTTTAAAGCCACCAATCAAGACGGGTGTGATTGGGGCAAGTCCTGTCGGACCATAGAGCCAACCTATAATGACACCGCCGACTAATAGCACCACGCCACGGCTGGTTAAGGCTTCGTGCAGTATGCTCGATTGATGGGCATTAGGCTTGGCATCTTGCCCCGATTGTTTTGCACTTAAGTATCTGTGCAGCCAAAGCATAATCACAATCGCGGGCAGCTCGAGCAGCACAAGATACAAGGTCGTTTCGGGCCTTAATGCCATCCCTGATTTTTCTACCATGGCGAGGACAACGGCGAAGGTACCCGCGCTCACCGAACCATAATGGGCGGCGATACTAATAGCATCGGTTCGACCGAGTTGCACTAAGCGCGTCAGCACAGGGTAAAGCACTAAGGGGATCAGTAAGCCTAAGGCGACCACAGCAACCAATTCAGTGATCACTAGGTTTTGGGTATGACCGTGCAGCGCCATACCGCCCTTGAGCCCTAAGGTCAGCATTAACAAAATCGATAGGGTTTCGTAGATGGCGGGGGGAACCTTAAGGTCGGATTTGACTAAACCGGCGAGTAAACCTAAGGCGAAAAACGCAATGACAATATCTGGCATAAGTATCTCATTAATAACGACATCAACAGAATAATGCGCCGAGAAAGTTCCACGGGCATCGATGGCTGGAGATTCTGAACCCAATTCGCTATATTGAAAAATAAATTGTTTGCAGATTAGGTATAGATAAAAATCTATGGATAAATCATCCCAAGGCCAACTTAAACTTCGGCACTTAAGCTTTCGTTTGCTCGAGGTGTATGTGCAGGTGGTTAGGCTTGGCAATATCTCGGCCGCCGCGCGCGCCTTGCATCTCACCCAGCCGACGGTCTCGCTACAACTGAAGAAATTGGCGGATATTTTGAGTGAACCTCTGTTGGTAAGCGCAGAGGGGCGAATGCAGCCGACCTTAGTCGGGCAAGAGCTCTATCGGGTCGCCTGCGATACCTTGAGTCGTTTTGAAGACTTTGATGCCTTTATCCAGCAGGCGAGGGGCGGCAGTGTGGGCCATATCAATATCGGTCTAGTGACTACGGCAAAATACGTGATGCCTCGGATTCTAGGGGCCTTCTATCGCCAATTTCCGCAGGTCAAAGTCACCCTAAATATTGGCAATCGTGCGCATATTTTGGGGCGATTCGAGCGCCAAGAAGATGATTTATATCTCTTTAGTCATCCGCCAAGTGGTGAGCATGTGTTATCGGCGCGGATCATTAAAAATCCGCTGCAACTGATAGCCCCTAAGGATCATTGGGCGGTTAAGTGCCAACATCTCAACTTTAGCGAGTTGAAACAAGAGCGCTTTATCATGCGCGAGCCGGGCTCAGCCACACGGCTGATGTTTGAGTCTTGGTGTAGCGCCCAAGGGATAGCCTTGAGCGACACTATGCAAATTGAGAGCAACGAGGCGATTCGTTTAAGCGTGGCGTCGGGCTTAGGTTTATCGGTGATTTCGGCCCACACTTTGCAGGAAGGCCGTGAAAAACCAGCAGTATTATCGGTGAACGGATTTCCACTGGAGAGTAACTGGTATCTGGTGGGGCGCAGAGACAGGCGTTTACCCTATGCCGCTATGCAGTTGGTGTCGTTTATGGCAAGCCAACTTGCCGACTGTATTGAACCTGAGTGGGTTGCCGCGGATATTCAGCAGTTAAGTCAGCGATTTAATGGATGAAACGAGGCATCTTGGTGCTTCACTGAAGATAGGGCAGTTTAGACAAAATAAGTCGGCACTGGCCTTTAATATTGTGAAATGGCTCGGTGCGGCTTGAATCGGATCCACGACGCCGCAAGCCTAGTCTTTTGGGATAATTCACCAATATTCATCTTGATATCGCTTTCTTCGTGATGTTAACCATGGTCATTGGTGTGATGATTCACTCAATACTATGCTGGCTCATCTCAATGAGCCGACTATAGGTGCGGCGAAACTCAAAACTGAGGGCACCGCCTTGGTAGAGTTCACTCAGTGGCACGTCGCAACTTAAATATAAGCTCACCCTTTGATCGTATAACTCATCGATAAGGCTGATAAAACGCCGTGCGGGGTCATCGTTGGCGGCGTAGGACAGTTGCCGCTCTCCCGTAGCGGCCGCTTGATTGTCGCCTGTGCCATCTTCAGTGCCGCGGGCGCGGATCCAACCTTTTACTTCGCCCCCGAGTCTGGGCACATTGCTCAGCATTAACACCTTAAATCGGCTCGCAATTTCAATATAGTCGAGTTGCGAGCGCGGGCCATCGCACAGGGCATGAAAATCAAACCAGGCGACCGAAGGCTGCTGGCCTTCAGCAGTGGTGCGCACGACAGGGATATCCCGCTGACAAACGCGCAGCGTGCTGGTTTCAAACGCGGGGGCGCCATGCGTCAGCGCCGTAAAAATAGCCTCGAAATCCAGTGTGCCAGTCAGGCCAATATTCTTTGAGGTGGCGGCAATAGCCTCTGCCGACGGTTCGTTATTCAAGGCGTGCAACCTGTGGTCTTGCTCGCCATTCAGATGCAGCATTTGGGTATGGGCTTGGAGCAGGGCAATGCAGGGTAAAAATCTGTGTCTGGCGAGGCCATTTTCATATAAGCGTTCGATGGGAATGTTGGATGTGGCAACTAGTACCACCCCTTGGGCAAACAAGGTTTCAAACAAACCGGCGAGGATCATGGCATCCCCTATGTCTGAGACAAAAAACTCATCGAAACAGAGTACCTTGCACTCCTGCGCTAAATTTTTTGCGATCAGCTTGAGGGGATCGCGCTGCCCGGCATGTTCTTTTAAGGCTTGGTGTACCCGCGCCATAAAGCGATGAAAGTGCAGTCTAAGCTTTCCCTGTTGTGGCAGGGCATCGAAGAACAAATCCATAAGAAAGGTTTTACCCCGGCCGACATCACCCCACAGATATAAGCCTTTGATTGGCTGAGCGTCTGTTTGGCCAATAATCTGCTGATACAGCTTATCTAAGGCGAGTACCGCCTGTGTCTGTGCGGGATCCTCAATTAGCTCGGCGCCGATCTTGGCCTGATAAATGGCCAGAGGTGATTGAGGGGCGGTTACCGTTGTGAGCGGGTTTAAGACCATGGAATTTGTCATCAATTGAGTCAGTGTTATCTCTTTGCGGCAGCAAGCTTTGGCTTATTTCGTGTGAGGTGTTAAGCCTAAATCTGCTGAAAAACCTTGCCAGCCTAACACAGTTAATCAGCGGACTAAAATCTTACCTAAAACCGACTCAAGTCAAATATCAAAGGAATCCAATGCTTTATTCTTCAGGTATTTTCACTTAACATCTTTTTCACAAAAATAATGATATGGAATTAAACCTATGGGTAGCAAAGGTAATGGTGTCACTTTTATCAGTGCCTCAACCTCCATTGAGGGCGAGATGCAACTGGCGGGCACGGCATTAGTTGCGGGGAAATTAGCGGGGAATATCCGCTGCGCCGGACAGATTAAGATCGAGCTTGGTGGTGAAGTTTCGGGTGAGCTCTGCTGTGATGAACTGAAAGTCTGCGGAGTTTTTCGCGGCAAGGTGCGTTGCAATAAATTAGTGATTGTCAGCTCTGGCACGGTCGAAGGCGAAGTGCTTAGCCACCAATTAGAAATTTATGAAGGCGGGCAATTTATCGGTCAGCGCATCATCGGCCAAGAGCTGGAACATCTACCCGAGCTATTGCAAACCTTAGCGCCAGAAGGTAGCGCCAAAAATACCAAAACCGCTCAGACCAATGCCTTGTATGCTCGGGATAATCAGCCGGGTGCGCGCAAATGGTTGCCCTATGGCGCCGCGGCCGCCGTTATTGTGCTGGTCAGTGTCATAACACCAGCAAAGTTAACTACTTGGCTAAGCACCTTTGGTCAACCAGCGGCCATTACAGCAAATACTGCGCAGGGCGATGCTCTGAATAGTGAATCTCTGCTGCAATCCCCCGTGAAAGATGACTCGCTCGCCAAGGATAGCGGTGTAGCAAGCGATAACGACACGCAAACGGCTTCAGCCATAGCATTGGATTACCACGATGGCAGCAATCCAGAACACCCAAGCGAAGGGCATCCTAATATGGAGCCTGGCGCCGCCATGGAAGACTTAGCGCAAATGGAGCAAGGCCATGCCCAGATGTTACAACAGGGCACGGCGAGCGATGTACCTAGCGGTAAACTCTAAAAATTAATCGTTTACTTTGACCACCTCTAGCTGCCAGCCCGGCAGCTTGTGGGTGAGATCGGCCGTTATCCTATCGACATCCCCCCGTAAAATCACCAGAGGTTCACCGCTAAAGGCTTGCTGAGTTAATTGCTGCAACTGTGCGGGCGTGAGGTCCTGCAGCTTAGCGTTCATCGCTTGGTTCGACTGGGGATCTAATCCCAACACGAGTTGATGAATAAACTGGGTTTCACGTTGGCTGGGATTGTCTTGGGTTAACAGCGCTTCGCCAATCAGATAGGTTTTAAGGGCGGCAATTTCCCCATCGCTCGCGGGCGTCGAGGCTAGCAGCTTGAGATGATCTAAGATCCCCACCACAAAGGCGCCCGTGTGCTCTATCGCCGTACTGCCATAAAACTTGATGCTGGTGGCGAGCGGCGCATTAGCACATTGGCCGTAAATGCCATAGGTTAAGCCCCGCTGTTCACGTAAGTCGTAATAGAGCCGGCCCGAAAAGCTGCGCCCCAAGATGGCGGCTAAACTGCGGCAAGCGAGTGGAATATCTTGTGCTGATAAGTGTTTATCGTCGAGGGCATAACCGATCCGTACCTGAGTTTGTACACTCCCCGACGCATCAATCAGATAGATAGTGTGGGACTGCTTTATCGACGACGTCGCTCTGTTAAGGGATTTTGCTTTAGTTGGCACTGTGGACAAGCTTAAGTTTGTATCACCCGGCCACAGGGCGAGGCTTTGCTTGAGATCAAACTCGGCTTCTTCAGCCTCTGTGCCTTCTAAAAACAGGTGCCACTTTGCTTGGGCAAACGTGCGCTGCTGCAATTGCGACAGTTCACTTAAGGTGAGTGAGTCGTACAGAGCCTGATTATTGATGCTCTGATTATAGGGATGTGCCACCCCGAGGAGTTTATCGCGCCAGACTTTATCAATTTCGGCGCCACTAAAGGCATTCAAGTGCTTATTGAGTTTTAATTGGCGGCGGATATTGTCGATATCGACCGCTGCCACTCCATGTTCGCTAAACGCATCGGCTTGCCAAAACTGTATCAATAGGCGGTAGAGATGATTAACCGGCATGGGGCAGGCTAGGCTCAGATTGATACTGTGCAGGGTAACGCGAGTCTCGAAGGTTTCAAGGCAGGCATCGGGTTGGTTGAGCGCCAGACTACGGGCTTTCTCCTGCAGGGCGAACTGTAAAATATCCGGATTTTCGAAGGGCATGCTGGGGCTGATGGCGACGAGGCTCACCCTGTTACTCAGCCCTTGGCTGCTGTTTGCTGTGTGGAGCTGGTAGGGGAGTGTTAGGCCATCGGGCACCACATCGATAAAAGCCGATTCTGTGGGTAGGCGGATCAGCCCCACCTCCGGTAGTTGATTATGGGTATCGAAACTTGCCAAACTGGACGCTTGAGTGGCGGTAAAGTTAAGTTGGGTCTGTTGGCAGGCCATTAGCGTGATACCGACAAGGCCAAGGCTCATGGCTTTTAGGCCTTTAAGGAGAGTTGGCGCTATTGCCAATCTACTGAATGGAATCGTTTTTATCATAGTACCGCGTCCTCAAGGCTATCGCTCACACCCGATGGCAGCCACTCCAGCAAAGTCTTGCCAACGCGGATATACCAAGGCGGTAACAGGTCGACCCTGACCATGTTGGTGCTAAAGTATCGCGTGGCAACCCGTTGAAGATCTTCTGTCGTCACTGAGTTAATCCGTTGCCATTGGGCCGTTAAGGGATGCATTTGGTCTTGTTTCGCCGTGGCGGATAGCAGGGTGGCGAGTGATTGAGTGTTATCGAGCTGCGCTAACTGATTGTTCAGCCAAGTTTGTTTCAGTTGGCACAGTTCAGTGTCGTTCAATGGTGCCTGCTGCACTTTGGCAACCACGCCTAAAACCTTTTCCGTTAAGTCGTCGAGGGAGGTTTTGGCCCTAGGCACTAAGATCAGATTGGTTATGCCATGATTTTCCAACTCAAAAGGCAGTGAATAACTCAACATTTGCGCCGGATCGTGCTGGCTGATTTGCGCTATGGCGCTGCGGGTATTTTGGAATAAATAGCCTTCGAGCAGGCGAATAGCAGCAGCGTCGGGATGATTTTTACCCACTGTATGCCAGGCGAGCAGTAAGCCGGGCCAAGGACCTCGCTCATCGATAAGCTCTGCATGCACGGGTTTAGGCGTGATTGTCAGTTCATCAAATTCGGCTATGGGCTGATTAGGCGTGGGCCAAGCATTAAAGTGTTGTGCTATAAGCGACTTGATGTCGGAGGGTAGTTTGCCGACCAGGGATAACTGCATCGCATCGGGACGATAATGGGCGCGGTGAAAAGCGGTTAAACGCTCGGGACTCGCCTCGGTAATATCCTCACGACTGCCAATAATACCGTGGCCGTAGGGCGTATCCTTCACCTGCTCCAGCAGAAATTCCATCGCACTGCGCACATATGGCTGGTTATCTATGGTTTGCGCCATTTCTTGGAGCACGGTTTCCTGCTGATTCTTCACCGTAGTCTCGTTCAAATCAGGGCGAATAAAACGATCGGCCTCGAGGAACAACCCCAAACCTAGAGCTTGGCTGGGTAGAGTGACGTAATAATTGGTGTAATCGAAGTGGGTGCTGGCGTTAAAACGCGCCCCAAGGGCACTTAACTGCTGGGCATAGCTGTCACCGGTCGCTTGTTCGCTGCCCTTGAAGAGCATGTGTTCGAATAAGTGCGCATAGCCAGTTTGGCCCTTGGCCTCATTGCGCGCGCCGACATTAAATTGGCTGGCAATGGTCAAGGTATGTTTATCCGCTTGCGGCAAGAGGTGCACAGTGAGGCCATTGGCTAAAGTGTAAGTCTCAATTTGCGACTCGAGTTGATACAGGCGCTCGGCGCCCGTTATCTGGCACTGCGCCTTAAGCGAAGGGCTAAGCAACGCGATAACTAGGCCGAAATAACCGCTAAGGTATGGTCTCATTTAGCATCCTATCTAAATTACCCTCTGAAGGCTTTCATCCGTGTGCTTGTGTGAGCAGCTTAACCCACTCCTCTGATTTCATCTAAATCAGTTGAATAGCATTCAGTTTTTTAAAAGAACTGCTATGATGGCACAGTTCTTTTTCTGGCATAAGTACAAGATATGGTAAGCAGATCTCCGTTCGAATCCTTTCAGTGGAAAAGCGATATTTTTAACTGTGAAAGCACTGATATCGATAATTTTTATCTACAGCTTGAGCAGGAAATGTCCCGTTTGGGAATGGTTGAGAAAAAACTCGGTGAAGTCGGTAAGTACAGTGTCAGTCTGTATCAATCTCCCGCCGCTAAGTCTGGCTTACCTTCGTTATTGATCAGCGCTGGGTTTCATGGTGAAGAATCCGCAGGTCCTTGGGGATTGCTGCATTTTTTAAGTGAAGCGTCAGCGGATTTATTTGAACGGGTGAACTTGAGTATTCTGCCTTTGGTGAATCCAACGGGCTTTAAGCGTGGCCATAGATTTAACAAGTTTGGCGAAAATCCCAACCGTGGCTTTGTGTTTGAAAACGGTAAACCTAAGGCGAACGAGAGTACGTCTGTTGAAGGTAAGCTGCTGTTAGAACACGCGCAATTACTCATTGGTGCGAGCCGAGACGGTATTTTAACTTGCCACGAGGACGTTCTGAGCCGTGATGCCTATGTGTATTCCTTCGAACCAAGCCAAGTGCCGGGACGTTTTAGTCTCGATTTACGCGATACCTTAGGCGGTTATTTTCCTATCGCGGCCGATGGTGAAATTGATGGTTGCCCAGTTAAAGATGGCTTGATTTTTAACCACTTTGATACCTCATTTGAGGCGTGTTTAGTGCGTAGTGGCGCGCGTGTCGGTGCCTGTACCGAAACCCCAGCATTGCAAAACTTCGACCAACGCGTCTTGGCAAATAGCGCGGCAATGACCCATTTCTTAGCCCTTTGCGCACCGTTATGCGATTGATTCGATAAGTTTTATTTCGATTGAAAAAATACCCGCCTAGGCGGGTATTTTTATGGGCGCAGCGGCATCAACCGCTGCAGTCTATTACTGGTTGCCGATTACTGATTAATAATCGTTGGCACGCCAGTACGTTCATCGAGCAGCTTTTTAATCACCGCTGAATCGGTATCGGCCTTGGCAATAAACTTGGCAATATCTTTCGGTAAGGTCAGAGAAACTGGCTCTTCTGATTCAAACTCTGCAATGGTGCGAGACAGTGGCTGATGCACGGCTAAGTAGCGCTTACCATCGGGCTCTTCGGTCGCTTTAATCGGTTGGTTCACAAATTGTACTCGGGTACCCACTGGAACCGTTTTGAATAAGTGTTCAATGTCATCGTGGCGTAAACGTACACAGCCTTGGCTGACACGTAAACCAATACCGAAGCTGGCGTTGGTACCATGGATGGCATACAAGTTACCTATGTAGAGCGCGTAGAGTCCCATAGGGTTATCGGGACCCGCTGGCCATACCGCAGGCAGAATTTCGCCCTTTGCGGCATATTCTTTACGAATACGTGGGGTTGGTGTCCAAGTCGGATTAGCGCGTTTACGTTGCACGCTGGTGACCCAGTTTTCTGGGGTATCTTTACCAATCTGACCAATACCGATAGGCAGCACTTCAACTGTGTTTTTGCCTTTTGGATAGTAATATAGGCGCATTTCGGCGACGTTGATCACTATGCCTTCACGCGGCGCATTTGGCAAAATGAGCTGTTGAGGAATTAATAGCTTGCTGCCTGGTGTTGGTAGGAAAGGGTCCACGCCAGGGTTTGCTTCCAGCAAGTTGCTTAGACCGAGTTGGAATTTAGCGGCAATATCTTCGAGGGTATGTTTACCCTCTGGCACTGTGTAATACAGGTTTTCGCCAACTAACCGACTCTTCGAAGACGGTAAAGGGTATTCCGTTGCTAAAGCGGAGAGACTCGGAAAAACCAGAGTCAATAATAAAGCTGTGGTGCGGAGCATACTCATAAGCGGATACTACGATTCCTGTTAATAAAATAACCTGTTTTACGCGGCTTTTTCTCCCCAAAACAGGGAGGCAAATTGTCGAGCAAAGTGCACTGGCGCGCGAAGCTCGCATCCTTCCTTATTTTGGCCATTATTTCAACTGAAATATGATCCGTACGGCGTATTTATCACTTATTTTAGCGTTAAGCGTTTAGCAAGGCGATGTAGATTGCCCGGGTCGAGTCCTAAGGCTCTGGCCGAGGCGGCCCAATTGCCATTATGCGCCGTGAGCACGTGCTTGATGAAGTCACGCTGAAAGGCGTCGGTCGCTTGGGCTAAACTGGCTCCTTCTAACGGGCGATGCTGTGTTTCGTTTACGCTTAAGCTTGCCGATGCGTTTGTCTCTACAGGGTTTTGTTTAAAGGGTAAATCAAAATGTTGTGGCGCTATGGTACAGCAGCCATCCTGCGCCGATACTCGCGCCAGTACGGTCGCCCTATGGATGGCGTGTTCGAGTTCGCGCACATTGCCCGGCCACGCGTATTGATTGAGCAGCATTAAACTACTGGGGCTGAAATTAAGCTGTTTCATCCCGAGTTTTTGTCGGTATCGCTCGGCAAAGAATCCACTCAATAAGGTGATGTCCTGCTCGCGCTCCCGCAGTGGAGGCACCAGCAGGGGAAACACACTCAATCTATGGTAGAGATCGGCCCTAAAACGGCCTGCGAGCACTTCTGTCTTCAGATCCTTATTGGTGGCAGCAATGATGCGCACATCGACTTTAAGGCTGCGATCATCACCCACTTTTTGAATGTCGCCATATTGCAAAACCCGCAGCAACTTGGCCTGTAGCGTGAGGGGCAGTTCGCCAATCTCATCTAGAAAGAGTGTGCCCTTGTCGGCCATTTCAAACTTGCCACTGCGATGGCTAATGGCGCCAGTAAATGCGCCTTTGATATGACCAAAGAGTTCACTTTCGGCAACCGATTCAGGGAGCGCAGCGCAATTGAGATAAACCAAGGGTTTGTGCTTTCTCGCCGACTTTTGATGGATTGCCTGGGCGACTAATTCTTTGCCTGTTCCTGTCTCCCCTAAAATCAGTACGTTAAGGTCGCTATGGGCAACGACCTCTATTTCCCGATTTAAGCTTTGCATCTGGGGCGAATTGCCAATGATTTCGGCCTCATGGTTAAGCTTAGGGCTATTTTCCTGCACATGGGTCAAGTGGCTATTGAGTGCCATGCGCTCCAGTTTTTCAACCAGCAGGGCGTTGCTTAAGGATGCGGCGGCAATCGCGCTTAAGTTGCGCAGCTCGGTATTACTGAATTGATCGAACTGCAGGGGATTAAAGGCATCGATAGTCACGGCGCCGATAAGCTGCTCATCGGCAAACAAGGGCAGCCCAATACAGGCATGGACCTTCAATGCCCCGATTTGATTGGGGATCTGTCCATCGTAAGGATCGGCAAGTTCACTATCGGCAGGGAAGCGCACTATATCTCCCGCACGGGCGATGGCTTCAAGCCTTGGATGTTCATTCAGGATAAAGCGTCTACCGAGCACATCCTCGTTCAAACCGTCGATGGCCAGTGGGGTAAAATAGTGTCCATGGAAGGTGAGTAACGCTGCCGCGTCACAGTGTAGGTTGGCTCTCACAGTATCGAGCAAGCGTGAGAAGCGGTCCCTGTGGGCTAAACTTGAGGTGATATCGAGGGCGATACGGGTAAGGTCGGTTTGACTAAGGGCCATAAAAACTCCTGCTGCGAGGCTCCTATGATTTATAGCATTGATTGTTATATTGACACAGGTTGTTTAGACACTGCTAACCGTTAATGCGGTATGACTATAAGAGCGAGGCAAACGACAAACGGCGCAGGCCGTAAAACTAAGCAACCAAGGTGCCTAAACGACACCTTGATATGGGCTAAAACGATTTAATCGCTGTGATTAGTGGTCGGTTTGTAAGAGTTCCTCTTGCACTTTTGCAGGTTTATTCAGGGCTTTTCTGAGCAAATCGAGCAAGAAGGCGCCCATTAAAAGACCACCTACGCTGAAGATGATATCCCCAAACATACGCATCCAAACCAGTCTCTCAACCAGTGGACTATGGATCACCTCTGGTGAACGGGCGAACCAATATCCATGGTCGATGACAGCAAAAAACTGTGTAATACCAACGGGTAATAGTGACATAAATACCATAGCCGCTAGGCCAATATTGAGGCTCCAGAATGCGCCTTTGAGCATTTTGTCATTCCATTGCATATTGCCGGTGAGGCCCCTTAGGCAGAAGAGCATCAAGCCCATGCCGAGCATACCGTAAACGCCCATAAAGGCAGCGTGACCGTGGGTGGCTGTGGTGTTCAGCCCTTGAATATAATAGAGCGAGATAGGTGGATTGATTAAAAACCCCAGTATACCCGCACCGACTAAGTTCCAAAACGCGGTCGCCACAAAGAACATAATCGCCCAGTGATAACGCTGCATCCAGCCACTGGCTTTACGCAGGCGGTAGGTTTCCATCGCTTCAAAACCAATAATGGCGAGGGGGACGACTTCTAAGGCTGAGAAGATGGCGCCCCAGGCGATCACCGAGGTGGGTGTGCCAGTAAAGTAGAGGTGGTGTAAGGTTCCAATCAAACCACCTGTTAAGAAAATCACTGTCGTAAATAACACCGCACCATTGGCACTGCGGCCGCGGATTAAGCCTAAACGTACCAACATCAAGGCAATAACGGCGGTGGCAAAGGTTTCGAAGAAGCCTTCAACCCACAAGTGTACTACCCACCAACGCCAGTATTCGGCGATGGCTAAATTGGAGTGTTTGCCCATAAAGAGGCCGGCGCCATAGAACAAACCAATCGCCACGCAGGAGGCGTAGAGCACCCAGATGACGGGGCGCATCTCGCCTTGAACCTTGAGTGCAGGTTTGATGGCGGCAGTGACCAGGGCAAGCCAAATCAATAATCCGACGAGGAGTAAGATTTGCCATACTCGACCGAGATCTATGTATTCATATCCTTGATGGCCAAAGAGGAAATTCATATCGAGGTCAAAATACTGCTGTACTCCAATCCATTCGCCCGCCATGGAGCCAAGCACTACGACCACTAAGGCAACCCACAGCACGTTAACGCCGAGACGTTGATATTTGGGTTCATAACCCGATAAGGCGGGAGCGATATACAGCCCTGTGCCTAACCAAGCCGTGGCTATCCAAAATACGGCTAATTGGGTGTGCCAGGTACGAGTGACTGAGTAGGGGAGTATTTCTGAAATCGGAAAACCGTAAAACTCTTGGCCTTCTACAGCATAGTGTGCCGTGATCCCGCCGAGTAAAATTTGCAGTAAAAACAAACCAATCGCCGTGATGAAGTATTTGCCAACAGCTTTTTGTGAGGCGGTTGGCTTAGTGTGAAACAGCGGATCTTGTTCCGAAGGCTTGGGCAGGCTTTCATGTTTGCCGCTTGCATGTTGCCAGATCAATCCGCCAATCCCAGCAATTAAGGTCACAATACTGAGTATCGACCAGACGATATTATCCGAGGTCGGTGTATTGCCTAGTTGGGGATCGAAGGGCCAGTTATTGGTGTAGGTATAGGGGGCATCTGGGCGTTCGGTGATTGCCGCCCAAGCTCCCCAAAAGAGGAACGCATTGAGTTGTTCGCGACGGGCGAGATCGGGCACTGTGCCCTCTTTCATGGCGTATTGTTCACGAAGGCTGCTGAGCTCTGGATCGCTCCCAAACAGAGATAAATAATGCTGCTCGGCCTTATTTATCGCCTTGATACGAGTGTCGGACAAGCGGATCAGTACAGTGCCATCGGCCTGTGGCTCGACGCTGTTATGGCGTAAATCTTCCCTTAAGGCTTGTTCAAGCCCAGCTTTTTGTTGGGAGTTTAATTGGGCAAACTGCGTTTGATATTGCTGCTCAGCGCGAATATCGAGCCAAGCTTCGGCTTCTCTGTGTAACCAGTCGGCAGTCCAATCCGGGGCAACATAAGAACCATGCCCCCAAACCGACCCCAGTTGATGACCGCCCATGGAGCGCCAGACCAATTGGCCTTGTTCGATATCATTTTCGCTAAACACAACCTGACCATTTACATCCGTAAATGCATTGGGTATTGGCGGTTTTTCCCGATAAATTTCACTGCCTATGCTTAGCAGTACAGTGAATGAAGCGATCAGCACAATAAACAGTGCGATAGCGGTGAGTTTTTGTTTGCTCATAAGTCTCCTTGATGCAACGTCATTTTGATACGTTTCACTTGCTATTGCGCAATACGTGCCAAATATTTTTGTTGTTGAAAATAAAGGAGAATATGTTTTTTATCTGTGATTTATTGTCTTTATGATACTGATTTTGGTTGTATATATGACAATTATTGTCTTTGTGACAATATTCGGTATTTGAATGTCGATATCACAATGAAAAAGGTGATTTTATCTGTGCTTTCAAGTTATTGCGGAGTTTAATTGGATTTAAGATGGCTTTGAGTAGATACAGTGCATTTTCATATGGTTATCCTCATTATTTTTGGCGTAGAGAGTAAGTTTTTATGGAATGTTTTTTTTAAAAATATTGATAAATAAGAGTTTTCTATTTGTTATGGTGTGAGTTACGCATTCGGATTGTGTTTGTGTTTGTACTGGATTTTATATGAAAATTAGTCAAAATGGCCTAATGATGGGGATTTCAATGTAGATGATTGAAATTTAATATTTAAAACTCCATTAATTTGCATTTTTTATGCTAGTATAAAAAAACAAAAATTTTAGTTGAGTCATTTTTAATCTAGGTGATTTCTTTATCGTTTAACTAAACACTCTTGTATTTAAGGAGGCATGTGTGGATGCAGATTCCATCAATAGTTTTTTTCTGATCGGTGCCTTGCTTACCGCAGTGAGTGTTTTGTTAAGTCCCGTGTCTTCACGCTTGGGTATTCCTATCTTATTAATTTTCCTCGCAGTAGGGATTTTAGCGGGGGAGGATGGTCCCGGCGGCATTCTGTTTGACGATTACTCAACCGCTTATCTTGTCAGTAACTTAGCCTTAGCCATTATCTTGCTCGATGGTGGTATGCGTACCCGGGTAGCGAGCTTTAGGGTGGCCCTGTGGCCGGCATTATCGCTGGCGACCTTTGGGGTCGCGATCACCACCAGTATCACAGGTGTGATGGCTGCATGGTTGTTTGATTTACACTGGCTGCAGGGCTTGCTGGTGGGGGCCATTGTCGGCTCCACCGATGCGGCGGCGGTATTCTCGCTATTAAAGGGGCGCAGCCTAAACGAACGTGTCGGCGCGACGCTGGAAATCGAATCGGGCAGTAACGATCCTATGGCGGTATTTTTAACTGTGACCCTGATTGCCATCCTCGGCAATGTGGACGCCGAGTTATCCGTGAGCTTTATGCTGATAAGCTTTATCAAGCAGTTTGGCTTAGGCATTTTCCTCGGCCTCGGTGGCGGTTGGTTGTTGTGGAAGTTGGTGAATCTAAGCAAGCTTGCAGAAGGCTTGTATTCGATTTTAGTGCTTAGTGGCGGTCTGATGATTTATGCCGCCTCGAACAAGCTAGGTGGAAGTGGCATTCTGTCGATTTATCTAGTCGGTCTATTCCTCGGCAATAAGCCTACCCGTGGTCGCCATTCAATCTTAAACGTATTGGATGGTATGACCTGGGTCAGCCAAATCGGTATGTTCCTCGTATTAGGGCTGCTACTTACACCGTCTGATTTGCTGGATATATGGCTCCCAGGCTTAGCACTGGCCTTTGGAATGATCCTGTTTGCCAGACCGTTAGCGGTATGGCTTAGCTTGTTGCCCTTTAAGAGTTTTAGCAGTCGTGACCGCTGGTTTATTTCTTGGGTTGGATTACGTGGCGCGGTGCCGATTATTTTAGCTGTATTCCCTATGATGGCGGGTTTACCGGGCGCTCAGTTGTACTTTAACTTGGCCTTTTTCGTGGTGTTAGTATCACTGCTAGTGCAAGGGGCGTCACTGACCACGGCGGCGCGTTTAGCTAAGGTCGAGTTACCGCCTAAACCATTACCTATTTCACGCTCAGGGGTCGAAATCTACCCGAGCAGTGAATGGGAAGTGTTTGTTTATCGTTTGAGTGAAAACAAATGGTGCATCGGCGAGCCGCTTAAACGCCTCTCTATGCCGGATGGGACACGGATTGCGGCGGTATTTCGCGATAACACGCTGTTGCACCCATCGGGTAGTACTTGCCTCGAAGCGGGGGATATTTTGTGTGTGCTCGGGCAAGAGAAGAGCCTAGAGGCTTTGAGTAACCTCTTTAGTCAGGCGCCTGAAACCAAAGAAGTGCCACGTTTTTTCGGTGACTTCTTTATCGATACCCAAGTCAAACTAGTCGACCTAGCACCGATTTATGGCCTGGAATTAGACGAAGCAACCGGCGATATGACTGTCGCGGATTTAGTCGCCGCAGAATTAGGGTCACATCCGGTACTTGGGGATCAGTTCCTGTGGCAGTCACTGCATTGGGTCGTCGCAGGGCTTTATGAAGGCAAAGTTACCAATGTGGGTATTCGCTTACCGGCAGAGGCCTAAAAAGTGTTGAAGTGCCAACTATGTATTTATGATCTTTAGCGTTTCAAGCCTTAAAAGATGCGTTAAACAACAAGACCTAGATAAAGAAACATAGATAAAAATATAAAAAAATGCCAAGCGGTTGCTTGGCATTTTTTATTCTCTCTTAAACGTTTATCACGAACAGACTGAACGAAAGCTTACTTATATAATGACTTGTCCGTCGGGTCAGGACGAGTCTTAAAGCGGCGGTGAAGCCACATATATTGGGCGCGATTTCTATCGATAATCCCTTCGATAATCTTGTTGCCGCGAATGGCATCGGCCAGTTCATCTTCGCCAGGGAAGTTATCCAATGGCGGCATAATCTCAATATGGTACCCCTTATCGCCTTCGGTGCGTTCCACAAAGAAGGGCAGCACTTTGGCTTTGCCGAGTTTCGCCAGCGTGGTGGCTCCCGTAATAGTGGCTGCATCGGGCACGGCATAGAAGGGAATAAATACCGCACTCGAACGCCCAAAATCCTGGTCGGCAGTATACCAAATCACATCGGGATTGCGTAAACAACGCACCATCTGGCGTAGATCTCGCTTAGGTACTAAGGCTTTATTCGAGCGCAGGCGACCTTTGACCTGTAGATATTCCATCACCGGATTGTTGTGTGGGCGGTATACCCCGACACCGGGTTGAAATTGACCAAAAATACGCGCGCCCATTTCCAGTGGTAAACAGTGCACAGCAAACAAAATCACCCCATGGCCGGCATTCAAGGTGTCTTGAACGTATTCTTTGCCGCTGATATGCATATGTTGTTGGATTTTTTCATCGGACCACCACCAAGCATTGATGGTATCGAAAATTGCTTTACCCGTTTCTTCAAAGTTGCGGGTCAGCAGGGCTTCGCGCTCAGATTCGGGCATATCGGGGAAGCAGAGAGTTAAATTGCGGCGCGCGGTATGGGTTCGACTGCCTGCAATGGCCTTCACTAATCGGCCTATGCCTTTGCCTAACTTCATCTGCCACGAGAGAGGCAACACTTGGGTAATCCGCATCACCAACACCCCAAACCACATGGGCCAGTGCTTCGGATGATATAAAGAAGATGAAAACTCAGCTTTCTCGACCACAAAAATACTCACTACTTTTGAAAATTACTGCTTATTCTAACTCATATTTTGTCGAAAATTAGGTACAATCACGGTTTAATTTCTGCAATAGATAAGAGCGCTATGAAGGTTTCTCTGCCAGCATTTGAAAAAGCCAAAGTGTTAGTTGTCGGCGATGTGATGTTAGATCGCTACTGGGTTGGGCCGACGGGACGTATCTCGCCCGAAGCGCCAGTGCCCGTGGTGAAGATTAACCAAGTCGAAGACAGACCGGGTGGAGCGGCCAACGTAGCGCTAAATATCGCGACCCTAGGCGGCCAAGTACAATTAGCGGGGTTAGTGGGCGAGGATGATACCGCTAAGGCCTTAACTCTTGGGGTGCAAGCTCTGGGTGTTGAACCACAATGGCTAAAAATTGCCGACAAACCGACCATTACCAAACTGAGGGTACTGTCACGTAACCAACAGCTTATCCGCCTCGATTTTGAGGAGTCCTTCGATAAGCAGGATAGTGCGCGCTTACTCAAACAGTCAGAAGCCTTACTCGATTCGGTCGATGTGGTGGTGCTGTCGGATTATGCGAAAGGCGCTATCGATAAGCCGCAGGATTTTATTGCGCTGGCTCGCGCTAAAGGCGTAAAAGTGCTTGTCGATCCAAAGGGGGCCGATTTTAGCCGTTACCATGGCGCCTCGCTCATCACACCTAATATGAGTGAATTTGAAGCCGTAGTTGGTGCTGTCACCTCTGAGGCGGATCTGCTGGAAAAAGCCCGAGGCTTACTCAAACAACATAATTTTGATGCCATTTTGGTGACTCGCTCTGAAAAGGGCATGACCTTAGTGACAGCCAATGCCCCTGAATTACATATCCCAACAGTGGCCCGTGAGGTCTATGACGTGACGGGTGCTGGCGATACAGTGATTTCTGCTCTAGCGACCTCACTCGCCGCGGGCGCCGATTTACCACAAGCTTGTGCGATAGCCAATACCGCTGCAGGGGTTGTGGTCGGTAAATTAGGCACTTCGACCGTGTCTCGTATCGAGCTGATTGAAGCCTTAGCACTGCACCACGGTGAGTCGGGTTTTGGGGTGGTGAGTGAAGATCAACTTGCCTATGCCCTAGAGCAAGCCAAATTGCGCGGAGAGCGAGTGGTGATGACTAACGGCTGCTTCGATATTCTGCACGCGGGGCACGTCAGTTACCTCAAGCAAGCCAAAGCGTTAGGTGATAGATTGATTGTGGCCGTGAATGACGACGCCTCGGTCAAACGCTTAAAAGGAGAAGGGCGCCCAGTCAATCAAGTCGATAGACGTATGGCGGTTTTAGCGGGATTAGCCGCAGTCGATTGGGTCGTGCCTTTTACTGAAGATACACCACAGCGGATCATCGCCAGATTGCTCCCCGATCTTCTGGTAAAAGGTGGCGATTATAAGATTGAAGATATTGCTGGCGGCGCCGAAGTGATTGCCGCGGGCGGTCAAGTCCAAGTGCTGGGCTTTGAAGATGGCATATCAACGACGGCCATTATCCAAAATATCATGGCAAAACAGTGAGTTTAATTGCCCTTACACTGATTTCAAGCCTGACATGGATACCTATCGGTGACAAGCAGGCGTTAATTTGCCCGTTAGCGCAATTGAGTCAGTGTCTGGCAACATTTCCTACTCAGGTTCGTGAACAACTCCCTCGCAGCGAAGCCCAGTTTAAAACCGAACTTGGGTTTCGTAGTGCCATGGTGTTACCCGTCGACGACAGTCATTTCTCCGGTCTAATCCTCGTAAATGAGCGAGAAACACCAGAGTTTCAACTGCTCAATATCGATGGCATAACCTACCAATACAACCTCAAAGAACAGGCACAATTAACCCTGTGGCATGAGCTAGGACACCTTGAAAACCTAGCACTGCAGGGTAGTTTATTACCTAAAGAATTAACAGCTTATCAGCACGAGTGGTTGGCGGATCTCTACCTGATTTGGCGTGTCGCTAAGGCCAAAGGCAATCTTGATTTAGCTTGGCAGCAATATCACAGACGCAACCTCGCGGCGTTAACAAGTTCGCAGAATATGTCTCACTGGACCAGCCCCATGATGATACAAGTGTTAAAAAAGTATCAAGTGAGCCAGATTGTCCACTACAGCCAATATCGTGATTTTGTAGCCGATTTTTATCCTAAAATAGTACAAATTGAACCACAGGTGTTACGTGAGTATTCGAGTTTAATGCAGCGCACTTTTGGTGAGACAGTGCTGCAACCCCTGCCAGCATATCTATTTTGGCGTAAGCCGGATCTTGGGCGTTATCTCACACCTACGTTGACATTGTTAATGGGTGAGGCAAAAGCACGCGACTGGTTAGTACAAAATTTAATGTTGTGAATGTGTTAAAAAAATCAATAAATCTCCCTGTTTCAAACTGAACCCTAGCTGAACAAAAGCGAAATACACTTGTTTGGCGTTTCCAAACAGCAGTAATCCCTTAAAGGCTTTGGTAAGCTCTACCCCAGAAAAAGAACAACGGGAGACTTCACTATGGCTAAGCGCTCGCGAGTACAGACTGAGCAAACCATAAATCAGATTATGGATGAAGCGTTAAGACAAATTTTGACTATTGGCTTTGAGACTATGTCTTATACCACGTTATCTGAAGCAACGGGGATTAGCCGCACCGGTATTAGTCATCACTTTCCGCGTAAGAACGACTTTTTAATTCGTTTAGATAGTCGTATTGGCAATTTATTTGTTGCCGCGCTCGACTTTTCTAGCCAAGAAGCCTTAGAAGCCTCTTGGATGAAAGCGATGCAAGAAGAGCATTACCGTGCAGTGTTAAGATTATTCTTCAGCCTCTGTGGTGGCGCGAATAACGAAATCACCCTCTTCAGAGCGGTCAGTACAGCACGTCAGCAAGCCATTGCTGAATTAGGATTGGTCGGCGATCGCACCATCAATCATCTACTAGGCCGTACTGCAGTTATGTTGCTGTCTAATTTTGATGTTGCCAAAGCGGCATAATCTTAAGCATCACCACAAAAAAGGAGCCCTAGGCTCCTTTTTTGTTTCTATGGTTTGGCGAATAGCGGTTGGTTTTATCCGCCGTGGAGCTAGTGCTTTTGCGCATCCTTAAGCTAGTTAAGCTGCAATGGGGGAGCCAGAACCGCTTGCTTTAACTTTTGCTGGGTGAGGTAAATTCCGATTGCCATAAAGGTAAGCGTCGCGGCTATCAGGGCGCAAAGCGCATGATGGAATACTAAGTGACTGATCAAGAAGGCGGGAATACCCTCTAGGCTATCGATAAGGAAGAGTTTAACGATAAGGCCAAGATACAAGAGCAAGTGCAATATCGCCCCTGTTATAAAGAGGCGCTTAAACTTTTGAACCAAGCGTGCCGCAAGATTGATGGGGTAATAGCGGCAAAACAGATAACCGCCGATGCCAATGCCGATTGAGACCCCGCCAAGCCCTAACAACGAGGTTTTGATCAATATTGCCGACAGCAGAAATAATCCAAGCAGCATCAAGGTGTCCTTTCAATTAATGGTGGCAACCACAAACAAGTTGCGCAGAGACTAGCTGAGCAGGCTTAAAAACGTGTGAAAACACATCGTTAAACTGGGTGAAAAGATAAAGGGAGCCGAGTGGCTCCCTTTATGATTGATATGCTAACTTAAGTATTACAGCGCTTTTAAAATTGCTTCTACGCTGGCCTTGGCATCGCCGAACAGCATTTGGGTATTGTCCTTAAAGAACAGTGGGTTTTGTACACCCGCATAACCAGTGTTCATTGAGCGTTTAAAACCAATCACGTTCTGCGCTTTCCATACTTCGAGCACTGGCATGCCCGCAATTGGGCTACCCGGATCTTCCATCGCCGCTGGGTTAACCGTATCGTTGGCACCAATCACCAATACCACGTCGGTATCGCTAAAGTCTTCGTTGATCTCGTCCATTTCGAGCACGATATCGTAGGGGACTTTAGCTTCAGCCAAGAGCACGTTCATATGGCCTGGCAGACGACCCGCAACAGGGTGAATACCAAAACGCACCTTCACGCCGCGATCACGCAGTTTTTGGGTGATTTCAGCCACAGGATATTGCGCCTGTGCTACTGCCATGCCATAGCCAGGGGTGATGATGACTGAAGTGGCGTTTTTCAGCATATCCGCCACATCTTCGGCGTTAGTTTCACGGTATTCGCCCATTTCTTCATCGCCAGTTGACGCAGCACCATCGGTACCAAATCCGCCCGCGATAACAGAGATAAACGAACGGTTCATCGCCTTACACATGATGTAAGACAGAATCGCACCCGATGAACCCACGAGCGCGCCAGTGACGATCAGCAGATCGTTTGACAACATAAAGCCCGCAGCTGCTGCCGCCCAACCTGAGTAGGAGTTCAGCATCGAGACCACAACTGGCATGTCCGCACCGCCGATTGAAGCCACTAAATGCCAACCAAAGGCGAAGGCGATAAGTGTCATCAACAGTAGGGCAGGCATAGTGCCGCCGGTTTTGACGAAGTACACCAACAGAGCTAAGGATACCAATACTGCAACAAGGTTAAGCTTGTGGCGATGTGGCAACATCAAAGGCTTTGAGGAGATTAATCCGCGTAATTTACCAAAGGCCACGATAGAACCCGTGAAGGTTACCGCACCGATAAAGATCCCGAGGAAGACTTCGACTAAGTGAATGTTGAGCATAGCGCCAGTGAGATGCGCTTTCTCGGCGGCTTTAGCCGCTTCGCTCAATGCATCCTGAACTGCGGCGAGCGTGGTATTAATATCACCACCTACGGCCACAACCACTTGCGATACTTGTTCTGGATGTAAGTCGATAAAGCTGTTAAAGCCCACTAACACCGCCGCCAGACCCACAAAGCTGTGGAGTACCGCGACCAGTTCGGGCATTTCTGTCATTTCGACTTTAAGTGCTAAACGCACGCCGATGGCACCACCAATCACCATGGCGACAATAATCCAGGCGACACCGCTAGTGTCAGGATTAAAAATGGTCGCCAGTAGGGCGATGGCCATACCTGTGATACCAAATAAATTGCCGTGTTTGGCCGTTTCTTGCTTCGACAATCCTGCGAGACTGAAGATAAAGAGCACGGCGGCAATAATGTAAGCTGCTGTTACCAGTCCTTGAGACACGTTATACCCCCTTAATCCTTACGGAACATCTTCAGCATGCGCTGAGTGACGGTGAAGCCGCCGAAGATGTTAATACTGGCGATCAGCACGGCGATAAACGCCAGCACAGTGACCAAGGTTGAGCCTTGACCAATTTGCAGCAAGGCGCCGACCACGATAATGCCTGAAATCGCGTTAGTCACTGACATTAAAGGCGTATGTAGTGAGTGGGATACGTTCCACACCACGTAATAGCCCACCACGCAGGACAGAACAAATACCGTAAAGTGGGATAAGAACTCGGCTGGCGCGACCGAGGCGACGGCGGCAAATCCCGCAACACCCAGGGCGGCGAGAATATACTTAAGCTTGGACGGCGCTTTGGCCTCTGCCGCTTTGGCTTCTACCTTAGTCGCAGGTTTTGCGGGCGCGGCCGACACCGAAATTGGCGGTGGCGGGAAGGTTAGTTCACCAGCTTTGACCACTGTCATATTGCGCATTACCACATCATCGAAGTTGATGGTGGCGACGCCATTTTTCTCTTTACACATTAACTTCATCAGGTTGACTAAGTTAGTGCCATAAAGCTGAGAAGACTGAGCGGGCAGACGGCCGGGAAGATCGGTAAAGCCGATGACTTTGACGCCATTCTCGGTCACGAATAGCTCGCTTTGCTGAGTGTATTCACAGTTACCCCCCGCTTGCGCCGCCATATCGACAATTACAGAGCCGGGTTTCATGCTGTCGACCATTGCCTTGGTAATAAGCTTAGGTGCAGGACGGCCTGGGATCAGCGCTGTGGTGATGATGATATCGACTTCTTTGGCTTGCTCGGCAAACAGCGCCATTTCTGCGGCGATAAACTCGTCCGACATGGTTTTGGCGTAACCGTCCGATGAGCTGCCGTCCTCATTGGTGAAGTCCAGCTTGAGGAACTGGCCACCCATAGATTCGATTTGTTCGGCCACTTCTAAGCGTGTGTCGAAGGCACGTACTATGGCACCTAACGAACCTGCGGTACCAATGGCCGCAAGACCAGCCACACCGGCGCCGATTACCAGCACTTTTGCTGGTGGCACTTTGCCCGCGGCGGTTATTTGTCCGGTAAAGAAACGGCCAAAGTGGTGCGCGGCTTCAACAACGGCGCGATAACCGCCGATATTGGCCATAGAAGAGAGAGCATCGAGGGATTGGGCACGGGAAATACGTGGCACCATGTCCATCGCCATCACATTGATGTTGCGTTTAGACAGTTTCTCGACCAGCTCAGCATTTTGAGCGGGCCAGATAAAGCTGATTAAGGTTGCGCCTTCTTTAATTTGCGCAATTTCAGCATCGGTCGGTGCATTGACTTTAAAAATCAGATCCGCTTGCCATACCTCTGCCGTGATCTTCGCCCCTGCGGCTTCAAAAGCGGCATCGTCAAAGCTAGACAGTAAGCCAGCATTGGCCTCAACAACAACTTCAAAGCCGAGCTTTTTAAGTTGTTCGACGGTGGCAGGGGTCGCGGCGACCCGAGTCTCACCGGCGAGACTCTCTCTCGGTATTCCAATCTGCATGATTACTCCCTGGTGGTTTATATAATCGTTCCGCCTGAGTGCTTCCTGAGCTAAACCTAGGTAGGGCTAGGCCGCGATAAGAATGAACTCGTTTATTCAGTTGTGGCAGTTAGCACATTCAATCTTGGTATGAAATTTGTGCTTGAAAACAAACTTCTTTGCGAGCAACAGAAGGTCACTGTACAGCAGGCTCGTCACCATTGTGGCAATACTTTGGTTTGACACAAGCGCATATTGCTCAAGCTGGTCGTTTCTGAACTGGTCGTATCAAAAAGTTTTAACCAGTGCACACTTTTGTAGCTTAAATTTTGCACTTTGTATATTCCAAAATGGAATTAAAAATCAAATATTATTCTTTTTTGCTTTTCTAAAACCACGCTACTCTGCTGGACAATACATTGTCATAGGGCCGTCTCATGTTGTTAAAAGAACTTTCATCACTGGCTTCACCCCTGTCGCAACCGCAGGTCGAAAAGCTGAAACAACTCATCGCTGAATTAAATGCCGTGCAACTTGCCTGGGTGAGCGGTTATTTAGCCGCAACGGCCAATGCGGGGGGCAATCAAGCCCAGCTCGCGCCCGTGTCTGATGCGCAGGCGGTGACCATTCTCTATGGCAGCCAAACTGGCAATGGCCGTGGGATTGCAAAAGCCTTAGCTGAGAAGGCGAAGGCACAGGGCTATGGCGTGAATTTAGCTTCTATGGGTGAATACAATGTGCGCCAGCTTAAGCAAGAAACCTTGCTATTGCTGGTGGTCAGTACCCATGGTGAAGGTGAAGCGCCGGATGATGCGATTGAATTACATAAGTTTTTAGCATCGAAACGTGCTCCTCAATTAAACAACTTACATTACTCAGTGTTGGCGCTTGGCGATTCGAGCTATGAGTTTTTCTGCCAGACAGGTAAAGACTTCGATGCCCGTCTGTCGGCATTAGGTGCCAAAGCGTTGTTGCCACTGGTTGAGTGTGATGTGGACTATGAGGCTGCGGCCGGACAGTGGCACGCCGATGTGCTGATTGCAGTTAAGCCATTAATCCAAACAACGGCTAACGTGGTGGCGCTGAATGAAATTAATTCAAGTTCGACGCAAGTTGCCAGCGAGAGCGAATTTACTAAGCAAAACCCTTACAGTGCCGAAGTGTTGGTGAGCCAGAAGATCACCGGACGTGGTTCAGACCGAGACGTGCGCCACGTTGAAATCGATTTAGGCGAGTCAGGACTGCGTTACGAAGTCGGTGATGCCCTGGGAGTGTGGTTTAGCAACAATGAAACTTTGGTCGATGAGATTTTAGCGGGCTTAGGGTTAGCGGCCGATACCAAGGTGACTGTCGCTAATGAATCCATCAGTCTCAAACAAGCCTTAATCGAGAAGAAAGAGCTGACACAGTTATATCCTGGTTTAGTCAAAGCGTGGGCCGAGTTGTCCGCAAGCCCAGAGCTGCTTGCCATTAGCGAAGATAAAGAGCAGGTTCGTCAGTTTATCTTACATCATCAATTTGCAGACTTAGTGGCTAATTACAAGCTCAAGCCTGACGCTAATCTCGATGCAAACAAGTTAGTGGAGTTATTACGCCCATTAACGCCAAGACTCTACTCCATCGCTTCGAGCCAGAGTGAAGTCGATACCGAAGTGCATCTCACCGTGGCCTTGGTGGAGGATGAGCATCAAGGGCAAGCCCGTTTTGGCGGTGCATCGCATTTCTTAGCCTCGGCACAGGAAGGCGCCGAAGTAAAAGTGTATGTTGAACCGAACAAGCATTTCCGTTTACCTGAAGATCCACAAACGCCTGTCATCATGATTGGCCCAGGCACTGGTGTTGCGCCGTTTCGCGCCTTTATGCAGGAGCGCGTGGCGCAAGGCGCTGAGGGCGATAGCTGGTTATTCTTCGGTAATCCTCACTTTGAACAGGACTTCCTGTATCAAACCGAGTGGCAACAGTATCTGAAAAACGGCGATTTAACCCGTATCGATGTGGCATTTTCGCGGGATCAGGCCCATAAGATTTACGTGCAGCACCGCATTAAAGAGCAGGGACAAACCCTGTGGCAATGGCTGCAAAATGGCGCGCATCTCTATATCTGTGGTGATGCAGAACGTATGGCCAAAGACGTACATCAAGCATTGTTAGAGGTCGCGGTAGAATTTGGCGGACTGTCTAGCGAGGCGGCCGAAGAATACTTCGAGACCCTGCGCAGTCATAAACGTTACCAAAAAGACGTGTACTAATTAATCGATCCCAAAGATAGAGAGCAGTATCCACTGAGATACTGCCGCCGAACGAATTTTAAGAGGCAGTTGCCATGAGTGAGCAAAAGTTAGCATTAAACGAATACCTAAAGACCGACAGTGATTATCTGCGTGGCACCATCAAAGAGGGATTAGATTCCTCGGTGACGGGCAGTTTTAGCGACGGCGATCAGCAATTGATCAAATTCCACGGCTTTTATCAGCAGGATGACCGCGATTTACGTAACGAACGTAAAGAGCAAAAACTCGAGCCCTTATATAGCTTTATGTTGCGTGCCCGTGTACCTGGCGGTATCTGTACTCCGCAGCAGTGGTTAGGTGTGGACAAAATTGCCTCGACCTTAACCAGCTCGAACAGCATTCGTTTAACGACGCGCCAGACGTTCCAATACCACGGCATTCCAAAGCGTAACCTTAAGACCATTATTCAAGGTTTGGACCGTGAGGCGCTCGATTCGATCGCCGCCTGTGGTGACGTAAACCGTAACGTGATGTGTAACCCGAATCCGGTGGAATCTAAGTTGCATGCGCAGGCCTATGAAGTCGCGAAGAAGCTGTCTGATCACCTGCTGCCGCACACTCGTGCCTACGCCGAGATTTGGTTAGATGAAGAGAAGTTACTGACCACAGAAGACGAAACCGTTGAACCTGTGTATGGCAAAACCTACTTGCCACGTAAGTTTAAGATGGCCGTTGCCGTACCGCCGGATAACGATGTTGATGTCTACACTAACGACTTAGGCTTTATTGCTGTGGCCGAAAATGACGAATTAGTCGGTTTTAACCTGACAGCAGGTGGCGGCATGGGCTCGACCCATGGCGAAGTAGAAACTTTCCCACGCCTGGCGGACGACTTTGGTTTTATCAAAACTGAAGATGTGATGAAGTTTGCCGAAGCCGTGATGACAGTGCAACGCGACTGGGGAAATCGCTCTAACCGTAAACGTTCACGCCTTAAGTACACTATCGTCGACCATGGCTATGAGAAGTTTAAAGCCGAAGTCGAACTGCGCGCTGGGGTGAAGTTTGAACCTAAGCGTGAGGTCGTGATCGGCGATCGCGGCGATCGTTATGGTTGGGTCGAAGGCGTTGACGGTAAGTGGCATTTAACCTTATTTATCGAAAGCGGTCGCATTAAAGATCTACCGGGGCAAACCTTGCAAACCGGGCTGCGTGAAATTGCTAAGATCCACAAAGGCGATTTCCGCATGACCTCGAATCAAAACATGATCATCGCAGGTGTCGCGGCAGAAGATAAAGCCACGATTGAAGGCTTAGCCCGTAAACACGGGTTACTTGGTCAAGTGCTGACCCAAACCCGCGGTCATTCGATTGCCTGTGTGGCCTTGCCAACCTGTCCATTGGCGATGGCGGAAGCTGAGCGTTATTTCCCTGAGTTTATCGACCATATCGATGCGCTGCAGGCTAAAAATGGCATTAGCGATCAAGCAATCGTGGTGCGTATGACCGGCTGTCCAAACGGTTGCGCCCGTCCATTTGCCGCCGAAATCGGCTTAGTGGGTAAGGCGCCGGGTCGCTATAACCTGTACCTCGGGGCGAACTTCGAAGGCACTCGTCTGAATAAGATGTACAGAGAGAATATCCAAGAGGCTGAGATCCTTGCTGAATTGGATGCATTATTTGCCCGCTACGCGGTTGAGCGAAATGCAGGCGAAACCTTTGGTAACTTCACCGTCCGCACGGGCGTAGTGAAGGCGGTAATCGATGCCGCTAAGGATTTCCATGGCTGATCTTGATTCTGGGGTAACGGGTTTTGGCTTGCAGAGCGTCGTGAGCAGCAGCGAACTTAAGGCGCTGCTGACAGCTCCTAAGGCCGAGCAGCAAGCGGAACTGGAGCGCATTAATCGCTTCTTGGCCGGCTTGACTGCTCAAGAACGAGTGCTCTGGGGGTTGGCCTATCTGCCGGGTAATCACGCGCTGTCATCCAGTTTTGGGATCCAAGCGGCGGTGATGCTGCATATGGTGAGTCAGGTGCAATCGGATATTCCGGTGATCTTAACGGATACTGGCTATCTCTTTCCTGAGACATATCAGTTTATTGACCAGCTTACCGAGCGTTTATCCTTAAACCTCAAGGTTTACCAAGCGCCAATGACCTCGGCATGGCAGGAAGCGCGTTTTGGCAAGTTGTGGGAGCAGGGCTTAGATGGGCTCGAGCGTTACAATCGACTGAATAAAGTAGAGCCGATGCAACGTGCTTTGACGGAACTTGAAGTTGGTACTTGGTTTGCGGGACTACGCCGCAGTCAGTCGAGCACACGCGAAGAGTTACCGATATTGGCTATCCATGGCACTCGCTTTAAGTTGTTGCCGATTATCGAATGGTCGAACAAAGATGTGCACCTGTATCTGACACAATTTGACTTGCCTTACCATCCTCTATGGGAGCAAGGGTATGTTTCTGTTGGGGATACCCATTCGAGTAAACCCTTAGAATTAGGGATGACTGAAGAAGAAACCCGCTTTAATGGCTTAAAACGCGAATGCGGTTTGCATTACGAAATATAGTCATCTATTTGATTTAATAGATAAATGCCGCAGTATTCCCTGTGGCATTTTTTATTTTATGCCGCCAAAAGAATGTTTTGCTTAATTTTTCAGCGATTTGGCCGTTAAAGTATTTTGAGTGTCATTCTGGCGTCATTAAAGTCAGATAAAGTTTATTTTCATAGAGTTAGTTAAGGCTTGTTCACCAGCAATAAAATTTTTGTACATTTTTACTCACAGAGTTATGCACATTAGAATGTTCTGAGCTATATTACAAAGTTCCCGTAGATGGTTTTGAGGGAGTTTACTGTGTAGATATGCTTTAGTCGGTATTTTGCCAAGTTAAGTTGTTGAATATCGTTATTTATGGGCTTAGTTTGCTGTGTAACGATTTAACGAGACCCAAAACAGTAAAGCTTCCAAAAGACCTTGCTCGCCGCCGCGAGTATCAAGCAGCTTGATTGACTTGCTAGCCCTCGTTAATCTGCCACCTTCACCTCGGTCAGCTGTGGTCAAAGCTGCCGAGGTTGAGCCAACATAGTTAACATCGTTTATTTCTCCGAAACATGAATTCAGCTCGGTTTTTGGCGCTGTTTATGACAATATTATCATCAACTTACACTGTGCTATTTTTTGCTGACTGGTTAATGCTGCCGCAAACGGCACCTTTGGTGAAATTATTGATGAGGATAACTGGATGACCGCCCCTATGTATGCCATGCGCGATCATGTCAATCGTCCCCAAGGGAATAAATCTAATCGCCCTGCGCCCAGACCCAAGTCGCGCGGCCTTAAGCGCATAGTCGCTTGGCACGTTAAACTCATCTTTGGCTTATTACTCGCCTCCATTCTAAGTGTGGTGCTACTGCGTTTTATTGACCCGCCGATGTGGACTTGGCGGATTGAACGCGCAATATTCCCGCCCGCGCCGATTACTGAGGTTAGGCATCAATGGCGTCCACTCCAGCAAATCTCCCCTGAATTACAATTAGCCGTGATTGCCGCGGAAGACCAAAAGTTTGCCAACCACACGGGTTTTGATTTAGCCGCCATCAGTTCGGCCATCGAATACAATCAAAAGGGGAAGAAGGTTCGTGGTGCCAGTACCTTAAGTCAGCAAGCGGCGAAAAATCTGTTTATGTGGTCGAGTCGCAGTTTTATCCGTAAGGGAATTGAAGCTTGGTTTACCCTGTTAATGGAATTGACTTGGGATAAGTCGCGAATTCTCGAAGTGTATCTCAACATCGTCGAATTTGGCCCCGGAATATATGGCGCCGAAGCCGCATCGAAACATTATTTTGGTAAGAGTGCTGCCAAATTAACCCGTTATGAGGCGTCATTATTGGCTGCGGTGTTGCCCAATCCTTGGCGTTATAAAGTCTCACCACCTTCGCCCTATGTTGAGCAGCGATCCGCCTGGATACGTAAGCAAATGCGCCAGTTAGGTGAGGTGACACTAAACCGAGTGCACAATGCTGATTGAAGGGGATTAAGTTGTTGAAGATTGTTTAACGTCATCAATTACAGTCTTATTAATATGTCATGCGCTTTATCGTTAATATGAAATCGGCACTGAATGTGAAATCTATTTAGCTTGGTAAGCGAAATCTTATTAATAGCGCAGCTTCATTCGCATCCGAAGTTAATTAATGGTAAATTACCGAACGTATTTCCCCTTCAAATACACTCAGTCCTAGGGCAATTCCCTGCGCAAATTCTTGGCTTGTGTCGGATGTTTGTTTGCCGTGATGTGTGTAATAAGGAATGACAACAGGTCAGTATTTAAATACCGAAGGTGAGTGCTTTCGGTATTATTTTGTCACTTTGACGGTAATTAAATGGAGTTTTAGATGAAGAAGATTGTTATTGCTGCGGCGATTATTGCAGCGGGTGCGGGGGCTTATTGGTACACTCAACACGGAAGTAGCTCGAGTGCTTCAGCCAATCCTTTGCTAGAGTATGTCCCTGCCGATACCCCAGTGTTTTCGGGCCAGTTAAAACCTTTCCCCCTGAAAAACTACCTGCAATCCATTTCTGGCAATTACCAGCAATATTCAACAGATTCTTTGGCCGAGTTAGGCGATTTAGACAGCCCAATGGCCAAGTTTTTTGTGAGTATTTATAAGCAATATATGGATGGGATGAAAGATCCGGCAGTATTGCTCAAGACTTTCGGTTTACCGAATGAGGTCAAGCCTTATTTCTATACCTTAGGCGTAGTGCCTGTATTTAAAACCGATATTAGTCAAATTGATGCATTTTGGGCTGTATTGGATAAAGCTGAGCAAGAGAGCGGTTTTACCCATGAGAAGCGTAATTTAGCTGGAATTGACTACCGCGCTTATTCCTTGGCGGAAGAAGGCTCAACCGATAAAGCAGATCTGTTATTTGCCCATAAAGATGGCATTTTAACCGTCACATTCTCGGCCTCAGTGATTAAGCCTGAAATCCTAGAAATGGCCTTAGGATTAAAGAAACCGACCCAATCCTTAGCCGCTTCTGGCATGTTGCAAGATATCATTAAAACCCATGGTTTTATGGAAGATAGCGTCAGCTTTATCAACCACGTTGAGATTGTCAAAGCGATAACGTCTCCCGATGGCAATATGTTAGCTAAACAGCTGACTAAGTTGCTAACCGAAGAAAACCATGGCGAAGATCCTTTTGCTGAGATCCGTACTCCAGAATGCAAAACTGAGTTAACGGCAATCGCTGCCAACTGGCCGCGCACTGTGGGCGGCTTAACTGCATTTACGTCGACTGAAAAAGAAAGCCATATGGCGGCTTCTTTTGTGGTTGAAAGTAAAAACCAAGTAATCTTAACGGCGCTACAAAAAATGCGTGGCTATATTCCTACCCACTTAGCCGACATTAACAGCACTATCTTCTCGATGGGACTGGGGATTGATGTCAATGAAGTCGCGCCTTCTCTCACCGCGATTTGGGACGATCTGCAAAAGCCGCAGTTAACCTGCGCGCCTCTGGCCGAGCTACAGGCTGAGTTAAGCCAACTAAGCCCTGCCATGCTGGGTATGTTTACCGGCATGGCTAACGGCGTTAAGGGTGTGAGCCTGTCATTGCTTGATTATAAGATGAGCTCACAGGACCAAGAACCAAAGCTTGAAAGCTTAGATGCCTTAATCAGTTTAACGGCTGATAATCCTTCCATGCTGTTCAATATGGTGAAACCTTTTGCACCTATGTTGGCTGAGCTGCAAGTGTCGGATAATGGTGAACCTACCGATTTATCACCACTGTTAATGTTGCCTCCAGAGATGAACATCAAGCCGATGCTGGCCATTAAGGGCCAACACTTAGTGGTTTATTCTGGCGATAAAGGCTTAGCCTTAGCCAACAAACTGGCGAGCGAAAAACCATCTGCAAATGGTCTGTACAGCATGTCGGCCGACTACGGTAAGATGTTTACCCCAGTGCTGACGCTATTAGAACTAACTGGCGAGCCAATCCCTGAAGAGCTGCAAGCGCTGAAAGATTACAATATGCGTGTACAAATGAGCTTCGATGTGAATAAACAGGGCATCGTTTTTGGCTCAGTGATGAATTCGAAGGCGAGCGATAACAAGTAAGCTCAATTCTCTTGAAGTTAATCAAAAAGCCAGCAATATGCTGGCTTTTTGTTAATTGGCTTGCGCTAACTTAAGTTGAGAACTTAGGGGCGTTTCAGCGGGTTTGGGTTTAGCACTGCGTACTAAACTAACTAGCCCCTGCCATTCAATATCGTTATTCTGCGGCAGCCAAATATCTGGCTCTGTGCCTTTCCCCGACAATAGCTCGCCTGCGGCATCATAGGTGAGTGAGCTGCTAAAACGAACATCCAAGTCACTGTTAGGTAAGGTAAATTTATACTGTCTGGCAAAATCCCCCGAGGTTTTCTCACCAATCAAATTCACCCTAGACCAAGCTTTAGTACGGTAGGCTATCCACTCACATTCCTGCTTACACAGTGGGCTCACGAGTAGGGCGAGGCGATTATCGCCTTCGGCAACGACTTCGGGTTTTGTGCGGACAAACCAAGGGCTAAATCGGTTTTCATCTATGCTCGGCAGACGCCTCGTTAACAGCTTAAGCCGTGGTGAACTGAGTTCAAGCGCATTGAGCGGCCTAAAATTTAATGGCTTTAAATAATCATTCCTAAGCTCGGGGGAGCGGCGATAATGGGCAAATCCCATGATGTGTTCTACCGTCGAATGATATTGGCTACTCTTGGGCTGCATATCTTGATAGCGCGACAGCATAGTCAATAGCTTAGGGCTAAAGCCCCTCGCTTGCCTTAAATCGATAATCAGTAATGGCTGCTGCATTCCCTGTCGTAGGGCGTCCTGCTGGTTTTTATCGAGTTCAAAGGCATAGAGATCATCAATCTTGAGCCTCGCTGTGGTTGGATTGATTTGCTCCAAAGCATAGTAGGGTGTCGATGGTGCCGTCGGGGCTAAATTATCGAGTTGGGTGATCAGGCTTTCAAAACTCAGCTCTGTCTCATCCTCAATCGGTTTGACTATGGTTTTCGACTCTTGTGGTAGGGCGATAGTGACCTGCGTGGTCTGCAAGTCATCATTTATCAAGCTGATAAGTACATAGGGCTTGATGCTCAGACCTAAATCTTCCCGCAGCAGATTGAGTCGCTTGAGCCAAATTAGCTGCATTTCTTGGCTGTTTTTCGCGGGTTCCGACAAATAGGCTTGGCTGGCCGAGATCCACTTGCTTAAGGGAATGCCATCAATATGGGTGATAAAGGGAAAATCAGCGCTGATGGGGTTATTTTTGCTATCCAAGGCGAGCCATTGCTCGTTGACAGGTCTGAGTGTTAGGGGCAACTCACCGCTGCTATTTTCCACCTTCGCGACCTGAGTCCCAGGATCTTTTAAGGCATTGAGTAGCTTAGTGAGTTCGGCGGCGAAACGCTCTTTAGGGATGACATCTTGATATTGCTCTGTGATTAGCCCTGCTAGTCGTTTGAGCTGCGGAGCATTTGCCTGTGGGTTTAGTGCGTAAAAAGCGGAGTGTTGTTCTATTTGGTCGAACAGAATATAGAGATCTTGGCGAATATCTTTAGTCGTTAGTGTGGGTTGCGCCTTTTCAGGAATAGCGAAAAACGCGAGCCTGATGAGGCTCGCGCAGATGATTAAGCTCAGTAAAGTAACGACAGTGCGATAGCTAAAATTCATATTCCTCCGTGACCACTTTACTTTTACTGCTAAAAAGGTGTGCGACTATCGATGTAAATGCCTATTTTGGCAATAAAAATCATCATTCGGTCCCTTTCGCTCGAGTCCATTTGAGCAATTTACCAGCAGCTTTTATAAGTCCGCATAGAATTATGGCTATTTTTTGTGCTCTGTCACGGTTAAATCGCTAGAGAATATCGTTGAGCGATACGCCGATACCAATGCGTTGGTTATGGTAATTGTAGTCAATAAGACTCTCGCCATAGCCGTTAAAGTATTGAGTATAAAGGCGTAAATTACCGACGATGGGGTAGCTCCACGTAAACTCCGCTGAGCCTCGGTCAATATCTTTAAAGTTGGTTTTCAAGGTGAGGGTGAATCTATGGTCATCAATGCCATAAACCCCAACAAACTCTGCCTTGCCAATGTATTCATCAATATCGGGGTTGTCGTCACCACGGGGTTGATGAATATCGGTTTTTTCATCCTCAGGGATCCGCCACCACACCTTAGTTGAAAACGCCAGTGGGCCAGCATCGAAGATCATAGTGCCATAGATGCGGTTCCAGCTACGGGATAATAACCCTGACTTACCGTTAGATTGATGAACAGCACCAAAGCCCCAGAAGGAGTTGGTCACGCTACCGATTTTCCAATCGTTGTTAAACAGCATGAAGATTTCGGGTTCGTGGTTTGTTTCACGGAAGGGGGAAGAAATATCCTTGTTATACAGCTGCCAATAGGACTGGTTGGTGTAGGCAAAAAACAGGTGGCCATTATCGCCAAAGACATTATACCAAAGAGGAAATTTAAAGCTTATCTGGAACTTAGCTTCCATCTCATCCAGTGTGTAGTTGTTTTCGGCCGCATCTTGGGCGAAGGGCGCCATATTGGGATCGGGGTTATAGGTGGCGGGTAAAATGTAATTCACTTTATGTGGCGTGATCACAAAGGGACGTTCTGAGGTCGCAAGTTCGTCCTGAACGCGCCCTTTAACGAGGGATTCTTCCGCCTGTAGCCCAGTACAAGTTAACAGCCCAATTAATGCGATACCTTTATAAAATAGGGACATCCGCCCTCCTTGATGTGTCTATTTGCCTTACGCTTTCTCTTTATTTACCCAGCTTAACATTAGTTTGTGGATCTTTTGTTAGAAATCCTGCCTCTTGTATGACTTAGCTCGAGTTAGATTGCGTCCATTTTTATGTGTTAAAGAGACGCCTGAGTAGAATTTTTAGCAATAACATAGTGCTGTTATGTGAGATGACGCAAGTTTTGATTAGCGTTATATTCGCCTTTAATTCATGTTTTATCTAATTATTTCATATTGTTAAATGCTTTTCAGACTTATGGCGTTTTTGCCTCCCTCACTTATAGTTAATTGGTTTAATTCGAAGCTCTTTTGTTATTTCTTTTTGGTATAACAATTAATGATTTTATATTTATTAAGGAATATAACTAGGGCTATATTGCTACACATTGATCTCATATCGGGGAATGTGATGGAAATTTTATCTTTACCGGGCCAGAGGGCGAAGGGCAAAGTCTGGCTGGTTGGCGCGGGCCCCGGAGACGTTGAGCTATTAACCCTCAAGGCTTGGCGCATTCTAAAGTCCGCCGATGCAGTGTTATACGATGCGCTCGTCAGTCAAGATATCCTCGATCTTATTCCCAAAGATGCTGAAAAGATTGCCGTCGGTAAACGTGCGGGCAAGCATAGTGCGGCGCAAGATGAAATTAATCAGTTACTTGTGACTAAAGCCTATACTCGTAAAAACGTGGTACGCCTCAAGGGCGGCGATCCGTTTATTTTTGGCCGCGGTGGTGAAGAGTTACAAACCTTAGTTGAAGCAGGCGTCGAATTTGAAGTGGTTCCTGGCATTACCGCCGCCAGTGGCACTTCGGCCTATGCGGGCATTCCATTAACTCACAGGGATTATGCTCAAGGGGTGACCTTTATCACTGGCCATTGTCAGCTCGAAAGCCGCCCGATGGACTGGCAGGGTTACGCTAACCCAAACAATACCTTAGTTGTGTATATGGGGATTTTAAATGCAGGCATTATTCGTCAAGGATTAATCGATGCTGGCCGTAGCCCACAAACCCCAGTGGCGATTGTCTCTAAGGCGACCACTCAGTCGCAGCAACGCTTTATTGGTCAATTAGACTCACTCGAGCAGCTAGCGGCCGATCCGCAGTTACAGATGCCTGCTCTAATGATTATTGGTGAAGTGGTTGCGCTGGCGGACAGCTTAAATTGGTTCCAACCCAAGGGGGAAGGCGAGTCAGCATTCGATGCCGTTGAGGCCGCCAAGATTGTGGCAAAAATTTAGTTAAATCAGGTTTTTAGAATAGTTAAGTTAAATCCAGCTGCCTGTTGCAGCCCATTTTAGGTAAACGGAGAAGAGTATGGCCGGGCGTGAATTAAGCCACTTACAACAACTGGAAGCCGAAAGCATTCAGATCATTCGGGAAGTCGCAGCCGAATTCGATAATCCAGTCATGTTGTATTCCATCGGAAAAGATTCTTCGGTGATGTTACACCTTGCGCGTAAAGCCTTTTATCCCGGCAAGATCCCATTCCCTTTGCTGCACGTGGATACGGGCTGGAAATTCAAAGAGATGATTGCCTTTCGTGATGCGCAGGCCAAAAAGTTCGGCTTTGAATTATTAACTCACACTAACCCTGAGGGCGTAGCTCAAGGGATTAACCCCTTCGACCATGGCAGTGCGAAACACACTGACATCATGAAAACTCAGGGCTTAAAACAAGCCTTAAACCAATATGGTTTCGATGCCGCATTCGGTGGTGCGCGCCGCGATGAGGAAAAGTCCCGCGCGAAGGAGCGGGTGTATTCGTTCCGCGATCGTCACCACAGATGGGATCCCAAGAATCAGCGCCCCGAACTGTGGCGCACTTATAACGGCGCAGTGAATAAGGGCGAAAGTATTCGTGTCTTCCCTTTATCTAACTGGACCGAACTCGATATCTGGCAATATATCTACCAAGAAAACATTGAGTTAGTGCCACTGTATTTTGCAGCCGAGCGCCCTGTGGTTGAGCGTGGTGGTCAGTTGATCATGGCAGATGATGAGCGCATGAAACTCGAGGCTGGCGAAGAGATCAAGCATGAGGTGGTGCGTTTTAGAACCTTAGGTTGTTATCCATTGACGGCGGCGATGCATTCGCAGGCGGATAATCTCGAAAAAATCATCGAAGAAATGCTGTTAACTCGTTCGAGCGAACGCCAAGGGCGGTTGATTGACTCGGATCAGAGTGCATCGATGGAGCAGAAGAAGCGCCAAGGTTATTTCTAAACCGAGGCATTTCGAGCGTTGGTTCAGAGACGGATTAAACCGATTTCGTGAAAGTCCTTTTTAAGGCTTTTATATCAAGCAATGAAGTATCAGCCGACTTCACGAACAGTTGAGCAAGATAAGAGTGAGATAAAGATGGATAAAGCGGTCAATAAAACCAATCGTATGGCGGCAGAAATCAGCCAGCACGGGGTAAAAGAATATCTAGCACAGCAGCAACATAAAGGTTTGCTGCGCTTTTTAACCTGCGGCAGCGTAGACGATGGCAAGAGCACCTTAATTGGCCGTTTGCTGCATGACAGCGCGCAGATTTATGAAGATCAACTCGCCAGCTTAAAAAATGATAGCGCTAAGATGGGGACGACAGGCGAAGCCATTGACTTAGCCTTACTGGTGGATGGTTTGCAAGCCGAGCGTGAGCAGGGCATTACTATCGATGTAGCTTATCGTTATTTTTCAAGCGATAAGCGCAAGTTTATTATCGCAGACACCCCAGGCCATGAGCAGTACACCCGTAACATGGCGACCGGTGCCTCGACCTGTGACTTAGCGGTTATCTTAGTGGATGCGCGTTACGGCGTGCAGACCCAAACCAAGCGTCATGCTTTTATTGCCTCATTACTGGGCATTCGCCACTTTGTCGTTGCAGTCAATAAGATGGATTTGCTGGGGTTCGATGAACAAGTATTCAATCGTATCCGCAATGATTTCAGTGAGTTCGTAAAAGACTTTGGCGACTTAGATATCCACTTTGTGCCCTTATCAGCACTCAATGGCGATAACGTGGTAGAGCCGAGTCTGCATACGCCTTGGTATCAGGGTGGCACGCTGCTGGAGCTACTCGAAACCATTGATACCCAACGTGAACTCAGCGCCTTGCCTGTACGCTTCCCGGTGCAATATGTGTCGCGTCCAAATCTCGATTTTCGTGGTTTTGCCGGTACTTTAGCCTCTGGTGTTATCAAGGTGGGTGACGAAGTGGTTGCGCTGCCTTCGGGTAAGCGTAGCAAGGTGGAACGCATTGTGACCTTCGATGGTGATCTCGATGAAGCGACTGCAGGGCAAGCCGTGACTATCACCTTAGAAGATGAAATCGATATTTCCCGTGGTGACTTACTGGCACTGCCTGAGAGTGCCCCACAGGTTGCCAATCAAATCGTGGCTGACCTAGTGTGGATGGATGAAAAACCATTACAACTCGGCCAGTTATACGACATTAAAGTCGCGGGTAAAAAGACCCAAGCCTCTGTTACGGCCATAGACTATGTGGTTGATGTGAACACGCTTGCGCGCAGCAGCGCCGACACTTTAGCGCTCAATGCCATCGCCCGCGTGACCTTAGAGCTGACCGAAGATATCGTCTTCGATGCCTATTCTCTGGTACGTGATACTGGCGGCATGATCCTGATTGACCGTTTATCCAATGCTACTGTTGCGGCTGTGATGGTGGTATCGGGTCAGCATGTGAGTAAGCAAGTATCTTCACAATTTAGTGCCTTTGAAATCGAATTTAATGCGCTGGTGCGTAAGCACTTCCCGCATTGGCAAGCGATTGATATTTCAAAGCTTGGAGCTTAATACGTGAGTGACTTGTGGCTATTAGCTATTGTGTTGATGGGATTAGTGGCTGGCTTAATCGCCGGCCGCATTAATCCTGCCGTGTTGTTTTTATTTGCTTTTTTACTCTGTTACCTCCTAGGAATGGTATCACTCGACACGGCGCTCACTAGCTTTACCAACACAGGTTTAGTCACACTGGTGTTATTGGTGCTGGCGGCGACGGCGCTGGAGAAAACCTCACTGCTGGGTAAATTAAGCCAAGTGATTGGTAATAACTCCCTCGCGGTGACGATGGCAAAGCTGGGGTTTTCAACGGCGCTACTCTCATCCTTTACCAATAACACCGCCGTTGTCGCGTCTTTGATTGGGGTGGTGCGCCGTAATCAGGCCCATGCCCCCGCTAAGTTGTTATTACCACTTAACTATACAGCGATTCTGGGCGGCACGCTGACCCTTATCGGTACCTCCACCAACCTTATCGTTAACTCGTTTGTGGAGAATGCGGGTCTGCCCGCACTGGGATTCTTTGAGTTTACCCCGGTGGCGGCGCTGATTGTGCTCTTAGGCATAGTGCTGCTGATAGTGCTCGCCAATACCTTACCCGACAGACGGGAAGACACGACCGAAGAAACGCTGCCCTATCTGTTGGAAGCTCACGTGGCCAAAGGCTCGTCTTTAGTCGGTCGCAGCGTGGTGGATAACAAATTAAGGGCCCTGAAAAAGCTCTATTTAGTTGAGCTTGAGCGCAGTGGTATCTGTATTTGCCCTGTTCCACCCCAGTTAGTGTTACAGGCGGACGATGTGTTGCGTTTCAGTGGTGCGGTCGAGTCGGTGGAGCTGTTGCATCAATTCGATGGACTCGATTGGTTTGGTAAACACCAGGCTAAGGGACAAAACCTAGTCGAAGCCGTGTTAGCGCCTTCGTCGAGTCTGGTGGGCAGTACCTTAAAGGAATCACGCTTTCGCGAGCAGTTTGATGCGGCTGTAATGGCCATTCGCCGTGGTCATCATCCGTTAAAAGGTGGTTTGGGCGATATCGTATTACAACCGGGCGATGTGTTGCTGCTGACGCCAGGGGATGGTTTTAGCACTAATGCTAAGCTGAGTACTGAATTTGCCGCCGTCAGCGGGCTAGATTTAAATGTGCGCTTAGACAGTCGCCGTAGCCGTATTGTGCTTGCCGGGTTTGTGTTGACGATTGGCCTGAGTCTGGCGGGGATTTTACCCTTAGCCAAAGGTCTAGTGCTGTTATTACTCAGTTATTTTGCCATCGGCGCGGTGACCTTATCTGAACTTAAACGCCGTTTCCCGTTGGAATTAGTGGTGATTGTCGGAAGTGCCTTAGGGTTGGCAAACCTTATGATGAGCACAGGTCTTGCCGAAGGTTTAGCGCAAGGGCTTTTGGGCGCAATCAATGGTTATGGGGTGTTTGGCGCCTTTGTGGGGGTCTATTTAGTTACCTTGTTGCTAACTGAGCTTGTCACTAATAATGCCGCCGCAGCCTTAGCCTTTCCGATTGCCTATGCGGTGGCACTGAATTATGGCGTCGATCCTAGGCCATTTATTATGGCAGTGGTCTTTGGTGCCAGTGCAAGTTTTATTTCGCCCTACGGTTATCAAACCAACTTAATGGTGTTTAACGCGGGGAACTATCGTTTCAGTGACTTTTTACGCTTAGGGCTGCCCTTATCCCTGCTTTATTCCCTGATAGTGATTTTTATGGTGCCGGTTATCTTTCCGTTTTAATGATATTTATGCCTTGGGTCGTCTATGTATCTAAGGTTTGAGGAGTATTTATGAGCAATATTGTGTGGCACCAACATAGCGTTGACCAAGCAGACAGAGCCAAACTTAAAGGCCAAAATCCAGTGTTATTGTGGTTTACTGGACTGTCTGGCGCGGGTAAGTCGACCTTGGCGGGGGCGCTTGAGCGTGCACTGTTTGATGCGGGCTTTCACACTTATCTGCTTGATGGCGATAATGTGCGCCATGGTTTATGTAAGGATCTGGGCTTTAGTGTTGCCGATAGGGATGAAAACTTACGCCGTGTCGGCGAAGTGGCAAAGCTCATGGTGGATGCGGGCTTAGTCGTATTATCGGCCTTTATTTCGCCAACTCGTGAGGAGCGCGACAGCATACGTGCACGTTTTCCCGAAGGGCAATTTATTGAAGTGCATGTGTCGACGCCGCTCAGCATATGTGAACAGCGCGATCCTAAGGGCTTGTATGTTAAGGCTCGCCGCGGTGAAATCAGCAACTTTACCGGTATTTCATCACCCTATGAAGCGCCGCTCTCGGCGGAGTTGACGATTGACACTAGCAAAGGAGATTTAGCTTCCCAAGTTCGCGCCTTGATCGATTATTTAACTGCAATCGGTGTTATCAATTCCGATAAGGCTAAAGCGCTAGCCTAAGTTGATTTTATGGGACTCAGGGGCATTTGTCGGAATGGTTAATGTAAAACAAGTGCCTTTGCCCTGTTCACTCGTCACCTTGATATACCCGCCAAGTAACTGGGTAACCAGTTGATGTGCCAAATGTAATCCTAAGCCTGTCCCCCCTTTTCCGCGGCGAGTGGTAAAAAAGGGATCGAAGATCTGCTTTAAGGTCGCATCGTCCATGCCGCCGCCATTGTCTGTGACTGTGATGGCTACAAAGGCATCTTCGAGGCTATAGGCCGTAACATTGATTTGCCCACTACTAACATTATCAAACGCATGAGTCAGAGCATTCGAGACGAGATTTTCAAGAACTTGCCCAAGGGCGCCTGGGTAGCTGTTGAGTTCTATCTCGGGTGAAATATCGATATTGAGTTCATGAAACTGCTTCTTCATCCTTAACCATGAGGTATGCAGCATATCTTGCACTAAGCTGGTGAGTTTAAAGACGCGACGTTCTTCGCCTGTGCGATCAATCGCTAAGCGTTTAAAGCTTTTTACTAATGCGGCTGCGCGTTCTAGATTTGCTTGGACTATCTCGGCACCTTCATTAAAGTGCTCAAAGTAACTGTCGACATCTGAGCGTTTAAGGCCTGTCTCGAAGGCGGACTGCAATCGGCGAGACTCATTCTTCATGCTCGATAACGTCATCAAAGAAGCGCCAACAGGGGTGTTCAACTCATGGGCGACACCCGCCACCATCATTCCAAGGGAAGATAATTTGCCGGTTTCAATCAACTGTTGCTGAGTGTCGTGCAGATGTTGCAGCGATTGAGCTAGCGCTTTGTTGCTGCTTGCCAGCCGTCGCTGTTGCTCGGTTAAATCATCATGGAATTTATCCCGTTCACACATGGACTTTGCCGTGCGCCAGCAAACGGCGCTGCCTAATAACAACAGCAAAAAACCAATACTCAAAGATTCGATAGCGCACTGTTTAATGATGCTCGTCAATACGTTGTGAGAAATGTGAGTCACGAGTCGCCATTCCGGAAGGGCCGCATTACCTATGTCTTGCACATTTTCGTAGTTCCATAGTCCATTCGGGGTTGTAAAGGCCGCTGCGGTATTGTTGTGGATTTCTTGCCAGGCAGAGGGATTGAACTTGCTAAAGTTTAGCTCTTCCCGCCCATACATAAATCCCCATGCCATTTGGGGTTGTGGTGCCAAGAGCCAGTAACCGTCTGAGTTTAACATCGAAAGCTCAACCCCAGCTTTAGCGGTATTAGCGATAGCATCCAGCATGGCTTGCGCGAGAAAATTCAGGGCGATAAAACCCTGTCTCTCCCCAGAGGCTAAAAACACTGGGGTAGTGATGCGCAGCATAGGTTTGATTGGGGTCTCAATGACGTTGTTTTCGACATTTAAATCTAAGGGTGAGAAGTAAAAAGTATCGGGTTCAAGGGCTAGACTCGGCGCAACATAGTAGCGGCCTTGTTTCGATTGTAATTCTGCCGCAGGGACGATTTGCGCTTCATGGTTGATCAGATTAATTCGTACTTTTTCCATGGCGTCGTTATCAAGCCAGCGGACTTGGTCATACTGTAACGAGGCGTCGCTAAAGGCTTTGAAGAAGTTCTCGACAGCGCTGAGATCGGTATTTTGTCCCGAAGCGGTATCAATCAGGAGTTGGTATTTTGCGAGAAGCAGCGCGTCTCGTTTCAAACTGCCAAGATAGTAAGCTATGGTTTGATTGGCATCGGCAAGCACCGCATCGGCTTGTCGATATAAGGGCGTCATCGCATCTTCGTGACGCTTTTGATAGAGCACGAGACTCAGCAATGGCACTAATAACAGCCAAGGTAACATTAGCTTAAGCCAATATCGCCAAAATATCTTTTGGAGGGGCATCGCGGGTTTCAATCCCATTACAGCGTGCTTTTTTGATAATTGGCTAGCCATACCAATAACGCTTGGAGTGGCATAGGTTTAGCGTAAAAATACCCTTGAGCATCGTGACAGCCGCGATCTTTAAGCCAGCGAGCTTGCTCTCGGGTTTCTACACCTTCTGCAATCACATTCATCTTGAACCGTTCACCGAGCAGGATAATGCTGTCAACAATTGCGGCGGCACCATCGTCGGTGGTGACATTATCGATAAAGGATTTATCAATCTTTATCCTGTCAAAGGTCAACTTGCTAAGATAGGCAAGAGAAGAAAAGCCTGTTCCAAAGTCATCGATGGCGATCTTAATATTCATATTTCGAAGGGCTTTGAGCTGTTTGTTGATCACCTCAAAATTCTGCATGGCAGTAGACTCTGTGACTTCAATTTCAATCTGATCACTGGATATTTGCGCCGCTTGGATATGGGCATTGAGCTGATTCACAATTTGCTCTTGTTCAAACTGCATCGCGGAGAGGTTAACGCCGATACGCAGATTGGGATAACCCGCTTCGGTTAAGGCATGCATGGCTTGGCAAGATTGCATAAACAATTGTGTACCTAGTTGGGTAATCAATCCCGTTGCTTCGGCGATGGGAATAAAGCGCAGGGGCGGTACACTATCGCCATTTGGCAAGGTCCAACGCGCAAGTGCTTCGACGCCAACGACCTCACCAGTTTGTAACGAAACCTGTGGTTGCAGGGCGATGTGAATATTTCCTTGGGTTATCCCAAGTTGCAAGGCTTGCAGTAATTCAAAATGCGAAGCCACATCGTCGTTATTGGGCTGATAGGTCACATGTTGACGGATTCCTAAATGCTTGGCCTTTTTGAGCGCCATATTCATTTGAGTGATCGCGGCGACTGCATCCCCTTCTGCGAGTTCTAAAGGGAGAGTCACAGTGCTGATATTGACAGTAATACATGAGCTACCCTGTTGATAGGGGGCAACAAACAGCTGCTCAATCAGTGCTGCGGTCGCTAAAGGTTTAGGGCCTAAAATGGCAAACTTATCATCCTTTAATCGGCAGACGAGCACGCTGGCATCGAATTGGTCTCTTAGGCTATTTGCCACATGTTTGAGCATATTGTTGCCCTGCTCAGTTCCAAACACATGGTTAAAGTCTGAAAATTTATCTATGTCTATGAGTAATAGATTAAATTTATCTCGAACATCTTCCTTTAAAATACCATCGAGTGTGCGAATGAGTACGTTACGATTCGGGATTTTAAGCAAAGGATCTTCGAAGGCGATTTTATCCAACTGACTCATTAGGGAGACGCTGTGCAAACCGCCGCAAATGTTCATGCTAAAGACGCGGATAAGCTCGGTTTCGGTTGCATCTAAAAGTCGCCCTGTAGCGAGGTAAACCGCATAGTCATTCCCCGCAAGTTCTCCAGGGAAAAATAGGCAAGTGTATTGTGGCTCGATACGCGATTGTTTACTGCTTAGCGATAATTCTAACTGGATACGAATTTGTTGCTGTTCAAGTTGTTGTAAGGCTTTGCCATAGTAAGATTCAAACTCCCCTGTGGCTCCAATAATCTGATGCATATGGCCAAATTCATGCAGGTCATTGATGGCCTTGACGCACACTATTCCTCCCGAAGGTAAATTCAAAAGTATCGCCAGTTGTTGCAACATCTTGCTCGAGAGTTCTTTGATATTGCGTGAGGTATAGAGGGCACCGCTGGACTCGGCGATTAATTGCAGCCCGCGTTTTGCATTGGCAATGTTGCTGATCTGCTGATAGGAGCGCAGGTTAGTGGTCAATATGGTTTGCAGGCGGTCGGCGGAGAGCTCCGACTTAGTCCAATAATCGTTGATATCATAGTCACGCATCACATTGAAAACGGGTGCCATACCGGGCTGCCCTGTGAGCAGAATAATGCGAATTTTTTCGTTGCCGAGCACTTCTCGAATGCCACGAACTAACCTAAGCCCTGCATCCTCGGTCTCCATGACTACATCGACTAAGGCAATGGCAAAATCGTCCTCATTGGCGACGATTTGGCAGGCTTCGGCGTAACTAAATGCTTGGGTTAAATCTATTTTTGCACCAAGGATCGTGAGAGTGGACAAGGCAAAGGCGGTAGAACGTTGGAAGTTAATATCATCGTCTACAGTGAGTATTTTGACCGCTTTCGCAGCCTTTACTGTTGTGCTTGGTATGGGTTCATCTAAAAAGACAATTTCTTGCGATTGACTAACCATATTCTCTTTCCTTGAGATGTCGAAACATCCTTATCAACCCAGCCTAGATGTGAGCAATTTTTATACTCAAAGTATTTGCGACAGCTAGGCTTTATTCAAGAAAATATTTTTGTGGTCAGACATATAAGTCTTTTTAAGCCATTACTCGATTTTGAAATCCTTCGCGAATATCGCCTGCAGCGCCTTAAGGTATTCTTGGTCCTGTTTAGGTAACACAAGTTGCGCCAGCTCATCACCAATGGGTGTTAGTCGATAGTAACTAAAGAGTAAGTTGCCACTCTTAGGTGTGAGCTTCATTTGAATGCCGGGCATAGTGAGTTGGATGGGGGTTTTACTATTGAGTAAACCGGTTTCAAACTCACTGCTGTGGAGGATCCCCGCATCGACTAGGGTAAGAATGCTAGAGTAGGGCAGACCAAATTGGGATAAGCCCAAAGTAATACTGGTATTCTTACGAAAATATTGGCCGAGCCCGCCCGTGAGTCGATAGCCACTGATCAGTTTTTAGCGCTGCTCATTATTCACTTTGGCCGCCATACCTAGGGCCTTTTCGAGGATTTGTGCTTCTCTGTGGGTGAGTTGTTTGAGCAGCGCTAAGGTGCGCAGGCTAAAGTTACCCGGATTGATGATTTCACTGGAGAGGATGCGCGCCCACAGATCCTGCATTTTTCGGTTGTGGATTTGCTCTGCCATCAAGAAAAATTGATGACTCCAGTCAGGATCCAGATCGACGCCAGTGACATCCGATGGAGTGTAACTCAAAGCGAGGGCGAAAATGGTTTCGACATTGGACTGATATTGGCTGGCGAGTTTACGCTCTCTGTACTGAGCGCGTTCGGCAATTGAGGCGTTGGCGGGACGATATTCTTGCTCACTGGCTAGCCCAAGTTGGCGACCCAGTGACAGAGCCTTTTTACGGGCAGAGACCTCGGCAGCGGGAGTCGCTTCATCCGCAAGCATTAAAATATCTGAATCCTTCATACTTTAATCCTGTCTCACCTAGTTGTGTTGTTAGTATCGCGGGATTGAAAGTTAACTCCCGCGAAATGCTTCCAGCTTAGTCGATTGCAATCCTTAAGTCTCTGCAGGGATTGTTTTTATTGCGTAGCGTTTAGTTTTTTAACTGTCTAGGGTCGGTTTTTCTATGGGTTTAGCAGGCCAAGCCCAATACGTTTCATTACCGGGTGATGGATGGCGTGGAACATTGAGGGCTAACACCAAGGAACAGACCGCAAATCCGGCGCCAATATAGAAGACGAGTGCGGGATCGCTTAGCCACAATAGCCCTAGGAGTACGGGGATAATCACCGCCGCGATATGGTTAATGGTAAAGCTCACCGACATGGTTGCCGCAATATCTTTGCTGTCGGCAATCTTTTGAAAATAGGTCTTCATGGCAATCGCCATCGCAAACAGCAAATGGTCAATGACATAGAGCGCGGCAGCCATATGGGGTTGTTCGACAAGCGCATAACTGACAAACACAAAAAACAGTCCAATGTATTCCACTGTGAGGGCATTACGCTCGCCAATACGCCCGATAAAGCGGCCAATTGCAGGGGCGAATACTAGGTTAACCACATAGTTGATTAGGAACAGGGCGGTGATTTCACTGACACTGTAGCCGAATTTCTCGACCATCATAAAGCCGGCAAACACCATAAAAATCTGCCGGCGGGCGCCAGAGAAGAAAGTTAGCAGGTAATAGAGCCAATAGCGTTTTCGCAGGATCACCTTTTTATGTTGTACTTCATGGGTTTCAAACTGTGGGTAATACAGGCTCATACTGATCACCATCAGCAGGCCTAATACACCAATAATCAAATACATATGCCAATAATCTAGCTTTAGCCAAGTCATGACTATCCAAATACTGCCATAACCCACTAATGCCGCCGCTGAGCGCCATGCCAGCGCTTTACCCATAAATGCCGCAGTGTCTTGTTTATCGACCCATTGCAGGGTGAGGGATTGGTTAATGGTTTCAAAATAATGGAATCCAACCGACATCAGGACTGTGGTGAGGTATAAACCCAGCACCTGAGGGAAAAAGCCTGTAATTGCTACCCCAATGCATAACAAGGCTAGTGACAGCAGGGCGAACGCTTGTTCGCGCACTAACAGCAACACAAAAATGGCAGTAAAAGCCAAGAAACCGGGAATTTCCCTCAGGCTTTGCAGCATGCCGATTTCGGCGCCGGTGAATTGTGCTTTTTCAATCACAAAGTTATTGAGTAGGGCTTGCCAGACGGCGAAGACGAGCGACATAACAAAGGTCATCCACAGCAGTAGTGCTTTGGGATTGGCGGTTTGGGGTGTTTTCATGGGTGGATACTCAGGCGATAAGTGAACAAATGCTAATGCTTTTGCCTTTTATTCGCTAGCGATAAGAAATAACATCAATTGCTGATTTTGTAACATTTTGCTCCCAAGGTCGAAGATATTTATTTTTGTGAGCAAGCTAGAATTACCGTATATCCAGCGTACATTTGGCGCTAAGCCCGTGATCTATTTCATGTAAATAGGTGACTAAATCACCTAGTATGCAATATCGTAATAGGCAGTTTGCTTTTTGCGTGGTAAACCTAAACGGCCTCTATTTGACTCGTGCATCATAGAAGCGACTCTTCAGGTGTTTGATTATCGCAGTGGTTGAATGAGTCATAGGAGCTGAAAGTATTCGTTTGTTTAGGTCAACATAAAGCCGCCGTTCTTTGTTTTTCTTCTGGCCGCTTTTTCTTATTTTTGTTGAGATAATCGAGGCTTAAGTGAAAAAAATTCTGATCATCTTCTCTAGTGTTCATGGTCAAACTCGCAAAATTACCAACCAATTGGCGCAGCAACTCAAGGAGTTGGGTAACTCTGTGGTGATTGCGGATATTAAGGCTGTTCCTGCGATGGAATCCTTCGATAAGATCATTATTGGCGCCAGTATTCGTCATGGAAAACATAATCCTGCGTTGTACGAATTTATCCAAAAGCATCAAAAGATCCTCTCGCAAAAGGTGAGCGGCTTTTTCTCTGTGAGTCTCGTTGCCCGTAAACCCGAGAAAAACACCCCAGAAACCAATCCCTACATGCAGGCGTTTTTAAGCAAAACCACTTGGCGCCCAATGCTGTTACAAGTGTTTGGCGGCAATCTGAATTACCAAGGTTATAATGCGTTAGATAGAAATATTATCCGTTTTATCATGTGGTTAACTAAAGGTCCTACGGATCCTGTCACCAATGTGGAATACACCGATTGGCAAAAAGTGAATGAATTTGGCCTGCAGATCCACCAAGCCTGAGCGAGTCAGTCGCTAACAGCTTAGCTCTTAAGGGGAAACCCAATATGTCGGCAAAAGTAACCCAGATATTCGATTTTGTGTTGGCGCGTTTGCACCTTTGGATAGTGCTGTCTGCGAGCATACTCGTCTGCACCAGTCCATGGATTTTTATCGGTAGAAGCCTGCGCACCAATGCCAGCGCCTGGGATTATCTGCATGTTTACCTTGGGCTAATTGCTGCCGCATTGGGAATATTATTTGTACTGCGCAACAGTCTGCAAGGAAAATGGCATCAATACTTTGCTTGGCTGGTGGGGGATTGGGGGCAACTCACGCAGGACATTAAAGGACTGTTTAAGGGAAAATTGCCAGTCGCCGGTGGCAAAGGCTTGTTCAGTACGGTCGAAGGTATTGGCATGTTGCTGCTGGTCGCGACGGGCGTGACGGGCGCGATATGGTTTATCTATCAAGGCACCCCGCTGGCGATGACATGGCGTGGTTATCATCAAGTCTGTGCCGATTTTTTTATCGGTTTTTTAGTCGTTCATTTGGTACTTGCGGCAACACATATTATTGAATTTATTCGCCAATAGCGTTTTATCATGGCCAGTTCTTGTTAAGGATTTGGCCTCTTTCTGCGCCTTTATCGATAGGTTTTCTCACTCACGGATTTTCACCGTTCAGCGTACGTTCATCGACAAGCGGCACACTCAACCCTAGACTTATCTCTACATGCCTACTCAGCCCGTTTGAGCCGATTTTGTCACTCTGTGGCTTTATTGAGGTGTGCTCAAGGATTGAGGTATGACAATGTTGAGAATTTTTTGGAAAACTAATGAAGGTATCCTATGAATATTCAAAAAAGTGCTCTAGCGATAGCGTTGACGGGGTTGCTGTTTGGTTGCGGAGGCTCTGATTCTGACGAACCTGCCATTCAAATGGCGACCTTTAGCCTAGGTGTTTCAGACAATCCAGCCGATGCGAAATCGGTCACTATCGCATTTAGGCAAGTCGTGCTGAAGAACGATACGGGTAGCTATTCATTCAATGTTGCGCCAAATGGTGAACTCAAGTTTGTCGACTTATTGGAGTTTCAAGGCAGTGCGGTAGAGACGCTGGTAAGCGGCCAATCTATCCCCGTGGGTGAGTACCAAATGTGTCTCTATATGAAAAACAGTACAGTGGCGAATAGTGAAAGCTCCCACGTACAAACCTTTGATGACACTCTCTATGGCCTAACGACCAACAGCAATGGTTCATGCGGTGGTGTAGGTGCAGATGAAAGTGATACGGGCCGATTGTTTTTCAATAAAAAATTCACCATTGCGGCGGGTGTAAACAGCTTTGTCGCCGAGTTTGATTTAAGCCAAGGTCTACAGGATCCCCATGGCAACAAAGATTACTGGACGCTGAAACCGACTTCAGTGCAATTATTTAATCAGTCCGAAGTGGGCGCGATTAAAGGCACTGTGGGCGCGACCGTGATGGAAGGTTGTGAAGTCGCTGCGGGTGGCTCTGAATTTTCGCCAGCGGTTTATTTGTATCCTGCCAATACTACACTTGAGCAGATGAAGGATTTCAGAACCGAAGCCGACACGGCCACTGAAATTGCACCTATTGCTGCTGCTCGGGTGAATGATGTTACAGATACAAACGGCCAAGTCATCGGCCACGATTATGAATTTGGCTTTGTGGTCGCGGGGGATTACAACTTAGGTTATACCTGCTTAGCGCAAAATGATGATCCGGATGTCAGCAATAATCTCGATGATGTGGAAGCGCCTTTCTTTATTCACGCAGCAGAAACAGGGGTGACTGTTACGGCGAAAGGGGTTGCCGAGCGTAACTTCCCATAGTCGTTAATCTGGTAATCAACACACAATAAAAAACCAGCAAAAATGCTGGTTTTTTATTGGTTGCTCGTCAATCGAGTCTTAGCTCAAACGCTTTTGACGACCAAGGGCGATAGCTGCTGCAAAGGCTAAGAATAACCAGTTTAAGCTGCCGCCAGAACTCTTAGGTGCTTGGGCATCTTTTTCAACTGCTAGGTAGTTAATCAGGCCAATTAATTCATCCAAGGTTCTGATACTGCTTAAGTTAACCGCATATTTATCGTTAACGATAAAGGCTGGAACACTCTCTACGCGGTATTGGTTCTGCTGGGCACGCCATAGGGCCAGCTTTTCATCCGTGCTCTTACTGTCGGCCAGTTTGTCGTACTGGGCTGCATCGATACCAAACTTAGCGAAGACTTGTTTAATGTCGTCACGGCTGTTGATTTGTGGCTCATGCTTGTGGCCTGGCGCACTGTGGTCGTGGCCGTTAGCACCAGCTTCCCCTTGAATTGCGGTAAACATTGCATGGGTGATGGCGTCTTTATTATCTAACTCATGGATCACAGCCAGTGAGCGCATGACTTCAGTGCCAATGTCGCTGTTCATAAAGTCGACATGCTTAGTATCAAATGCGATGTCTTTGTTTAGATTAGCTTTGATATCGGGCAGATAGTTGGTTTCCATATTGAAGCAGTTATGGCAGTAGAAGGAGAAAAACTCGGTCAGTTTTGGCTCACTGCTCGGTGCTTTGTCTGAAATTTGAGTGTAGTGCGTGCCTTCAACATAGTTGGCGGCAAAGGTGCTAAATGGTGCAACGATTAAGGCGACAGCCAAGGCGATTGGTTTGATCATAGAACCCTCAAAGTCGGTTAGAGTGAATTCACCGCATCGATTGCATGTGCAGAGCCTACCTAAGTGGCTAAGGTGATTTCAGTCTAGAAGTTACGCTCGCGTTATACCAGCGTGTATATGGTTTTAGGTTAGTTTGGGATGCTTAATTATCGCTGAAATAGCCGGAAGATATTGGACTAAATCTGTGATCCCGCGGGAGTTTACGCCGAGAACTTTGCCAGAGTGCAAAGGGGATCACAGTTATAAAAGGGAAAACTTAAGCAATATCCCGCAATGATTGCCAAGCCTCACAGACTTCACGGAAACGCGCGGCATCGCCCTCTGGTCTATCTGGATGCCATTTAAGTGCTAATCGGCGCCATTGTTTGCGGATGTCCCTGGGTGTTGCGCTCTCGTCTAACTCAAATACCCTCAGCGCATGGCCCTTGTGCATCAAATTCACATTCAGACCAATATAGCTCTTATAACTGCTCCAGAAGGCCTCTAATAATTCGCGTACTACGTTTTCACTGGTGTCGTAGTTATTCCAATCAAGATAGTATTCCCTTAGAGAAGTATCCTCCATTATCAATAGGTTAACGTTAGATGGCACCAGACGGAAAATTTGGATCTCCATGGCTTTGACTTGCAGCCATTGCTTGGGCAGCAGAATCTCTTGCAGTTCGAACAGGGCGTTCATCAGTAAAAAATTACGCTTAAATAAATCATTACCTGGGTTTTCATCTAACGGATGGATTAGCCCGCGATTTTGCAGTTCGGTGGCGAGATGATGGATTTTCCAGCTTTGATTAGAGGCTTGTAACACGGATAACACGGGCCAGATTAACGGGTTATCGCCCTTAGTGGTCGAGAGCGTTGCCGATTGAGCTTCTGCACTGAGTGAAGGTTTAGCGAGTAGCATACTGACTGTCCCATCCTAAGTTGTTATCAAGCGAGTGTGATTAAAAGTAACCTTGCGCTATCTACAAGATTTTAAATGCTTTTATCTTATTTTGGCGACGAGTAATTACTGAGCTTGGAATACACTATGCCATAGAGGAAAAGTGTAGGCAAAGAAGGATTCTAGAGCAATTTACGCTCTGGTCACTCCGACTTTGGTTGGTTTTAGCTGTTGTTTATGTGTTGGAGTGGGGGAATAAAAATACCCTTGCTTACTTAGGTAAGGCAAGGGCATTTATCGTCTGTTGCTTAGATTGACTAAGGCCTAACGACTTAGATTTCGGTAAAGATAACTTCTTGTGCTAAACGCGACTTAGGTAACTTGGCATTAAAGTCTTCTTCGGAGCGGTAACCCAAAGCTACCACCACAGAGGCGCACAGGCCTTTTTCGCGCAGGCCTAAGACTTGGTTGAGTTTAGTCGCATCAAAACCTTCGATTGGACAAGCATCAATATCGAGTACGCTCGCACCTAACATCAGGGTACCCAGTGCTAAATACACTTGTTTTTCCATCCAGTGCTGCGCGTCTTTTAATTCAATCTTGTGCATATTGGCAAAGAAAGAACGGCCATTGTGCTGAGCTTGCTTGGCTTCTTCATTGGCAAAACGGCCATCTTTGGCTTCTTGCTCTAGCACTTGCAGCAAATGGGCTTCATCGAGTTGAGTGCGCGTACAGAGCACGACTACATGGGAAGCATTGAGAATTTTTTGGGTATTGAAGGCATAGTTCTCGGTCGCTTGTGCGATCAAGGCTTTACCTTCCGCCGTGCCAGCTAATACAAAGTGCCAAGGCTGCGAGTTGGTCGATGATGGGCTGAACTGCAGTAAGGTCTTGATCTCGGCAATCTTGTCGGCAGGAATCGTCTTTGTTGGATCAAAGGCCTTAGTGGTGTAACGCTTTTTAGCGAGAAAACTTAAATCACTCATGTAACGGCTCCAAATCATCTGGGAATACAAATTCAACCCCAGCATTTTAAGCAGGTTTAGGCAAAAAACAATGTGATCAAAACGGCTATCAGTTTCAAAATATTTTTGAAATTGAGTGCCTGTTAACGCTGAAAATTGTGCAGCCTAAAGCGGCTTTATTGAAGCGAAGCTTTTTTGCCTCAAAGCAAGGAAATTGAATTGTATATTGGGCTGGATACATTGCCATTGTTTCTCCAGTGACATGCTGTCGATTTAATCAACAAGAGATGTCCGTATAGGCTCGACGGCGGTATCTGCAACAAATGGAAGTGTAAATGCGGCGTTCACATGGCCAATGATGTTCCCAACATCATAGTGGCATTTCCCAAATCCCTATGGGTCATATGTGAAAGAGCGGCCATGCCGGCAACGGTCACAGTTGCAACAATGCCAATGTTAACGACTATTGAACTGTTCATCCGACTAAAAGCTTTTTGCCATAAAGCTTGCTAGCACTCGTTTGTTCATGTGGGAGCTTACTAACGAGTTACTCTACAAAATCTCATCTATTAGCCCTCACTTTTAGGGCTTCGCCATAACAGTCCAAATCTGGATAGGTATACAGTCATATCTTAAAACGCTTGTTTTTGAGAGCGTTCAGAACAATACCCGTACGCGATAGACCAAATACATAATTTAAAGTTATTTAAAATCAGCGAGGTATAAGTCGTAACGGTTAGATAATAGGTTTGAAAAACGCGCATGTGCGTTTTTCCAGATGGTGTATTTGATAGAAAGCTGATAAGTTTTGGGTGCAAATTAACAAGCAAGGCGTTATACGTTCAGGGAAGACCGAGCATGAATCACGTAAAGCTATTTTTATTCAGCCTTTGCATCGCTGCCAGTTATTATGCGTTGACAATCTCTGCAATAGGTATTGCAGCGGCGGGAAAAATATTTTGGTGGTTTTACCCTTCAGAAAACTTTCATCTCTACCACATATCACAAAATTTTGTTGGAATTGGCATCGCTGCTCTAATTCCTGCTTATCTTGTCTTCTGCTATGAACCTAGGAGGCTTTGGACAAGTGCTACTATTGTTATCTTAAGTTCAATACTATTCCAAGGTAATATCAATTACTTGCCATTCGACCCTATGGGGCTAGTGCGTTTTTTCACAAGTACATTCATATATGGAGATATTGGTTCAGTCGGTGTAGCACTGGAGATAGTATTAATGCCAATATTGTGGTTGCTGATTTTTAAACGCATAACAAGCCAATCAAGGGCAGACGCATAACACTTGGCTTGCGCTCGTACCTTGCTAATTTTAACCAAGAGTTATTTGCCGCTTACAGGGGCGTTAGGCGACACATTTTGGGAACTGCTACAGCACTCAGTAATGCCGTTAAGGTTAGGCTGTAGGAGGAAGGAGATCTTGTCATGAAAGACGCGATAAATATTGGCTGTACTTGCGGGCAAACACGGCTGGAACTACGAGGGGAGCCAATCCTCGTGTCGGAATGCTTATGCACCAGTTGCCGACTTGCCGCCGACCGGCTTGCTACGCTTCCCGGTGCAAGGAGCATTCTCACTACATACAGCGCAACGCCATGTGCTGAGTATCGTAAAGATCGTGTCCGAATCCTCTCCGGCGCGGAGTATTTTAGTGAATTCCGACTGTCGGCCGATGCGGGCACGCGCCGCTTCGTGGCGACATGCTGTAATACACCAATCTTCATGGAGTTGAAGGGAGCGCATTGGTTGAGCATCTATCTTCATCTCTGGCCCGAACAAGAACAACCAAAGGTCGCATTACGGACAATGACAGGCGATCTGCCCGATCGCTCAAGTCTGCCTGGTGACATTCCCAATCTGAAAACGCACAGCGTCATGTTTTACGCCAAGCTCTTGATGGCATGGTTCTGCATGGGTTTTAAGAACCCGAAAATTGACGCGTCAGGAAGGATTGATGTCTGATATCAGACGCAATTGGGTGCCGCCTAACAAACAATTTAAGAGTGATTCGGCACGCGTGGCATTTTTACTATGCGTTGGCTTTAGTGATTAAAGTGGCATGCGGTAGCATCTGTATTGCATGCCTCACACCTTATTGGGCGCTACTAAATCGAGATATATCATGAAGCTTGATGGCGGATGCTTGTGCGGAAAATTACGATATTCAATTGATGCAATTCCAATTGATGCTGGATTTTGTCATTGTAAAATTTGTCAGAAAGCCAATGGCGCTCCCATGGTTGCTTGGTTAACAATACCCTTTGCTAATTTTGTATACACAAGTGGTGATGCTGCTATACATGCTTCAAGTAAAAAATATCAGAGGGAGTTCTGTCGTTATTGCGGTTCACAGATAACTTTTAGGGCGACAGTTGAGCCAAAAACTATAGATATCACAATATGTACGCTAGACGATAGTTCAAAAGTCGAGCCTCAGTACCACATATGGTGTCAAAGCAAAGTTAACTGGTTACATTTAAATGATGAGCTCCCACAGTTTTTGGATGCAGGTCCAGACGACCTCTAAAAACTCACAAATGACTCTAGAGGGACTTTAGTACAGTGAATAAAACGCCCACTGTTAACATTAACAATGGGCGTGGAAGATAAAGCTTAATCAATATGCAAAACTTGCATTAACGCAGCACTTTGCTTAAAAAGCTTTGGGTTCTGGCTTCTTTTGGGTGGGTGAATAATTCCTCGGGGACATTGGATTCCACCACATAGCCGCCATCCATAAAGATGACCCGGTCGGAAACATCGCGCGCAAAGCCCATTTCATGGGTCACAATCACCATGGTCATGCCTTTTTGCGCTAAGTCCTTCATCACATCCAGTACATCGCCGACCATTTCGGGGTCGAGTGCCGAGGTGGGCTCATCGAATAGCATGAGATCTGGCTCCATCGCCAGCGCGCGGGCAATGGCAACCCTTTGCTTTTGCCCACCAGATAGACTAGAAGGATAGGCATTGGCTTTATCCTGTAATCCCACTTGAGTGAGCAGCGCCAGCGCCTTGTTATCGGCTTCGGCTTGGGTCATTAACTTTAGACTTACCGGTGCTAAAGTAATGTTTTGCAATACAGTTTTATGGGGGAATAGGTTGAAGTTTTGGAACACCATGCCCACTTTTTGCCGCAATTTATCGACACAAGCATCCTTGGCGGTAATGGATTGCCCTTCGATTTCAATATCCCCTTGGGTGGGTTTTTCTAACAGGTTGATGCAACGTAAAAAGGTGCTTTTACCGCTGCCGCTGGGGCCGATGACACTGACCACTTCGCCTTGGTGAATATGTTCGTTAATGCCCTTAAGAACTGCATTGTCGCCGTAACTTTTGTGTAGGTTGGTTATGTTAATCACTTTGCTTCAACCTCTTTTCAAATTTCGACAGCATAAATGTGAAGCTGTAGGTCAGGAACAGGTAAATCAGCGCACAGGTAAAGAGTGGGATACTGTCTTCAAAGGTTCGGCTACGGATAATCTCACCCGCACGCATCAAATCCACGCCGCCAATAAAGCCAATCACAGCGGTTTCTTTGAGTAGCACGATAAACTCATTGCCTAAAGCGGGCAGAATATTCTTAATCGCCTGCGGCAGAATAATCAGCTTCATGGTCATCGCTTGCGATAGACCGAGTGAGCGCGCAGCTTCGGTTTGACCTTTATCGACGGCTTGAATACCAGCGCGAATAATCTCAGAGATATAGGCGCCACTGTTTAAGCCAAAGGCGATAATGGCGGCGGTAATTTTATCGACATCGAGCGCTGCCAGCACGATAAAGTAAAGGATAACTAACTGCACCACTACAGGCGTGCCGCGGATAACGCCAACATAGAGTTCGGCGGGGAAGCGGATATACCACTTAGATGACATCTTCATCAATGTGGTGCCAATTCCTAATACCGCGCCTAATAACATGGCAAAGAATGTCACAATCAAGGTGACTTTTAAGCCATTTAAGATCAGCAGTATGCCTATCATGCCGTCGTCGCCAATCGGGCTAAACAGCGAAGTATTGATTGCTTCTAACATAGGGATCACTTGATATGGGCTGAAACGAGTGCCTGATATTGGCCGCTTGCTTTCAAGCTTTTCAGCGTGTTGTTAATGCTGGTGAGGAGTTCAGGCTGCTGCTTCGACACCGCAAAACCATAAAACTCAGGGGGGAAATCCAGCTTGATCAGTTTGAGATCTGGGTTTTTCGCCAGATAGTTCGCCGCAGGCTCGCTGTCGAATAACACTAAGTCGACTTTGCCATTCTTCAGCTCCATGATGGCTTCGAAGCCTGTGTTAAAAGCGGTGACATTTTGGGTGTATTTTTTAGACATCATATCGGCGGTTGAGCCGAGCTGCACCGCAAAGTGTTTGTCTTTAATATCATCAAGGGTATGAATTGTGTCGTTATCTTTATTGACGAGCAGCACTTGAGTGGCTTCGTAGTAAGGCTCTGAAAAGTTAACGCTGGCCTGCCGCTCTGGGGTGATAGTCATGCCTGAGGCGATAAAATCAATCTTGCCAGAGTTTAGTGCAACGATCAGTGAATCGAATTTCATGTTTTCGACTTTGAGCGTCTTGCCGGCATCTTTAGCGATTTGCTTGGCAAGCTCAATGTCGAAGCCTTTGATTTCGTCGCCACTTTGTCCACCTACGTATTCAAAGGGCGGAAAAGCCGCATTGGTTCCAACCACTAAAACATCGTTGTTCTTTCCACATCCAGCTAACAACAAGGTGGCAGTCAGGGCTAGGCCGCCTAATAACATGGTTTTTTTCATTTAAGACTCTCTTTTGAATGACTCACAATGTGACGACTATAGGGATTTGGCGCTGTTGTGTCAATAATTATGCTTTTAATGTGATTAAAAATTCATTACAGGTCGCGGGTGATTTATATCTAAATACATGTGGCGATTAGGCTAAGTGAGGTTGATATCAATACGTTTTTAAAGCGTTAGTGAATTGTTTAGGATGACCGTGAATAGCAATTTGGGGTTTTCACTTGTGCTGGATGTATCATTTTTTATTCATTTTTAAGGCTAAAATAGCCATCTACGAAGGATTTCCAACAAAAATTGTAAAAACTTCATTAAATTATGCACAGTTAATCTAATCTTAATGCAGGATCAAATAGCAATTTATGGAGCGAAACGTGAGATACCTAACTCTGGCACCAGCGGCACTGCTTTTAGGCTTAGTAACTTCAGTCAGTGCAGAAGAATCCACCCAATGGCATTACACCATGGGGATACACGATTTTATTGTGGAACAGGAGAGTTCACACACCTTTGGGTTTAACGGTAACATCATGATTGAACATACCACGGCATCGGATATTTACCTGTCTGCCATGCTGGATATGTTTATCGATATTGATACCGACGATCTGGACCCAGACCATATTCCCGTGTGGTTTAAGTCGGAATATGTGGCTTCGGGTGAGTTCTATCATATCGATCCTCGCTTCTTCTTCGGTTGGCAGGTGGACTTACAGGGTAAACGTAACACTGTGAGTTCCGTCGAAAAGCAAGCTAAGTTATTTCCTGGATTAACCGCCAATTATCGCGGCGAAGAAACTCAGGCGCAGTTAAAGGCGGGTGCTGGCTATTACTATTTAGAAATCGATGACGACGTACCCCGTACCCGTGGTTACGATAGGGGCGATTTTGGTAATGGCGATTTTGCTTATACCTTTATGGGCAGCTTTGGTTTTGATTTAACGCCCAAAATAAAAATGAATTTTGCCGCGCAAAATTGGAACGACGGTGATCAATGGCTTGAAAATCAATATCGCTTCAGCATGAGTTACGATACCGATTATTGGGAGAAGGGCAGCCAGTGGTTACTGTATGTGGAACATACTGAATATAACCTAGACCACTTTGCCAAGGAGAATGTGCACTCTCCCAACTACTTGCCGATCCTGCCTTGGGACAATGATACCTTAGTACGTTTTAGCTTGGTGGTGCCTTGGTAGCCATTACTTTTGCGTTAAGTGTTTCTCTACTAACGCAATCATCGCCTTTGCCGCAAAGGACAATACTTGTTCTTTGCGCCAAAACAGCGATAACTCCCAGCGCAGTTCATCGCTCGCCAATGGAATATTGACCACCCCCGCCACACTGTAACGCCGTGCGATAGATCGCGGCAGTATCATCACGCCCGTACCCGCCGCCACGAGAGCGATACCGAAGTCGGCTTGACTGACTCGGGTGATGTTTTTAGGGGTAAATCCCGCGTGTTGGCAAGCCGTTAATACCAGTTGATACAAGGTATATTCGGTCTCAAACATCACTTGTGGCTCATCAATTAAGTCGTGGATTGACAGGATTGGCCGCGAGGTGAGGGGATTTTCCTTGGGCAGTACCACCACCATAGGATCGTTAAACACCCGAATGCCGTGGTAGCCATCGTCGAGATTGATAATCCCAGTTGCCAGTTCAATTTCGCCCTTTTGAATGGCTAAGGTTTGCTCGACTCCGCCGCGCACGAGTAGGTGCATATCGATCTGCGGATATTGCTGGCGATATTTGGCAATAATCGGGGCAAAAATTTCAGCACTGCCGAGTGGCGCAAGACCAAGTTTTAATTCACCTGCGGTTAAACTGCGCTGGGCACTGAGTTCGGCCAACATGCGTTGGCGCCCGGCGAGTAGCTCTTTACCATGGCGATAGACCACTTCTCCCGCTTGTGTGAGTTTGACCTGAGTGCCACGTTTGCCGCGCTCGAGTAGCACGAGATCGAGTTCTTCCTCTAATTGGCGCAGCGCCTTGGAGAGTGCGGGTTGGGTGAGGTGAATCTTTTCGCTGGCCTTACCAAAACCGCCGGCATCGATGATCTCGATAAAATAACGCAGCACTTTTAGATCCATTCTCGCCCCTATAATACATTCTTAAAATTCATGGATTGCATTCTTAATATTCATTTTTTTTATAAAATAGGCAAGCCTAAAATATTCCTATAGCAACTTTAGTGTAAATCGAGAAACCGCATGTCTTTCCTACAAGCCGCAATACGTCGATGCCGTCATGGGGCTTTACTATTCATCCAAATAGGCCTCTTCTGTTTACTGTCTTTCGCCTGTCATTGGTTCGCCACTTGGGCGCATTTACCTGTACCTGGTAGTGTGTTGGGTTTAGGTATCCTATTGATTTTACTTGCGACTAAGTTAATCCCTGAAAACGCAGTACAGCTTGGTGCCGCTTGGCTTATCGGTGAGTTATTGCTGTTTTTTATTCCGCCAGTGATCTCTGTGATTAAGTACGAAGGCCTGTTTGAGCAATATGGGGTGAATATCCTCTTCACCTTAGTGATGGGTAGTGTGTGCGTGATGGTGGGCACGGGATTTGTGGTTGACCGAGTGTTTCGCTTCGAGCGTCAGCTCAATATCAAAAAGCATGCACGCCGTCATGCTAAGGCCGCCTAATGTCGAGCCTTAACTTAAGCCCTGCGGCTATTTCGGAGTTGCTGTTTTCGCAGACGGGATTGGCGCTGATCAGCTTGTTATTAACGCTGTTCTGTTACTTTGCGGCGAAAAGTTTATATAAACGCCATCGAGTATGGTGGTTGGCGCCGATCGTACTCGCGCCTGTGGTGATAACGCTCTTGGTGTTTAATCTCGATATTCCACTGCCCACTTATTTTGAATACACCCATTGGCTAATGGCGATGTTAGCTCCTGCGACGATTGCCTTTGCCTTGCCGATTTATCGGGAACGTAAACTCATTCGCCAATACCCGCTGACGATTGCCCTTGGCGTGATAGCGGGATTATTGCTCGGCATGATATCGAGCTGGCTATTAGTGAAATTTGTGCCGCTGCCAGCGGAGCTGTCGAAGAGTTTGTTGGTGCGCTCGGTATCCACCCCCTTTGCCATGGAGGCCACAAGCGCCTTTGGCGGTGTACCTGAACTCACCGCTATGATGGTGCTTATCACCGGAATTATCGGCATGTTAGTGTGCGAGCCGCTGTTCAAGCTGATGCATATTCGCACTTCCTTAGGTAAAGGCGTGGCATTGGGCGCATCGGCCCACGGTGCGGGCGCCGCCAAAGCCAGTGAGCTAGGTCAGCAAGAGGGCGTTATTGCCAGTTTAACTATGATTTTTATTGGGATTGTTATGGTGCTAGGCGCCCCCGTGTTTGCGGTGATCTTCAGTTAGTGTTCGAGAGTTATTAGTTGAATTTGTGTTAACCATCTACACCTTAATGTGATTTTGTCAGTTTTAATGATGTTGTTTTGCCTCTTAGGGCGCTAACCTTTGCTTGGGTTATGCGCCCATTTTTTTAGTCGGCGCGAGTGATGACGATATTGAATAGGGATTTTGGATGGATAAGCAAACACGCGTATCGAATGTGACATTGAGACCCATAGGACAAGACGATCTAGAGTTGATCTTCACCCAGCAACAGGATCCGATCGCATCTCAATTGGCACAGTTTCCCTCGCGGGATCGCGAGGCGTTTTACCTTCATTGGCAGCAAAATATCCTCGGGCAGGCATCGGTGCTGGCACGGGTGATAGAAGTTGATGGCTTGCTCGTTGGCAATATCGGCCATTGGCATATGGATGGGCAGGCGCTGATTGGCTACTGGATTGACCGCGCATTTTGGGGGCGTGGGGTAGCGACGTTAACTTTGAGCGCGTTTTTACCTTTAGTGACCTCAAGGCCGCTTTTTGCCCATGTTGCGAAGCATAACATCGCATCTCAGCGCGTGTTGCTGCGCCACGGATTTGTAAAGACAGATTGTTTAATTCAAGAGGAAGGTGACGTAGCGCCATTGTTCGAGTTTGTGCTGCGTTGATGCTTAAACAGACTATCTGGCCAATGGTTTAAACACTTTTCGAGAGGATTGGATTTATTTTAACAGACACATTATTTAAGAAATCTATTTAGATAAGTGAGTTTTATCGTAAATTTAGATATATCAACCCGACTTTAGTCTAGTATGCGATAGCTTGACCTCATTGGCTAACTCAATGAAACTCTCCATTGAATCACCTCCTACTAAAGTATGGATAATTAAATAATGTTAATTTTCTTCTTATGTCTTGCACTCTTAGTGCTGGCATACAAGTTTTATAGCCCGTTTGTTGAGCGTCAGGCGGGGATTGATCCTAAAGCGCAAACACCCCAAGCAAGATTTGAAGATGGTGTGGACTATGTGCCTGTTCACCCAGCTAAAGCGTTTTTGATCCAATTCTTAAACGTTGCCGGTGTTGGGCCGATTTTTGGTCCTATCCTAGGTGCTTTATATGGTCCAGTGGCCTTACTCTGGATTGTGTTAGGTAACATTATCGGCGGTGCGGTACACGACTATTTCTCTGGCGTGTTAAGCATCAAAGAAGATGGTAAGAGCCTGCCAGAAATCGCCGGTCACTACTTTAATGTGTATTTTAAAGGCGTAATGCTGCTGTTTACTGCGATGTTGCTGTTTTTCGTGGGCGTGGTGTTCATCATGAGCCCTGCGGGACTGTTAAGTAACCTCGACTATTTTAAAGATACGATTTTTGGCAATAACACCTTCTGGGTGTTGGTGATTTTGGCTTATTACTTCTTAGCCACTATGCTGCCAATCGATAAGATCATCACTAAGCTGTACCCAGCCTTTGGTCTGTTGATGATTGTAATGACCACGTCTATTGCGGTTGCTCTGCTTATCAGCGCACCACAGTTACCCGAAATGGGCGATGTGTTCGCTTACTTCAACCACAGCCATTACAACAATGAGTTGCTCGAGCCAAACCCAGACGGTTTACCGATTTGGCCATTGCTGTTTGTTACTATTACCTGTGGTGCTATTAGTGGTTTCCACTCGACTCAAGCACCTATCATGGCGCGCTGCCTGACCAACGAGAAATACGTTCGCCCAGTTTACTATGGCGCTATGGTTGCTGAAGGTGTTGTTGCTTGTGTGTGGGCGACTGCGGGTATTGCGGCCTTCCCTGGTGGTTATGTAGAGCTTAAGAGCTTACTCGACCAAGGTGGTCCAGGCCTAGTGGTTAACCAAGTGGCAACTAGCTATCTTGGTGTATTAGGCGGTGTGATGGCGATTATTGCGGTAGCCGTATTCCCTATTACCTCAGGTGATACTGCGTTCAGATCGCTGCGTTTAACCATTATCGACGCCTTTAACATCCCACAGAGCATGCGTAACCGTTTACTGGTGGCGGCGCCTATTCTGACCATCGCTTACTTTATGACTAAGATCGACTTCTCCTTGATCTGGCGTTATTTCGCTTTCTCAAACATGCTGTTATCAACAAGCGTGCTGTGGTTGGCGACTAAGTATCTGTTCGATAGAGGCAGCTTCCATTGGATTGTGAGTTTGCCAGCGATCGCCGGAACCTGTGTAACTATCTCTTACATCATGACTGCGGGCATTGGTTTAGGCTTGCCTCAATCTCTGAGCCAACCCGTAGGTATTGCAGTTGGTGTGGTGTGTTTAGTGGCCTTGATTATTGCCCATAACAAACGCAAAACAGTGCTAGATACAAACTCTTAACCTCATAGGTTTTGTGACTGCTAAGGGCTGCATTTTGCAGCCCTTTTTAATACTATTTTCATAAACCAGCGTCAGTATTGAATATTGTCACTGTGACATATTCCATTGCGTCGAAATTATGTTAGATTCTGGCGAACTGATGGAGATAGAGGTATGGTTATCACTGTCATCAACAGTTCTCCACAGGGCAGTCACTGCAATATTGCTTACTTTTGCAGAGAAGTGTCAGGAAGTTACACCAATTCAGAGTCTGCTTATGCAACCCAATTTATTTTCTGAACAAACAAATGTTAATCGTGGGCCGATGCTGATCTCGGCGGTCGATGCTCAATCTACCCGCAGCCGTTTACAGCGGATGGTGGGCAGTGTGCTACTCACTTGCAGTGTATTATTAAGCTTATCAGCTTGCGCCGCCGGTAAAGCGAGTGCACCTCAAGAGGAAGAGTTTAGCTACGCTTGGTTAAAAGGTTATGCCCACACTCTTGCGACCGAATCCTATGTGAGCCATAAGGGCGAATTGCCAAAAAGCCTACAGGGCATGAGCTGGGATGATTACCAACAATTCCACTTTAAGAAAAAAGCCGCCATGTGGCGTGAAGATGATTCGAAGTTTCGCGCCGAATTATTTCACCTAGGTTTGTATTTCGATACACCCGTCCATATGTTCGAATTGGAAAATGGTAAAGCGAAACCGATTGAGTACTCTCCTTCAATGTTCGATTACGGTAAGTCGAAGGTGAAGGGCAGTCAGTTACCGAAAGATTTAGGCTTTGCAGGGTTTAGAATGCAGTTCAACGCCGACTGGCAGCGTGACGTGGTCGCCTTTTTAGGTGCTAGCTATTTCCGCGCCGTAGGTCAGGAAATGCAATATGGTCTGTCTGCCCGTGGTCTGGCGGTGGATACTGCAATGCCAAAACCAGAAGAATTCCCGATGTTTACTAACTTCTGGTTAGAGAAGCCTAAACCAGGTTCAAATATTGCGACTGTGTATGCCTTGTTAGATTCACCAAGTGTAACAGGGGCATATCGTTTCGATATCGAGCCGGGTGAGCGTTTAAAAATGAAGGTCGATGCGGCGATTTACCCGCGTAAAGCCATCGAACGTTTAGGTGTTGCGCCACTCACCAGTATGTACATGGTGGGTGAGAACGACCGCCGTACTGGTTATGACTGGCGTCAAGAGATCCATGATTCAGACGGCCTCGCCATGCACACGGGTAACGGTGAATGGATTTGGCGTCCACTGGGTAACCCAAGCAACTTAAGATTCAATGCCTACAGCGATGAAAATCCAAAGGGCTTTGGTTTGATGCAGCGTGACCGTAATTTCGACCATTATCAAGATGATGGTGTGTTCTACGAGAAGCGTCCAAGCTTATGGATTGAGCCAACTGGTAACTGGGGTAAAGGTTCGGTGCAGCTAGTGGAAATCCCAACACTGGATGAAACATTCGACAATATCGTGGCCTTCTGGAACCCTGCAGAGCCAATTCAACCTGGTCAAGAGTTACTCTATAGCTACAACATGTACTGGGGCGGTATTCCGCCGGTGCAATCACCCCTTGCCCGTGTTGTGGATACCTTCACAGGTTTAGGCGGTGTAGTTGGTCAGAAACGTAAGTACTATAGCAAACGCTTTGTCATTGATTTTGCTGGTGGTCCTTTAGCTACGTTGAGCAAAGATGCGCAGGTTAAGGCGATAATCTCCACCTCTCAAGGTCGTGTGGAAATTGAATCGGCTCGTCCGCAACATGCGATCAATGGTTACCGCGCTATGTTTGACCTAGTGCCATCGAAAGATAGCCTTGAACCCATTAATTTGCGGGTTTATTTAGAGGCAGATGGTCAGCCATTGACTGAGACTTGGATGTACCAGTGGTCGCCACCGCCAATGAACGAGCGTGAGCTACATAACGCCGGTCATCTGCAGTAAGCCGTGACTCAGTTTTAAATCTTAAAACGCCAGCCCCGTGTGCTGGCGTTTTTGCATTAGCAGATTTGTTAAATGCAAGCCTGGCACAGAGTTATTGAGGACGGATTCACTTTTTGCAAATCTAAATAATTTTTCACTGTCAAAGAGGCCATCCTTAGGCGTAATCTGTGGCGTCCTTGTTATAGGTTAGCGATTCATGTTTGAGATATTGACTTCTATCGGCCTGGGTTGGTCGGTAGCTTTAGTGCTGGCAGTGTTATTTGTGCTGGCCTACGAATTTATCAATGGATTCCACGATACAGCCAATGCTGTTGCGACAGTGATCTACACCAAGGCGATGCCTGCCAACCTCGCGGTGATTTCTTCAGCCCTTTTCAATTTTGCCGGAGTGCTCCTCGGTGGACTTGGCGTAGCCTATGCCATAGTGCATCTCCTGCCCGTGGATTCGTTGTTGGGAATGGATTCAACCCAAGGGCTGATGATGGTGTTCTCGCTACTCTTCTCTGCCATTATCTGGAACTTAGGCACTTGGTATTTTGGTATTCCAGCCTCGAGTTCCCATACCCTGATTGGCTCGATTATGGGCGTTGGTGGCGCATTTGCTTGGATACATAATGAGCCCATATTGCATGGCATTAACCTCACCAAAGCCACGCAAATCATGTTATCCCTGATTATTTCGCCCACCCTTGGCTTTGTGCTGGCGGGATTGTTGTTATTGCTAATGAAGTTTGTGTGGCAAAAGCACAAGATCCACCGCACCCCCGATGAACAATTTCAGATTAATGGTAAACGACATCCGCCGTTCTGGGCGCGCGTTAGTTTGATTGCGTCGGCCATGGGGGTGAGTTTCGCCCATGGTTCAAACGATGGTCAGAAAGGGATTGGCTTAGTGATGCTGGTGCTGATTTGTATGGCTCCCGCGTATTTTGCCCTCGACATGAGTAGCCAATCCTATGATTTGGCGAGAACGCAAGATGCTAACCGCCGCATTATGGCTATCTATAGCCGTAACCAAGCGGTGATTAGCGATCTTGTGGATGTTAAGGCACAAGTAAATGTGAATGATAGTTTGCTGAGCCATTGCTCGACGCAAACCGTGCTACCGGCCATGTCGCTACTCGACCGCCGTTTAGATAAAGCCAGCAGTTTTCAGGAGATGAGCGTAGAGGAGCGACGTGAGGTACGTCGTTTGCTGCTCTGTATCGATGATACCGCGCGCAAGGTGGCAAAATTAGAGTTACCCGCCAATGAGTTAACGTCACTCAATAAGTGGCGTAAGGATTTAACCAAGTCGACCGAGTACGCGCCGCTGTGGGTGATAGTGGCGATTGCGACCGCCTTGGGCTGTGGCACCTTAGTGGGTTGGCGCCGCATTGTTTATACAGTCGGCGAGAAGATTGGCTCTTCGGGAATGACCTATAGCCAAGGTATTGCTGCGCAGGTGACGGCAGCAGCATCGATTGGAATTGCCAGCGTGACAGGTATGCCGGTTTCGACTACGCATATTCTGTCTTCGGCAGTGGCGGGGACTATGGTGGCCAATCGCTCAGGCTTACAAAGCCAAACCATTAAGCAGATTTTATTGGCCTGGGTGCTGACACTGCCCATTACCATGCTCTTGTCTGCATTGGTGTTTATTCTGGCTAACGCCCTCTGGGGCTAAGATAAATTCCTTTTACCAGGTCAGTTGCATCTGTGCGGTGGATTCTGCCAATGCCTTATGCAACTGAATCGTAGGTAAGCTGATTTCGTTGGCGAGTTGTTGCTGCAACTGCTGATACAGACGTACCGCTAATTCGGGCGCGGTTTGGTTATCGGGCGTATGGATAAACAGATAGGGCTCGCGACCTTCTTGTATCCACCGCGCTAATTGCCGTAACCAGTTCGTGAAAAAGCTATCGTTATTCTTCACCTGCAATCTATCGTTACTCGCCGCTAAGGCTTCAATCGTGCCGTCGGTTTGACCAATAAAGCGTACTACAGGCGTATTGGCCGTCGCGATAGCGTGTACGGGCACCTGTGGCTTTTTCTTATGGGCATCGATAATGGCCTCGTTAGCGGGTGGCAGGGCAAACAGTGGCCGACTATCCATAATGATGCGATTGGCTTGTCTGTCTATCAGCAAACGATTGAGTGCCCGCTCTGCGTCTCCCTTGGCAAAAAAGGTTAAATGGCGGACCTCTACGCCGTAGCTTAAACCTTGCGGCAACAGATCAAAAAATCGTGCTAACACGGGCAGTTGTTCTGGGCCGAAGGCGGCGGGAAGCTGAATTTTCCACAAACCCGTTTTTTCGACTAAAGGGGCCATCACTTGGAAGAAGGCTAGCAATTCCTGCTGACAATGCTGCAACTGCAGTTGATGGGTGATGGTTTGTGGCAGTTTAAAGGTAAAGCGAAAATCATCGGGTGTTGCGCTGTGCCAATTCATCACTGTTTGGGCATTTGGCGTAGCGTAAAAGCTGGTGTTACCTTCGACTGTATTAAAAATGCTGGCATAGCGCGCAAGTCTGTCGGTCTGTTTTGTGCCAGAACCATAAACACTTTCTTGCCAATGGTTATGTGACCACATGGCAAGCCCGAGACGTAGATGCTGTGCTTTATGGGAAGGGGATTTGAACGACGTCAAACATACTCCTAGTTAACTTGCTGATCTGTGAATCGATAACCCGTGTGCGACGTCCTTCGTCGCCCTTTGCTCTATTGTGCTTAAATCAGTTTGTGTCCGTCAAATCGGCATCTTTTCTTTGGTGTTTGAGGGTGTTCTTGTGCTGGATTTTGCATGGAACTGTCATAGTAATTAACCTACTCTAATAGTATGTTATTGTGTGTTGAAGACTGTAACTGGGCTTCCCTGTAGGTTAGGGCCTCTTGACGTAAATTCGCCGCAGGCATGATTGGAGAGCTGTGTGAAAAACGATGGTTATACTTCCCTTAGCCAATTTGTTGATCTGCTATTAGATGCCATATGCGTCGTCGATAAAACCGGACGCTTCGAGTTCGTCAGTGCGGGAGCCGAGCGTATTTTTGGCTATACCCCAGATGAAATGATTGGCATGCAGATGTTAGAACTCGTGTATCCAGAGGATAGAGAGCGCACCATTGCCGCAGCCAATGAAATTATGGCGGACAGCTTTAAGCTCGATTTTGAAAATCGCTATGTTCGTAAAGATGGCACCCTAGTCGATATACTCTGGTCTGCCCGTTGGTCTGAGGACCATCAGCAGCGGATTGCAGTGGCCCGCGATATCACAAAGAGCAAGGCCGCCGAGCGGCGTCAGGCTGCCCTTTATGAGATTTCTGAAGCCGTGCATGTAGCAGAAGATCTCCTTTCCCTGTATCGGCGCATTCATCAGATTATGGCCAAGCTGTTGCCGACGGATAATTTTGCCATTGCACTTTATGATCCCGCTCTTAACGAGTTAGATTTTCCCTATCGTGTCTTGGCTGGGGAGCAAAATCAGGCGCAATCCGCCAGTTTTGACCTTTTTACCGAGCAAGTGATCCAAAGCGAACAATCATTGCTGCTTTGCCCTGTGACCATGTCGGCTTCCCAAGTTGATAGTGAGCTTTCAGCTAACCAATCAATAAGTTGGCTTGGCGTGCCTCTGACATTACAGAAAGGTATTATCGGTGCCTTGATTATGCATAGCACCCCAGATTCTCGGGTTTATACTCCGCAGGATCACGAGCTGGTGGAATTTGTATCGACCCAAATTGCCTTTGCTATCGAGCGGCGGCAAATGTTGGCGCGCTTAGAACATATTGCGCTTTATGACCAACTTACCCATTTACCCAATCGTGAACTGTTTTATGACAGATTCCAGAAGGCGTTATCGCGCGCGAAGCGCGAGTCGAGCTATTTCTCCTTACTCTACTTGGATTTAGACAAGTTTAAATGGGTGAATGATACCTATGGTCATGACGTGGGTGATCTCCTGTTGCAAATCACCGCCCAGCGGATTTTAGGGTGCGTACGAAACTCAGATACGGTTGCACGCTTTGGTGGCGATGAGTTTGTTATCCTGCTCGAGCGTGTCGATTCGGCGCAAAATACCTTACTCGTTGCCCAAAAAATTCTGGAGATGCTCAATCAGCCCTTTGAGCTGGTTAATCAACAGATCCATATTTTGCCTAGCATTGGGATTGCCCTGTATCCCGAACATGGCAGCGATGAAAAACAACTGCTGTCGTGCGCCGATACGGCCATGTATAAGGCGAAGCGCAATGGTGGTAACCGGATTGAAATGGGTTATCATGGCCTAAAGACCAGCTATTTCGAGCCCTTGATCCAACCCCATTGATAAGCATTAAAGGGGGTCGTTTTACCTTAACAAAAATCCCCGATAAGACTCAGATTATCGGGGATTTTTTATGGGCTAATCTATTCGAAATAAACTAACAGGTTACGGCGAAAGCTGTTCGCTCGTCCTTATAGTTTAAAGCGACCGACTTCCTGCTGCAGTGAGGCTGCTAAGTGAGCCAACTCCTGCGCCTGTACCATAGAGCTTTGTGCCTCGATGGAGAGGTTTTCAGAAACTTCACGAATCGACTCAGTATTACGGTTAATTTCGCTGGTGACTGAGGTTTGCTCCTCTGCCGCAGTCGCAATTTGGCTCGCCATATCCGAGATCTCATTAATGGCTTTGCTGATCTGTAGCAGACTCTCGCTGGCCGAGTTGGCATCTGCGACACTGGTTTCAGCCATATCATGACTTTGAGCCATAGACTTAACCGCCTTACCCGCAGTTTGCTGTAAGGTTTCGATCATGGCTTGAATTTCTTGGGTCGATGAGTGTGTACGCTGCGACAATACGCGCACTTCGTCGGCCACCACGGCAAAGCCACGACCTTGTTCACCGGCGCGGGCAGCTTCAATCGCGGCGTTCAAGGCCAGTAAGTTGGTTTGTTCGGCAATGCCACTGATGGTGAGCAGGATGCTATTGATCTTCTGTGAGTGTTCATTCAATTCGCTGATAATACGGCCGGCGGTTTCGACCTCATTGGCTAAGTTGCGGATCGATTGTTGGCTCTGCATCACTTGTTTTTGGCCGTGGTTAGACAGACCAACCGCATCTTGCGCCGTTTGCGCCGTGTGCTCGGCGTTGCTGGCAATCTCTTCGGTGGCACTGGCCATTTCAGTGACAGCGGTGGCAACCATAGTCACTTCGTCCTGCTGCACGGCGATGCGCTGGCTATTATCTGTGGCCGAGGCGCTACTGCCTTGGGCTTGATATTCAAGCTGGCCTGCAATTTGGTGCATTCTGGAGATCATGCCATGCAGACGTTCGACGAAGCGGTTAAAGCCCGAGGCTAAAATACCAATCTCGTCGTGGCTATTGGCGGTGTGGATCCGCACTGTCAGGTCGCCATCACCTTCGGCAATATCATTGAGAGCCAAGGCAACACGTTCTAAGTCTTTAAATTGAATTTTGAAGATGGCCACTAAAACCAAGCCGAAAATAATCAGTAAGCCAGCACCGACGGCGGACATCCACCAGGCGAGTGTGGTGGCCTGCGACATGATCTCCTCTTTGTTCATGAAGAAAATCAGCTCCCAATCGGTGGATGGCACAGCTGCAACATAAATAAGTTGAGTTTCCCCATCGATTTCGCGCTCTTCTAAGGTATTAGCGTTGGCTCGTTGGGATAACCAGTTGGGGGTAAAATTGCTATCAATTTTATTTAATTGTTGATTATTAAGCTGATTATTGGGGTGGCTAATGATAAGTCCTGTCTTATCCACCATTAGGGTGTAGCCTTTACCTGGCACTTTAAGGCGCTGCACCGCATCGGTGAGTTGATCTATCGTGAGGTTTGCCGCGGCAACCCCGAACAAGCTACCCGATACCATGACGGGCTCGGCAATGGTCACCACTTGTTTCTTTAAGGTGGCGCTCACATAGGGCGCTGTCATCACCATGGCATTGGCTGCTTTGGCATCCATATACCAGGGACGGACTCTGGGATCATAGTTAGCGGTATTGAGTGCTGGATCTTGGCGGTACATGTTGCCTTGCTCATCACCAAAATAAGTCAGCGCAAACCCCATGCCATTGTGAGCTTGTAATAAATAGGGCGTGATTTGCACACTGGGATCTGCTTCTATGGTCTTTTTAAGACTGCTGATCGCCGTTTTGCGATCTTGCATCCACACGCCAATACCTTCGGCAAAGGTATTTGCCAGTTGATCAATTTCATGTTGGGTATTTTCTAAGGCATTATTGCGAATGAAATAGCTTGAAATGCTTACTAGCACTGCGACAGTAATGAGAACGGCGAAGAGACTACTAAAGAGCAGGCGAGTTTTGAGTGTTGATCTCATAATTAATTCCTTTAAATTCCGTTAGCTGTCTAACGTCAATAAAGTATAGCGGCTGAAAGTGTTAAAGCATTAATAGATAAATTATCAATCTTCAAATGTGGTTAAATTTGCAGAATCAATGGTTTGCTGCACAGCTTTTAGCGGTTATCAGGCATACTCTGACATAACAGTAAGTTAGTACAAAATTAGTACTAATGAATGCAAATGAGCGGAATCGTATGAAATGGAATTTTCCTCGTTGGTGCGTTAATCCTTGGTTACACACCTGCCTTATCTTTATTGTACCCATCCTGCTGGCAGTCTCTATACAGCCTTGGTTAACCCGTTACAGCATGGAGCAAAGATTCAGTGATGATATAGATAATATCGCCACTTCGTTTGCCAATGGGTTGGATGGATTTGAAGCCACTAATATCGAACAGGCATTTGCCGAATTATCTTTTACCTGTGATACGAATGATATTGCCCTATTAAATAGTCCGTCCTTAAGCCCTGCGATCGTCCGGTTTATTCAGTTAGAACTGGCAAACGGGACGCAATGCTCAAATATAGGGCCTCCAGTCAATTATCAATTCGACCGATCACGGAGTTTATATTTCGACTCTCAGCGGGTGGATATTGCAACTACCGTCGCTGCAAACGATCGAACTCGCAGTATTGGCTATGTTTTCCATTTAGGAGAACAGAAGTTAGTAGTGCTTGCCAATAGCTCTGTTTATAACGAAACCTTGTCTAATCTCTGCCACGGCTGTTATCAATTATTAATTGGTTATCAAGGTCTTTCTGCCATTGAGCGGGGCATCGAACGTCTGGAAACTCAGTACGCTTTTCTCGAGGACTCACGCTATATCAATGTATTAGACGTGCGTTTGACCTTGAGGGCGGGGGATGCGCTTTATTGGCGTGAGGCTTCTCGGGTTGGGATTGTATTGTTTATCTCTGCGCTTATTGTGGCTTTTTTAGCGGTGATTTTTTATTGGAATTGGCAATCGGCTCGGGTGTCGATGGGGATGCTGATTCAAAAGGGCATCAGCCGTAAAGAGTTTATTCCTTATTATCAACCGATTATTGATTGTCGCACCGGAGAAGTGGTCGGCCAGGAGATGTTAGTACGTTGGCGAAGGTTCGATGGTGTGCTTGTGCAGCCGAATCAGTTTATTCCCTATGCCGAAGATTCGGGCTTAATCCTGCCTATTACCGATCTTATTTTGGAGCAGGTATATCAAGATTTGCCTCAACTCAAGGGCTGGGTCAGCGTCAATATCGTCGCCCAGCATTTAGAGTCAGGCTTATTGAGCAAATGGTTCTCCACCCATAGGGATCCTATGGTTAAACGCATTGCCTTTGAGTTAACCGAGCGCAAACCTATCACTCAATTTGAGTTAGCTTTGGCCGAAATGAAAGCGGTGTTACCTCTGTGCCATGACTTTAAACTGGATGACTTTGGCACTGGTTTTGGTGGTTTTAGTTATTTGCAGCGCCTTGGAATTAACAGCATCAAAATCGACAAGATGTTTACCGATACCATAGGCACGCAGGACTTAAAGGGCGCGGTACTCGATGCCATTATCGCCTTTGGCCGTGAGTCGCAGATGGATATGGTGGCCGAAGGCGTCGAAACCCAAACGCAGGTGGAGTATTTAGCCGCTAAAGGGGTATATCAACATCAAGGGTATTTCTATTCGAAACCTTTGGCTTTTGAGGATTTGAAGACGTTTTACCAAAGCTAACCCTATGAAAATAAATACATATGAGCATAAAAAAGAGGCTCATATGAACCTCTTTTTAGTGGATGATGATCTAATTTATCAATGGGTCATTTTATTCTTGATCAATACGCAGCGCTGCTCGGCTTGGCGAGTTTCTAACAGGGTGCGGCGGGCAAGATTCGATAATCCAGTTTGGGTATCCAGCACTTTATCTAAGGCGGCAATACTGGTGTAGTTACAGTCGGTTGGGATAAGGTTGCGGCTGTAGCTACGCATAAAGACTGGGCCTTTTTTATCCATATCCCCTAAGTTGGCGAGGCGCTCTTCGGCGGTCGCGGCGCTTAAGAGTTTTTGCTCCGCAGGATAGAGGTTTTCCATAATGATGCGCTGTTTAGCAAACGGCAGGGCGTCGGCGTGGACTTTACTCAACCAGCGACGTTTTGCGGCAGCTTCAGGACGGATAACCTGTGCGGCCAATGCGGCTTTTTCACCCGAATCTGAGTTATCGCGGGCGGCTTCTTGAGTAATACGCTGCTGCGCATTCGGGAAGTCGTAGCGATTTAGCTGAGTGATGATGGCCCAGCGCAGATCTTGGTCTAAAGTTAAGCCCTTGATTTTGGTTGTGCCATCTAGCAATTGCGCTAAGTGACGTAAGCTATCGCGATCGCCAGCTAACTGGATATAGGCATTGAACCAGCGACGCTGGAAGTCATTGTCGCCTCGGCTCTCCATGGTTTTACGAAGGCTCATTTGCGCGAGGCCTTTAACCGCATTTTCAGCATAGTTTTGCTGAATAGGTGCGATTTGCGCTAAGTATTCTTTACTGCGTAGCAAGCTCGAAATAATCTGGCCGACCACAGTGTAGTCATTCTCCGCAGGGGCGTTGACGAACACTGTGCTTAAGTATTGATCTAGGCTCAGGTTACCCTCACGCACACTGTCCCACAGACTTTGCCATAGCATAGAGCGCAGCAGCGGATCTGTGACTCGGCTTAGCTGTTGCTTAGCGGTGTCGAAGGATTTGTCATCGAGTTGCACCTTCACAAAACCCCAGTCATCGTAGTTGGGGTAGACGAGATCCGGACAACGCTCACCGACTAATTGCTTCACCTCAGTGCGTTCGCCCTTGTAGGTTACTGGTACTGTGGTCTCATGTCTTAAATCGAAGCGTCCCTTAGTGAACAGGGCGATTTGGACTTTCTGCTCCCTGAGTGTCGGCAGCTCGCTGCTGGCAGGATACTGTAATAGGCTAAATTCGCTAATGCGGTTGCCGTCGCAGCGATATTCGGCCTTAATAGTGTTGACCCCTGCGCTGTAGAGCCAGTCTTTTGTCCACGCGCTTAAGTCACGGCCAGCGGCTTTGGCGAGGCTATTGATAAAGTCATCTAGCTCAGCATTTTGATAGCTGTATTGCTTTAAGTAGTTACTCACGCCGCGCTGGAACACCAGATCGCCGAGCAAATGGCGTAACTGCTTGAGGGTCGAGGCGCCTTTTTGATAGGTGATGGCATCGATATTATCGAAGGCATTTTGCGTGGTCGCCACGGGCACTTCGATAGGATGCGTGGTCACTAGGCTGTCTTGCTCATAGGCGCGCTGTTTGCCTTGGGCGTAAAAACTGCGCCAAGCGTTGGTAAATTCGGTGGCTTCTTGGGTGGCGAGTGTGCCCATAAAAGAAGCAAAACTTTCGTTTAACCATAGGCCATTCCACCATTTCATGGTGACTAGATCGCCAAACCATTGGTGCGCCATCTCATGCATGATAACGCCGGCTAAGCTTTGTTTTTGCTCGGCGGTCATAGCGGCTTTGTGGAGGAAACGATCCTCGGCGAAAGTGATGGCGCCAGCGTTTTCCATCGCGCCGTAGAGGAAATCAGGCACTAAGAGTTGATCGTACTTTTTAAAGGGATACGGGATACCAAAATAGGCATCAAAGAAGGTTAAGCCTTGTTTGGTATAGGTAAACCAGTCCTCTGGAGTGACTTGGTTAGCCACAGATTGGCGGGCGAATAAACGCATTGGATAGCGGCCAGAATTATCCTGCCACATATGGTATGGGCCGGCATGCATAGAGAAATTATATGGACTTAACTTAGGCGTCTCAGGGAATTCCCAACGATTAATAGTGCCCGCTGGAGTGACTGTAGTCTCGCGCATGGTGCTGATCACTTGCCAGTCCTTCGGCGCGGTCACGCTGATTTTATAGTTGGCCTTTAAGTCGGGTTGATCGAACACCGCAAACATCTGCTGGGCGGCGGCAGGCTCAAAGTGCGAGTACAGGTACACCTTGCCATCGACAGGGTCTTGGAAACGGTGCAAGCCTTCACCGTTGGTGCTGTGGGGACGAGTAAATTGCACTTCGACCGTGTTTTCACCCGAGGATAGTAAACGGGTATTTAGACTGATGTAGGAACCATTGTAATTGGGATAAACCGCGGTGCCGTTAATCAAAAAACGCTTAATTTGTGCCTTGTTTAAATCTAGGCTCAATTGCTTAGGCACCTCGCTGAGATTGAAATGTACCTTAGTCGTGGCACTAAACTCAGTGTCACCAGTCAGTTGAAAATCCAACTCATAATGCACATCGGAGATCACCTGTGAACGTAAGCTCGCCTGATATTGGCTGATATAGGGGCTGGCATCCCTTGGCCCTGTATTTAACGGGCTTTGAACGGCGCACGACATGAGTGCCGAGCAGGTGAGGGCGACTAGGCTGGCTTTGAACAAATTCACGACTTCAATCCTTCAACGATTTACTATATTTGTGGCTTAGATGCGGCGCTGGATGGCAAGTTTAGGTTCTCTGGCCGAACAAACTTATCCCCTTTCGGAAGCGGCATCCTCGCTGGGTATTTTGGGCGAGTACACTACCTTATTTAGCATGGATAACCAATGTTAAAAATGTAAAAAAAAGCCAGCAAAAATGCTGGCTTTTTTTGAGGCTTTCGGCTTTAGCCTATGGGGCTGTTCGAGATTACATACCTAAGAAAGACTTAGACTTTGTCTTACGGATTTCTTTTTCGTCAGACCATTCGATAAGGCCTGTTTCTAAGTCCATCAGACGCATAGTCATCTTGTAGTAAACGTCTTTAGTGCTGCCATCTTGCTTAACGATGCTAGACAGGTTGCCATATAGCATGTACTGGGCACCGATTTGACGACCAAACTTGATGGCGGTTGATGGGTCAACCATACCAGTATTGTTTTGGTAATCCAGTTGCTTACGAACTGAATCGACCTTAGTCATATCGATAAAACGGAACTTGCCTGAGCGCAGTAACTTGTTGCTGATAGAGTCGGTTACTGATTCAGTATCGATATGCTCAGAGGTTTTGTTTTTGATGCTATCGACAAACAAAATTGGGCGGTTGTTCGCCGTCATCGCCACGATAGGTGGGAAAGTCATCATGCTATCGACCATCTTAGCGGCGATGGCTTGCAGATCCGTTGAGCCAAAGTTTGCGTTAACGGTTTCCACTTCAGTGGCATCGCCATACTCGACCTTCGATTGACATGCAGCCAGACCCATTACGGCAGCCAGCACAAAAATCAGTTTAAATTGTTTCATAGTCAGTTCCATTTTGTGATTGTAAAAACTTAATGACACTCGTTTTATTCAAACATTCACCGCTAGGTTAAATGATTATTGAATAAATTCGGGTGTAATTACCAGTATCAATTGCCCAGACCAAGGTGGTCTTGCCTGCGGCAACTTCAATTTTGGCCGGTGGTGCCTTGTCCAACTGCAGCGTGTATTCTCCCGGATTGAGGTAACGTCTGCCAATTTGCGCCTGTTTGGGCAGGGTCAACCAACTGCGGCGGTCCGCCTGTTCGGTGACGACGTTAAAAATCTGCATCGCGATACTGCCAATATCGGCGGCATTGTTGCCAGGCTTACCGCTTTTTTCGACCTGATAGGCCATTTCCGATTTGGCATATACCCGCGCGACTTGGCGGACCAAGGTGCCAGGTAAATCTTCCTTCAGTGCGGTAATGGCTAAGGCATCGATATTGGCGATGGGCTCGGTCTTAAGCACAGTGCCTAAGCCTTGGACTTGGGTCTCGGGCACAAAATTATTGTTTGGGCCATAGGTTGCCAAAGACACGGTTTGCCAGTTGCCATGGATAGTGAAGGGCACTGTGAGCGCCTGTTTTTCGGGTACAAAGCCTTTTTCGACCATGAGAATGACTTGGCCTTCACCCGCCTTTGGAAGCTTGGCATCGCCCCAGCGCTTTTTAAACTCATCGTACTGTGGCATGCCAAGTTGCTTGGCAAGACGCACTAAATCCTGTTGCAGATAAGTGTTATCTGGGCTGATTTGCGCCGCTTTACGATAGTCGATAAAGGCATCGTTTGGCTCGCCTAATACCTCGTGAAGCAACCCCGTAGTGTAGTAGCTGTAGGCATTGAGGAAGGAGCTGGTCACTGTGCCTGCGGCTTGGCCGAGCTTATTCACTTCAGCATCGATGGTGCCATTGGCCATGGCTTGCACGGATTCTTGTGACTTCTGATAACGCTCCTGCTCAGAGCCTTGCAGCTCGTTACTGCGTCGAACTTCCACCAATGCGCCTTGATAGTCACCGCTGAACAGGTAATTCAAGGCTTGATATTGGTGCAGCATAATGCGCTCGTAGCCTGGGCCACGGTAGGGGATGGCATTATCGTTTAATACTAAGCTTGTGGCGGTTGCGCCTATGTCGCTGGCGCTAATCTTGGCTTTATCATCGAAGGCAGTATAGGCCTCGACCGCCTGCTGGTAGTACTTACGACTGCTGGCAAAATCTCCGGCAACCTGCGCCACGCGTCCCGCTTCTTGGGCGTAGAGTAGGCCATCGTTACCTTGGATATTGCTGGCTAATTTCTCGATATCCGCCATGGGCGTTGCGGTATTGAGTTCTTGTTTTATCGGTGCAATTTGCGCCGGATAATTGATAAAAATACTGTTATAGGCACAGCCGCTCGAGCCTAAGATCGCGGTGAGCATCAGTGTACTGATAGTGGGTCTGATTAAAGAGTGAATGAAGGTGCTGTTCATGCCTGTGGTTTACCTTCTAGCGCCATTTGTTTTTGTTCTGGCATTTGTGAACGCTCAAGCAAAGTGATCCCCTGAAGATGATCAAACTCATGTTGAAAAATACGAGCAATAAAACCTGTTAACTCAGTCTGTTGCCAGTGCCCTGCAAGATCTTGATAGCGCACTACAATAGTCTGGTGGCGCCAAATGCTAAACCTTTTGCCGGGAACCGATAAACAGCCTTCCTCACCGCTGACCATGTTTGCGGAGGTGGATAAAATCTGCGGATTGACCACCACTTCGGGGTTCATCAGCGGTGCATCGGGGTAACGCTCGTTCGGCCGAGATGCCATGATAAAGAGGGCGAGTGGACTGTGCACTTGCGGTGCGGCGATGCCAACACCCTTTGCGGCCACCATGCTTATCGCCATCTGCTCTGCTAATTGACGTAACGCATTATCGAAATCGCGTACTTCAATTGCCTGCTGCCTTAAAATGGCTTCACCCACCACGGCTATCGGCAGTGGCTGATTGGTCGAGGGTAATATCTCATCTTTAAACATCACATTCCTTGGATATTTATGGGCCATTGTGTCGTTAACGGGTTCAGTTATCCCTAGTAATGGGGGGGAGGCGTTTCTTCTGCTTGGGTCGCAATATTGCTTGGTTCCATCGCTTTTAACTTACCAATCAGTAACTGGATTTGCTGTTGCTGGTGGCCGATGAGTTGATTTAGCTTAATCACCTCTTGGTTTAACTCTTCGACCGTGAGCTCTTGAAAAGCCAATTTAGTTTGCAACTCTTCAATTTGTTCTTGTACGCCTTGCATGACTAACCTCTACTCCTGCCAAGTCTCAACTAGGCCTTGGCTACTGATACTAACCACTTTATTGGTATCGCGAATTGCCACAGAGTATACAACGGCTCCTCGGTTTTGGCTGTTTTTAGTCAGCGCAATTTGCCACTTAGCAATAGGTTTACCTGTTTCGCGTTGCCAGAGTATGACTTCGCGGGCGGGCGTGCCTGTGAGCAACTGAGTGTCTTGCTTGGCGAAACGCACCGCAGAGAATGTCATTTGCCGACGTTTAATCTCTAATTGATTTAACAGCTTACCATTAGTGTTGTCCCAAATGTTCGCTTTATTGGTACTGCCATTGGTAAAGCTTAAAGTGCCGCTGTCGTTGAGTGCCACTTTAGTCACCCTACTACCTATATCCCAAGTGTGGATAGGTTGCCCAGTTTGCGCCTGCCACAAGATAGCCTGCATATCATTGGAACCAGAGAGGGCAACGCGCCCATCGGCAGAAAGCGCGACCGTATTGACGCGCTCCTTATGACCTAAAAATTTAATCAGTGCCGTTTTGGCCGCATTGAGGGACATCACGCTGCCATCGTTTAAGCCGATGAGTAAGGCGCCATTATTGGCCACCGCCACACTCTGCCCTGATGCGGGTAGTGACCACCATCCACGGGATTTGCCGTCGGCTATTGTCCATAGGGCAACTGAATCGCGGCTTAACGAGGCGGCGAACTCGCCATTAGGCGAAATGGCGGTTGCAGTGACACCAGTGTTGAGGTCGCCATGCACCCATTGGTATCTGATAGTGTGAGTGGTTAAGTCCCAACATTGCACCCCTTGGCTTTGGGTGGCCACAATGGCAATATTGCCGTCGCTTGAGAGGCTGGCGCTGTATGATGGCTCCTGTGAAAGTACACGAATATCATCGGCTTTTGGCTGACATGCCGTTAAAAATATTGTGCAAAATACCAGCAGTAGGGTTTTCTTCATGAACTTGCTCCTAAAGTTGGTGTCTTTAGTCCGGTAGAGTGAGATTAATCACAGTTAACACATAACAGAATCTAGTTGGTATAACCCAGATAACTAGTATACAGTTGTCGCGCTTAGGTTATTGTAACCGCTTGAGGATGCTGAGGAAGCTTTAATGAAATCGATTTATAAATTATCGTTAGTTGCATTGGCTGTTATTGGCCTATCTGCTTGTAATCAAGAAGAAAAAGCAACAAATGCAAGCACAAATGTTGAATTAACGACTGAAGCCCAAAAAGAAGCCTACAGTGTTGGTGCTTCAATCGGTCGTTATATGTCTGGCCATATCAAAGAGCAAGAAGAATTAGGCCTGCCAGTTGACCGTACGCTGATCGTGACTGGTTTTACTAACGGTCTGAATGATCAACTGAAATTAACCGAAGAAGAAATGCAAACCATTCTTCAAGGTTTAGACAAAAAGTTAAACGACAAACGTCAAGAACAAGCGACAGCCATTGCTGCCAAAAACATCGAGGACGGTAAAAAGTTCCTCGAGGAAAACAAAGCTAAGCCTGGCGTAGTGACCACTGAATCGGGCCTGCAATACGAAGTGTTAACGCCAGGTTCTGGTGACAAGCCAGCGGCTGAAGACACTGTCGAAGTGGATTACGTCGGTACTCTACTTGACGGTACTGAGTTTGATAGCTCTTACAAGCGTGGTCAAACTGCTAAGTTCCCATTAAACCGCGTTATTCCTGGTTGGACCGAAGGCGTTCAGTTAATGCCTGTTGGTGCTAAGTACAAGTTTGTTATTCCTTCAAACTTAGCTTACGGTGAGCGCGATACTGGCACAATTCCACCAAACTCAACCCTGATTTTTGAAGTTGAACTGAAATCAATTGAGAAAGCGCAAGCGGCTCCTGCTGCAGCTGAGCCTGCTAAAAAGTAATTTTTAGTGATGGCGGTTTGACCAGCGCTAAGTTTTACATTCATAAAATACCGCCTGTTTAGGGCGGTATTTTTTTGCACTAAAAATGACTGAACAGTGCAGTGACCGACACAAATAAGCCGACGGGAAACTTGTTAAACTGTTTTACACCATCTAGCAAACGACCAACTGATAGGCATTTTAAATCGAGCTAGCGTTTAAATGATGGATAAGGAGTATTCTTTTTGCAACGAATAATATTTCATAATAATGATCGAATAATTAAGTTTTAAATAAATTCCCATGGTTTAATTTACTGGAAATCAATATATTATTCAGAATGCCATGCCTAAAAATGTCATCAAAATATCATATTTATTTTTTGATTGTTATTTGCTCGTTTTTAATGTGATATGTGGTTTTGATGTCTTTATCTTACTTATTGTTTTCTTACTGCTTAATACTTTTGTGTTATACCACTGTTCTGAATACAAGACAGTTGAGTTTGTAAAATTTCATTTTCATCAATATCTTATGCATGCATAGTGAGATCTTCCCCTCTTTTTTTAGCTATTCAACTCTGGAATAATCCGCCCGCACGTTAATAAAAATTAGCGGCGATATTATAATAATGGGGTTGATAATATGGATAATGTTAATAAGTTAACGGCTATATCTTTAGCTGTAGCGGCAGCTTTGCCAATGATGGCAAACGCAGATGTGATGCTCACTGAATATGTTGAAGGTAGCTCAAACAACAAAGCTATCGAGTTATATAACAGCGGTGATACGGCAATTGATTTAGCGGGTTATAAACTCGTTCGTTATAAAGATGGCGCCACTGATGCCTTGGATATGCAGGTATTAGATGGACAAAGTATTGCGCCAAAATCCACAAAAGTAATTTTAAACTCAAGCGCAATCATTACCCTTCCTCAAGGTGTCGACAGTTTTTCGGGTTCTTTAAGTTTTAACGGTGGCGATGCGGTTGCCTTAGTTAAAGATGGCGCCGTTGTCGATATTATCGGCGATGTGCCCACGCCGACAGGATGGGGGCTCGATGTCACCCTTAAGCGTAAACTCGATTCATTAGTTGCCAACACTGTTTTTAATCCTGCCCAGTGGGAACAATTACCTAAGGACACTTTCACCGGTTTAGGTTCGTTAGAAGCTGCGACTGAGCCTGAAACGCCCGTCTTTAGCTGCAGCGGCGCGAAAATCGTCCCTATTTATCAAGTCCAAGGCGCGGGTGAATCTAGCCCTTATGTACCTGAAGGCGCATTCGAGTCTGAAGCCGAAGTGACGGTTCGCGGCGTGGTCACCGCCCGTGGCGAGAGCTTATTTAAAGGCTTCTACCTCCAAGAAGTGAAGGGCGATAACTCGCCATACACCTCCGACGGTGTGTTCGTGTTTTTAGGTGAGAATCCACCAGAAGCGATTCAACCTGGGGTTGAAGTCTGCGTTCAGGGTAAGGTGAAGGAATACTTCGGCCTAACCCAAATCGATATCAAAGCCGATAAGAAATTTGAAGTCGGTACTAAGGGCGAAGTCCCTGCTGCTGCGCCATTCTATGTGGCTGACGGCGAAATTTTAGCGCAGGCATTAGAGCGTTATGAAGGCATGAACGTGAAATTGGATGCGGGCAGCGATCTGAAAATCAGCCGCACCTTCAGCTACGACTATGCGGGCCGTCGCAATAACATGTTGGTGTCTTACAAGGCGCCATTGATGAAGCCGACTCAGCTCTATCCTGCACTGTCACCAGAAGCGACGGCATTAGCGAAAGCTAACCTTGAGAATCAACTGTTTATCGAATCGGATTACAAGCCTGCCGATGGTGTTATTCCTTACTTCCCAGACTTTAACGTCGAAACCGGTTATATCCGTGTGGGCGATCAGTTGACCAACCTCGAAGGTGTCATCGGTTACAGCTATGGTGCTTACCGTTTAGTGGCGACTAACACTATTACCGCTGGCGACTTTATCCGTGGTGACGATAGAACCGACGCGCCAAGCGTGGCGACTAAAGGTGATATCCGTGTTGCCAGCTTTAACGTGCTGAACTTCTTTAACGATGTCGTTGGTGGTGATACTAACCCATCGGGCAGTAACCGCGGCGCATTAACCGAAGAAGAAATGTTACTGCAACGTGCGAAAATCGTTAGCGCCATCACCGCCATGAACGCCGATATCGTGGGCTTAATGGAAATCGCTAACAATGGTTTTGGTGAAAAGAGTGCGATTAAGAACTTAGTCGATGCCTTAAACGAGAAGCAAACCGCTGACAATGCTTACAGCTTTGTTGAAATCACCGATGAAGATAAATACGACGGTAAGTACTTCGGTAGCGATGCCATTACTGTGGGTATGCTTTACCGCGCGGGTAAAGTGAGCCTAGCGGGTGCGGCTCGTGCGATTGATACCCCTGAGCAACATGTGACAGCTGGCAGTGTGACTCGCACTAAAGATGGCAAGACTGAGACTAATCCAGGTAACGATGCTTACCAACGTCACAGCTTAGCGCAAACCTTTAAGATCCATGATGAGAACTTAACCGTTGTTGTTAACCATCTGAAATCAAAAGGTTCAGGCTGTTTAGAAGATTGGGTTAACTTCGAAGAGTCAGTGGATCCTGCAGATCAACAGGGCAAGTGTAATGCTTTCCGTGTATCGGCAGCAAAAGTGCTCGGCGAAGCCTTAAAAGATGTTAAGGGCGATCTGCTGGTGATTGGTGATATGAATGCCTACGGCATGGAAGATCCTATCCGCGTATTGACCGATTACGATGCGAGCATATCTGAGCGCGACATCATGACCGCCTCATGGACCACCTTAGATGGCAAAGTGTTTGAGCGTCAAGGCAGCAAGATTGAGAAGGGCTATGGCCTAATCAACCTTAATACCAAGGCCCATGGCGCTGGTACTTATTCATACAGCTACAACGGTGAGTTAGGTAACCTAGACCATGCCTTAGCAAACACTAGCCTTGCCAAGCGTTTAGTGGATATCGAAGATTGGCATATCAACTCGGTTGAATCTAACCTGTTCGAGTACGGCAAAAAATTCTCTGGCGAACTGGCCAAATCTGAGAATGCTTTCTCAGCTTCTGACCATGATCCTGTGATTGTTGCTCTTAGCTATCCAGCGCCTGTTGAGCCGCCAAAACCTGAGCCAAAGCCGAAGGATGATGGTGGTGCGCTAGGTTACTTAGGCCTGGCCTTGCTATCCCTATTCGGTTTACAACGCCGTCGCCGTTAATCGAGTGATTGAATGCTCACGGCTAATTTTGTGAGCTAAACTCAGAGCTAAGGGATGGTTTTACCATCCCTTTTTTATGGCTTGAATCGGGTGAAATACCGAAAACGTTCGTCAAACGGAGAATAGAAGATGGCAGCGACTGGCTCCTACCATTCAGCCTTAGTGGCGAAAGTGCCATTGTGGTTTTATTTTGTCGCACTCGTGAGTTTGTTATGGAACATCATGGGCTTATTGGCATTTATTATTCAAATGACCATGACGCCTGAGGCCATGGCGCAGATGAGCCCAGATCAGATAAAACTCTATGAATCTACACCCGCTTGGATTGATTTTATCTTTGGATTTGCGGTGGTTTCTGGAGTAATAGGTTGTCTGTTGTTACTTATTAAAAAAGCCTTTTCCTATAAAGTGTTAGTTGCATCGTTAGTCGCGGTATTGCTGCAAATGGGCTATGTATTTGGTATTCAACAGGCGGCTGCGGTATTGGGCAGCGATGCTCTTATTATGCCGAGCGTAGTGATCCTGTGGGGGATTATCTTAGTTTGGTTTAGTCGTTTTGCGGTAACAAAGCACTGGTTAACTTAGGCGTAGCGTCTCCTTGCCGTCTCGTACAGATTTAGCCAATGCTTGGGTGTTGAACTTCAGTCACTTCTTAGTAAACTGCAAGCTGGTTTTCTTTACTAGGATGTTGAAATGAGTATTTGGTTTAGACCGGTAACCTTAGAAGATTGTGCACGTTTAGATGCTGGCATGGGCGGTAAAGGCACGCTGATGCAGACCCTAGGGATTGAGATCAGCGAGATTGGCGATGACTACATGAAGGCGACTATGCCAGCCACGCCCGCAGTACATAATCCCTTAGGCATTGTCCATGGCGGCGCGAACGTCGCTCTGGCCGAAACAGTGGCCAGTTATGCCGCAAACTTTGCGGTGGATTTCGAGCAATATTATTGTGTTGGACAAGAGATTAACGCCAATCATTTACGCGCTTCGCGTAATGGCGTACTGACCGCAACGGCAAAACCCGTTCATTTGGGTAAACGCAGTTCGGTGTGGGAAATCTTAATCCATAATAGTGCAGGGGAGTTGACCTGTATTTCAAGGATGACGGCGGCGGTAGTAAAACGCTAAGAAGGCTCAACCAACCTGTTTTAGTTGTATCAATCGATAAATAAGGACGTGATATGGATAGTGCAATGATGTGGGAATGGGTTGGTTATTTAGCGTCTGTGGTGGTGGCTATCTCTTTGATGATGTCTAACATCAAAAAGTTACGCTGGTGGAATTTGCTGGGGTCTGCATTATTCGTTGCCTATGGGGTGGCGATACAAGCTTATCCGGTGGCGGCGGTTAACTTTTTTATCGTGATAATCGATGCCTATTATTTGGTCGTCATCTATCGCGGACAGGCGGCCTCTGTCAATGAGTAATATGTAGCACTTTGAATCAATTGAAGTATTTTTTAAGTTTGTCTTAAGCTCGAGTTCTCATTTTTTGCTAAGTCGGTTTGCGTTACGGCTGGCATACTCTTTATTCTGTTGCTGGCTATTTCATCGCATTCAGGGAGTTAACTTTACTCCCTGAATGATCTAAACACTCTTCGTTAATCTGAAATGTAGATTGTTTGAATCTATGTTAATCGTTTTATTGAATGTGTATCTTTGTCTATTCTAACTCCATCGACAAAACGTCGCCCCGCCAAGGAGATAAGCCATGGCCACCATTTACGATTTAATTGAATCTTGGGTTAACACCAATCAAGAATGAGGAGCAAGGTATGAGTCAACAGTATTTAACAAGCCAAAGCGGTTCTCCAATTGCTGACGATCAAAACTCATTGTCAGCGGGCGAGCGTGGCCCTTTACTACTGCAAGATTGGCATTTAATTGAAAAGCTTGCCCACTTTAACCGTGAGCGTATTCCTGAGCGTGTTGTGCATGCCAAAGGCACTGGCGTATACGGTACTTTCACCCTTACCAAAGACTTAAGCGAATACACCATTGCTGACCATTTTAATGGTGTTGGTAAGCAAACTGAAACCTTCGTGCGCTTCTCTACCGTAGGTGGTGAAATGGGCTCTGCCGATGCCGAGCGCGACCCCCGTGGTTTTGGTCTGCGCTTTTATACCGTTCGCGGTAATCACGACATCGTGGGTAACAACACGCCGACCTTCTTCCTGCGTGATGGGATTAAGTTTCCAGACTTTATCCATACCCAAAAGCGTAACCCATTGACGAATTTGAAAGATCCACAAGCCATGTGGGACTTCTGGTCATTAAACCCTGAAGCCATGCACCAAGTGACGATTCTGATGTCTGACCGTGGTATTCCGGCAAACTACCGCCAAATGCATGGTTATGGTTCGCATACTTTCTCGTTCTGGAATGCTAAAGGTGAGCGTTTCTGGGTGAAGTTCCACTTCAAATCGCAGCAAGGCGTGGTGAACTTAACGAACGAGCAAGCCGATAAGTTAAAGGGTATCGACCCTGACTCATCCCAGCGCGATATGGTGGTGGCAGTGACCGACGGTAACTTCCCACGCTGGACTGTGAACGTACAGGTTATGCCTGAGAGCGACGCTAACACTTACCATATCAACCCATTCGATTTAACTAAGGTGTGGCCACATGGCGATTACCCGTTAATTGAGATTGGTGTGTTAGAGCTGAATCGTTTACCGCAAAACTACTTTGCTGAAGTCGAGCAAGTGGCATTAGCACCGAGCAACTTAGTACCAGGTGTAGGCGCATCGCCCGATAAGATGTTACAGGCACGTTTATTCGCCTATGCCGATGCGCAGCGTTACCGTATTGGAGCGAACTACAACCAGTTACCAGTAAACTGCCCACATGCGACTAAAGCCAATCATCATCAACGTGCGGGGGCCATGGCGGGAACGCAATGCCCGTACCACGGTAGCCAAACCGGTGGCGATGCCGCGGCCAACTATGGCCCAAACAGCACTGCGGGGGCTTTAGTAGAACCGGCAAATTTTGCCGAGCCACCACTGCGTTTAGATGGCGAAGCGGCGCGTTACAGCCGTTACAATCAGGATGATTACACGCAAGCGGGTAATCTGTATCGCATCTTAAGCGAAGCAGAGAAAGCGCGCTTAGTGGAAACGATTTCTGGCTCACTGCGTCAGGCAAGTTTGGATGTACAGCAACGTATGCTGGCACACTTCCACAAGGCCGATGCGGATTACGGTCAACGGATCCAAACTGCACTCGGGTTATAAGCTTAATTAACCCATGAAAAAGGCCAGTGTTATCACTGGCCTTTTTGTTTATCTAAATTTAATCAATTGGTTAAAGCACTAGCGTTGCGACACCTAACAGGGCGAATAAAATCGCGCAGCCCCTGTGGATCCACTTCATTGGTAGTTTTTCGGCACTAAAATGCCCTGCAATCACCACTGGGACGTTCGCCAACAACATACCCAAAGTGGTACCTGCCACCACCATGGCTAATGCATCGTATTTGGCCGACAACACTACTGTTGCGATTTGGGTTTTGTCGCCCATTTCGGCAATAAAGAACAGAATAAAGGTCGCGATAAAAGGCCCCATCTTATAGAAACGGCTTTCTTCGGCGTCTACTTTATCGGGGATTAACACCCATAGCGCAATCGCAAAGAAGGAGGCGGCAACCAAGTAGCGTGCTACATCCGGGCTTACCCAGTTAATCGCCCATTGGCCAAGCCAAGCGGCGGCAAAATGGTTAAATAGGGTTGAGAGTAAAATACCCAAGATAATCGCGGTTTTATTTTTAAATCTTGCAGCGAGCAATAAGGCAAGCAGTTGAGTTTTATCGCCAATCTCGGCGATGGCAACCGTAAAGGTTGAGGCGAGTAACGCTTCCAAGTGTGATCCTTTTAGGGGTGGTTTTTGACATAAGCACAATAGACCGTCCACCCCTAGGTGCGGTTATTGTGCTCAGGTCTTGCAGGACAAATCGATGATTTGCTGTGAACACCATGGCATGCGGCCAAGTATGTTGATGTTCACCCTGAATATCGACGGCTCGAAATCCAGTTAGCTACTCCCCCGAAGCGAGGAGGGCATTATACCCAAGTGAAAGCCTGTTTCAAGGGTAAAGTCATTAAGCTTAAGCGCAAATAATATGACAGGTGCCAATAAAATACCGCTCATCGTTTTGTAATGCATTGAATTGTAACATTTTAATTTTTGACAACGTTGTCTTTTATTGTTAGGTTAGCCCTGTCTCAATTTAAGTTACATATTGTTAACTTGAATGGAGATCCATCGTATTTGGCAAACTAATTGAAAAATTAGGACGCAAAGCCTCCGGTCTAAGGTTGTAAAAGGATGTTGTAACTAAGATAGCGGGGTTGCCTCAGAATTGAGCTAATGCTTTAAATTCTTTGAAAAATAAACGGCTTTGCTTAATGCTGTTTTGCCTAAATACCACTTTTATACCTATGCCAATCTCGTCGAGAAAGGCACCCTACGGAGTACATTAAAGTGGAACATCTAACTGCTTTTTCACCATTCACAAACGCTAAACTCAAACAATCACAGCTGACTCGCTTAAGTCTTATAGCCTTGGCCTTAAGCGTGACGAGCGGGCTCATAAGCCAAACGGCGTCGGCCCACGGTTATGTGGTGGCGCCAGAGTCACGTTCGTTTGCCTGTAAAACCGGCAGCAATTTAAACTGCGGCGCCGTTCAGTGGGAGCCGCAAAGTGTTGAAGGTCCGTCAGGTTTTCCTGAGTTAGGCCCTGCAGACGGTAAAATTGCCAGCGCAGCCAACGGAGCGTTTTCTCCCTTGGATGAACAGAGCCCAAGCCGCTGGTCTAAGCACGACATTAAGTCGGGTTGGAATGCCTTTAGCTGGCAGTTCACCGCCAACCATGTGACCCGCAATTGGCGTTATTATTTAACTCGCCAAGGTTGGGACCAAAACCAAGCACTGAGCCGAGCAAGTTTTGACTTGGCGCCCTTCTGTGTGGTCGACGGTGGCATGGTGCAGCCGCCTAAGTTAGTGACACATAACTGTTATGTGCCTGAAGACAGAACCGGTTATCACGTGATTTTGGCCGTGTGGGAAGTCGGTGATACCACCAACAGTTTCTATAATGCTATCGATGTGAACTTTAGTTCAGGTGTTGTAGTGCCGGGCGAGTGGACCGATATTGGCGATATCAATCCGTCACTCGATCTTAAGGCGGGTGATAAGGTGATGACGCGGGTGTTTGATGCTAATGGCGAGCAAACAGCCAAGCAAACTCAGATAACCATTGCCGACACTACTCAAGGCACCAGACAAAATTGGCCTTTCCTGTTAGCCAGCGCCATTAATGCCCAGCAGCCACAACTTAAGGCGGGGCAGAAGAATGCCTATGGGGTGATCTCGCCCGTTTACGGGAAGAATGAAATCTATGCCGCACCTAATTCGGGCTTAGAGCGAGTGGAAGTCAGCTTTGATATTGCGCCTGCGCCGGGCAATCGGCTCGATGTAACGTCACTCGCCGATGACTACACTATTGTCGATGGTGCCGCTCAGGTGAGCTTAGATGTGAGCACTAATACGGACATGCAGGTATCAGCTTATCTGTTTAGCCACGATGGCACGGCAGCCGGTTATGTGACACAAGCGGTTAATAATACCAGCGCGAGTCTGGTACTGGATGTGGTTGCACCAAAGGCTGGTCATTATCACTTACAGGTGAAGGGCGAGCCTAAGCAAGGTGAGGTTATCCAGCAAAACTTCGATCTGTTCTTAAAAGATCAAGCCACAGCGCCCGATGCCGATTTTGTCTTCCCCGAGGGCATTAAAAACTATGTCGCGGGTACTAAGGTGCTGCAACCTAAAACCGGCAAAGTCTATCAATGTAAACCATGGCCCTACAGCGGTTATTGCATTCAATGGTCGCCAACTGCAACCGGATTCGAACCGGGTGTCGGTGGCTCTTGGGCTATGGCGTGGACAGAGCTGTAATTCATTGATGTGAAGACGTTGTCAGGCGCTTTACAACACGCCAAAGCATAACTTTGTTATGCCGCCACTTGGATCAGATAAGCGAATTGATAAATCCTGCAATGCCACAGGTGTTGCAGGGTTTATTGTTTTGATAACAGCTCCGCCTCGATTTTTTATCTTTTACTCACATTTCCCCATCGGATAGCCAAGGCGGCGTCATCTTTGTCTATAACTGGCTTGCCCGCTGGGATAGGCTCTGTTAATGTCCCTAGCTATCTTCTATTACGCGCGATGTCGCTGCTTTGCTAAGGCAATCACGGTTGAAATTAATGTCACTTTTCTGCAAACGATTTAGTTAGCCTCAATGGCTACTGGGTTGAAATATTCAAAAGCTATTGGGGCCAATTGATCTGCTCTTTGAGATCGGATTGGATGCTTTAAGTTTAGTGACGCTTTTCGTTTGAGATTGCTGTTGGCTTAATCACAGAGTGCGCAAGGCTTTATCCTTCAAATCTACTCAAAAAACCTTAAAAAATAATAATTAATACATGAACAGGATAATTGTGTGAATTCAAAAATGTTAGGCTCGATAGCCATTGTCGCGGGGACCGCCATTGGCGCGGGAATGTTAGCCTTACCCTTAGCCACGGCCGCCTTAGGCATGGTGCCAGCCATTTTGCTAATGGTGGTGATTTGGGGCTTGTCAGCCTATACCTCATTGTTAATGCTTGAGATTAACCTGCGCTCAGGCGTCGGTGATAACGTCCACGCCATCACGGGCAAACTCCTCGGCAAGAAAGGCCAGATGGTGCAAGGCGCCTCTTTTCTCAGCTTACTCTTTGCTTTAACAGCAGCCTATTTGACGGGCGGATCATCGCTGTTAGTACTTAAAGCCAAAAATATGTTCGACCTAGTGTTAGATAACCAACTCGCGGTCGTGCTGTTTACCTTAGTGCTGGGTGGATTTGCGGCCTTAGGCGTGGCTTGGGTCGATAAAGCTTCGCGCTTCTTGTTTTCGCTGATGATTTTATTGCTGATTGTTGTCGTGCTGTTTCTATTACCCGAAGTCAGTATCTCGAGTATGGCAACCAGTGCGGTGGCCGAGTCCATGACCAGCAGTTGGATGGCGGCGATTCCCGTGGTGTTTACTTCTTTTGGCTTTCACGTGTGTATCGCGACCTTAGTACGTTATTTGGATGGTGATGCTGTTTCGCTGCGCAAGGTATTATTAATCGGCTCAACCATTCCACTCGCTTGTTATATCTTCTGGTTATTGGTGACCTTAGGCACAGTTGGTGGCACCGAAATCAGCAGCTTTAATGGCTCTTTACCTGCGCTTATCAGTGCATTACAAGAGATTGCCCATACGCCTTGGATCAGCAAATGTATTTCGCTGTTTGCGGATTTAGCCTTAATCACCTCTTTCCTCGGGGTAACCTTAAGCCTGTATGATTTTGTGGCCGAACTGACCCGCGCGAAGAAGACCTTCCTCGGCCGCGCCCAAACTTGGTTATTAACCTTTGTGCCACCGCTGTTATGTGCGCTCTATGTCCCCGAAGGTTTTGTTGCCGTATTAGGGTTTGCAGCCGTGCCGCTGGTGGTGATGATTATCTTCCTGCCGATTGTGATGGCACTGCGTCAGCGCCAAGCCGCGCCGCAGGGATACCAAGTGTCTGGTGGGGCATTTGCTCTCGGTCTTGCGGGACTGCTAGGCGCGGTGATTATCGGCGCTCAGTTATTTGTCGCGCTGTAAGCTAAGGTCATTTAGCGTACTTAAGTAGGTAAGTGATGATGAATGTATTTGCTTTGTAAGCGAGTTTTTCAAACTCTGTTATTGAGTGCGTGCGATATGCTAAAGTCAGGCCCAGTGCCTGACTTTTTGCTTTTTTAGCGTTAACCAAAGCGGCATGTAATCCCAATAAATATAAGAAATGGCCTCGCAAGCGCTCGGCTTTCTTCACCTAAAACGGACTTAAGATAATGAAAAAATGGTTACTCTCAGTTGCCGTGGCGGCGAGTTTTGCCTCCCATGCCGATGAAGGCATGTGGCAGCCACACCAATTGCCCGCAATGGCCGACGAACTCAAAGCAAAAGGCTTAGAGATTGATGCGAAATCGATCTCCAAACTGACTGAATTCCCCATGAATGCCGTGATTAGCCTAGGTGGCTGTACGGCATCTTTTGTTTCGCCAAAAGGCCTTGTGGTGACAAACCATCACTGTGCCTATGGTTCGATTCAATATAACTCGACTCCAGAGAAAAACCTGTTACAGGACGGTTTCTTAGCCAAGACCTTTGCCGATGAATTACCCGCGGCGCCCGGTTCTCGCGTTTATGTCACCGAAGATGTCACCAATGTCACTGAGCGAATCAATGCTGGGCTTGAAAACAAAACGGGCCGTGAGTTTTATCAAGGCGTTGAGAACCAAGAAAAAGCACTCGTTGCCGAGTGTGAAAAGGATGAAGGCTACCGCTGCCAAGTGTATAGCTTCCACGGTGGCTTAGAATATTATCTGGTAAAACAGTTAGAAATCCGCGACGTACGTTTAGTCTATAACCCAGCGGGCAGCGTCGGTAAATACGGCGGCGATGTGGATAACTGGATGTGGCCGCGCCACACGGGCGACTTTTCCTTCTACCGCGCCTATGTGTCTAAAACCGGTAAACCCGCTGAATTTAGCGCCGACAACGTGCCGTACGAGCCAAAGAGCTTCTTAAAAGTCTCGGCCAAAGGTGTGAGCGAAGGGGATTTTGTGATGGTGGCGGGTTATCCCGGCCGTACCAACAGATACCGCACCGCGAACGAAGTGCAAAATCAGTTCGAATGGGCTTACCCAGAAGGCAAGATGCTGCGCGAACGTTTTATTGAAATCATTAAAGAAACCGCGCCAGAAGGCAGCGACGAGCGCATTAAGTACGAGAGCCAAATCGCTGGCTTAGCGAATTACGCTAAAAACTTCACTTCGATGATTGAGTTTTATGGTAAATCCACCATGTTAGCCGACCGCAAGGCCCGTGAAGCCGAGCTTGCCGCATGGATTGCCAAAGATAGCAGCCGCGAAGCCAAATACGGTAAAACCTTAAGCGAATTAGACGCGCTGATCGCCAAGAGCAAAGCCCATCAAGAACGGGATATGATTTTAAGCTACATTGGCAACACTACTATGGTGCCAACGGCGACCAATCTGTACCGTTTGGCCCATGAGAAGCAACTGCCTGATATGCAACGTGAACCTGGCTTCCAAGACCGTGATATGACGCGTTTCAAGGCGAGCATGGAACGTATCGACCGCCGTTATGCGCCAAGTGTCGATAAGGCCGTACTCTTAGATATGCTTAAACGTTATGCCGCGTTACCCGAGGCGCAGCGCTTACCTGCTATGGATAAAGCCTTTGGTATCGATAAAAAGGTTAACGAAGCTAAACTGGCTAAAACCTTAGACAAAATGTACGCCAAAACCGAGCTGGGCAACAAAGATGTGCGTTTAGCTTGGATGGAAAAATCCGTTGATGATTTCAAAGCCTCTAAGGATCCTTTTATTCAATTCGCCGTGGCCATGTATGACACCAACATGAGCGAAGAGAAGAAAGAGAAAGAGTTAGATGGCGAGTTGATGAAAGTGCGTCCGCAGTATATGGATGCCATCATCGCCTATAACCGTGAGCAAGGTAAGCCAGTGTACGCCGATGCGAACTCTAGCCTACGCGTGACCGTTGGCCATGTTAAAGGTTATGAACCTAAAGATGGTTTAGTGGCTAAGCCTTTTACTCGACTCGAAGGCATAGTGCAAAAAGACACTGGCGTTGACCCATTCGATGCGCCGAAAAAGCAGTTAGAGCTTATCAAGCAGAAGCAATACGGTGATTTCTATGTGAAAGCCATCGATTCTGTGCCGGTAAACTTCCTGTCGACCTTAGACACAACGGGTGGTAACTCAGGCTCTCCAACCCTAAATGGTCGCGCCGAACTAGTAGGTTTACTGTTCGATGGCGTGTATGAAAGCATCATCGGTGACTGGGCGTACGACGATAATATCAACCGCTCAATCCAAGTCGATAGCCGTTATATGCTGTGGGTAATGAAGTATTTAGATAATGCTGACAACCTATTAGCCGAGATGGAAATCGTTAAGTAATCCATCACCGCATCGCACAGGTGCGGCAAGTATCATTGCCTAATGCTTGTGTCGCATGATTTAGGTGATAAATAGGTAGCAATTGCAAGACAATAAAAAGCGATAAACCAATGTGGTTTATCGTTTTTTTGTATGTAATGACTTGCCGATAATTGTTGAAAGCAGTATTGCTAGGCGAGCCATGGTATTCGCTCACCGACACGCAGCAAGTCCATCCGTGGATGCTCGACCGCCTCGTCCTTGAGGCGGACGGTCGTCTCGCCAATCACCATGACTCACCCTTTTAGCATCGGTGTAGCTTGCAGGTTTTAAAGAAACACACAGCATGCTTTGGGACATTTTCGAGTTAAAGCCTTAACTCTAACGTGTCTATTTGGGATAAAAATATCTATGGAGATAACGCCCGCTTAAGCGGACAAAAATTGTTGGTTACAATGCGGAGCGAAGCGGAACCTAACAAACTGTTTTTGTTACGTTTAAAGCGCTTGTTATGTTCGTTTTTCAGTAAACTTTTCTTACTTGATTTTACTATAATCACCAAGTGACATTTTCTGAAATGTTCTACCTTTGGTGTCGAAAATTTCTAATTCCATCATGACCCCATGTACTTTATACATGCAAACAAAATATGGAATTAATTCATTTCCTAACTCTTGAAACTTAACTTTTCCCAGCGAGCGAACATCTGTTATTCTAATTTTCCATTGATTTAGAATTTTATCTACACCTAGAACATTATAATTTAAAACCGCAAAGACATTTCCAATTTGAGACATAATTGACTCTATTGTTAATTCGTAGCATTCATCGTTAGTGGTAACATCTTTTTTCACTTCAAGCTCTGTACTAGATAACTCAAGGCATGTTTTGAGTAAAATTTGAATGCAATCTATGGCTTTAAATAACTCAAAAAAGTCTTCATATTTTAAAGTAATAGAACTATTGTTATTATTTCCGTACTCACAATAAATAGAATCTGAGTTTTTACTATATTTATAAGATGAATGGTTACTTATATTTCGCCATTGATTTAGTGGAACACCTCTTAATAATGTTTTGAGAACAGCATCAATATCATCTGAAGAGTTAATTAATTCAGAAACAACTTTGCCGTTTGACAAGTTTGTTTTGTTTCCATACAAAGAAGACTCTTTACTACAAGTCAGGATTCTATAAACCAACTGTAGCTGTGGGTACAAGCTACTTTCAACTATCTCGCCCAACGAAGAAAAACCTGACTTGATAATTGTTCTTCTATTTTCTAAGTGAGCTGTATTAGCCAGTGCTGCAGCATCTTGATAACTAACAAGTGCTTCGTGAATTTGCAGATCAAACTCGGCATAAAACGTCCGTACTTCATCTTTGTGATCTTCAAGAGCGACTCGCAAGTTTTTGAAGAAGAAATCTATAAAGTCTTCGTATACAGTTCCTTTTGCCCATTTAATAAACATGACTTCAAAAGCAAATGCCTTACTACTTACAATAGCCTTAATGCGTTTTTCATCATTAATATATTTACTTAAAACTTTAACTGAGAACAGGTCAAACTCTGCTATTGATTCAAATTCAATCCCTTTCAGGAGGTAAGAAGCTTCCATTTGACTATTAATTAAGAACTTATCATCCATAATTATTTACTCCGAAATAGGCAAAATTTTGCAAAAGAACATAACATTTATTAGTGCGCATGCGCATTTACCTAGTTGGATCAGTAAAAACACGCACGGTTAACTATCTGTATGCAAAGAACTTATCAGCTTTCTGCCAAATACACCATCTGGAAAAACGCGCATGCGCGTTTTCCAAACCTATTAACTAAAAGTTAGTCACTATAGTTAATTGATTTTATAGAGTTTACTTATTTTAGATAGAATTGGTGCGCACAAGTCTTGTCTTAAAATCATACAAAAATACCTAAATTTAAATATGACTGTATAACCATACATTATTAGCCGATTAATGGTAGGGACAAACATAAGTAACTAGATGAGAATTTGTATGGCAACTGGAGTTGAAATTATCGATTGAGCTAACGAATAGAAATACGGAATGGGGCATTAGCTTTTTTGCCAAATGAACAGTGCAATGGCCGTCAAAATTGCCATTGTTGCAACAGTGACCGTTGGCGACATGGATGTCGCCGTCGAGCCTATAGGGACATATTCACGGCGTGTCACTGGGGAAACAATGACAATTAATCCTACACACCTGACGACAAACTTATCTCGCTTTGGGGCAATAGCTTTTAGTAAGATGAACTGTGACCGTTGGCGGCATATAAACCTCCTTGTTCAATGCTGAATCAAGTATAGATTGAGGTTATTACCACGCTATTTAAAGCAGGATATCGCAGTATTTTCCGTATTTCCTTTTCAATAAAAAGTATTACTTTTATACGGGTTAATACCTAGATAAATATTTTTATCGTATTATCCCGTCACTATTTTTTATCTATTTAGTTGGTTCGCGAGGGCTAACTTTCCCTACAGAAAAGGATTTTTTATGGGACATAAGACGTTACTGAGTGCTGTATTTTTGACTGCGACCTGCGGTGTCGCCACTTTTGCGGTGAATGCTGAGTCGCTGTTTACTTCCTTCCCTGACGCCAAATCGCCTGAAGAAAAGCGCATCCACTTTACGCCCTTTGAGCTTATCACCGCAGTGAATGGTGACAAGTTCACTCTGTTGCCTGTATCGGGGAAATTGACTCGACAAAGCGTTGAGTTGCCAGAGGGGTATAGTCCCGAGCATGTGATCAATAACTATTTGGCACAGCTTAAAAAACTGAATGCTGAAGTGTTATTTAGCTGCAAGGCCGCCACTTGTGGTGATGGTCAAGCCATGCAAACTCAGCTAAAGCCACTTAAAAGTGTGAATGCCGACTATCACAGTGCTTACGTGGCGGCAAAACTAAAAGGCCCTCGCGGTGAGGTTTACACCAGTATCTACGTCGTCAATCGCGAGGATAGATACACCTATCTACAGGTCGATATCCTCGACGCTATCCCTGAGCCGCTGGATTTGATCCAAGCGAATAGTGACTTTTTACAACAGGCGCCGAAGGACATTGAGATTAAAGATAGGCGTAGTGATGATGCTCAAGGCGCGACAGACCATCCTTTGCTGGGGCGTATGCCCGGCAGTTATATTTCAAGTTACAAACAAACTAACTTTACCCAAGTGCCTGTATTGGTGGGGATCTCGGGCGCAGATTATCAAACCAAATCGCTGGACGCCAAGCTTACCCAAATAACTTATCAGATGCCTGAAAGCTATTCGTTGTTTGAAATCAACAGCAATTATGCCGCAGCAGCACAAAAGCTGCAGGCTGAGCGGGTGTTCCACTGTAAAGGTACGGCCTGCGGCGACGATGATAACCTGATCAATGCCATCAAATTAATCAAGGACGATAAAGAAGATGAATGGCAGGAGTATCAGCTGTTTAAGCTGAGTCACGCCAAGGGCGATGTTTACTTCGATATCTATTCCCAAGGATATTTCGATGGCACACCTGCCGATACTACGCTCAGGATAATGGAACTCTCTACTCTGAAGGATGACCGTGTGGCGATCGACCTCGATGCCTTGACCGATGCAATTAGCCAAACAGGCAAGGCGACGTTAGAGGGATTGTTGTTTGATTATGACAGTGAGCGTATGTTGCCTGAGTCTAAGCCTGTACTCGAGGTCCTCGCGAGTTATCTTAAGCAGAACCCTGCGTTGAGTTTCTATGTGGTCGGACATACCGATGACAAGGGCGAGCGGAGTTACAATCAAAGCCTGTCGGAGCGCCGCGCCGCTGCAGTGATTAAGCAGTTGAGTGATGGGTTTCAAATTCCGTCGACCCAATTAACCGCCCACGGTAATGGGGAATACAGCCCTGTGGCCAGCAATACGAATGACGCTGGACAAAAGTTGAATCGCAGAGTGGAGTTAGTGCTTCGTTCCGATAAAAAGTAGCTCAACGCATCAGCTTGAAAGGCTACTTTAGTTTCATCAACAACGCCTGAGTCATCTCAGGCGTTTCTATCTTCATCGGCGTTTATTGGCGCTCATTGGAAGATATTGTTCGCGCAGGCATTTGTCTCAAATTGAGGTTAACTGCTTAAGTGTATTCGCCACTTGTCCTTCACTAAATTGCCACAGCGGCTTTAAGTGCCGTAACTTCCTCTGGGCTGAGCGGCCGCATCGCTCCTTCGGCTAATGACTCTAGGGTTAATGTCATTAACGCGACGCGTTGTAAGTCAATCACCTTATAACCCAAGGCGTTGGACATGCGCCGAATTTGGCGATTTAGCCCTTGGGTGAGCACAATTTCAAAACGGTCTGCACTTAACCGCATCACTTGGCAGGGGAGTGTGCGCACTTCTTTGTATTGCACGCCGCTAGCCATTTGTTCGATAAAGGCATCGTTGAAGGGTCTATCGAGTTGCACATGGTAAGTTTTACTGTGGGCAAAACTGGGGTGCATCAGTTTATGGGTGAGTTCGCCATCATTGGTGAGCAGCAATAAGCCACGGGAATCCTTATCTAATCTGCCAACAGGGTAGAGTCTTGGCGCAGTTGGCAGTAAATGCAGCAAACTGGACTTATCGGCATCTAACAAACGGCAATCTGTGCCTACGGCTTTATTGAAGATCCAATAAGTGAGCGCTTCGGCGCCCGATATGGGCTTTTCATCTAAGCAGAGGCTATCAAGACATTGACCGCCAGCATCGAAATGCACGGTATCGGTATGCTTAGCTATCTTGCCATTGAGGCTGATGCGTCCGGCCTCAATCAAGCGGCAGGCTTCACGGCGTGAACTAATGCCGCATTGGGCAAGGTATTTGGCGAGACGCATTAATGACTAAACTAAAACGGGTGATGGACTTGGGCGCGATGATACAGGATTTTGGATAAACGGCGCATGGCAAATGCGAGGCTTAAGCACCAAATAATATTGAGGTTCGTTTGCAGCCACATATTGGCGGCAACAAAACAGAAGTGATTGCCTGTCTCGCAGGGCGGGAAATCCAGTTGGCTCCAATCGAGTTGTAAGCTCAGGCTAACGGCACTGATAAAGCTTAATAAGCTTAAGTAAAACAAGGGTCTTGGGCAGATAAGTTTAGGCACGATTCCCGCGATAATCACCAAGGCATGCAGGGTTAGCGTGCTTAACAGATAGCTAGTGGAAACCAGCCTGTGCATGGTTAAAAAGTTAATCGGAAAAATACCCATCAAAATCACCGAGGTGCCAACCCAGGCGCCCGTGAGCGCAATATATTGGCTAAAGCTGTCGAGTTTAAGTAAGTAGAGCCCAGCCATAGAGATCAACATACAAATCCCCGCGGCTAATAATCCGAGGTTAAACACATAGGCGAGGGGCGAGTTGATATAGTCACCGAGAAAATCGGCACGCATAAACAGGGCGGGAGTACCCACTGTTTGATATTCGCCGTAGAGTGCGATAATAACCCCGGTGGCACTCAGCAGCGCCGCGCCTACAATCAACCAAGTGATCAGGCGATGTAAGTCGTAAAAACTGGGTTCATGCTGCGGATTCATATTGTGATGGATGCATTTTGGGGTGAATGACTATGCCGTAAATTAAGGTTAATACCGCGCAAATAACCCGCTGTAACTTGCCTTAATCCGAAACTGATGGCAAGTCTTGAGCTAATTTGAACCTTAGGCAGATAAAAACAAAGGGAGCGAATGGCTCCCTTGGTGTTATCGATAATCGAATAAGGTTAGTGGCGCTTACGGAAAATCACAATCGCAATCGCGACAGCCGCTAGGATCATGCAGTACCAAGCGTGGGATACAGCCGCCAGCGGTGTGATGCTAAAGGTTGAAGCGATCAGCAGTGCTTGGGCGCCATAGGGAATTAACCCTTGGATAATACAGGCAAAAATATCGAGTACACTGGCCGCGCGCTTAGGGCTAACACCGTGTTTTTCTGCCAGATCTTTAGCAATATCACCCGTCACAACGATAGACACTGTGTTGTTGGCAACGCAGCTGTTGGTGACGGCTACAATCCCTGCCATGCCTAACTCGGCCGCGCGGCATGAGGCTTCGCCTTGAGCTTTTGAGAAACGGGTGATGAGCTTTTCAATCTGCTTGCTTACAAAGGCTAAACCACCTTGTTGTTGCATCAGCGCGGCTAAACCACCGACTAACATCGACAGGATGAAGATTTCCTGCATATTGCTAAAGCCCGCGTAGATATCTTTACCAAATTGGATAACGCCATAGTCCATGGTTAGGAATCCCGCGGCGCCCGCCAGCAGAATGCCTAAGGTCAAGACGACGAACACGTTTAACCCTGCGACCGCTAATACCAGAATCGTCAGGTAAGGAATCACCTTGATAAAGTCGATATCCTGAGCGGCTAGATCGGCTTGGCCTTGGCCTGCAATCACAAAGGCGATAAAGGTCAGCAGTGAAGCTGGAATCGCAAAAATCAGGTTCTCGCGGAATTTATCTTTCATATCACAGCCTTGAGTACGAGTGGCCGCAATAGTGGTATCCGAAATAATCGAGAGGTTATCGCCAAACAGTGCGCCAGACATCACGGCGCCCGCCATCAGGGCATAATCAATTTGTGCCTGATCGGCAACGCCTAAGGCGATAGGTGCCACGGCGGCGATGGTGCCCATTGAGGTACCCATTGCGGTGGCAATAAAGGCGGCAATCACAAAAAAGCCGGGCAGTAATAGGTTTGAAGGAATAAGGGATAAACCTAAGGCAACGGTCGCATCGACACCACCTGTGGCTTTCGCTACCGCCGCAAAACCGCCAGCCAGCAAATAAATCAAACACATAGCAATAATATTGCTGTGGCCAATACAGACGATAAAGGTATCAATCGCTAGATTGAGTTTTTGTTTTGATAATACCAAGGCCAGAATAATGGCTGGCAGAATGGCAATCACACTCGGTAATTGATAGAAGGCAAAGTCTACACCTTGGCTTTGGAAATAGACGCCTGCGCCAATAAACAGACTTAAAAAAACGAATAAGGGTAACAGGGCAATAAAGGATGCCGGGCTACTCGGTGCAGTGGTTTGGGCTGATTGACTCAATGTAATGTCTCTTTTACTCGGCGGGTTGTCCGCGTGATCCTTGGCAGTCGAACTCGCTTAAAATCTGTGCCGCTTTGGCATCATATCCTAGCAACTTGGTGCCAAGCATATTGGATTGCCAATTTACTGTCAATCTAGACGTCTAGATGTTTTTACTTCCATTGTGATCCGTTAGTTAAAAAGAGGTTTAAATCGTGGTGGCCAGCTATTTTAGACCTTATTAATCAAGCTATTATCAATAACATTTTGTTGAAAAGATAAAGAGCATGAATGCTGTATTGTGCTTGGTCTGTAACAAATGCATGGTGAGTATAGCCTTTAGACAGAAATGTGCAGATTTAAGCCATTAGTCGGATGTCAGCAATATTAGTGGCGCAACATTAAGTTGCCGTAATTTACTCTATGGGGTAAAACGGTTGCTTATCATCTATCAACTCTTTTTGTCGCAGTCAGTCGCATCGTGATACGTACAGCCAAACCTTTACTCGGTACCTTAGTTGAAATTGCCGCGGAGTCCGTTGCCGAGCACAATGCTCATCCTCAATTGGATGAGCCAGCCCTTCAAGCCGCTATTACAGCGGCTTTTTCGCGTGTGGCCCATATTGGCCGCTTACTCAGTTTTCACCAGCAGGATAGTGAGCTGAATCTACTGAATCGCCAGCCAGGGCAGTGGATATCCTTAAGTCCTGATAGCCTGAGGGTGTTGAAGCTCGCCAAGTGGTTTGGCCGAGCCAGTGACAACCTCTTCAACTGCACAGTGGGTGGCGAGATGATGTCCCGCGGCGCCTTGCCCGCCTATCTCGGCATGCCGCTGCTGTTGCAAGGGGATTGGCGAGATATTGAAATCCAAGCGGATAAAGCCAGATTGGCTCGCCCACTGATTTTGACCTTAGATGGCATTGCTAAAGGCTATGCGGTCGATATGGCGGTCACTGAATTGCGACGTGCTGGCGTGTGCGGTGGCTGGGTGAATGCTGGCGGTGATTTAAAGGTGTTTGGAAGCGCTTCATTAAATGTGTTGTGCCGTGGCCCGAACGGATTGAGTCAAAAGATCAATGTCAGTAATACCGCACTTGCCAGTTCGCGGGTTTCCCAGCAGTTAAGCTATGATTATCCCGCACTCTTGTTACCTACGGGTAATTTAGATGAGCAGCCGTTTACTGATAACCAAGAAAGGGTTGTGAGTGTGCGCGCGCCCTTTGCCTGGCGCGCCGATGCATTAACCAAAGTGGCGGGTTACCTTGACGATGCCACCGCTGCACAAAAAATTCGGCAACTGGGTGGTGATTTAATTAATTTCGAGTCTTAAGTACTTGATCAAACTTCTCGATTGAGTCTTAGCAATTTCTAAAGATATAAATAAAAATTAAGTAGTTATCAAAATTTATTTTTCTGGTTGATCATCCTTACCATCACAGTAACGGGCTTATTTATGCTGCCTTGGGTGATGGAGTTTAAGCTGCAGTGGGATGTGGATTTGAGTTTGAGCGGAGAGCTGCGTTTACCCGCAGTTGTGATGCATGTGCTGCTGGGCTGGCAGATGCTCATGTTGCTCGGCGCTCTTTGGCATAGCCATATTAGCGCGGGCTGGCGTAAAAAACTTAATCATAGGAGTGGATTAATGATGTCACTCAGTCTGTTAGCCCAAGCGTTAACTGGCGTTGGCTTGTATTACTTGAGCTCGGAGTTGGCGCAGTTAGCCGCAAGTTTACTGCACACCTTTTTAGGGCTATTAGTCTGTGTAGGTTTTGTGTGGCACTGCTGCCACAGCCGACAAATTCGGCTGCAATCCGTAAAGCATCAACGTATCCTCTAATCCATAAAAAAGAGTGCCTAGGCACTCTTTTTTACGTTTTTTAGTGACTTATCTCGGTGAGGCTCACTCGTTCATTAAGCGACTTTAAAGCGTGACACTTCTTTTTGCAGATTGCTGCAAATGGTTTGGGTGTTGACGACGATTTTTTGAGTCTCTTGGATAACGGTATTGCAGTAGCGGGTTTTGTCAGACAGCTCGGTCAAGTTGCGATTGATTTCCTCGGTCACATGGGTTTGTTCTTCGGTGGCAGTGGCGGTCTGAGTTGACATCTCACTCACCTTAGAGGTGGAGTTAAGAATTTGATCTAGGGCATCCTGCGTCTGGCTGGCGAAGGTGACGGTTGACTGGGTGAGGCTGGCGCCCGATTCAATGCTCTTAACCGCATCATTAACGCCCCGTTGTAACTCTTCAATCATGCGCTGAATATCTTGGGTCGAAGTTTCGGTGCGACTCGCCAGTGTTCGGACTTCATCGGCAACTACCGCAAAACCCCGTCCTTGTTCACCCGCACGGGCCGCCTCAATGGCGGCGTTGAGGGCGAGCAGGTTGGTTTGTTCTGCAATTGAGCGGATCACATCCAGCACAGAGGCGATATTAGCGGAATTAACGGAGAGTTTTTCGATAACCGCCACGGCTTGTTTCACCGATTCCGACAATTGTTGAATATGGTTGACTGACTGGGTGAGGATATTTTTACCCTCAATGGTTTGGTCATTGACCTTAGTGATCTCGGTGGCGGTATGCAGGGCGTTGCTGGCCACCTCTCGCACTGCGGCACTCATTTCATTCACCGCCGTGACTATGGTATCGACAAACTGTTCCTGCTCGTAGCTGATGCCTATAGTGGTTGTTGATTTAGTCGCGAGATTTTCAACGGTTTGGCTAACATCTTTGGTCTGGCTGATAATCGCGATAACCATCTGTTGTAGCTGGGCAACGAACAAGTTAAAGGCATTTGCTAGCTCGCCAATTTCATCTTGACGGGTGATGGGGATTCGCTGGGTTAAGTTGCCATCGCCATCGACAATATCCTTGATCCTGTCAGTTATATCTTGGATGGCATTGACGATAATTTTAGGACCAAAGTAGGCAATCACTAGGGCAACAATGGCAACAAGGGTGGCAATTGTGACCGAAATTTGGGTTTGCGTGGTGGCCTGCTCTGAGGCTTGCAAATCCAATTCCTTCACGCGGTTATCGGCGGCTTCCCCCGCGGCGTTGTAGATATTTCTTAGGGCCTTAAACTCTTTTTTAGATTTGTTTTCATGGAGTTGTCTCGCCAGTTCAAAGTCATTATTTTTCACAGCGTTGATGACTTCTGATGAGGCTTGATACCAGAGCGAAAACTGCGCCTCGAAACCACTGGTGGATTGTATGACTTCTAAGTGCTCTTGCAGGTAATTTTTAAACTCCCCCATGCGATCACGTGCTTGGTCGACGTTTTCCTGCCAGTTGTCTATCTCACTCTTGCGATTGTCGCTGCTGAGATCAGGTCGAAGCAGAACTTCTTCACTGAGTTGCGCCTGATAGAGATCTCGGTCGGCGTTGAGAATGGCCGAAATCGCGGGATTAAATAACTGACTAAATTCTTGCATTTGCTTTAGGGTCGAGCGGCTCTGCATCGCATCTGTGATGGCCATTACGATCAAGGCGGTCGCCATAATGGCAAACATCAGCGAAAACTTTACTCTAATGCTATTAAACATGGGGCTCTCCATAACTCTCTGACAAAACGACTTATTAAATAGCTTAGTCGCTATTTGGCTGTTTGCAGTAGTCAGCGAAAAGTCTGTGAATGGCACAATTATAGGAAACGCCCCAAGACTTTAGGGCGTAGAGAGTAGCGAGTTATTCGGTGCAGACGATAGGGGCAGCGGTTTTCGGCTTAGGTTTTACCTGCACTAACATCACACCTAAGATGACCATGGCGCCACCGAGATAGTGATAGATAGCTAAGGTTTCATTCAAAATGATTGCCGCTAAGATGGCTGCGAGGATCGGCATCAAATTGAAGAAAATGCTAGTACGCTCGGCTCCTAACTTGCTGATGCCATTAATCCAGGCCCAAGGTGCGATGAGTGAGGCGCCAAGGGCGGCGTAGAGGATTAACGGCGCGGCTTGGCTGCTAATGGCGACACTGGGCGCGCTAAACAGCAGCGGGGTTAACATCAACACGGCAATAATGCCTTGAATATACACTGACTCCCACGTTGATATAGGGAGTTGCCAGCGTTTGAGCAATACTCCATAAAGTGCGTACACAAAAGCGCTGATAAGTAACAGTAAATCCCCTTGTGTGATGCCGATTGCAAGATTGGTCATATCCCCATGGCTTAGCATAAACACTAAACCTAATAGTGAAATCAAAGTGCCACCAAAGACTAAAGGTGTCAGTTTTTGTTTGAGTAAAGGTACGGCCAAGAACAGGCTCACCATAGGTACTAGCGAGTTGATTAAGGCCATATTCGTCGCTGTGGTGGTTGCCGCTGCAAAGTAAGCAAGGCTTTGATTTAATACCATGCCTAAGGCGGCTAAGGTTGCTAATTTTGGGAGTAGTGCTGCTATGGCTCTACGATTTTTCCAAACGGGTCTTAACATAAATGGCGTTAGCACTAGCATGGCAAAAAACCAGCGATAAAAGGCAATGGCTTCAGGGGCGATAATCCCAAAGGAGAGTTTGTTAACAATGGCGTTGCCCGCCCAAATGACTACGGCGAGCAGGGGAAATAAATACAACATGAGTCAGTCTTAATTGGCGTGAGGACGGGTTAATGCTGAGTGGCATAAACCCGATGTCATAGGTTGGCTGCTATTATCCTTGGTCTTTTATGATATAAATATCGTTTAAAAGACAATGTCAGTTCGTCGGCGGACAATCATTTATAAGTCTTTGTCTGCGCCTCGAGTCATGTCAGCCCATTTTCGGAGGAGCGATGCGTCCCGTTTATCATCCGCTCAAGGTGGAACAAGCGCCTGTTGCAGATATTTTCTTTAACTATGAAGCCTTTCTGCCCAATACCATCACCCCGAAGCATAGCCACACCTGGGGACAATTGCAGTTGATCAGCGGTGGAATTATGGAGCTACATGCCGCAGGGCAGCGGTTTTTATCGCCATCCCAATATGCGATTTGGGTGCCAGCAAGGATTGAGCATGAGAGCTACACTCGCCGCAGTATCCATTATTGCTCGATGAATATAGTGGCCAGTCGAGCGGCTGTTTTCCCAGATAAGACCTGCCTGCTGGCCGTCACATCCATAGCGCAGGCGATTGTCAACGACCTAAGGGAGCGGCAAATCCGGGTGGCTGACAGTGAGGCGGATAAACGTCTGGTTGAGGTGTTAATCGACCAACTGATCTTAGGGCAGGCGCAGCCGCAATTTTTACCTTCGAGTACGGATAAACTGTTGCAACCTATTCTGCAGCAGCTCGAACTCGACCCCGCCAGTCAAAAGAGCCTTAAAACCTGGGCCAGTGAACTGCATACCACCGAACGAACCCTTGCTCGGCGTTGCCAAGACTATCTTGGGATGAGTTTTACCGAACTGCGACAGCGACATAAGTTTATTTACTCGTTACAACTCTTGCGTGAGGGATTGGCAATCAAAGAGGTTGCTCTGACTTTAGGCTACAACCAAACATCGCCATACATAGTGATGTTTAAAAAATATGCCCAATACTCACCCGAGCAATATCGCCGTCAACTGGCATAAAAATAGGGCACGGTAGTACCGTACCCTATTGCTAATAAAGAGAGGATTTAAGGGATTTTTTACACAGGCATTAATCGGAGTTTTTTTGTCGGTTCCGTTTATCCTGACGTTTCTCTTTTAAGGTTTTCATCGGCGGTTTTTTCGCTTTTTCTTTACTCATGGGAAATACTCCTAACTGAATTGAATTCAGCAAAGTTAAACTCAGTAAAGTAATACTATCGAGTGTAGCGCCGCGTTCTTACCGATAGTTGATTTAATTTTGCCCGTCGGCAAATTAAAATGATGAAAAAGCCGTATGAACCAGATAAATAAACTTATACTTCTTGATGGTTTTTACATAAGCGCTGCCATACTCGGTAAATATGCAAGAGGTTTAAGCCTTGGCTCATCGGCTTTAATTAATTTCGCGGCCTATTAATGACTTCAAAATAGTATTCTCCCTATTTTACTTATGTCTATGCTAGATGCCGCCGCAAATAGCGACCTAAAAGCATGCTGCCACTGAAATTTGAACATGCTTTATTCTGATAATGCTGTGCTTACTATTAATTTTATTTCTTGCTTAGGGCGATATCCTTCACCATAAATAGCACGGGTTTGCCTAAAATATTTACCTCGGCATATTCGCCCTTAGTGCGTCCGAGTAGACTGACGCCGAGATCGGAGATCACTGAATAACGCCCAGCTCTGGGTTTGTGCCTAGGTGGGTATACCAGCTCGATACGGTATTCCTGTTGGTCTTGCTGATTAATCAGTAAAATTTCTCGCCCAACCGTCACTTTGTCTAGGGTTTCTTCATTTTTAAGTTGATCCAGTTTCGCTATCACCGCCGCCAGTGAGGTCGGGCGCAATGAGGCATTAAAACTGTTTTGCAGGTAATAGGTTTCCGTTTTCAACATAAAAGATTGAAATAGGTTTCTAAAAAAAGAATAAAACATAACTACCCCAAATATGAGCTAGATAACCGCAATGCTCCAAAATAAAAATGAAGCAATAAATTAAAATATGAGAGATGGGCTGCCGAGTGCGAGTCGCACTCGGCTTAAACTGGAAATTTTAGTGAAAGGCGCACGAAGCAGGCTAAATAATGAAACTTATTCAGCGTAAAAGAGAAACGCTTAAGAGTGATGGATGAAAATGCATTTTTAAACATAGTGCTACATCTCCATATCAAATTAAGACTAAATTAATCATCCAGTGTGTTGATGATTAATGGCTAATAAACTTTCGATACCATAGGCCAACTTGAAAAATAAATCAACTCATGTTTTATTTCGGTCGGCATTATTACTGGGTTGGTGTAAACCTCCCCGTTAAATAAAAGTTTATCGCTTAAAAATACCGTCAATTTTAGACATATGTTAGCGCATAAATTTATTGATTTGGCTGAATATGACTCGGTTAGGTCGTTAGCCCTGCGCCTTGCAGTAATATTTTAAGGCAAAGGGAAACCAACAGTAAGCAACTGACGCTGGTGCACCAAATCAACAGTAACCAGCCGAGCCGTTTGGGCAGGGATGAAGTTTGAGTCGTCATATCGATCTCCTAAGATTGTTTTGCTGGCAGCCGAGTCAGAATCGGCTGCAATAAGGTCGTTTTAGTGATACGCCGCATCCTTGGTGACTTTGCCGCGAAATACGTAATAGCTCCAAAAGGTGTAGGCCAAGATCAGTGGGATAATCATCAGTGCGCCGATAAGCATAAAGCCTAAGCTGCTCTCAGGCGCAGCCGCCTGCCAGAGACTAATCGTTGGCGGGATAATATGTGGCCAGATACTGATGCCTAAGCCACTAAAGCCTAAGAATATTAACGCGAGCGTCAGCAAGAAGGGGCGGTAGTCGTCTTCGGTATTTAATGAGCTGATAAGTGCCTTAGTGCAGAGCAATACCAACACAGGAACCGGCGCAAAATAGAATAGGTTCGGCAGACTAAACCAGCGCAGCGCGATATTGGGCTGCACAAAGGGCGTCCATAAACTGACGATAGCTATGACCATAAGCAGGCATATGGCCAGTCCTTTACCGAGCTGCTGCATGGACGTTTTGAGATTGCCTGTGCATTTCTTCACTAACCAAGTCGCACCAAGCAGTGCATAGGCCAGCATCAGCCCAAAGCCGCAGAAGAGTGAGAAAGGCGATAACCAATCGAAGCTACTACCGCTAAACCTTTGTCCATCCACTGAAATACCTGAGATAAATGCCCCAAGCACTACGCCTTGGGCAAAGGTGGCAAGGATAGAGCCGTACATAAAGGCTTTGTCCCAAAAGGGTTTAGTCTCGGCGCTGGATTTAAACCTAAATTCGAAGGCGACGCCGCGAAAAATCAGGGCGAGCAGCATAATCAGCAAGGGAATGGTCAGGGCCTCAAGCACTATGGCGTAGGCGAGGGGAAAGGCGCCGAGCAGGCTAGCACCACCCAACACCAGCCAAGTCTCGTTGCCATCCCAAACCGGCGCGACAGTGTTAACCATCACATCTCTATCGTCTTCATTGTGGATGAAGGGAAATAAGATGCCGATGCCAAGATCGAAACCATCCATCACTATATACATGAGAGTGGCAAAGATGATGATCCCAAACCAAATAAGGGGTAGATCGAATTCCATGGTATGCCTTTAAGTTGGTTGATTAATCGATAGACAAAATAAAATGCCTGGTTTGTTATTCATGGTTTTCAATCCCTTGCGAAACAGGCCCTTTACTGATGAGCCGCATCATATAGCGATATCCCACACCAAAAATGCCGAAGTAACAGATAACAAACATCATCAGGCTGAGGCTTAAATGGGTCACACTATGGGACGAAACCGCATCTTGAGTGCGCATTAACCCTTGGATAACCCAAGGTTGGCGGCCAAGTTCAGTGGTAAACCAGCCCGCGAGGGTTGCGATTAATCCCGCGGGACCTAAGAGCAGCACAAAGCGTAAAAAGAGTGGATTGCTGTATAGTTTTTGGTTGCGTCTTAGGTAGAGGCTCCACACACCCGCCAAAATCATCAGTACACCTAAGCCCACCATGACTCTAAAACTCCAAAAGACTAAGGGCACATTGGGCCAATCCTCGGCGGGAAACTCAGCTAGAGCGGGCACTTGCTGCGTTAAATCATGCTTTAAAATCAGGCTGGCTAATCCCGGAATTTCCAAACTGAAATGATTGCTTTGGCTATCCATATCGGGCAAGGCGAATAAGATGAGCGGCGTGGGCTCATCCCCTTCATTACGCCAATGTCCTTCCATTGCTGCGATTTTTACAGGTTGATATTCAAGGGTATTTAAACCATGAAAATCACCAATCACCGCTTGTAGTGGTGCAACAATCAATGCCATCCACATGGCCATGGAGAGCATTTTGCGAATCGCAGACGTATCGTTTCCTTTGAGTAAGTGCCAAGCGGCGGATGCGCCAACAAAAAAGGCCGATGATAAGAAGGCGGCAACCGTCATATGGGTTAAACGGTAGGGGAATGAAGGATTAAACACTATTTGCCACCAGTCGATGGGGACGACTCGGTTATCAATGATTTCAAACCCTTGAGGTGTGTGCATCCAGCTATTGGAGGCGAGGATCCAAAAGGTTGAAATCACAGTGCCCGTGGCCACCATGCAAGTGGCAAAAAAGTGCAGTTTTTTACCAACCTTATTTTGCCCAAACAGCATCACCCCAAGAAATCCCGCCTCGAGGAAAAATGCTGTCAGTACTTCATAGGTGAGCAGAGGGCCGGTCACGCTCCCCGCAAAGGCCGAAAAACCACTCCAGTGGGTACCAAATTGGTAGGCCATCACTATGCCTGAGACCACTCCCATGCCGAAGTTGATGGCAAATATCTTCAGCCAGAATTGATACAGCTGCTGATATACCTGATTGTTTGTCTTCAACCAGAGTCCTTCTAACACGGCTAAATAGGTGGCTAACCCAATAGTGATAGCGGGGAAGATAATGTGGAAAGAAACGGTAAAAGCGAATTGGATTCTCGCGAGTACGGTGGCATCAAAATCAAACATAGTGTCCTCAGGAGATTGCGGTCTCGTTGCAAAGGTATGTGTTAATGCAAGCCGTTCGGTGCCTCGGTTTGGCGCCGCTGATGGCTTGTGCATTATTAGACCATGGGGTAAGCTGGCTATAACAGATACAGAATTAGCTAAATTAACTATAACAGATGTCAAAGTACGAACAGCTAGCGCAGGATCTAAAAAACCGAATAACCCAGGGCGTCTGGCAGGCGGGGGATAAGCTGCCCTCATTACGGCAAACCGTGGCGGATTCAGGCCTCAGTTTAATGACAGTGTTGAACGCCTATCAGTTGCTCGAAAGCCAAGGCGTGATATTAGCGCAGGCAAAATCGGGTTATTTAGTGGCGCCTCAGCCTGAAGCTTTTCGTTACCCAGAGGCTCAGCGACAGATCTATTTTTCCGATAAAGTCGATATCAATGAGTTTGTTTTTAATGTGTTACAGGCATCGAAACAGGCTGGGATAGTGCCATTTGGATCGGCGTTTCCCGATCCCAGTTTATTTCCACAGCAAGCCTTAGCACGCTCGCTCGTTAACGTGACTCGGCATATGTCGCCTTCGTTCGCGGCCGATAATCTTCCCCCCGGCAATGCGGGGTTACGCAAGGCTATTTCCCAACGTTATGCCAAGCTAGGCATGAGCGTTTCACCCGATGAAATCTTGATTACCTCGGGGGCAATGGAGGCGCTGAATTTGAGTTTAACGGCACTGACTCAGGCAGGAGATTGGGTTGTGATTGAATCGCCAGCTTTTTATGGCGCGATGCAAGCCATTGAACGCCTTAAGCTGAGGGCGATTGCGGTCGCGACGGATCCCCGTGAGGGGATCGATCTGCAGGCGTTGGCCGAAGTGCTTAAGACCTATCCCGTCAAAGCCTGTTGGTTGATGAGCCTGCATCAAAATCCCTTAGGTTGCAGCTTATCGGAACAGAAAAAACAGGCGCTTTATCAACTGCTTTGTGAGCATAACGTTAGCCTGATTGAAGATGATGTGTATCAGGAACTTTATGTTGGTTCGAGTGCGCCTAGGCCGATAAAAGCCTTAGATACCCAAGGCAATGTGTTGCATTGTGGCTCTTTTTCTAAATCCTTGATTGCAGGGTATAGAGTCGGTTGGGTCGCCGCGGGGCGCTATGCACCTCAATTACAACGGCTGCAACTAATGTCGACCCTCTCGACCAGTGCGCCTATGCAACTGGCCATCGCCGACTTTATTCAGTCGGCACAATATGAGCGCCATTTAAAGCGCTTACGCCATACCTTAGCGGATCGTAAATTTGCCATGTATCAGTTGCTGCGCACTCACTTGCCTGAGTCTGTGAGCGTTAGCTTTGAGCAGGGCGGTTATTTCCTCTGGCTGGCGTTGCCTGCCCATATGGATGCGACCCAGATCTATTATCGGGCGCTTAAGCGAGGGATCAGCATAGCGCCGGGTAATCTCTTTAGTAATCAAGCCGAGTTTCGCCATTTTATGCGTATTAATGCCTCCTACGACTGTTCACCCGAACGAGTGCAAGCGATAAAAGACCTAGCAGCACTCATCTATGACTATCCGAATTGAAATGCCGAATTGGTGTGCCAAAGTGTGAGCCGTTGTAGCCATTTCGCTTGCGCACTAAAAATATTTAGACTTCTAGATGGCCGTCTGTTAGCTTGAGAGCAGTGCACAAATCTTGTGCTGTCTTAGTGTCATTTTGCGCAGTGCTCACCTTAGGGTTGTCTTAGGTTAGTGGCAAAGGTTGGGGAATTTATTGGGGAAGGAATCAAAGATGAAACTTGAATCACTGGCGTTACACCACGGATATGAATCAGAGGCGACCACGAAGGCCGCCGCGGTACCTATTTATCAAACCACCTCTTACACCTTCGATGACACCCAACATGGTGCTGATTTATTTGACTTAAAAGTCGCTGGTAATATCTATACGCGGATCATGAATCCCACGACCAGCGTACTCGAGCAGCGACTCGCGGCCATTGAAGGTGGCATAGGCGCGCTCGCAGTTGCCTCGGGAATGGCGGCCATTACCTATGCGATTCAAGCCCTGACTCAAGTTGGCGATAATATTGTCAGCACCAGCCAGCTCTATGGTGGCACTTATAATCTGTTTGCCCATACGCTGCCGCGCCAAGGAGTAGAAGTGCGGATGGCGGCCTTCGATGACTTTGAAGAGCTCGATGCTTTAATCGATGCCAAAACCAAGGCGTTATTTTGTGAGTCAATCGGTAACCCAGCGGGTAATATTGTCGATTTACAACGTTTAGCCGAAATTGCCCATAAACACGGCGTGCCTTTAATCGTCGATAATACGGTCGCTACGCCTGTCTTATGCCGCCCGTTTGAACATGGCGCCGATATTGTGATCCACTCCTTAACCAAATACATTGGTGGGCATGGCACTACGATTGGCGGCGTGATTATTGACTCGGGCAAGTTCGATTGGGTGGCGAATAAAGAACGTTTTGCTCTGCTCAATCAAGCCGATCCTTCCTACCATGGGGTGATCTACACCGAAGCCTTTGGCCCTGCGGCCTTTATTGGACGTTGCCGTGTGGTGCCGCTGCGAAATACTGGGGCGGCCCTTTCGCCCCACAGCGCATTTTTGTTGTTGCAAGGGCTTGAAACCTTAAGCCTTAGAATGGAGCGCCATTGTTCGAATGCCTTGGCATTGGCCGAATCTTTGATACTGCATCCTTCGGTCAGTTGGGTGAATTATGGTGCTTTGCCGAGCAGCCCTTACCGTGAAAATTGCCAAAAAATCACTGGTGGTAAAGCCTCGGGGATTATCAGCTTCGGGATTAAGGCGGCCACTCCCGAGGAGGGCAAAATCGCTGGCGGTAAGTTTATCGACGCGCTACAAATGATTTTGCGTTTAGTGAACATTGGGGATGCCAAATCGCTGGCTTGTCATCCTGCGAGTACCACCCACAGACAGTTGGATGCGAACGAGCTTGCTAGAGCAGGAGTGTCTGAGGACTTAATTCGAATCTCCGTCGGCATTGAGCATATCGACGATATTATTGCCGATGTGGCGCAGGCGCTGGAAAAAGCCTTAGCTTAAATTAGTAGATTGATTATTTGAATGAAAAAGGCCGCTAATGTTAGCGGCCTTTTACTTTGCATAACTGACGACTTATTGGTTTGCTTCTTGTATGCGATTACGGGCCTTTTGATAGAAGTAAGAGACGGTCAGTAAGATCACCCCAATCAACATAAAGGCGATAACCTTTTGCACTAGCTCAAAGGACGCCATATCCAGCAATAACACTTTGAGTGTGGCTAAGGTAAAGAGTCCAGCTGCGAGGCGGATCATATCCCCATGCTGGGGCTTTAAGCTGATAAACATTAACACGCTGCCATGCACGACGAGCAAAATGGCGCTGAGTGGCGCTGCAATCATGTTATCGAACGCATAACTCCAGGTGAGATAACTCAGCGCGAGCAATCCATGCCAGCCCCATTTGAGCCATTGCAGCGGTAAGAAACGCTGATGCAAACGAATAGCGACGCCGCGGCGTAAGATAAGTAGCGCGAGCAGTGCTAATGCCATCAATTCACAGAGGATCAATAACACGTTATCCAGATCGAGTCTTAGCGACAACTCAGAATGCAGCATTATCGGCAGCAGCGCTAGCCCTAGACAAAGCCCGTAGGCCAAGCTGTAGCTTGAGCGCACCGCGGCTTGGATTTCGATGGCTAAGTGCGCCATTAATCCCGTTTGCACTGAGCCATGTTTAGTGCGTCTTTGGAGCAAGAGGGCAAAGTAGCCGCTCATTACTAATGCCGTCATCGACCATGCCACGACATCGACGCGGTTAAATCCATAGACTAATACGGCTAGCACCAGCGCGAAATAATAAGGGCTAAGTTGCCATTGCAGGGTTAGCTGTGATGTCCAAGGCTTAGCAAGCTTGCGATAACGCAGCAGTACAAAGCCAATGACTAGGGCGCCAATTAGCAGTGCAATAAGCCCTTGCCAAACTTCAAATAGGCACAAGCTGGCGGTGGTGAGTATCGCCAGCCAAGTCAAAATCTTGGTTTCAATTTCAAGGGCTTTATGTTTGATAACATAGGCAAGGCCGAGGCTGAACAGGCTGCTAAGCCAGAGTGCAGCCGCGGTAAACTCCCAATAACTGCGCATCACCTTAGGCAATAAGATCAGCGGTAGCAGCAGATAACAGCCGAGCTGTATCTGCTTGGCGGCCTGGGCGAACAGCGAGCTTGGGTAATGCTTACGATACCAATAGTGGGCCAGCAGCAGGGCGGCGAATAATTCAATGCGTGCCAGCTTTGCCATCAGTGGCTGCGCACTAAAGCTCAGGCTGCCAGTGAGGGTCACGCCTTCGACCACAGAAAACAAGAGTGGCAGCAGCAAGAGCCAAGCGGCAAACTCGCTGACCATCAACTTGTCTTTACCACTTAAATACAACAGCAACAGATTCACGAGCGGGATGATGGCGAGGTAATAATCGCTGCTGACAAGGTAAGCCGCCAGCAAAAGGGTCGCCACATAAAAGCCGCTGAGGAACTCTTTGAATAAATAACTCAATTGCCGCTCGAGCCGCGACAGTGGTAACTCGTCACTCTGGATTTGGCGGATAATAAAGAGCAGGGCCGCCGCGCTTAAGGCTAACGCGAGCAGCGGGAACCCAAGCGCCGCCATCGACGTTTGCTCGCCAAGTCCGAGTAGGGAAAAACCTGTCAGCACCGCATATAAATTGAGAACCAGCCCTGTCAGCAATAACACGTAGGCTTCGGCGCGTACCGAAATCAGTTTCTCCTTAAGGCCAATCCACAGCAGGAGCAATGCTTCGAGGATTAATACCAATCCAAGAAAATCATGACTTAACAAATAAAGTGCAGCAAAGGCCGCAAAACTTCCGCCAAAGACTAACAAGAGACTGCTCTGGGACGGGTCGAGTCGAGACTTGAGCTTAACGTATAAGCCCGCACAGATTAGCGCATTAGCGATAAATATTTCCCCTGCAAACTCAGTAAATTGTGTGAGTTCAAAGAGCACAAAGGCCAACAGGGCTATCGGCAGAACTAGGGCTCTATGGCTGAGTGAGGTCGTTGAGGGATTAACGATAAACCCAAATAGACCATAGAGATAAAAGAGGGCGTTGATGCTTACAACGGCCAGCACAGCAGTGCCGCTCCACTGTGCGAGAGGTAAGTCGACATAATAGCTGAATGCTTCAATGCAGGCGATATGCAAGAAGGCTGTGATTTCCAGCAGTAATGGCCATTGCAATTTGTGGCTTTGGGCGAGGGCGCCCGCACCAATCAGTAGCAGATAAGGAATATACAGCAGCGGCGCATAGCTTTGGGATAACAACATCATAGGTGCCATCGAGCCGCCGACCAAGGCAATCACGGCAATGACCTTAGCATCGAGGCGCATTGACAGGCTATAGCCCGCTAAGGTAATCAATAGCAGCAGAATAAAGCTGGCACTATTGGGGATAATCTCAAAGTAAGGACCAATAAAATAGGCGCAGAGATAGTTTAGGATGAGGCCTAATCCGACAATCCCAGAGCCAAAGTCGGCCATGCCCGCCCTTTTTTGGCGGATAAAAATCCCGCCCGCAATAATCGCATTGGCGCAACCAAAACCTAGTAGGGCTTTACCGAGTTCGGAAAACCAATGGTTGATGGAATATTGCAGTAGGTAGCCAAAACCTAGGGTCAGGGTGATGATGCCCGCGACCGTCATCAAAAACACTGGGCCTAAGCCCTTGGCCTGATAATGTTGATAGAAACCTTTGACCTGTTCAGTGATGGCCGCAAATGGCGCCATGATGGCGGCAACGCCTTGGGATAATAAGGTCTCGAATTGGCTTGCGGCTTGTACGCCCACTTCAAGTCCGGCTTGCTGAGAAAAGGCCTTATCTTGCTGCAAATCATCCTGCTGCGAATCCACTGGTGAATGTACGGCTTTTGAGGGAGTCTTAGCGTGGCGCTGCCAAGGATCGTCTTGCCAAGGATTTGCCTCGGGCATTTGTGGCTGGATATCGGGAGCCATTTCTTCAGATTGCAGCGAGGTGCGCTCATCCCTTGGCTCAATCGTCGTCCCGAATGGCGTTGTGATATCGTCCGTGCTGGTGGATGCGTTGGTGAGAGGGCCATTGTCTTGTTGCTCAAGCTGAAGACTGATGCTATCGAGCTTGGCTGAGAATTCTGCCAGTTGGCGGCTGAGTGAAGATTGCTGCGACAGGTGCTGCAGTTTTAACTGCGCCAATTCTGCCTTGAGTTGGTCAACGTCATCCTTTAACGGCATCTTAATATCCTAAATATGCTTTCCATATCCATGGGGCATAAAAGTCTAAGTGACTCACTTTTATGCTTTTACTGTGAAAGATTGTACTGACAACTAGGCATAACGGCTAGTAAAAAGCCGTTACTCAGTATGTGCGAATGCGAAAGTGGAGGAGATGAGGCAAAGATAGCGCCATGATTTTGCCCTATCTTTGCTGAGCTAAAGCGGTTATTTCTGCGCTTGCAGGATCACAAATTTGCCGTTGGAGGCGACTGTGGTGCAGTTTTTAAATAAACGCTGCAATTTGACGTGGTAAGCTAAGTGGCGATTCCCCACTATATGTAAAATGCCGCCATTTTTGAGTCGGCGACGTGCGTCTAAAAACATCTGCCAAGCAATGTGATCGGTAATCGCCTCGCCCTGATGGAAAGGCGGATTGCAGAGCACTAAATCGGGTTCCACTCCATCGGGTAAATGGGTCATGCAATCATCCCAATGAAAATGGCCTTTATCTGCGGGGAGTTGGTTGTTTGCCCAGTTGGCTTTTGCCGAGGCTACCGCCATTTCGGAATCATCAATAAAATGGATATCGGCATTAGGGTATAACTGGGCCGCACGCAGACCTAGCACGCCATTGCCGCAACCCAGGTCGACAATCGTTTTAAAATCGCCCTGAGGGAGATTATCCAACATAATGCGCGCACCGATATCGAGTTTATTGGTGGCAAACACATTGCTTAAATTGCTGATATGGAGGTTGAATTCGGGAATATCCCAAGTGACTTCCTTCGGTAAGGCGCGTGGCTTGCCATCGCTAATACAGGTGATGACGCGGGTTTTCTTCCAAGCGAGGCTGGCGCTCGCTGGCCCTAAGTGTTTCGCGAATACTTCCAATAAGCTCGCGTTGATGGACTTGGCTTTTGCACCAACCAACACTTTGCAGCCAGCGGGCAACACTTGGGATAAGCGCATCAGCTGGTGGGCAAAGTAAGTGAGGTTTTTAGGCAGCTTCATCAATACGAGGGCGAGATCGCCTGGTAAGGCATCGCGACTGGTAAACCAGGTTAGGTTATCCATAGGCAACTGATTGCGATGATGATTTTGCTCTGCACCTAAAAAACTGGTTCTGGCATCGGTTTCGACATTCAGCGGCCAATCGGGATTAAGTCGCGATAGGGCGCAGCTTAAGGCGCCAAAGCTGTCGTTGATAATGGCCGTTGGCACCGCGGTTTGTACGCCTTCGACTAGGGTGTTAATCAAATGCTCGTCTGCCGCATCCCAAGCTTGGAGATTGGATTCCTGCGAAGCGGGGTAGCGAAAGAGTTCAAGCTCAATCCCTGCCACTGAAAATTGTGTCGTCATCTTTGTGCTAAGCCAATAAAAACGGTGCGAATAAAAACACTGCCATTAAAACAGTGCCAATTAAATAAGGCGCAGATTATCGCAGATTTCCCCTTATCGTGCGATGCTTGCCTGAGGTTGTATATCTGCTCGTGCATTTATGAGTGATTGGGTGGGGTCAATCAACGTTGTCAGTGGTATAAGGTGCTGTATGAAACAAGTCGATTTAGGACTCGAAACAGAGGCCAATCTTGAAGCTGATAGCGGGATCTTTTGCGCCCATCATAAAGAGACTGCACAAGTCGAGCCGCCTATCACTTTAGTTAGGGATTATTTGAATGTGGCGCAGCAGAACGCCCTGCTCAAGGAGGCCGAGTCTTACCCATTGAGTCGCCCACAAATTCAAGTGTTTGGTGAATATCATGCCATTCCAAGGCAGCAGGTTTGGTATGGCGATGCGGGATGCGGGATGCGACTATTTATATTCTGGGCTATTTATTCGTGCTCTGCCTTGGTCTAAGTATTTGCAAAAATTGCGTGACAAGTTGCAGCGAGATTTTGGCCTAGGCAGCAATGGTGTGTTAGTGAATCGCTATGCCGATGGTCAAGATTGCATGGGCGCTCACAGCGATGATGAGCCCGAGATTGCGAGCGGCAGTGATATCGCCTCAATTAGCCTTGGCGCCTCGCGGGATTTTGTGATTAAACATAAACACAGCAAGCTGAAATACACTATCAGCCTACACAGTGGTGACTTACTCATCATGCACTGGCCAATGCAGCAAGATTGGTTACACAGCGTACCCAAGCGATTAAAGGTTAAAGAACCCCGTTGGAACTATACTTTTAGGCAATTGGTTGTTAATTATCATGGCTGATTGAAAGCTAAATTATTTCAAACTGTTGCGAAATTTGCTCGGTTTTAAGCCGCAAAGGTGAGGTTGAGATTTGATCTTTTGTACTTGAAGCAGTACTCTGCGGCCACTGGATTTACCCATGCTGAGATTTGAATATGTCCAATACCCATGCGCAGGGCACAGTGGCCGAGACCATTAATCAGAAGCTGACTGAGAGCTTCTCGCCCACTCATTTAGAAGTCCTTAACGAAAGCCATCGTCATCATGTTCCACCTAATTCAGAGACTCACTTTAAGGTCGTCGTGGTTAGTGATGAATTTGATGGACTCCGCTTGCTTGCCCGTCATCGTTTGGTAAATAACTGTTTAGCCCACGAGTTAGCGAATGGAGTACATGCGCTATCTATCCACACCTTCACCCAGGGTGAATGGGCGGCGGATGTTGAAGTACCTAAAACGCCTAATTGTCGCGGTTAATTCGAGCCCAATATCTTACAAAAGCCACGTTATTAACATGGTTTTTTGTTTTAGGTCAAATTGAGGAAATTATTGGGTTTCCCTCCCCAAATTTATGTGTTAACAATATGTTTCGTTTTAACGGTGTTAACTGCCTATCGTTCGATAAAAGAGCACTAATTATCATACTGTTAACTGGTTTTTTGTATTCGGGGAGAGTTTTTAATGCGTCATTTGGGGAGCCTATTGCGTGCGGTATTGCTGATTGGACTGGTTGGGTGTAATCCTGTATCCCAGCAGACTGAACAGACTTCCGCATCGCTCCATCCTGATGCAACTCCCGTAAAAGAAGTCATCGAGTGGCGTTTGGCCACGTCTTGGCCGAAAAACTTCGCCGGTTTAGGCATGGCGCCTGAGCGTTTTGCCAAGTTGGTGAACGACATGTCCCATGGCCGATTGCAGATTAAAGTCTACGGCGCTGGGGAGTTAATGCCCGCCTTTGCGGTATTTGACGGCGTCAGTCAAGGTAAAGTGCAGATGGCCCACGCCGCCTCCTATTATTGGAAGGGCAAAGCGCCTGCCTCACAGTTTTTTTCTTCGATTCCCTTTGGAATGACGGCCCAAGAAATGAACGGCTGGCTGCATTATGGTGGTGGTATGGCGCTGTGGGAGGAGGTGTATCGCCCCTTTGGCATTATCCCATTAGCGGGTGGTAATACGGGCATGCAAATGGGCGGCTGGTTTAATAAACCCATCAATACTATTGCCGACTTTAAAGGCTTAAAGATCCGTATGCCTGGCCTTGGTGGCGAAGTGTTAAAACGCGTTGGTGCCGTTCCGATTAATATGGCGGGCAGAGAGCTTTATGGCGCCCTGCAAACAGGCTCGATTGATGCGGCAGAATGGGTCGGGCCTGTGAACGATCTTGCCTTCGGCTTACATAAAGTTGCTAAATACTACTATTATCCCGGTTGGCACGAGCCAGGCTCCAATATGGAGTTTTTGATCAACAAAGCCGCCTTTGAGAGCCTTCCCGAAGATTTAAAAGCCATAGTGAAAGGCGCTGCCCGTGCTATCAATCAAGATATGTTAGATGAATACACTACGCGTAATGTGACCGCCCTCGATACCTTAGTCAAAGATGAAGGGGTTGTGCTTAAGGCTTTTCCGCCTGAGGTGCTGACCGAACTTGAACGTATTTCGCAGCAGGTGATTGAAGAGCAGGCTGAGCAGGACCCTATGATGCGCAAAGTGTATAGTGCTTATCATGCCTATGAACAAGGCGTACGTGAGTATCATAAGATTTCTGAGGATGCTTACAGCCAACAGCGGCAGCATTAAAGCTGCTAATTTGAACAAAATGTTCATATTAGCGTCTGATTGATATGAGATGATTTCATCTTACATTATCTTGTTATCGACCTAATCCATTTGGTGTTATGCTTGCGCCCATAAACCGATAGCGGTTGTATCGCCTTAAGAATTTGGAGATCCCTATGCCATTACTAGATAGCTTTACCGTTGACCATACTCGGATGAATGCGCCAGCCGTGCGTGTGGCTAAACATATGAGTACCCCAAAAGGCGATGCGATTACCGTATTCGATCTGCGTTTTTGTGCACCGAATAAAGATATCCTCAGTGAACGTGGTATCCACACCTTAGAGCATTTGTTTGCTGGCTTTATGCGTGATCATTTAAACGGCAGCGATGTTGAAATTATTGATATTTCGCCAATGGGATGCCGCACCGGTTTCTACATGAGCCTGATTGGTGAGCCTACCGAGCACCAAGTGGCCGATGCCTGGCTTGCCTCGATGGAAGACGTACTGAAAGTGGTCGAGCAATCCGAAATTCCTGAGCTTAACCAGTATCAATGTGGCACTTATCAAATGCACTCGTTAGAACAAGCACAAGAAATTGCCCGTAATATTATCGCCGCAGGCGTAAGTGTTAACCGCAACGATGACTTAAAACTCAGCGATGAGATTTTAGGTCAACTCTAAGCTCTGCTGGGCTAGCGCAACGCGCGTGGTCTAGGTTCAGGGCTTTAGTGTTAAGAAAGCGACATTAGTCGCTTTTTTTTTCGAGTAAATTCAGCTATTTTACAAAATAACAACAAAAACGCCGTACGCTAACAAACACTTTTGGGAGCTTGGTATGTCCAGTCGCTACTTTGTGATGTCGCTGACCGCGATAGCGGTTTCCTGTGTCTACACTCATCCCCTCAATGCAAACCCTCTCTATTCTCAGACGCTCGATCTGATTGAGCTCAATAACCAGTATCACTCCAGTGATGATGGGATGCAGCTGAGTTACTTAAATAGTTTAACCTTGCTGCGGGCCGACCACAGTGGAAATACCGCGAATATCAGTATGCGCTCCGCCAGCCAAGGTGTAGCTGTGATGCAGGATAGGGTGTACTTCTCACCCGCGCCTTATTCGGCGCCGCAGTTACAGCTATTGCCCAATCTTTTACTACAGCAAAATGTGACGAGTACACCACTGGCGAATATGGCGGTGGGTGGACAGGGGGCCTTTGGTGTCGTGAATTATCAGAGCCTTGAAATTACCAACCGACCTCAGTCGGGTAGCTTTCAGGTTGAAGGTGCGACGGATTCTGATTTTAATGCCGGTATGACCTGGGGCGTAAAACAAAAAGAATACGGTGCCTTATTCGCGGCTAATTACCTGCAAGAACAGGGTGATGCGAATTTTTTCAACGACAGCGATGCAGACAAAAAGAAAACCGATATTCTGTTTAAGGTGAATGCTGCAAGCTTGCTGGGGGCGCGTAGTCCGCAGCAAACGGAATTTACCTATCAATTTATCGATGATGATAGTTATCGCTCGCAGCTTGGCGTCACCGCGGCGGACTGGCAGCAGGATCCCTTACTCTTGTACTCCGTAACGGCGCAGGATAAGCATAAAGGGCGGCAGCACAAGTACCAGCTATCACACCAAGTGGATTTAGCTGGCAGTAAAGTGATCAGCGACTTTTATTATCAATCCTATTCACAACAGTTGAATCAGCTTGGTTTATTTAATGGGCAAGAGATTAACGCAGCAACGCTTGCCGATATCGCCGCCTATGACCTTAATCCAAGTGCTGATGGTGCCGATCTAAACCTACTGGTACAAGATAATGATTACAGCGCTTTGGGCGCCCAGACCCAAGCCATAAATCAATACGGCGAACATCAAATCATTTACAGTGCTCGCTATCATACGGATAAGGCTGAGATGCGCTTTGGTGAACAAACGGCGTTGTGGCAAGCGGATAGAAGTCTTGTCTCTGATGAATCGAGCGCCATATTAGCCTACACAGATGATGCCACTGCGCTGACATCGGCAATCGACTCTTTATTCCGCTGGCAAGGCATGCAAATCAAGTTAGGGCTTACTTACGAGCATGTCAGTGTCAATCGTGAAGTGAATCAAGTCGTTGGGGGACTCGAGGAAGCAGATTTTTCCGACAGCGATTGGATGCCGCAATTAGGCGTACTCTATGATGCGGGCGATTGGCGCTTTAGCACCGACATTCGCCGTGCTTGGGCCGCAGCAAGTGCGGCGAATACGACCCAAGAAGCTCAGGTTTCACTGCATTATCAGGTGAGCGCCCAATATGCACGCGAGGGAATGAAGGCTGATTTGCGCGCTTATGTGCAAGAGTTTGATAACCTGCATGTGGGCTGTGATAGCTACTCAATGTGCACCGATACACGCCTGTTAACCCAAGAGAATATTCCTGATGTGCTCACCTATGGCGTAGAACTCGGTCTTGGCTATAGCTGGAATTTGGGGGAGTTAGAACTGCCCTTAGGACTAAATTATCAATATCTTAATGCCGAATATCAGGCTAACACTTGCACCGATATTCAAGGTTGCGTGCTTGAGGGAGCCAGGCTGGCTTGGCTACCAGAGCATCAATTGCAAATGAGTGCGGGGATCAAATACGCCCAATATCAATTAAATCTTGAGGCGGCCTATCAATCGGAGCGAGATTTCAGTCAGTTTGGCAGTGAACAAGAGTATGTTTCAAGTCAATGGCGCGTCGATTTAGCGGCGAATTATGATTTTGACAAGCACCATAAGGTGTATTTTAGGGTCGAAAATCTGCTGGATGAGTCCTTGGTAACGACAGCATCAAATAGCGGAATTCGGTCTGAAAATGGACGGATCAGCTATTTGGGCTATCAGTGGCGTTTCTAAACTGAATTAAATCTTGTTTAAAGGTTATTCAAAGAGAAAGCGAAAAGGTCGTTTTAGTTATCGTCATAAAGAGGTATCGACCTTTCGCTAAATTATTTCTTTAAAAATTAATGTTATAGTATTTGCCGACCGTAATTTTTTCTCTTTCTGCCCCCTCACTCGGTCGGAAGGTGAACGCTGTAGTGCATGATTCTTTTAAATCCATATTTGAGGTTTGAAATCACCTATAATTTTCGTGGCGATGCCACGGCAATTGGGGTAAAATGCGCGCGACCAGCGTGATTGCGATCGCATTTCTGTGATAAATCTGCGCTAGCTCAATGCAGTAGGTTTTGTTTAAAACCTCAGTATTTAGCAGGAACGCGGCGCATTGTCTTTCCTTCAAAACGTAGTGCTTGTGGATATGATTACAATTAAGAAAGGATTGGAACTGCCTATAGCAGGCGGACCAGAGCAAGTTATCCATAATGGCCCAGCCATTAAACATGTAGCTACTTTGGGTGAAGAGTATATTGGCTTACGTCCAACGATGAAGATCAAAGTGGGCGATAAAGTACAAAAAGGTCAGGTGATTTTCGAAGATAAGAAAAATCCTGGCGTAAAATATACGGCTTTAGCCAGTGGTACTATATTAGACATTAACCGGGGCGCCCAGCGTGTGCTGCAGTCAGTTGTTATTCAAGTAGAAGGTAACGAAAGCGTTTCCTTTGCTAAGTATGACGCCACTGCTCTTGATACGCTTGACTCGCAACTGGTCCGTGACAACCTGATCGAATCAGGCTTATGGACTGCATTGCGTACACGTCCTTTCAGCAAAGTGCCTGCCGTAGACTCTTCTGCCGCTGGTATTTTCGTCACCGCGATTGATACTCAACCCCATGCCGCAGATCCTGTTGTAGTGATCCGTGAGCATAAAGAAGATTTTGCTAATGGTCTTAAGGTCTTAGCAAGACTTACCGACGGTAAAGTTTACCTTTGTAAAGCGCCTGGCGCCGATATTCCTGCCGCTAATGCCCAAGTTGAAGAATTTGCCGGTGTTCACCCTGCGGGTCTTGTTGGTACTCATATTCATTTCCTACTTCCTGCTTCTGCAAAACGCACAGTTTGGCATGTCGGTTACCAAGATGTAATAGCCATTGGTCAGCTATTTACTACTGGTCAACTGAATACCGAACGTGTGGTTGCAATTGCCGGTCCTAAAGCGGCTAAGCCACGTTTGGTTCGCACTGTTTTAGGCGCAAGCATGACTGAATTGCTCGCGGGCGAAACCTTAGAGGGTAACGTACGTGTTGTTTCAGGTTCTGTGCTGAATGGCCGTACTGCGGTAGGTCCTCAAGGATATTTAGGCCGTTACCACGCCCAGGTGAGTCTGTTAGAAGAAGGCACTGAAAAAGAATTTTTAGGTTGGGTCTTACCTGGCTCAAACAAATTCTCTATCACCCGTGCATTCCTTGGCCACTTAAGCTCTTCTCGTCTGTTCAGCATGACAACGAGCACTGGTGGTTCAGACCGCGCTATGGTGCCAATTGGCAACTACGAGCGTGTAATGCCATTGGATATTCTTCCTACTATGTTGCTGCGTGACCTGATCTCTGGTGACTTTGACGGTGCTGCTACTTTAGGCGCGTTAGAGTTGGATGAAGAAGATCTCGCACTGTGTACGTTCGTATGTCCAGGCAAATATGACTACGGTTCATATCTGCGTGACTGTTTAGATACGATCGAGAGGGAAGGCTAATGAGCTTGAAAGATTTTTTCGAACGTATTGAACCCGACTTTGAAAAAGGCGGTAAATACGAAAAGTTTTATGCCCTCTTCGAAGCGGCATACACCATTTTTTATACGCCAGGTAAAGTGAACAAGGGTAAAACCCACGTTCGCGATAACCTTGACCTGAAACGTATGATGATCACTGTTTGGGCCTGTGCGTTTCCTGCGATGTTCGTGGGTATGTACAACGTCGGTCTACAAGCACAACTTGCGTTAATTGCGGGTTTTGCTACTCCAGACGTATGGCAAGTGAGCCTGTTCGGCATGTTTGGTACCGAACTGACGGCTAACTCTGGCTGGCCTGCGCTGATGTGGTACGGCGCCTGTTTCTTCCTACCTATCTATGCGGTGACCTTCGCCGTGGGTGGTATTTGGGAAGTGCTGTTTGCCGCTATCCGTGGTCACGAAGTTAACGAAGGTTTCTTCGTTACCTCTATCCTGTTCGCTCTGACACTGCCTGCAACTATTCCATTATGGATGGTGGCCTTAGGTATCACCTTCGGTGTGGTTGTGGCTAAAGAAGTGTTCGGTGGTACGGGTCGTAACTTCTTAAACCCAGCATTAGCCGGTCGTGCCTTCCTGTTCTTCGCTTATCCGCTGAACATGTCTGGTGACACTTCATGGGTTGTGGCTGACGGTTACTCAGGTGCAACTGCACTGAGTCAAGCGGCTGCGGGTACCTTAGATTATGCGTTCAACCAAAACTGGTGGGATGCGTTCTTCGGTTTCATTCCAGGCTCTGTGGGTGAAGTATCGACGCTGGCGATTCTCTTAGGTGGTCTGGTTATCATCTATACCCGTATCGCTTCATGGCGCATCGTTGGCGGCGTGATGGTCGGTATGATTGCCGTGTCACTGTTACTGAACCTCATCGGTAGCGACACTAACCCAATGTTTGCAATGCCTTGGTACTGGCACTTAGTGTTAGGTGGTTTTGCATTTGGCATGATGTTTATGGCGACCGACCCTGTGTCTGCGTCATTCACAAACCAAGCTAAATGGGCATACGGTATCTTGATTGGTGCAATGGCTGTGTTTATCCGCGTGATTAACCCTGCATTCCCAGAAGGCATGATGTTAGCGATTCTGTTTGCTAACTTGTTCGCGCCATTGTTCGACCACTTCGTGGTTCAGGCCAATATCAAGCGGAGGATTGCTCGTGGCTAGTAATAAAGATTCGTTCGGCAGAACGTTATTTATCGTCGTTGGCTTATGTCTAATTTGTGCGATATTCGTGTCGACTGCGGCAGTATTACTGCGCCCAACTCAAGCAGAAAACAAGCTGCTTGATAAGCAAAAGTACATTCTCGAAGCGGCGGGTCTGATCGACACTAAAGCGGGCAAAGTAACCAAAGCACAAATTTTGGATACTTACAGCAAGCACATCGAAGCTAAGTTAGTTAACTTAAAAACCGGTGATTGGGTTGAAGGTATTGATGCCAATACATTCGATCAACGCAAAGCGTCTCGCGATGTGAAGACTTCATTTGTGCCTGAAAACGACATCGCTTCTGTTAAGCGTGTTGCTGAAGATGCAGTGGTTTATTTAGTTCGTGACGAACAAGGTAAGTTAACTAGCGTGATCCTGCCAGTTCATGGTTATGGCCTGTGGTCAACTATGTACGCTTTCCTCGCGTTAGATGCTGATCTGAACACGATCCAAAGCTTAGTGTACTACGAGCAAGGCGAAACCCCAGGTCTTGGTGGTGAAGTGCAAAACGCTCAGTGGAAAGCGAAATGGCACGGTAAGAAGTTATTTGATGAGCAAGGTAACATTGCTATCAGCGTAACCAAAAACCCAGCTGTTGCTAGCACTGAATACGGTGTGGATGCATTATCCGGCGCGACTCTGACCAGTAACGGTGTTCAACACTCTCTGACATTCTGGTTAGGTAAAGAAGGTTTTGCGAGTTTCATTGAAAAAGCACGCAATGGAGGTCTCAGCTAATGTCTGACGCTAAAGAACTGAAACAGGTTCTGACTGGACCTATCGTCAACAACAACCCGATTGCATTACAAGTACTTGGTGTATGTAGTGCGTTAGCGGTAACGAGCAAGCTCGAAACAGCACTGGTAATGGCGTTGGCATTAACTGCGGTAACAGCGTTTTCTAACCTGTTTATCTCAATGATCCGTAACCATATTCCTAGCAGTGTACGTATTATCGTACAAATGACCATTATTGCCTCTCTGGTAATCGTGGTTGACCAATTGCTGCAGGCTTATGCTTATCAGATTTCTAAGCAGTTATCGGTATTCGTCGGCCTTATCATTACGAACTGTATCGTAATGGGTCGTGCTGAAGCCTATGCGATGAAAACACCGCCAATGATGAGCTTTATGGATGGTATCGGTAACGGTTTAGGTTACGGTGCGATTCTGTTAGCCGTTGGCTTCGTGCGTGAACTGTTTGGTAACGGTTCTCTGTTCGGTGTTCAAATCCTGCACAAGATCTCTGAAGGTGGCTGGTATCAACCTAACGGTCTGTTATTGCTGCCGCCAAGTGCGTTCTTCCTGATCGGTATTCTGATTTGGATTATTCGTACCTATAAGCCAGAGCAAGTTGAAGCAAAAGGGTAATTTGAGATGGAACATTATATTAGCCTGTTAATTCGCTCTGTTTTCATCGAAAACATGGCACTGGCCTTCTTCTTAGGTATGTGTACTTTCTTAGCGGTATCGAAGAAAGTCACTACTGCAATGGGCCTGGGGATTGCGGTAGTTGTAGTGTTAACTATCTCTGTTCCTGCTAACCAAGTTATTTACCAAGGGCTGTTAGCGCCTGGCGCACTGGCTTGGGCTGGTGCACCTGAAGCTGACCTAAGCTTCTTGAAATTCATTACCTTTATCGGTGTGATTGCGGCTTTAGTTCAAATTCTGGAAATGGCACTGGATAAGTACTTTCCTCCTTTGTACAACGCGTTAGGTATCTTCTTACCTCTGATCACTGTGAACTGTGCGATTTTCGGTGCGGTATCATTCATGGTTGAGCGTGACTACAAGCTGGGCGAAAGTGTGGTGTTTGGTTTCGGCTCTGGAGTAGGTTGGGCATTAGCTATCGTATTGATGGCCGGTATCCGTGAGAAGCTGAAGTATGCCGATGTGCCTAATGGCTTGCGTGGTTTAGGTATTACCTTTATCACCGCTGGTTTAATGGCCTTAGGTTTCATGTCGTTTTCTGGTGTGTCTCTGTAAGAGACACCAAACGGCTTCTTGAATTGGACCTTCTAAGGATAAGTTAATGGATATTCTTGGTATTTTTAAATCTACTCCGCTCGAGGTTTACCTCGGTGTGAGTATGTTTACTGCTATCGTCCTACTCTTAGTGTTAGTGATTTTATTCGCTAAATCTAAGCTAGTGTCTAGCGGTGACATCACGATCGGCATCAACGACGATCCTGAAAAAGCGATTACAACCGGTGCCGGTGGCAAGCTGTTAGGCGTGCTAGCGAACAGCGGTATCTTCGTATCGAGCGCCTGTGGTGGCGGTGGCTCTTGTGGCCAATGTCGCGTAGTGGTTAAGTCTGGCGGCGGTGATATTCTGCCAACAGAACTCGATCACATCAGCAAGGGTGACGCCCGTAAAGGTTGCCGTCTGTCTTGCCAGGTGAATGTTAAGAACGATATGGAAATCGAGCTTGACGAAGAAATCTTCGGTATTAAGAAGTGGGAATGTACTGTTATCTCTAACGATAACAAGGCGACCTTCATTAAAGAACTGAAGCTGCAAATTCCTGATGGTGAATCTGTTCCGTTCCGTGCGGGTGGTTACATCCAGATCGAAGCGCCAGCGCACCATGTTAAGTATGCCGATTTCGACGTACCTGAAAAGTACCGTGGTGACTGGGAACACTTTGGTTTCTTCAAGTTAGAATCTAAAGTTGACGAAGAAACGATCCGTGCTTACTCAATGGCTAACTACCCAGAAGAGTTTGGCATCATCATGTTGAACGTGCGTATCGCAACGCCACCTCCACGTAATCTGAGCTTACCATGCGGTAAGATGTCATCTTACATTTGGAGCCTGAAGGCTGGCGATAAAGTCACGATTTCTGGCCCATTTGGTGAATTCTTCGCGAAAGATACCGATGCAGAAATGGTGTTTATCGGCGGTGGTGCAGGTATGGCACCAATGCGTTCACACATTTTCGACCAACTGAAGCGTCTGAAGTCTAAGCGTAAGATGAGCTTCTGGTACGGTGCACGTTCTAAGCGTGAAATGTTCTACGTGGAAGACTTTGACGGCTTAGCGGCTGAAAACGACAACTTCGTATGGCATGTGGCCCTGTCTGATCCTCAACCTGAGGATAACTGGGATGGTTACACAGGTTTCATCCATAACGTACTGTATGAAAACTACCTGAAAGACCATGAAGCGCCAGAAGATTGTGAGTTCTACATGTGTGGACCTCCAATGATGAACGCTGCCGTGATCGGTATGTTGAAAAATCTTGGTGTCGAAGACGAAAACATCCTGTTGGATGACTTCGGCGGCTAATGTAAATTAGCCCAAGGTGAGAAGAGTTGCAGATGTGGAGTAGAGCTCTCATCTGCAACTTTTGCATTAAAGGGCATCCAAAAGAGTTGTTAGTCACTATGTTTAAGACCCTAGCGTTAAAAAACAATGTGTTAAAAATCTCAGTGTTAAAGCATTCAATGAACTGGCTGGTCCTTGTAGGTCTGGCCTTTTTTATTTCAGCCTGTAGCAAACAGGATGAGGTTATCTCCCTCGCGGGCAGCACAATGGGCACGACCTACCACATTAAAGTGGTTCCCAATGAGCAAATGCCGACGGCCCAATTACTGCAGGCCGAGATTGACTTAGCCTTAGAGCTGGTCAATAACCAGATGTCGACCTATCGACCCAATTCAGAATTGTCTCGTTTCAACCAGTTACCGCTCGAGCAAAGCGTCGAAGTCTCTCCTGATACCATCAAAGTGGTTAAAGAAGGCATGCGTTTGTATAACGTGACAGACAAAGCCTTAGACATTACCTTAGGACCGCTGGTGAACTTATGGGGATTTGGCCCCGATAAGCGCCCAACCAAAGTGCCGACTCAAGCGGATATCGATGCGGCTAAAGCCAAAACGGGTATCAGTGAGCTTTCTATCGAAGGTAATCGCTTGAGTAAGCACAATGCACATTTATATGTGGATTTGTCTTCTATCGCCAAGGGTTTTGGCGTAGACAAAGTGGCCTCTATTTTAGATAAGTATCACGCAACGGGTTACTTAGTTGAAATTGGCGGCGAGCTGAGCATTAAGGGAACTAAAGGCGATGGCAGTTCGTGGCGCGTCGCTATAGAGAAACCGACCAATGATGGTATGGCGGTGCAGCAGGTAATTGAACCTGGCACTATGGCGATGGCAACGTCGGGTGATTATCGCAATTATTATGAGGAGGAAGGACAGCGCTTTACTCATATAATTGATCCACGTACCGGTTTGCCCATTAACCATAAGCTAGCATCTGTGACCGTTTTGCATCAAGAATGTATGACGGCCGATGGTTTTGCGACGGCGATGATGGTTTTAGGCACTGAAGCATCATTGGAGCTTGCCAAGAAGGAACACTTGGCGATAATGCTAATAGAAAAGCAAGGCGAAGGATTTAAAGTCTACTACAGTGACGCCTTCAAGCCTTTCCTTAAGTAGTTGGAGTTAACATGAGCACTTTTATCGCGGCATTTGTGATTTTATTACTGTTCTTTTTGCTTATGTCGATAGGTTATCTCATCAAGCGCAAAGCCGTGGAAGGAAGTTGTGGCGGTTTGGGTGTATTAGGGATTGAAAAAGCCTGCGATTGTGATGATCCCTGCGACAAGCGTAAGCGTCGTATGGCCGCTGAAGAAGCGCGCCGTGAGAAGTTGACAAAAGACAGGATCATTTAATTATCCGCTTCAACTTAGATAGCCTCCTTTGGAGGCTATTTTTTTACCTCGATTTTAGCGCTGCTTACGTTTCGAGAGCCGATTTCGTTCAGGTCGGCTCGTGCTCGTGAAAGGAGGGGGGATATATAGCGGTCTCCTATCAAATGACGAACGGCTTTTATAACAGAAAGAGATCGAACTTGCCTGATGAGCGTACCCATAAGATTAATCCTTGATTTATGAGGAGGATAGCAGGCCAATCTAAGCGATAATGAGAATGCTTTTTATCTTTAAGTTTGTGAAAAATAAAGAAAATTTGAGTTAGCTTGAAAACTGTACTAGGCTAGAAGCTTGATTTAGATCAATCTTTCACTCATATCAAGGATCGTAACTTATGAAAGGTCATCCTAAAGTGGTGGGACAACTCAATCGGGTGCTTACCTGTGAGTTAACGGCCATTAATCAATATTTTCTCCACGCCAGAATGTTCAAGCATTGGGGCCTCGAGAAGCTAAACCACGTCGAATACAAGAAATCCATCCAAGATATGAAGCACGCCGATAAGCTTATTGAGCGGGTATTATTTTTAGAGGGATTACCTAATCTGCAACAGCTCGAAAAGCTGCGTATTGGCGAGCATAGCCAAGAAATGCTCGATTGCGATTTAGCCATGGTGCAGGAGCAACTCACGCTGTTACGTGATGCAATCACCCTCTGCGAAGTCGAGCAGGATTATGTGAGTCGTGATCTGCTCGAAGATATCCTTGAAGATGAAGAAGAGCACTTAGATTGGCTCGAATCGCAGCAGGAGCTGATTGGCTTAACGGGCATTCAAAACTATCTTCAATCGCAAATTAGTGAGTCATAGGAGCTGAATATGAAAGGCGATAAAGAGGTCATCGACGCGTTGAATCGACTCCTAACGGGAGAGTTATCGGCGATGGATCAGTACTTTGTGCATGCCCATATGTACGAAGACTGGGGCCTGAACGAACTCTATGAGCGTATTGCCCATGAGTCGGATGATGAGAAGGCTCACGCGGCCAAACTGGTACAGCGTATTTTATTCCTCGAAGGTGTGCCGAATGTGGCCGCGCGGGAAGCACTCAACATCGGCTCAAACGTCGAAGAGATGCTGCGTAACGATTTGGCTTACGAGTATAAGGTTGCCGATGATTTGCGTAAGGTCATAGCCCTGTGTGAACTGAAAAAAGATTATCAAACCCGTGAGATCTTAGAAGTGTTACTCGATGACACCGAATCTGACCACATGTATTGGTTAGAAAAACAACTCGGTTTGATTGACCGAATTGGTTTACCTAATTATCTGCAAACTAAGATGTAACAACGCCCGCTTACGCAGTTTAAGCACTAAGGCCAGTCACTAAATGACTGGCCTTTGTTTTTGGATTTTGAGTATTTAGTCTAACAATCTGTAAAAAATCGCTATAGCAATGGGATCTTCTGATTGAAGTCAATTGTTTAGCGATTCCTGTTATTTTGCTAATGTCTATTCTTTACAAATACTTGTTTACGTTTTTTCTCATCATTTCGGCTGTTGTTGACTGGTAAAAATTGTTACCGTGTGAAACTGTTTTTGCATGATTTTTTGTTAAGTGGTTGGTCAGCCAGACGGGAAGATGAATGAGATATATAAAACGTTCTCTGAGTTTGCAGTTAGTGGTCACTATCGTCGGTGCCCTTGCTGTACTTCTTACTTTAGTTGCCGCTTTGCTCGTGAATAAAGAAAGTAATAACACACGTAAGCAAGTGGATACGGACATTTCGGCGCTCGTTGCCTTAAAAGCCAATGAGATTGGTGGTTATTTTGTGGCTAAGGGGCAAGTGATCCACTCGGTATTTGCCGAGCCTGGGCTTATCAACTGGTTTAGCCAATACCATGCCCGTGGCAGTAACTTAGCCAATGATCAGCAGTACCAAGATATTATTCGTTATTTCCGCTCGTTTTCCGACCGTGATACCGATGTGAAGTCAGTGTTCTTCGGCTCGGCAAATACCTTCGAATATTTCGACCTCAATGGCCGTTTCGATGGCGATCCAAACTATTACACTAACAAGCGTCCTTGGTGGCAGGAGGCTATCGATCAGCGCGGCCTATTTGTGGGCGATCCTGCGGTCGATGCCAACGATGGCTCTATTTCAGCCACGGTCAAAACCCCAGTCTATGGTGCCAATGGCGAACTCATCGGGATTGGTGGTATGGATATTCTGATCGACACTATAGGTAAAACCCTATTAGCGCCAATCAAATACCGCAACTATGGCCAAGCCTTCCTGATGACGGATGAAGGCAAGCTAGTTTATTTCCCCGGTTTCTCCGATAAATTCCCGCCGGGCTCGCTTGCTAATCAAATCGATAGCCAGTTTAAAGACACCTCTGGTTTTAACGCCTTAAGGCAGCAAATGCAGCGTGAGGCGCAAGGTTTTGCCGAAGTGACCTTTAATGGTGTGCCGCAGCGCGTGGCCTTTGTGTCTGTCGGCGGAGATTATCCTAAGCAGAAATGGCACTTAGCCTTTATGTTGCCCCATGAGGTGATTGAGGCACCTGTGACCGAAGCCTTTTGGAATGCTTGTTTCGTTGCCTTAGGGATTATGTTCTTGGTTGGCATCACTGTATGGCTGATGTTATTGCCTTTTAGGCGTCAGCTCGGCAAATTACTCGATGCCATGGAAGACATTGCCGAGGGTGATAGCGATTTATCCCAACGGATTTTAATGGAGAGGGAAGATGAGTTAGGCAAGCTGGGTGATGCTTTTAACCGCTTTGCCGAAAAGGTGCAGCAGATGTTGTTGCATACCCGTAATTTGACTCAAGAGGTTGGTACTGGGGTGATGGATGCGCGCCAAGTGTGTGATTTAGCCGTATCTTCGGTGTCATCGCAAAAACAACAAATTGACTCAGTGGCCACGGCTGCAACCCAAATGGCGCAGACCAGCCAAGAAATGGCGATTAGTGCTCAACGGGCAAATGATTTTGCCGAAAAGGCGCAATCGCAAGCCCACGATGGCACTCAAATCGTTTCCCGCGCGACCGAAGGCATGAAAGCTTTATCGGTTCAAGTGATTGAAGCCGCCAAAGTCATCAAGGAGTTACGTAGCAGCTCCGAGCAAATCGGTGAAGTGCTAAGCGTTATCCGCAATATTGCCGATCAAACCAACTTGCTAGCTCTAAACGCGGCGATTGAGGCGGCGCGGGCGGGTGAGCAAGGCCGCGGCTTTGCTGTGGTGGCCGATGAAGTGCGTACTTTAGCGTCTCGTACCCAAGACTCCACCGCCAACATTCAAGGGATTATTCAAACCCTGCAACAGAGTGCACTGCAAGCCGAGCAGGTGATGGAGTCTGGGGTTGAGCAGGCAAGAGTTGGGCAAGACTTGACCACGCAAGTGGAGCAAGCCTTAAGTGATATCGCCAGTGCGATTGTGTCGATTCAGCAGCAAACGGTGGAAATTACCGTAGCGATTGGCCAGCAGGCCGTTGTGGCTGAAGAGGTGGCACAAAACGTCGTTAGCGTGCGTGGTTTGTCCGATCAGTCTTTGCTCTCAAGCCAAGATTTATCCCAAAGTTTGCAAGGGTTTGAGCAAGCTACTCACGAACTGACCCGCAACATTGGGCAATTTAAGATTTAATTCAACTAGTTGCAAATCAAGGGAGCCTTAGGGCTTCCTTTGTTTTTTGAGCGCTTATAATCCAAGCGCAAACAGCACCGCTGCAAATTGATAAGCGGTACTTGATTACTGTTTTTATATACAGTATTTTGAGTGTCGGAGGAATGCAAGGTGCGAAAAATCATTCATATCGATATGGATTGCTATTTTGCTGCGGTGGAAATGCGGGATTTTCCCGAATACCGCGGTAAACCGCTGGCTGTCGGCGGCAGTCGGGTGCAGCGTGGCGTCATCAGCACTTGTAATTATGAGGCGCGCAAATTTGGCGTGCGTTCTGCCATGGCGACGGGCTACGCACTGAAATTGTGCCCCGATCTTATCCTCGTTCCCGGTCGTATGCAGGTCTACAAAGAGGTCTCACAGCAAATTCGCGCCATCTTTTCCCGATACACTGAGCTAATCGAACCACTTTCCCTCGATGAAGCCTATTTAGATGTTAGCGATTGTAAGCTGTTTAAGGGCTCTGCCACATTAATCGCCGAGGCGATTCGCCGTGATATTTTGGCCGAAACTGGGCTGACGGCATCGGCGGGCGTGGCGCCGATTAAATTTCTCGCCAAGGTCGCCTCTGATTTAAATAAACCCAATGGGCAATGTGTTATCCCTCCCGATGAGGTCGCCGAGTTCGTTAAAAGCTTATCCCTGCGGAAAATCCCCGGAGTGGGTAAAGTGACCGCTGAAAAACTGTCTTCGCTAGGCTTAAATATCTGCGCCGATGTGCAGACTTATCCTAAGCAAGAGTTGATTGCCCGTTTTGGTAAGTTTGGCACCGTGTTAGTCGAGCGGGCCCATGGCATCGATGAGCGTGGGATTTCGGTAAGCCGCGAGCGCAAATCTGTGGGGGTTGAGACTACACTCGCTCAGGATATTTACACGTTGGAGCAATGCCAGCAGGTGATGCCGGGATTAATCCAAGAGTTGTCCAGCCGTTTAGGGCGAAGCGCTAAGGGGAGGCAAATCCATAAGCAAGTGGTTAAACTCAAATTTAATGATTTTAAACAGACCACAATCGAGCATCGCAGTGACGAGGTCTCCGTGGTGATGTTCTATGAGCTACTGAGCCAAGCAATGGCTAGGCAAGAGGGACGTGGAATTCGGTTACTCGGGGTTTCTGTTGGACTCGCCGAGAGTAAAGACACGCTTTCGCCGCTCATGGCCCGCGAAACGAAGCAGTTGGATTTTGTGTTTTAGTGCCAATCTTATCTGGGCGGATCTCGCTCAGCGCCAATCTAACCTGACTTAACTTAGCTTAGTTAGTGCGACAATCAGCCTTACGCAGTACATAAATAAAGAAACAAAAAGGCCGCTTCGGTAAACCCTCTGCGGCCTTTGTTATTTAAGCCTGCTTAGCGACTATTCACCTTTAGCGGGAATGCGTTCTAGCACAGCAAGGAGCAGATCCCAGTATTGACCAACTGTGGTGATATTGACCATTTCATCTGGGCCATGTGGATAACGGATGGTAGGGCCAATCGACACCATGTCCATTTCTGGATAAGGCTTCTTGAACAGACCGCATTCAAGACCCGCGTGGATCACCATGATAACTGGTTCTTTATGGTAGATAGACTCGTAGGTCTCACGCACAATCGCCATTACGGGTGAGCTGTTATCTGGCTTCCAACCTGGGTAAGCGCCACTGAATTCAATTTCAGCGCCTGCGAGGTTGGTCAGTGCATTGAGCATGCCTTCAACTTGGCTGCGGCCCGAATCGATGAGCGAGCGAATTAAGCACAGAATGCTAACTTCTTCATCGTTAGTGCTGATCACGCCTACGTTGAGTGAGGTTTCGGTCACGCCTTCAACTTCATCGCTCATACGCATCACGCCATTAGGGCATACATGCAGCAGGTCGATCAGTGTGTTTTGGCTGTTTTCACTCATCACACGTTTTGGCGTTGGGATTTCGCTCAACACTAAACGCATATCTGGGTCGACAATGGCCAGCTCGGCGCGGACTAAGGCTTCAAAAGCACGCACTTTTTCATTCAGCACATCGACATTTTCAGCGGGTAACATAAAGCTGATATTGGCTTCGCGTGGGATGGCATTACGCAGTGAACCACCGGTAAATTGGGTTAATTCCAGCGCTAATTCATCGGCATTTTCGAACAGGAAGCGTGCTAAGAGTTTGTTGGCGTTACCGCGACCTAAATGGATGTTCACCCCTGAGTGACCGCCTTTTAAGCCCGATAAATGCAGGCTAAATGATGCGTAACTTTGCTCCGACGCTTGCCATACCATAGGCAGAGTGATCTGGGCATCGACGCCGCCAGCGCAGCCCATGTAGATTTCACCTTCTTGCTCTGAGTCGGTGTTGATCAGGATTTCAGCATCAAGCATACCCGCTTGCAGGCCAAAGGCGCCTGTCATGCCCGCTTCTTCATCAATCGTGAGCAGCACTTCCAGTGGGCCATGTTTGATATCGTTGCTACCTAAAATCGCTAAGGCTGACGCCATGCCAATACCATTGTCGGCGCCTAAGGTAGTGCCTTTGGCTTTTACCCAGTCACCGTCAACATAGGCTTCGATAGGATCTTTGGTAAAGTCATGCACTTTGTCGGCATTCTTTTGCGGCACCATATCGATGTGAGCTTGGATCACGACGATTTTGCGATCTTCCATTCCCGCAGTTGCGGGTTTGCGAATGATTAAATTGCCGACCGCATCTTCCACGACATCGAGTTGTTTACTCTTAGCCCACGCTTGGATGTGTTGGCTGAGTGCTTGTTCATGTTTGGAAGGGTGGGGAATTGCACAGATTTGTTCGAACCATTGCCATAAAGGCTGTGGGTATAACTGACTTAACGCTGTCACAGGAGGTCCCTCATCAGGTCTTGTGGGTATAGGGCAAATTTGGCCTAATCCTACCACATTCTGCTCGGCCGATTAATCTTCTCTATTAGGTCTTATGCACCTGTGGCAGCGAAAGTTGCCACCCTCAGTCTTTTCGATGGGGCTAAAGCGATTTTTTGATTGGTAATTAAGCGTTATAGCGGGAATAATGCAGGCACAATAATGAAAAAGGATGGGTCATGTTTCAAGTTAACTTTGTTGATGTACAAGCAGAAAATGCCATTTTTGATGGTGAAGGTTGGGATGCGGTTGTGGTGGTTACGCCGGATCTTGGTGCTATCGAGATTGATGAGATCAGTTTGTTGGCCGAGCACGGTGCCAAGGTCGATAAGCGTGTCGGTAAGAGCCCGACTTTACTGTTTGCCCCCGGCTTAGCCGGTGGCCGTTTAATCATAGCGCCAGTCACTCAAGCCGATGATGATTATGCCGATGTGCGCGTTTATGGTGATGCGGCAAGAGCCGCAATTGCTATCACCAAAGACGCGGGTGCTAAACGGCCGCTACTCTATATTGTGCCATCTACCACACCCAAGTTTGGTTTTGCTGCCGAAGTTGCGGCGCTCGCCTGCTGCCAAGAATTATGGCAACCCTTAGAGTTACGTGAGGCGATGGGCTTAACGCCTGCCTTTGAAGCTATAGGTTTGCTGTCTCTATCATCTGAAAAGAGTCATTTGCTCAACGCATTAGAAGCTGGCCGTGTTTTGGCGAGGGATTTATGCGGCACTGAACCTGAGCGTATGTCGGCTAAGGCCTTTGCCGAATATTGTTTGCAAGCCTTTAAAGGCAGCGTGATTAAAACCGCAGTGGTGGAAGATAGGGATATTCTCGAGCGGGATTATCCGCTGTTAAGTGCGGTGGCGCGTTCTTCCTTTGCTGTTGGGCGCCATCAACCGCGGGTGGTGAAACTCGAATATCTGCCAGAGGGCGAGATTACCCGTACCTTCTTATTTGCTGGCAAAGGCGTGGTCTATGACACGGGCGGCGCCGATCTGAAAGTGGGCGGCGCAATGGCGGGTATGAGCCGCGATAAAGGCGGCGCTTCGGCGGTGGCGGGGTTATTTAAAACCTTGTCAATGCTCAAGCCTAAAGGGATCCGGGTGATCGCCGAACTGGGCTTAGTGCGTAATAGCATTGGCAGCGAAGCCTTTGTCACCGATGAAATTATCACTAGCCATGCGGGCGTGCGGGTACGCATTGGTAATACGGATGCGGAAGGGCGCTTAGTATTGGCAGACCTGTTAAGCCATCTGCGTATTAAAGCGGTTTCGGCGGTGCAACCAGAGCTGTTTTCGGTCGCGACGCTGACGGGCCATGTGGTGCGTTGCTATGGTAATTATCCTGCTGCGGTTGAAAATGCGGTCGCCAGTGGCGCACTGTGTGCGCAGACACTCGCGTTGCAAGCGAGCCAATGGGGCGAACCCTTTGAAGTCTCTACATTACGCCGTGAGGATTTTGCCAAGATCCGCGAAGTGTCAGGTGCCGCGGATATTTTATCTTCTAACAATGCGCCATCTTCGGTGACGGCCCGTGGGCATCAATATCCAGCGGCCTTCCTTCTCAAAGCTTCTGGTTTGTTTGAACACGGTGTCAATGCCGCAATTCCTTTAGCTTACACACACTTAGATATCGCTGGCAGCGCAACTGAGGGCGATCCGCATTACGGTAAACCCACCGCCAGTCCGTTAGTCGCTCTGTATCAATATCTGATCAATCGTTAACAAATCGACCTAACAAATAGAAATAATTCTGTAATATCTTACTTATTAGATGGTTACAGGATTATTTCTGTTTTTATGTGATGCGGGTCGCCAAAATTTCCGGCCTTTTAATGTAATTTAATTACATTAAAAGGCCTTAATTAAAAAAATACAAATAAAGCTTGTAATAAAACTACGAAAATATATAATGGTTTTCGTGGACAGGGCAATGCGCCATCCCCTCTAGTCTATCCAGGATGGATACCCTTCTCCAAGGACCCGAGTGACAAGTCGTCTCAACGGATTTGAGAATCTCTAGTTCCAAGGAACCGAGCCAAGCTTTACTAGAGTACTTAATCTCAACTTTACTTAGGAGTAATTGACTATGTCTTATACAGGCAAGAATTATTTTGTTTGGCAAAACACTTGGATCAACTCAGATGTTTTGCGTGGCGGTTTATTCGCTATGAGCTTTAAGGGCTAACTATCCCTTTAAACCTAGTTTCCATCATCCATCAACCTTTGTATCGCCTTTTTGGCGTGTTTAGACTCAAGTAGCATATCGGTGTTTTTGCATGGGTATGCCAGGTTTTTCCGCTAGCGCGGTTATGTACTTCCCCGAAAGGGACGCTTGAAATATGTCTTGCCTGCTCATTGAGCAGGCTTTTTTTTAGTTTTTTTCCACCGTTATCCCTCTATGTCGCCCATATCTTTCCAAGAACTTAAAATTTTTTGCTGCCATGTCGAGATAACTATTCTTTTCAATAGTTAATTTAATTACCTGTTTTTAAAACATAAAATTTTTTTACTAACGCATTCATCTTTTTGTACGACTTAAGAATGATAAATTTGTTACATTTATCACATAAATCACAAATGCAAATCGTTATCAATAGTGTTACCGTATGTACACCTTAACAAACTTGCTTAACGACTATGCGTTTTAATCTACTTCCTCTTGCGGCTGCGGTAACACTAGCATTGAATCCTTTGGCGTTGATGGCCGAAGAACAAACTTCTTCTAAAACAGAGACACAAGATCAAAATATCGAAAAAATTACAGTGATGGGTAAATACACTGTGAGTCGAAATATTGATACAGCGACAGGTCTCGGACTCACATTACGGGAAACGCCACAGTCGGTCAGCATCATGACGGCGGATCGGATTGAAGATCAGGCGTTAAATACTGTGGTCGACGTGGTCAATAACACTGTGGGCTTATCTTCTTCAAAAACCGATAACGTACGTAACGGTTTTTCGGCCCGCGGTTTTACCGTCCAAAACTATCAAATTGATGGCGTGCCTTTATCTTGGAGTTTAGGCGGCGATGCTGGCGAAACGGTATCGGATGTGTCTATTTACGAGCGCGTTGAAGTCGTGCGTGGTGCCACCGGATTATTAACGGGTGCAGGCGATCCTTCTGCCTCGATTAACTTAGTGCGTAAGCATGCCGACAGTTCCGATCTTAAAGGTTATGTGGATGTCGCCACTGGAAGTTGGGATAAAAAACAAGTCACCGCGGATGTGTCCAATGGTCTGAATGAAGACGGCAGTGTCCGTGGCCGTTTAGTCGCTAAGTATGTGAATAGCGATTCTTACCAAAATCTGTATCAAGACCGCAAAACCATTCTCTATGGTGTGGTCGATAGCGATATCACCGCCAACACTTTACTGCGTGTCGGTGCTAGCTATAACCACAACGATCCAAAAGGCGCGATGTGGGGCGCGTTGCCCGCCGTCTTTAGCGATGGCTCAGCCACAGATTGGGATACTTCGGCCACCACAGCCGCCGATTGGAGCCGCTGGGAAACCAAGAATATCAACTACTTTGCTAACCTAAATCATTACTTCAGCAATGGTTGGCAACTGGTGGCTAACTACAACCGCATGGAATATGAAACCACCACTAAGATGATCTACATGTCTGGTTTACTCGATAAAGACACGGGTGCTGGGCTCAGTGGTCAGCGTTATCACAGCCATGGTGAAAGTAACTCGAATAACTTTGATGTGCAGCTTAAGGGCGACTATGACCTCTTTGGTCAAACCCATGAGTTTGTGACAGGCGCCTTGTATAGTAAGCAAAAGTCCTACGCCGATACCTATGAGCCTATCCGCGACGATATGACGGGTTGGGACTCACAAGTGGTCGATAACTTTTACGAATGGCAACAAAATCAGTTTGCCGAGCCTGAATGGTCGACCAATGCGAACCGTCAGCTCAATATGGATACCGAGCAAAAAGGCTTTTATGCAGCGACTCGTCTGACCATCACCGATGATTTCAAACTGATTGCCGGTGGACGTATCTCAAGCTGGAACCGTGAAGGTGTGAGCTATGGTACTGACACTAACTTTGGCGATGATGGGGTGTTTGTGCCCTATGTAGGTGGTTTATACGATATCAATGAAGAGCACCGTATTTACGCCAGCTATACCGAGATTTTTAATCCGCAGAATTATTTCGATGCTAATCAAGAATATTTAGACCCATTAGAAGGTAAAGCCTACGAATTAGGTTTGAAGAGTTCCTATCTTGACGATCGCCTACATACCACTGTGGCCGTGTTCCAAATTGACCAAGATAACTTGGCAACCTTAGCTGGAACGATAGTTATTGGTGGACAACCCGTGAATTACTATGAAGCCGCACAAGGCACTAAGAGTAAGGGTTTTGAGCTAGAAGTGGTGGGTGAGCCTGCCGATGGCTGGAATATCTCTGCGGGTTATTCGCAATTTAATGCCGAAGATGCAGAGGGTAAGCGAGTGGCAACCACCAGTCCGCAGAAGCAATTTAAACTCTTTACTACCTATCAATTTGTGGATTTATTGCCCGAGTTAACCATAGGTGGTGGGGTGAATTGGCAAAGCGACAGTTACTCAGAGGGTGGTGGTGTGGCTATCAAGCAGGATGCTTATTCACTAGTGAATCTAATGGCACGCTACGATCTGGCTGAAAATATGGATCTGCAGGTTAACCTGGAGAATTTGCTGGATGAGAAGTATTATGCCTATATGACAGCGTCTGGCCTTGCTTACAGTGCGTATCACTACGGCGCGCCACGTAATTTTACCGTCAGCTTTAACTATCGCTTTTAAGCATTTTCCCCGTTGAACTCAAAAAGCCAGCGCCCTTAAGGGCGCCGGCTTTTTGATATCTACTTCAATCCGATTAGCGGCGCAGATATAGCCTAACATGCCGCTATGCAATAACCATTGTGCACAATTACGATTATTTCACTTAAAAAACAATATGCTGTTAATGTTGCACGGTATTAGACCATCCATAAGGCCGCAAGTCGCTCGCTAACCCCTATTTATTATGTGCTTTAATACGAATTGCTTATGGTGTTTTTTTGTTCTGTTTAGCGATTTCTATCAATAAAATCCCCATCAATTTTCTGGCCTGACCAGCACAAACTCCCTATAATCCCCTGCGAAAAACACTGCTACATAGTGTTTACATATTTAGACCCTACCTACTTAAAAAGAAAAGGAACCCAGTTCCATGTTAGAAAAGCTGTTCAAACTGAAACAAAATCAAACGAGCCTCAAGCAGGAAGCGATAGCAGGTTTGACAACATTTATGACTATGGCCTACATCATTTTTGTAAACCCAATGATGTTAGCCGATGCGGGTATGGATCATGGAGCCGTGTTTGTGGCTACCTGTTTAGCTGCGGCGGTGGGATGTATTGTGATGGGTGTGATGGCTAACTATCCCATTGCACTGGCCCCAGGTATGGGACTCAATGCCTTTTTTACTTACACAGTAGTCGGTGAAATGGGCTATAGCTGGGAAACGGCACTCGGCGCGGTTTTCTTATCGGGGATCTGCTTTTTAATCCTGTCTTTAGTGCGCATTCGCGAGTGGATTGTGAATAGTATTCCGATGTCGCTGCGCATCGGTATCGCCGCGGGTATTGGTTTATTCCTCGCGCTGATTGGTCTAAAGAGTGCCGGCATTGTGGTAGCAAGCCCTGCAACCTTAGTGACCATGGGTGATATTACGGCCTTCCCTGCTGTGATGGCCGTATTAGGTTTCTTCCTGATCATCGCTATGGTGCAACGTGGCATGAAATCGGCGGTCATTTTAAGCATCCTGATTATTACTGGGCTTGGATTAGTCTTCGGTGATGTGCATTACAACGGCATCGTCTCTATGCCACCTTCTGTCGCACCGACCTTTATGGCGATGGATTTATCTCAAGTATTTGAAGTGACAATGCTGTCTGTGGTATTTGCCTTCCTATTTGTGGATCTTTTTGACACATCAGGCACTTTAGTTGCTGTGGCGCAGCGCGGTGGTTTCCTCGATGAGAAAGGCCGTTTACCTCGCTTAAACCGTGCCTTAACCGCTGACAGTTTGGCGACGATTGCGGGTGCGACCTTAGGAACCTCTACCACCACCAGTTATATTGAGAGTACCGCTGGGGTGAGCGCGGGTGGCCGCACAGGCTTAACCGCTGTCGTGGTTGGCTTACTGTTTATCTTGGCCTTATTCTTATCGCCATTAGCTGGGATGATCCCCGCCTATGCAACGGCTGGCACGCTGTTTTATGTGGCAATTCTGATGATGTCCGGACTGGTTCACGTTGAATGGGAAGATTTAACCGAGGCTGCACCGGTAGTTGTGGTCTGTATCCTAATGCCGTTGACCTTCTCTATCGCCACAGGGATTGCACTGGGGATTATTTCCTATGCCGCCATCAAGCTATTAACGGGTCGTTTTAGCGATTTAAATATCGGGGTGATTGTGCTCGCAGCGATGTTTATTGCGAAATTTATTTACGGCTGATACTTAGTGAGTGGCTAATTAGTCCGTAATTATTTGAGGGTCATCTAATCGATGGCCCTTTTTTATGCGTGATCCCATGCAGAATTGAAAATTTCTACCAACATCCTGCCCACTAACTACCAATTGCTCTGCGGATTAGGTATAAGGATTATCCGGTTATTTTCTACATATGAATAATGAATTTAAGTGAGATAGCGTATCGCCGCGTGGTAGTGAAGTTGGGGACGAGTGTGCTGACTTCTGGCAGTAAACAGCTGGATAAAGCCCATATGGTTGAGCTTGCTCGTCAAATGGCCGCACTGATGAGATCAGGGGTCGAAGTTGTATTATGCACTTCTGGCGCAATTGCTGCTGGACGCGAACATCTCCAATACCCGGTATTGCCCGACACTATGGCTAACAAACAGTTATTAGCCGCTGTCGGGCAGAGTCAGCTTATTCTCGCTTGGGCACAACTCTTTAGCATCTACGGTTTGCATGTGGGGCAATTGCTGCTGACCCGCGCCGATCTACACGATAGGGAGCGGTATTTGAATGCCCGCGATACCCTTAATGCCTTGTTGGCAAACAATATTATTCCTATCATCAACGAAAACGATGCGGTTGCCACTAACGAGATCAAAGTAGGCGATAACGACAATTTGTCGGCGCGTGCGGCGCTGCTGTGTGATGCTGACCTGTTGATTTTGTTGACGGATCAAAAGGGCCTGTTCGATGCCGATCCGCGCACCAACCCTAATGCTAAGTTGATTTCTCAGGTTGAAAAAATTGACGATAGCTTACGTCTGTTAGCCGGTGGTTCGGTTTCGGGATTAGGCACGGGCGGAATGTCAACTAAGCTAGAAGCAGCGGATATTGCTCGCCGCGCAGGCATTGAAGTGGTGATTGCCTCGGGTCATCATCCCGATGTGATTAAAAAAGTTGTCGGCAAAGAATCTGTCGGCACGCATTTTAGCGCTATCGAAAATCCATTAGAGAGCCGCAAACAGTGGATTTTAGCGGGACCCGCTGCCCAAGGTTCACTGGTGCTCGATGCTGGCGCTGTGAAAGCCGTGACCGAAAAAGGTCGCAGCCTACTTTCTAAGGGGATTATTGGCGTTAAAGGGGAATTTGAACGCGGGGCAACCCTGCAATTGGTTGACCAAAAAGGAAAAATCATTGCCAGAGGCATCACTCGCTACTGTGGTGATGCCTTAGGGTTAATTGCGGGTAAACATTCCGACGAAATCGAGTCAGTGCTCGGTTACGATTATGGTGACGCAATAGTGCACCGCAACGACATGGTCGTCTTATAAGCGAGGTCTGTTTTGAGTCAAACTAATCAAACGCAATATTTACAACAACTAGGTAGCCAGGCTAAACAAGCGAGCTATGCTTTGGCTAGTCTAAGCGCCGCACAGAAAGCGGAATTACTTGAAGCGATTGCCGAGGCCCTGACGCAGAACACTCAGGCCATTCTTGCGGCCAACGCCAAAGACGTTGCAGCCGCTAAGGCTGAAGGCTTGAATGATGCGATGATCGACCGCCTTTTGCTGAACGAATCGCGTCTGGTGGGGATTATCGGCGACATCGGTGATGTGGTTCGCCTTGCCGATCCCGTTGGAGAGGAATTTGGTAGTCGAGTTCTAGACAACGGCTTAAGGCTGACGCGTCGCCGGGTACCACTGGGCGTAATTGGGGTTATCTACGAGGCGCGGCCGAATGTCACGGTCGATATTGCCGTGTTGGCACTTAAAACCGGTAATGCGGTTATTTTGCGCGGCGGAAAAGAAACGCTCGAATCTAACAAGTTGATAAGTGAAGTGATCCGCGGTGCCATCGCGAGCCAAGGTCTGCCTATTGATGCTGTGCAACTGATTGATTCTCCCGATAGAGCCTTAGTCACAGGCCTACTCAAGCTCGACCAATATGTCGATATGATCGTCCCCCGTGGCGGACAAGCACTGCAGCGCCTATGCGCCGAGCAAGCGACGATTCCGGTGATTTTAGGTGGCATTGGGATCTGTCATCTGTATGTCGATAAACATGCCGATCTTGAGCGCGCACTCGAGGTGATTGCTAACGCAAAAGTGCAGCGCCCGACGGTATGCAATGCGTTGGATACCTTGCTGGTGGATAACGCAGTTGCCGAGCGCTTTGTGCCGCAAATTGCCGAGTACTTACATCGCTTAGGTGTGCGTTTTTCAGTGTGTGAACAAAGCTATGCACTGCTCGATGGGCTGGGCTTTGATATTTCTGCAGCAACTGAGCAAAGCTTTGCTACCGAATGGTTATCTTTGACCTTAGGAATTAAAGTGGTGAATGATATTGATGCTGCGGTTGCCCATATCCGTACCTATTCCAGTGGACACTCGGAGGCGATTCTGACCGATGATATCCATGCTGCAACGCATTTTATGAACGAAGTAAATTCGGCGGCCGTGTATGTTAATGCCAGCACGCGCTTTACCGATGGTGGCCAATTTGGCTTGGGGGCCGAGGTGGCCGTGAGCACGCAAAAACTTCACGCCCGAGGCCCTATGGGACTTGAGGCGCTGACCACCTATAAGTGGCTAGCATGGGGTGATTACACTAGCCGCGCATAGTGGATTAAGCACAGTAAAAGTCGCTCTATTAAAAAGCCGCAATTGCGGCTTTTTTAATAGGTAAACGGCGCGGTTAATGGATAAGTGGAGTGTAAGTGGCGATTAACCACAGACAGAGAAACGCCACCGACATCACTATAGTGAATTTACGAAAGGCTCTGATATATATCAAAGTATAAAGAAAATACTTTTCCTGCACTCTACGGGTGATCAATACCGAGGGGAGTAAAAAGCTGCAATAGAGCATCACCACCATGGTTGTGAAACCGTTTCCCCAAAAATGTTCGTAGATGAAAAGGGCAATACAAATGAGCATGGCAACCCAACCGACAGGGCTTAAGCCATCTTCTTGATTCCATTGAGTTGATTTTTCCATCTGACTATCCTTAGTCGTATGTTTACAGTTCAATTTATAGACGGATATGCTGCAGTTTTCAACTCTGTTGAGGATAAATGCTGTGATGCTCTCAGCATATTTTAGCAATATCTGATGTTTTGCCTTAAAGGGTTTTAATATCCGCAAATGACCCGCGGCATAATTTTGCTAAGTCATTCGCCGCAAGGCAGATTTCAAGGCCGCGGCGGCCAGCACTGACGTAGATTTTATCGAATTGCTGAGCCGTCGCATCGATCAGCGTTGGCAGCTGTTTTTTCTGGGCTAGGGGGCTAATGCCGCCAACGAGGTAGCCAGAGGATTTTTGCGCTAAATCCGCATCGGCCATTTGCAGTTTTTTCTGGCCTAAACATTTAGCGACGGCTTTTAAATTGAGTTGATGGTCAACGGGCACTAGCGCGACGGCAAGCGGCGGATGGGCTTTATCGGTCGCGACCAGTAAGGTTTTAAACACTTGCGCGGGGGCGAGCCCTAACACATTGGCGGCTTCTTCACCGTAAGCGGCGCAGTGTGGGTCGTGACTGTATTCTAAGATTTCAAAGGGAATTTTGGCTTTCTTTGCCATTTGTACGGCTGGTGTCATGCTCTCGTCCTCGCGCCCCAAAATTAGGTGCAATAAAAGTCTAGGGGCAATAAAAGTCCGCCATAGTAGCCCTTTCTGCGGCGTTAAAATGTTAGCTCGGGCATAAATTATCTATGCCAGAGTGAGTCACCTTATCCCTTGTTTAGTCCGCAAGCTTGGTATTGAGTTTGGTTTTACGTTCCAAATAGCGCGGCAATAACTGCTGTAACATCATGCCGCTTAAAATAAAGCCGAGTCCAATGTAGGTTGCTGTGGCAATGGTTTCTTGCAAAATCCAAGCAATAAACCCAATCGACATGACCGGCGATAAAAACACTAAGGTACTGATATTGGCCGTGCGAGTGGCGGTTTTAAGCGCCATTAACCAGAGTACGAAGGTTATGCCCATTTCAAATAAACCAACATACATGCCTGCCATCACGGCGCTAATACTAAAGCTGGGCAGAGTATCGGTTAGCAGCAGGGTGACGGTAATAAAGGGTAAGCCAATTAAAAAGCTTAACAATAGGCTCACGACAGGATCGCCTTGATCTTTAGTGTTCACAATCCAATATAGGCACCAGAGCAAAGTGCTAGTTAATGCAAGACCAATCCCTAAAGGACTATCAAAGCGAAAACCGCTGACATCGCCGCCAGTGGCGATAATAAACACCCCTGAGTAGGCAATCAGCGCTGCAATCATATCGCTCTTACGCAAATGTTGTTTCAGCAGCGGCGCGGCTAACAGCGGCAGCAATACCGCCCAAGTGTAATTGAGTGAGAGCGCCTGCTGTGCGGGTAAGAGTGAATAGGCTTTAAACAACACCAAATAATAAAGAAAAGGATTAATCAGCCCTGTGACCAGATAAAAAGCCGGGCGGCGAAGGAGCTGCGCTTTAAGAAGGGGTAGTTTTTTTTGCCAAGCGAGAATGGCGCCTAGAGCAACGATTGAGGTGAGTACCGCCACAAACACCAGTTGCAATGGGCTATAAAACCCGAGGGCAATCTTAAATGCGGTTGCCACCGTCGACCAGAGGAATACCGCGGCCATGCCGTACACATACGCCAAATTTGAAGACTTCACACTATTTACCCTATGCGCTTAAACACGACTCAATGTGCGCAGATTGAATAACAGCTATTGCTGATAAGCAAGCGGATTTTGCGGTTTTGAATATTTTATACAGCCGAGTTTTTCGAAAAGATATATCAGAAAAATTTTTTATCGGCCCTTGTAATTAAATTCCCTGTCCCAATATAGGTGTTAAGGCAGAGAAGGTGGCCAAAAATGGACTTGATAAACAATACGTCCGGCCCCATATCAAAACCAACTTATAAATTTTAGTTAGACAGAAATTTTTCGGAGGACCTCATGGGTAAAATTATTGGTATCGACTTAGGCACAACAAACTCTTGTGTAGCTGTCCTCGATGGCGGCAAAGCACGCGTATTAGAGAATGCTGAAGGCGATCGCACAACCCCGTCTATCATCGCTTACACCGATGATGAGACTATCGTGGGTCAGCCAGCAAAACGCCAAGCTGTAACTAACCCAAATAACACATTCTTCGCGATCAAGCGTTTGATCGGTCGTCGCTTCAAAGATGACGAAGTTCAACGTGACGTGAACATCATGCCATTCAAAATTATCCAAGCCGACAACGGTGATGCTTGGGTTGAATCACGTGGCAACAAAATGGCTCCACCACAGGTTTCTGCTGAAATCTTGAAAAAGATGAAGAAAACTGCAGAAGACTTCTTAGGTGAAGAAGTAACAGAAGCGGTTATTACCGTTCCTGCATACTTTAACGATTCACAACGTCAAGCCACTAAAGATGCGGGCCGCATCGCGGGTCTTGAAGTTAAACGTATTATCAACGAACCAACGGCTGCAGCACTGGCCTACGGTATCGACAAGAAGCAAGGCGACAACATCGTTGCAGTGTACGACTTAGGTGGTGGTACATTCGATATCTCTATCATCGAAATCGACAGCAACGACGGCGACCAAACTTTCGAAGTATTAGCGACTAACGGTGACACTCACTTAGGTGGTGAAGACTTTGATAACCGTTTAATCAACTACTTAGCTGACGAATTCAAGAAAGAGCAAGGCTTAGATCTGCGTAAAGATCCATTAGCAATGCAACGTCTGAAAGAAGCGGCTGAAAAGGCGAAGATTGAGCTTTCAAGCACCAACCAAACTGAAGTGAACCTGCCATACATCACTGCTGATGCAACAGGTCCTAAGCACTTAGTGGTGAAAATCACCCGTGCTAAGTTGGAATCTCTGGTTGAAGACTTAATCATTCGTACTTTAGAGCCATTAAAAGTGGCACTGGCTGACGCTGACTTATCAGTATCAGACATCAACGAAGTGATTCTGGTGGGCGGTCAAACCCGTATGCCTAAGGTTCAAGAAGCAGTGACTAACTTCTTCGGTAAAGAACCTCGTAAAGACGTAAACCCTGACGAAGCCGTAGCCGTAGGTGCTGCGATTCAAGCGGGCGTACTGTCAGGCGACGTGAAAGACGTTCTGCTGTTAGACGTAACACCACTGTCTCTGGGTATCGAAACCATGGGCAGCGTAATGACCAAGCTGATTGAGAAAAACACCACTATTCCGACTAAGGCGCAGCAAGTGTTCTCAACAGCCGATGACAACCAAAGTGCAGTTACCATTCACGTACTGCAAGGTGAGCGTAAGCAAGCAAGCGCGAACAAGTCATTAGGTCAGTTCAACCTTGACGGTATTGAGCCAGCACCACGTGGCATGCCACAAATCGAAGTGATGTTCGATATCGACGCTGACGGTATTCTGCATGTTTCTGCCACCGATAAGAAAACTGGTAAGAAACAAAACATCACTATCAAAGCTTCTTCTGGCTTAAGCGAAGAAGAAGTGGCGCAAATGGTACGTGACGCTGAAGCACACGCTGAAGAAGACAAGAAGTTTGAAGAGTTAGTGCAATCTCGCAACCAAGCTGACGGCTTAGTTCACGCAACTAAGAAACAAGTTGAAGAAGCGGGCGATGCACTGCCAGCAGACGACAAAGCTAAGATTGAAGCGGCAATGAGCGCAGTTGAAGTTGCAACTAAAGGCAACGACAAAGAAGCCATTGAAAAAGCGACTCAAGAGCTGATTGAAGCGTCTGCTAAGCTGATGGAAATTGCTCAGGCTAAAGCTCAAACTCAAGGCGGCGCACAAGAAGGTGCTGCTAAACAGTCTAACGCGACTGCCGATGACGTTGTCGATGCTGAATTTGAAGAAGTGAAAGACGACAAGAAATAACATTTGCTCTCAATCAAATTGATTGATTTCAAATAGTTAATTTCTAGGCGGGCGTTACGGGGAAACCCTAACGCCCGTTCGTTCAACTTAAGCTGAGAAGCATGAGATTATGTCAAAGCGAGATTATTACGAAGTATTAGGCGTTGGTCGTGACGCCAGCGAACGTGAAATTAAAAAAGCCTACAAGCGTTTGGCGATGAAGTTTCACCCCGATCGCAATCCTGGCGACAAAGCTGCCGAGGCGAGCTTTAAAGAAGTTAAAGAAGCCTACGAGATCCTTACCGATGCCAACAAAAAAGCGGCCTATGACCAATTTGGTCATGCGGGTGTGGATCCGAATCGCGGCGGCGGTGGTGGCTACGGCGGTGCGGGAGATTTCGGCGATATTTTCGGTGATGTCTTTGGCGATATTTTCGGCGGTGGACGCCGTGGCGGTCAACGCCAAGCGGCCCGCGGCTCAGATTTACGTTACAACCTAGAGTTATCACTGGAAGAAGCCGTAAAAGGCCTCACCAAAGAACTGCGTATTCCAACCTTAGCCAGCTGTGATGTGTGTGACGGTAGCGGCGCGAAAAAAGGCTCTTCGGCGACTACCTGTGGCACCTGTCATGGTCAAGGCCAAGTGCAAATGCGCCAAGGTTTCTTCACCGTACAACAGCCATGTCCAACCTGTCATGGTCGCGGCAAGATCATTAAAGATCCTTGCTCTAAGTGTCATGGCGATGGCCGTGTCGAGAAGACCAAAACCCTGTCAGTTAAGATCCCTGCGGGTGTCGACACTGGCGACCGTATCCGTTTAGCGGGTGAAGGCGAAGCGGGTGAGTTTGGTGCGCCTCCGGGCGATTTATACGTTCAGGTCACAGTACGTGAACATGCTATTTTCGTGCGTGATGGCAACAACCTCTACTGCGAAGTGCCGATTTCATTCAGCAAAGCGGCGCTCGGCGGTGAGATTGAAGTGCCAACACTGGACGGCAAAGTCAGTCTGAAGATCCCAGCCGAAACTCAAACGGGCCGTATGTTCCGTCTGCGTGGCAAAGGGGTTAAATCGGTTCGCAGCCATGCCGTTGGCGACTTGCTCTGCAAAGTCGTGATGGAAACGCCAGTCAACCTAAACGAACGTCAGAAAGAATTACTGCGTGAGTTTGAGGCGACCTTAACCGGTGAATCAAAGAAGCACAGCCCAAAGGCTGAAGGCTTTTTCGATGGCGTGAAGAAGTTTTTCCAAGACCTAAATAGCTAATTAGGTTGGGTGGTGCCGCTGTTATGTTAGTTAGCAGCGCACTAGATAAATAAACCCCCGCAGTGTTTAATACTAGCGGGGCTTTTTTATAGTTGTTTTATGCAAAAACCACTTAAAAGGTTTGATGTTAGTTTGATTGTTCTGCTTTGCTATTTGTCTTGATAGCCGAGATTGTGTGTGACTTAAACCTAGCGTTAGGCTTCTCTTTTTTAAAGAAAAATCCAAGTCGTGGGGCTTCACCCCACACCCGACCAAGGAGGACTGCTCGTCCTATCCTCCTTGGATGCTCCAAGACGCCCCAACGGAGTTGAAAGCCCCTTGCGCTCATCGCCAAATTTGCTATCGCTTCCGAAGGATGCGTCCCTGCACCTGCGAAAGCTAGCTTGCCATCCATGGCAAGACTCACGCAATTTGTCTATTCGCCCTGCGGCAACTCCGAGGGGAGATGTATTCCTTAGGCTCTGATGTGTTCGGTAAATTGTTCAGGCATAAAAGTTATGCCTGTCCGATCTTTCTAGTTTGAGATTTCGATGGTTTTTAAAAGCAAAATCAAAGTCGTGGGGGTTCACCCCACACCCGACCAAAAGGGGAAAAGCGCCTGTTCCCCTTTTGGCTTATTTATAAAACATGGCCCGGCGTCCCCAACGGAGTTGAAAGCCCCTTGGGCATTAAGCGTCCTTATGCTAGCGCGTCAGACGCTCGTCCCTGATTCGACTGACGCTATCTCGGCATCCATGCCTCGCTCACGCAACGGACGCAAATGCCCTGCGGCAACTCCGAGGGGATGGTGAACACTTGTAGCTTTGGTGTTGTCTGCGATTTGCTTAAAAAGATATGTCACATCTTTCTGTTTTCTTGTCCAAAATTTAACAGTGGCTGACTCTATTAACTCGTGACTAAGTAACTTTCCGTTGCTTGAAGCCAAACCCTGAGTGCATGATGTTGCTTTAACTTGGGTGACCTGATTCATTTTTGATGGCTCCCTTTTTGTTATTGGCTTATCTAACTTAGTTATTCGAGTATTGTTATGGAAGGCAATTATTTAGTAATGGCCCAAAAGCATTATGCTAGTTGCATTGAGCATCTTAATTCTGGGGATAATTTCAGACTTCGCTATGCAGCTCTTGATATGAGGCTTGCCATTGAAGCCACGATTTACAAAAAGTATGAGTTGCTGGGGGAAATTAGAGACGAGATCTCAAAAAGCATATGGCAGCCAAAGCACTTACTTCGGAGGATTGAACAACTTCATCCTGAGCTTAATACGGATGTGCAAATAGCCGTAGCCTTTGTTGAAAATGATAATACTCCGCCTCCATCGGAGGAGTCTTACTGGATAAAGCTGCCTAATTGTGAAGCTATCAACTTAAGAGTATTGGATAAGGATTATGGAACGTTAGGTGGATATGTTCACATGCCTATTCCTCACGATTTAGAGTCAACTTCATATGACAAGATTAGGTCTAAGCTAACTGAGATTAGTGAGCGCTGGGACGTATTGATTAAGAGCTGGCATCTCAATATGACACCGGAATTGGTAACCGATGATTTTTGTAAAAGTTGCGGTTCACGTCTTATCTATTCTCAGCGGTTTGTCAAAATTGGAAACGTCATTAGGTGCCTTAATCAGAACTGTGAAGCGGAATACAAGATTAACCAATCTCGCAAGTTAGAGTACCAGTCAGTATTAGAGGTTCCTTGTAAGCACTGTTCTAACGTAATGGACATACATAAGAATCAAGTCAACGGTTACATAAAACAACTTCTTAGTGGGCAGCAACCTACCATTGAGCTCAGATGTTCAGATTGCGCTGGTCAAACACGAGCATATCTGGGTTTTTCATATGAGAGTAAGCCTGATGAGGAGGGAGTGGCTTATCACCTTGAGGACGACATGCATACTGAATGATGGAGCCGTAAACTCTTTTGGAATTAACAATTAGCACCGATAAATCAGAAGTTTATCTCCCCTGCGAAGTTGCTGAAGGGCGTTGAAGGAAATCGCGTGAGCGAGGCATGGATGCCGAGTTAGCTTTCGGGGTACAGGATGTACCATCGGAAGCGTTAGCGATTTTCGAATAAGCACGAAGCTAGTCTCTAATGCATGTAACTTCGCTAGGGCGGCAAGGGAGATCCAAGAGGGGATTGCTGTTGATCCCCTCTTGGTCGGGTGTGGGTTGAAGACCCACGACTTTGACTTTATCTTTGATTTAAAAATTTAAATGAAGTTTGAAAATTAGGCTTTGGGCTTACGTAACGTGAATAGTTAAATATCCCGTCGAAAACTACCCCAAGGCTTTAGTCAAAGCCGAAACAACATTGGTATTAACAGCCAACTCTGCGTAAACTTTCGCTCCCATGTTTTTATCGGTGTTGCGATGACCATTCCTAAGCCTTCTCTTTCCACTGAGCCTTCCCCAGAGTCGTTAACCTTTGCCGAACTTGGCGTTAATTTGGCGTTATGTTCGGTATTGCCTGCCGCACTCAAGTATCCGACACGGGTACAGCAATTAGCGATTCCGGCGATTCTTACTGGGCGAGATGTGCTAGCGCTGTCGCAAACCGGTAGCGGTAAGACCTTGGCTTTCGGCTTACCCTTGCTGCAGGCTATCTATCAACAACTTAAGCACCAAGTGGGGTTAGCGGGGGGGGAGTCATCCTCGGCCAGCAATGCGCAGGCCTTAGTGCTAGTGCCGACACGGGAGTTAGCGCAGCAGGTAACGATGGCGCTGCACGCGCTGGCGAGTCAGTTATCCGTATCGATTCCTTTGAAGATTCAGCTCCTCTGTGGCGGCATAGCGCAGGAAGATCAATTAGCCGAACTTGCCGCTAAACCGCAGCTTGTCGTGGCAACCCCTGGGCGCTTATTGGATTTATGTACACAGTCCCATATCAGTCTCGAGTCGGTAAAATACCTAGTGCTAGACGAAGCCGACCGCTTACTGGAAATGGGATTTTGGCCCGATGTGCAAAAGCTGATGGCAATGATGCCTAAGCGTAAGCAAACCTTACTGTTTTCCGCCACCTTGCCAGAGGCTTTAGATTCTTTGGCGGGTAAATTGCTGAGCAATAATCCCCTTCGGGTTGAGGCCAGTACACGCAATGCTGTCGCCGCCGAAATCGAAGAGCGACTGTATTTAGTCAATAAGGGCAGCAAGGCGCAGGCATTGATTGCGTTACTCAAGCAATATAAATGGCCGCAAGTGCTGGTGTTTATCAGTGCCCGCGACGATGCCGATGCGATAGCGAAACGACTACTTAAGGCGGGGATAAATGCTGCTGCGCTGCACGGCGAAAAAGATCAAACTGTGCGCCGCCAAACCTTGGCCGGCTTTAAAGCCAATCGCATTCAAGTGGTGGTGGCGACGGATTTAATGGCCCGAGGTATTCATGTTGATGCCTTACCAGTGGTGATCAATTTAGATTTACCCACCAGTGCGCCTGTGTATGTGCACCGTATTGGCCGCACCGCAAGGGCGGGCGCCAAAGGGCTCGCTATTTCTTTGGTGTGCCATGGTGAAATGCCAAGCTTAACCGCGATCCGCAACTTGACGGCGCGTGAGTTACAGTTAGCATCATTGGCAGACTTTCCAGTAACGGATAAGCCGAGTGAAAAAGTCGGAGAGGATGGTTCTGATAATAAAGTGACACCTAAGCGTCCACCTCGTGATAAACAGGCGAATCGTCGCAGCATCAATAAACACAGTGTCAAAGCATTTAAAGGTAAACGTTGAGTGTAAACTGATAACTGCATAGCGCTTATTAGCAGTTGTTCACCTTTTCCCTCAGAGTGTAACTTTGTGACTATATAACTTAGGGACTTATTGACATTAGGGGATAAGACATGGCATCGACACTGGCGTTAAATAAAGCACTTCATAACCTAGTTAATTACGGTTTAACCACCAAACGCTTTACGATTCGTCCATTTCAGCGAGCGGATCTTGAGGCTTTTGCCGCTTATCGAGCCGACCCTAAGGTCGCCAAATATCAAAGTTGGACGGATTACAGCTATAGCGAGGCTGTCGCGCTATTCGAGAACATGGATTATGCGCAATTTGGTGCGGCGGATACCTGGTTTCAACTGGCGATTGTCAGTGAGGCATCGGGAACGACATCGACTAAACTAGTTGGCGACCTGGCGCTGCATTTTATCGATGAGCAGCAAATGGAAATCGGCTTTACGATTGCTCCAGAGTTTCAAGGTCAACAGGTTGCATTTGAGGCCGTCAGCGCATTGCTGGGTTATCTCTTTGTGGAATTAGATAAGCATCGTGTTATTGCTATAACCGATGTAGACAATCTTGCCAGTTGCCGCTTACTCGAAAAACTCGGTTTTAGGCGCGAAGCCCATTATGTGAAAAATATCCTCTTTAAGGGCGCGTGGGGTGATGAGTATCTCTACGCCTTGTTAAAGGCGGAGTATAAAGCCAAGCAGGACGCGTAATCCCATTTGGCTTCATTTACTCTGTGATTAACTTTTTTTCGAGAGCATCTTAAAACTGGTAGCTTACGCCGACATTCATTGTCGTCCCTAAGCCTTTGGTGTTGTAGCCCTTAAAGGTAAAAGATTGCGAGCGGGCAGAGTAGTAATCTTCGTTGAGCAGGTTTTCCACCCCAAGTGATAAAGTCCAATCATTTATTTGGTAGCTACTGCTCAAATTGACAATATTGTAATGCTCAACGGGTCCTTGACTGCCAACATACGCGCCATTAATTGGCTCGAATCGGTCGCGGTCACCGACATATAGATAGGCAAGGCTAATATTGCTGTCATCTGTGGGTTGCCAGTCTAAGGTGGCAGTAAATTTAGGTGGTGAGATGACTTGCCCATCTAAATATTCATCCTTTTCGGTATCTTTCCCTTCGACGAAGCTATAGCTCATGCCTGTGCTGAGATTGTCTAGCCAAGCGTAATTGACTTGCGCCTCGTAACCCCAAATTTCTTGCGGGGCGCGAATAGGCACATATGCGCCTGATACAGCATCATATTTGCTGCTAGTGCCGAGTTCTGATTCGCTGAAAAAGGCGGCTAGCTCATAGGAAAAGGCATCAATATAGCCTGATACACCTATCTCATAGTTATCAATTATGGCTGCCTGTGTTTTTATTAAGGCGATGTCATTTACCGATGCCGTACGTAACAACAGACCAAGATCAGAAATGTCTGCGCCTTGGGAATAACTGATAAACGGGCTAGCAAAGCTGCTGCCAGTATAACGTAACCCTAAATTATAGGTGGTGGCGTTAAAGCCTAAGTCACCGCCTTTTACGTCAATCGATTCAGTACACTGAGTCGCACTCGCACACAGCTTTAACGTGCTGTAATCATTAACACTTAAATCCACGCTATCCTGACGAACTCCCGCCTTAATGACCCAATCATCAAACATGACCCACTTAGTTTGCAGATAAAAAGCAAGGTTAGTCATGTCCATTTCAGGGACCCAAATACGGCCATCCTCGAGCGGCTGACTGCTGATATCCTGCAAGGCATCGACACCATAAATAAAGTTGGCGGCTATGTTGTCCCAATCGACCTCGGTATTAAAGTTAGCGCGTAAGCCAATTTTTTCAGACAGAATAATCGATTGCCCACCGCTGTATCCTTCAGAAGGATTCGCGAGTGAGGACGAGAAGAAAAACATGTTATCGATTTTTTGGCTGTAGGCGTCTAGCACCATTTGTGTGTTATCCAATAATGCATTGTCAACATATTTTAGGGTCAGGTTATGGTTGCCCTTAGGCCCCTGTGGCTCGCCCAGTTTAGGCTTGCCTGAGGTATCTTTCATGGCGTAGGTTTTAACGCCCGAATTGACACTGCCAGTGACATCGACTAGGTTGGCATCCTGTTGTGCTTCGTAGTAGTTGTAGGTGAATTGCAGTGATCTGGCATCGGTAAACTGATATTGCAATTTGGTAAATAGGTTTTGAGTTTTCGTTTCGGATAATCCATAAACCAGGCCCGGTACATCACCTTCTGCATCACGCTGCAGACCCGTTTCTTCGGTCACGGCATTTAATACATAACTGAACTTTTCAAGTGAGCCATCCACTCCCGCATTAAAGCGATAGCCTGCGCTGTCTTCAAACTTAACAGTACTGAATTTACTCGAGGCGCCAAGGTTAACCTGCGCTTTACTGTCGCCAGGTTTCTTGGTGATGTAGTTGATAATACCGCCGGCGGCTCCATTACCGTAGATTGAGGTCGCGCCTTTAATCACTTCAATACGTTCAATGGCATTAACATCCACAGAGCGTATATCAAGCGAGCCATTACGCAGTGGTGTCGATTGCGGTACACCATCAATTAGTACTAGAGCCTTACGCCCGCGCAGCGTTTGCCCAGCATTACTCGAGGTACCTGAGGATGGCGCTAAACCAGGGACGCGTATTGCGAGAATATTTTGTAGCTCAGAGCTGACCTTGAGATCTTGGTTAAGAGTGTCGTTATCAATTAAGGTGACTGAGGAGGGGACTTCATCAATGCGTTCCACGACGCGGCTCCCCGTTATAATTAGGCGTTCAACGTTTGCTGGTGTGACAGAGTCTACGGGTGTGGTGGCAAAGGCCATACCTGAAAATAACGCTGAACCAACTAAAGCATAACGAATTGAAGCAGCACATGGGGTGAGCGTGAGTCGCATAGTAAATCCTATTAAGTGAGCATGAAATTTAGGCGTAGCATTGGGTCCAGCTAAAGACTGATATCAAGGCTAAAACGCACGAATGATAATTATTATCGAATGGTTTTGCAGGTTATTTACATTTGTTAATTTTTATCGAGGAAAATGGGGTTTTCCGTCATGGCGATGATAAAAGTGGGCTTGAGTTGCTGTTGTGTGCGGAACAGACATAATTTTGCTTATTGATCCTATCTCAGTAAAATCTTAGTCATTATCAGTTGAGTCACTTGGCCGCCATCTTCGGCCTGGTTCGGATTAAGGAGTTCCCTATGAAATCAACAACACTCGCCTTAGTGGCGGTTGGACTCACGTTAGGATTATCGGGCTGCGCGACCACTAAATCGCCCACGGGGCGGGGTCAAACCTTGCTGTATTCGGCGTCGCAGATGCAGCAAATGGGGGATGCTTCCTTTGAAGAAATGAAAAAGCAGCAGAAGATCAGCAGTGATAAAAAGCTTACGCAGTACGTAAATTGCGTGGCGAATCGCGTGACTGCTGTGTTACCCGATCAAAGCCAGAAGTGGGATGTCGTATTGTTCAACTCCGAGCAAGTGAATGCCTTTGCACTGCCGGGTGGCCACATTGGCGTGTATACCGGATTACTCAAAGTGGCGAGTACACCGGATCAACTGGCCACAGTGTTAGGGCATGAAGTGGCCCACGTATTAGCGCAGCACGGTAATGAGCAAGTGTCTCGTGCGCAAATGACGGGCATGGGGATGCAAATCGCCGATGCGGCCCTTGGCGCGAGCGGCGTCTCAAACCGTGACTTATATATGTCTGCTCTAGGGCTTGGTGCTCAGGTTGGGGTGATCTTACCCTTTGGCCGCGCTCAGGAGAGTGAGGCGGATGTGATGGGGCTGGAGTTAATGGCACGGGCCGGATTCGATCCGGCGCAGAGCGTGGCGCTCTGGCAAAATATGTCAAAGGCGGGCGGTAGCCAAGGGCCTGAATTATTATCGACCCATCCATCAAACAGTAATCGCATTGCCCAACTTGAGCAATTACAGGGCCAAATGCAGCCTTTGTATCAGAGTTCAAAGGCGAATATCAAAAACCAATGCGTGCTGCCTAAATAGCGATTTAGGGTGTGGCGTTCGTTTACAAGCTGGCCTTATCTTGCCGCAATTAGGCGCTATTGCTGGATAAATACGCATGGGTTACGTAAAATCGCCGCCAAAGTTAAATAAGCAGTCAGTTTATCAGCATAGGGCGTGGAACTATGGTAAACTGGCGCGCAAAATTCCATTGAACATTGAGAGTCGTTAATTATGTCTGATAAATTCAGTACTGTTGAACAGCAAGCAAGCTATGGTGTAGGTCGTCAAATGGGCGAACAACTGGCTGCCAATTCTTTTGAAGGTGTGGATATTGCTGCCGTTCAAGCAGGTTTAGCCGATGCATTTGCTGGCGTTGAGAGCGCTGTATCTATGCAAGATATGCAAGTTGCATTCACTGAGATCAGCCGTCGTATTCAAGCGGCTCAAGAGCAAGCTGCTGCTGCGGCTTCTGCCGAAGGCGAAGCATTTTTAGCTGAAAACGCTAAGCGTGCTGGTGTAATCGTGACTGAGTCTGGTCTGCAATACGAAGTGTTAGTTCAAGGTAGCGGTGCAAAACCAACCTACGAAGACACAGTTCGCACTCACTACCATGGTTCTTTCATCAATGGTGACGTGTTCGACAGCTCTGTTGTTCGTGGCCAACCCGCTGAATTCCCAGTCTCTGGCGTTATCGCCGGCTGGACTGAAGCGCTGCAACTGATGCCAGTAGGCACCAAGTTAAAATTATTCGTTCCACATCACTTAGCTTACGGTGAACGTGGTGCGGGTGCTTCTATTCCTCCATACTCAACCTTAGTGTTTGAAGTCGAGTTATTAGACATCGTCTAATGTGATCGAAACGCCTAAGCCTGTCTTAGGCGTTTTTGTATAGAAGTGATGAACAGGTTTGAGGAGATTGAAATGGGTGGACAAGTGAGAGTTGCAATTGTCGGTGCGGGTGGACGCATGGGACGGACTCTTATTGAATCGGCTTATCATCAAGAGCACATTCGCCTAGGCGCGGCTATCGAGCGTTCCGGTTCAAGCTTAGTCGGCGTGGATGCGGGCGAGCTGGCGGGTGTCGGTAAGTTAAATGTCATTGTGATGGATTCGCTCGACTATGCGACCGACGACTTTGATGTGTTGATTGATTTCACTGCGCCAGAGGCCAGTATTGTCCATTTAGACTGGTGTGTGCGCCATAAGAAAGCCATTGTGATTGGCACGACCGGTTTCAATCATGCTCAAAAAGAACAGATTAATGCCTTTGCTGAGCAAACCCCGGTGGTGATGGCGCCGAATATGTCTGTGGGTGTCAATCTGATGTGGAAATTGCTCGAACTGGCCGCTGAGGTCATGGGCGATTACACCGATATCGAAATTATCGAAGGTCACCACAGACATAAAAAAGATGCGCCATCGGGCACAGCACTAAAGATGGGTGAAGTCATCGCTAAGACCTTAGGTCGCGATCTCGAAAAATGTGCCGTGTATGGCCGCGAAGGGATCACTGGCGAGCGTGATCGTGAAACCATAGGTTTTGCCACTGTGCGCGCGGGTGACTTAGTCGGTGAACACACAGCTATGTTTGCCGATATCGGTGAGCGTTTGGAGATCACCCATAAAGCGTCTAGTCGTATGACCTTTGCTAATGGCGCTATGCGTGCCGCCCACTGGTTAGTGGAACAAAAACCGGGTCTGTATGATATGCAGCAGGTATTAGGTTTGAATTAAAATAAAAAACGCCATTTGGCGTTTTTTTTTGCACTCAGATACCAAGGTGTAGACGAGTTCGAGTTTATCCTGTAAACTCGCTTGAATTTGTCAAAATTTCGTAAATCAGCGGAAATTGGTATCTTAACATAACATAAAAACATTATATTTCAGTGGCTTGGCTCTTTATGGAGGTCGCGTTGACAAAGTCTGCCTTACTCGTACTCGAAGATGGAACCGTATTCACTGGCACAGCGATAGGTGCCGATGGTCTCTCTGTTGGTGAAGTTGTTTTTAACACTTCGATGACAGGATACCAAGAAATTTTAACTGATCCCTCTTATTCACGCCAGATTGTAACTTTAACCTACCCCCACATTGGTAATACTGGTACCAATAATGAAGACGTCGAATCCAATGGGGTTCATGCTTGTGGTTTAATCATTCGCGATCTTCCGCTCATAGCAAGTAGTTTCCGTAATCAACAAACTCTCAGCGATTATCTCAAAGCAAACAATGTTGTTGGCATCGCAGATATCGATACTCGTAAATTAACTCGAATCCTCCGTGAAAAAGGTGCCCAAGCGGGTTGCATCATGGCGGGTGCTGACTTAGATGAAGCTAAAGCACTTGCAGCCGCTAAAGCCTTCCCTGGTTTAAAGGGTATGGATTTAGCGAAAGAAGTGACGACCGAGACAGCCTATCAATGGCGTAAAGGTAGCTGGCGTTTGGTGGGCGGTTTGCCAGCAGATACGCCAGCAGAAGAGTTAAAGTACAAAGTCGTGGCCTATGACTACGGCGTTAAGCAAAACATCCTGCGCATGTTGGTTGACCGTGGCTGTGACGTGACGGTTGTTCCTGCAAAAACACCTGCTTCAGAAGTGTTAGCGATGAACCCAGACGGTGTGTTCCTCTCTAACGGCCCTGGTGACCCAGAGCCATGCGACTATGCCATCGAAGCGATTCAACAAATCCTGAAAACCGATACGCCTATTTTCGGTATCTGTTTAGGCCACCAGTTACTGGCATTGGCATCAGGCGCGAAAACCTTAAAGATGAAGTTTGGTCACCACGGTGCTAACCACCCAGTGAGCAATATCGAAAAAGGTAACGTGATGATCACTAGCCAAAACCACGGTTTTGCTGCCGATGAAGCCACATTACCTGCCAATATCAAAGTGACCCACAAGTCACTGTTCGATGGTTCACTACAAGGTATCCATCTGACGGACAAGCCAGCGTTCAGCTTCCAAGGTCACCCTGAAGCGAGCCCTGGTCCGAACGATGCGGCCCCACTGTTCGATCACTTTATCGAGCTTATTGAACAATACCGTCAGAACGCTAAGTAATACGCAAGCTAGGAGAAGAGAGAAGCAATGCCAAAACGTACAGATATAAAGAGTATTCTTATCCTAGGTGCAGGCCCAATTGTTATTGGTCAGGCGTGTGAATTCGACTATTCAGGCGCTCAAGCCTGTAAAGCCCTGCGTGAAGAAGGTTACCGCGTCATTCTGGTGAACTCTAACCCTGCCACCATTATGACCGACCCTGAAATGGCCGATGCCACTTACATCGAGCCAATCCAATGGGAAGTGGTACGTAACATTATCGCCAAAGAACGTCCTGATGCGATTCTGCCAACCATGGGCGGTCAAACCGCGCTGAACTGCGCCCTTGAGCTTGAAGCCAAAGGCGTACTGGCTGAATTCAACGTTGAAATGATCGGTGCAACCGCCGATGCGATTGATAAAGCAGAAGACCGTAGCCGCTTCGACAAAGCCATGAAGAGCATTGGCTTAGAGTGTCCACGCGCGGGCATCGCCCACAGTATGGAAGAAGCCTATGGTGTACTCGACCTCGTTGGTTTCCCTTGTATTATCCGTCCATCATTCACTATGGGTGGCTCGGGCGGTGGTATCGCCTACAACAAGGAAGAGTTCGAAGAAATCTGTTCTCAAGGTTTAGATTTATCGCCAACCAAAGAGCTGCTCATCGACGAGAGCTTAATCGGTTGGAAAGAATACGAGATGGAAGTGGTTCGTGACCGTAACGACAACTGCATCATCGTCTGCTCTATCGAAAACTTTGACCCAATGGGCGTGCACACCGGTGATTCTATTACCGTTGCGCCAGCACAAACCCTGACCGATAAAGAATACCAATTGATGCGTAATGCCTCTATGGCGGTACTGCGTGAGATTGGTGTTGAAACCGGTGGTTCGAACGTACAGTTCGGTATCAACCCGAAAGATGGCCGTATGGTTATCATCGAGATGAACCCACGTGTATCACGTTCATCTGCTCTGGCATCTAAAGCGACGGGTTTCCCAATCGCAAAAATTGCTGCCAAGTTAGCGGTCGGTTTCACCCTCGATGAGCTGATGAACGACATCACTGGCGGCCGTACGCCAGCGTCATTCGAGCCAGCCATCGACTACGTTGTGACTAAAGTACCTCGCTTTAACTTTGAAAAGTTTGCTGGCTCGAACGATCGCTTAACCACTCAGATGAAGTCTGTGGGTGAAGTGATGGCGATTGGCCGTACCTTCCAAGAGTCACTGCAAAAAGCCCTGCGTGGTTTAGAAGTGAGCCGTCACGGCTTTGACCCAATTACTGACTTAACCAAACCCGATGCCTTAGCGCGCATTCGCCTCGAGCTGAAAGAGCCAGGCTGTGACCGTATTTGGTACATTGCCGACGCTATGCGTGCGGGTTTAACCCTGGATGAAATCTTCCGTTTAACCAATATCGACCCATGGTTCTTAGTACAGATTGAAGAGCTGATTAAGCTGGAAGGCCAAGTGGCCGAAGGCGGTTTAGCCGGTCTTAACGAAGAACTGCTGCGTAAACTTAAGCGTAAAGGCTTTGCCGATGCGCGTCTGGCGGCGGTCCTTGGCGTAAACGAGACTGAAGTTCGCAAACTGCGTGACCGTTTCGACATTCACCCAGTGTATAAGCGCGTAGATACCTGCGCCGCAGAATTTGCCACCGACACCGCTTACATGTACTCAACCTATGAGGAAGAGTGTGAAGCGAACCCATCAGATCGCGAAAAAATCATGGTGTTAGGCGGTGGTCCAAACCGTATCGGTCAAGGTATCGAATTCGATTACTGCTGTGTGCACGCGGCATTAGCACTGCGTGAAGACGGTTATGAAACCATCATGGTGAACTGTAACCCTGAAACCGTTTCTACCGACTACGACACTTCAGATCGTCTATACTTCGAGCCTGTTACCCTAGAAGACGTGTTAGAAATCGTCCGTATCGAGAAGCCAAAGGGCGTTATCGTACAGTACGGTGGTCAAACTCCGCTGAAACTGGCTCGCGCCCTTGAGGCGGCGGGTGTGCCAATTATTGGTACTAGCCCAGATGCGATTGACCGTGCAGAAGACCGTGAGCGTTTCCAACAGGCGATTCAACGTCTGGAAATGAAGCAACCAGAAAACGATACAGTAACCACTGTTGAAGGTGCTGTGATTGCCGCGGAGCGTATCGGTTATCCGCTGGTTGTTCGTCCGTCCTACGTTCTGGGCGGCCGCGCGATGGAAATCGTTTATGACCAACAGGATTTACTGCGCTACTTCAACGAAGCGGTAAGCGTATCTAACGCATCGCCAGTACTGCTCGATCACTTCTTGGATGATGCCATCGAAGTGGATATCGATGCAGTCTGTGACGGCGAAACTGTGGTTATCGGCGCTATCATGGAGCATATCGAGCAAGCAGGTGTTCACTCAGGTGACTCAGGTTGTTCACTGCCTCCTTACACCTTAAGCCAAGCTATCCAAGACGAAATGCGCGTACAAGTACGTAAGCTTGCGATGGAACTCGGTGTTGTCGGTCTGATGAACGTACAGTTTGCCGTGAAGAATAACGAAATCTATATGATTGAAGTTAACCCACGTGCAGCGCGTACCGTGCCATTCGTGTCGAAAGCGACGGGTGTACCTTTAGCTAAGATTGCTGCCCGTGTGATGGCAGGTCAAAGCCTGAAGGCACAAAACTTCACTGAAGAAGTGATTCCACCTTTCTACTCAGTGAAAGAAGTGGTACTGCCATTTAACAAGTTCCCTGGCGTTGACCCACTATTAGGCCCTGAAATGCGCTCAACGGGTGAGGTAATGGGCGTGGGCGACACCTTCGCCGAAGCCTATGCTAAGGCGCAGTTAGGTGCGACCTCTGAAGTGCCTAAGTCTGGTCGTGCGCTGCTATCTGTACGTAACAGCGATAAGAAGCGCGTTGCCGATTTAGCCGCTAAGCTGATTGAGCTGGGTTATCAAATCGATGCCACCCACGGTACTGCGGTTATCCTAGGTGAAGCGGGTATCAACCCACGCTTAGTGAACAAGGTACACGAAGGCCGTCCACACATTCTTGATCGTATCAAGAACGGTGAGTACACCTATATAGTGAACACCACCGAAGGCCGTCAAGCGATTGAAGACTCACGTCAATTACGTCGCGGTGCACTGCGTTACAAAGTGAACTATACAACGACAATGAATGCGGCATTCGCGACTTGTATGGCTCACGCTGCGGATGACCGCACTAACGTGACCTCAGTACAAGAGTTGCATCAGCGCATATTGGCTAAATAAGCCTAAGCCATTGTAATCAAAAGGCCGGATAACTTAAGTTACCCGGCCTTTCTATTTTGCGCCCAAGATTTGCGCTCGAGATTTATTGCCCAATGCGCTCGGTTTCCATTGGTGGAGCATCATTAGGTAACCAGCGGTGGTAGATTTGCGCGAAGGTGCCATCGGTCTTAATGCTGATAAGTGCCTCTTTCCATTTATCTATTTCTTCACTGGGTGTCCCTTTCGAAAACGCAATATAAAGATGGTTAGCACTGATAGTGTGCAGGGATTTGACGTCATCAATACTGGCACCCGCTTCGGCCAGAATACTGGGCGCGGTGAGGTTAGTATTGCACCATAAATCAATACGCTTTTTCATCAGTTGCTTCGCGCTCAGTAACGGTGTGGTAGAGGGCGCTATATTGGTAAAACCGTGCTCCATCAATAATTGCTCTTCAACAGAAGAACGATACACCCCCACAGCTTTCGCCTGTTTGGCATCATCAATTGAGCTAATCTTTAGTTTGCTGTCTTTTAGGGCGTAGAAGTTGATGGTCCCTGTGGCGATAGGGCCTATCATGCTGAACCGCTGTTCCCGTGTCGGCGTTCTAGTCATGGCAAACAGCACTGTATTAGGTTGTTCAGTCATGATTTTCCAACCGCGGGCCCAGGGAACCACTTTGATAGGATCTTGGTTATTAACGCGCTTTTGAATCTCTTGCACTACTTGTACCGCTAAGCCGTCGGGTTTACCTTCTACGGAAAAGCTAATGGGGGCCCACTCTTCGGTATAGATACTGAGTGCGGCAAGCGCTCGGTACGGAAGAATACACAGGCAAATCACGACGAGTAGGTGTGTGACAAACTTCATTAATAATCCTAAAAATGAAAATGTTATCTGCAAGTCTCACGACATGCTCTCAATGAAGTAAAGATGAGAAGCCCTAAGCTATCAAGGCAGCTTTGGGGTATTTATGTATAGGCTGAGGAAGTTGGGTATTGGCAAGGCGCTTTTATCGTGAATAAGGGCTTGGGAAGGCAATTGGTAATTTAGCAATAAAAAGAGCGCCCAACGGCGCTCTAATCAGCTGACTTGAACGCGTTACTGGCGATATACATCTCGCAGTAGGTTATCGAGGCAAGCAACAACTCGCATACTCGAGTCTTCCATCACATGTAGCTGCTTGACCATGTCAGATAAATTGCCTTTTTGTTTTGCCGCCAGTGCCGCTTTACCCGCATCGTGCACCGCCTTATGGGGAGTATCGATCGCTTTAAAGTTGCTTAAGTGCTGATAATTTTCCGCCCCAAATCCCTTGAAATACCATTGCCCCAAGCGGCACTCGGTATGAGCGTTGACGCTGTGATTGTGGTGGCTTTTTTCAATCAGTTGATACACATGGCTCTTCCATACTGCGTGGTCGAGCTTAGTGGTATTTAAAAAAGATGCGGTCGCAGCGTTATGGATCACCTGCTGCATTTTATGTGAACGTTGAAGTACATTTTCAACAACTTGGCCGATTTGAGTCGAAGAAGAGGCGACATCGAGGGCACTGTTTTGATTGTTATGCACAATTTCTTTGATATTCGATGCCTGTGCCACTATCTGCTTTACTAGTTTTTCAATTTGGCTACTGGCTTCATGGGCCTTGCTGGCGAGTTGTCTCACCTCGTCGGCGACCACGGCAAAGCCTCGGCCCGCTTCACCCGCTCGGGCGGCCTCAATGGCTGCATTGAGGGCAAGTAGATTGGTTTGTTCTGAGATGCCTTGAATGGCGGCGACAAACTGATTAATTGATGAAGTGGTGTTATTTAATTCGGTCACGGCATCCATACTGCTGATGGCTTGCTCGTTAATGTAAGTTGCGCGGCTGCCTAAGTTGGCAATTGCTACCCGTGTTTGATCGAACATTTTATCTAATTCAGACAGAGCAGCTTGTTCATCGGTGAGTAATTCTGCGCTGCTGGCGAGGCCGTCTCTGACAGCGTTTAACATCTCGCCACCTTGGTTTTGGCAGGCGATAACCTCGCTATAAAGATCAATATGTTGGCGGGACTGTTGTTGCATGGCTTCGTTCTCTCGGGCCATGTTTTTTAACTCTTCAATTTCAACTTCATGCCTGTGTTGTTGATCAATCAGCCGTTGTTTCAGCGCTTCGTTTTCTGCTTTGAGTCGGGAATTAAACCACATAAAAACCTCTAAACCTTTTATCAATATTGTTATGGCAGCAGCTTGTTAACTTTTTAATGGGCTATTCCAGTAAGGGACAGGCGTTAAGTAAAAATGCGGCTAATAAAAGCGTAATCTACCCTAGGTCTTTATTCTTATCTTTTTATTAATAAACAACAAATGTATGAGCTGGCGCAAATAATGAGCTTCAGTAAGGTAGGAAAACAAGTGATAAGCTTGATAGCGGCATTCTTCCCGTAGTTGTTTTAAGCTATTGCACAACAGTGTGCGTCACAGCGGCCTCTTACAGAGGATGCAGTGACGATTCAGTGAACTGTGATCGACCTATGCCGTTGGTAAATCGAGTAGCATAGTTGCAATACTAAAGTAAGCGAGCGTGCCAATGATATCGACTGTTCTGGTGATAGTGGTGTCAATTAGAAATAGGGCAATAACATGGTGTGATTGATGCTGAAATCAATTTAGGTAGAACCTTGTTTATCATGGGTTAAGATTGTGCCTGTCGCCTAAGCCTTTGAGCGAGTGGACCGTTTCGAGGCTGTATCTGTTAAGGGCGCTTATTGATAGCGATGATTTAGCTAAAGAGGAATAACACTGTGCCACAGCATTCTCCACATCTGTCGAGCTCGGCTGAGACAACACAATCGAATATTAAAGTTGCGACCCTGAATCTATTTAACTTTATAGAGCCACCCTCAGCCTTTTACGATTTTGAGAATATCTATAGCCACGGCCAATGGCAGAAGAAGTGCCAATGGTTTAGCGAGTTTTTAAACCAACATCATCCGGATATTGTCGGATTTCAGGAAGTATTTAGCCCAGAACCTTTACGCCAGCTTGCCTTGCAGCAGGGACTCACTCACTTTGCGGTGGTCGATAGCGCGACCTTGGTCAGTGATTATATTTATCAAAGCCCTGTGGTGGCATTGGCATCTCGTTTCCCTATCCTTGAGGTGAACGCGATAGCACCCGAGGCGCACTTAGTGGCAGCGATGGGCTTATCGAGCGAATTTACCTTTAGCCGTAAAGTGTTACGGGTGACGGTGACGGTGCCGCAGATTGGCCCCTGTGATTGTTATGTGGTGCATTTTAAATCTAAGCGGCCGGGATTGGCCTTAGAGCCGCATCCCTTAGGCTTGTCGTTAAATGCGCCATCGGCTCTTAAGTTACACGCCGAGACTAAGTTATTAACCGAGCAAGCATTAGGGCGCTGGGCCTCAACCATGCAACGGGGCGCTGAGGCGGCATTGCTGTTCCATGCCATACTCACCAGAAGGCAGAGTGCCAAATATCCAGTGATCCTGATGGGGGATTTTAACGATAGCTTGTCCTTGGGCGCGCTGGATGCGTTAACGCTGCAAGGCGAAGCGCTCCACAGAAACGATATAAAAGCCGCAGGGCTTGGGCATTTATCCGATGCGGCATTAACGCAAGTGTTTGCCCACTATCGATTACAAGATGCCTATGAGCTGTTTATTGAGGCAAATTTAGCCGATAACGCTATCCATTACCGTGAGCACCGAGCACCAACCCATTATTACGGCCCCAAAGGTTCTGTGCTGGATTATGTGTTGCTCTCCAATGAGTTTGATGCCAACGATAGCCGCAGTTTGGCGCAGGTGGTGGACTATCAGACCTGCGATAGACACTTAGTCAGGCCCGAATACGAGCGCGATGCCTATAGTACTGACCATGCGCCCGTGATCGTGGAATTGGCGCTGCGGCGTTAGCGGCTCAAGCTTTAATTGTTCGACTGAACACTCAATACCAAGCCTAACTGAAACCAAGCTTGCAGCGCTTGCAACAGCTGCTGCATGACCTCTTCTGGCGTAAAAAACGCCAGCATCAATTCACATTGTTCGGCAATATTGGCGCCGTGGATAAACCCTTGGATCAATGCCAATTGGTACTCTGCAAGGGAGATAAACTCCGTTAAACGGCTCTCGCCGCGCCAAAGTAGCCAAGCGCGTTTGCCTTGATAATCTGGCGCGGGTGGGACTTGTTGATGCTTTAAGGCTTGCCAGGTTTCGACCGCATTGCTGGCACACTCAAATAGCTGCACGCTGGGGTGAAAACGCAGTTGGCAATAGGGCCAAGCGGCGGCGGGTAAGGACTGCAGCGCCGCAAAGTTGGCGCGCTGTTCATCCTTGGCATCGAAGGCATTGAGTAAGCTGCGCTCGAATCTGGCGATATCGCTAATAATCGGATACTGACTAAAAAAAGCGTCGCTGGCTAAGTAGTCGGGCAGGGCATCGGCAAATTGGCGTAGCGAGGTAAAATGTGAGGGCTGGTGGGCGATATAGCCATTGGCCATGCGCGCGAATAAGTCATCGCCTAAATACAACCCGAGCATTTCATGGTCGGTTTCGAGGACTTCGGTTAAGCGAATGCGATAGGCATTGGCATAAATCTGCATTCGGATATCGCGGCTAACGCCGCCTTGCTCGGCAACCCTATCGCTAAATTGCCTCTCAATATTTTCTGGCATTGGGGCTTGGGTGGCGCTAGCCAGTAGATAATCCATAAACTGCTGTTGGATCTCGCGAAGCTGACTCATGCCACAGTCTCCTGCCGCGATCTATAAACCAGAGGATGCGACTCGCCTAAGCTGGTACGGGCGATGTTACGAGCAATCGCCAACTCGGCTTCCAATGCACTAAATTCGGGAATATTGGCATCGCGCTCAATCATAGTGCTGACGCCTCCGAAGCGTTTTAAAGCCTGCCGATACAGATCCCAGACACTATTACAGACATCATGGTCGTGGGTGTCGACAACATAGTCACCGTAATCCGAGTGGCCCGCTAGATGAAACTGTTGTACCCGATGAGGCGCGATTTGCAGCAGATAATCCTCGGGGGGGAACTGGTGATTGCGGGCGCTGACGTAGATGTTATTGATATCTAACAGCAACAGGCAATCGGCCTCCTCGGCTACCGCGTTAACAAATTGCCATTCATTCATGGTCGAATCTTGGTAGGACAAATAGCTGGAGACGTTTTCCATCAAAATGCGGCGACCTAAAAAATCCTGCACTATGCCAATGCGCTCGGCCACATGCTTTACGGTTTCTTCGGTGTAGGGAAGGGGAAGCAAGTCATGACTATTGACGCCGTGGATGGAGGTCCAGCAAATATGGTCCGAAATCCATTGGGGCTGCACTTCGTTGGCGAGTTGTTTAAGCGCCTTAAGATAATCCATATTCAGTGGATCTGTGCTACCTATGGATAAAGAGACACCGTGCATCACCAGCGGATAACGCTCGGCAATTTCGCTCAAGTAATAGCGGGGTTTGCCGCCCGCAACCATAAAGTTTTCCGAGAGTATCTCGAACCAGTCGACTTTTGGCTGATGGCTAAGCACATGGTCGAAGTGCTGGGTTCTTAGTCCTAAACCAAAACCTAGGGTGGGGTGAGTGATACTCTGCTTATCCATGTATAAACCTCATGATGACTGAGTGGCAGAAGCGGCCGAAAGGCTGACCGCTTCTTCATCTGTAAACACTTTTATGTCTTATGCGCCGACCTTGCCACCTAAGTCACCACAGGCTTTGGTTGGAGTGGCCACAAAACCACTGCCTTTGCAGCTGGCGTGTCCGGCGCAGGCGTTATCGGCAGTTTTACAATCGTTATGGCCTTTACAGGTATTGATGCCATAGCAGTGCACTAGCTCAGTATTGGCGATTTTGCCAACCCAATCATCGGCCACTTTGCCACCGACATTGCCACAACTCTTGGATGGCATAGCGACAAAACCACTGCCTTTACAGCTTGCATGGCCAGCGCAGGCATTGTCGGCGGTTTTACAGTCGTTATGGCCTTTACAGGTATTAACGCCATAACAATGGACTAGGTCGCTACTGTCGGCGCTGGTCATGGGTTCTGCGGCTGTGGCTTGGCTCGCCATACCCGCCATCGCCATAGCAAGTGCTGCACCTGACAGTGCGGTTTGGGCTTTCTTATTCATGGTTTCTTCCTTTGCATTCTGACTACGTCAGTCATTTTGTTGATTAGCTTGCTTTTATAACGACAGCACCAATAGGCAGCATATAAAGCGGATGGATAAACACAGGAATAAGCCTAGTTGCTTGTGCAGCTTTTGCTTAAGTCCTGTTACTGGGATAAGACCTTTGGGGTTGAGAATATCTTTCAGCGAAATAGTGTTTATCTCGTCGAAAATCGCAGTGAATTGCCGAAAATCAGTTGTCGTAACTGGGTTTTGCCCTTGAAACTAGGCTATGATCGCCATCTCTTAGCGCGTTGTTTAGGGTGGATGGCTCGCGCTCGGGCGATATTAGGTATATTATCCGCTTCCATTTTTTAGCAGACGGCGCCTAACAAACTGTGACTGTTTGTTGTGGCGGTACTTTTTTAAGGCGGTACTATGGCAGTCAGAATCAAACTTAAACCCGGTCGCGAAAAGTCCCTTGAGCGTCGTCATCCTTGGGTATTTTCCAATGGGATCCATAACGTTAAAGGCAAACTCGAGCCGGGCGATACCGTCGATGTGGTTGCCCATGATGGCCATTGGTTGGGTCGCGGTGCCTGGTCGCCTGAGTCACAAATCCAAGTGCGGATTTGGACTTTCGATCGTGAAGAAGAAATCGACCGTGAGTTTTTTAAGCGCCGTATTCTGCGCGCCCAAGCGGGACGCGATGATCTTATTCGTGAACAAGGCTTAACCGGTTACCGTTTGATTGCCGCCGAGTCCGATGGTTTACCCGGTATCACCATTGATAAGTACGCCAATGTATTAGTCTGCCAACTCTTGAGCATGGGCGCCGATGTATGGCGTGACACTATCGTCGATGTGCTTGCCGAGCTGTACCCCGATTGCGCCATTTATGAGCGCTCAGACGTCGATTCCCGCAAGAAAGAAGGCCTAGCCTCTACCATGGGTTTACTCCATGGCACGCTGCCTGAAATGCCCGTCATAATTGAAGAAAACGGTATCAAAATCGCCGTCGATGTGACTAAGGGTCATAAAACCGGTTTCTACCTCGACCAGCGCGATAACCGCGCCATCGCCGCCCGTTTTGTGAAGGGCAAATCGGTACTGAACTGTTTTTGCTACACCGGCACCTTTGGCCTCTATGCTGCTAAGGCGGGCGCGGCCAGCATTGAAAACGTCGATGTATCATCACTTGCCCTCAATACTGCGCGTTTGAATATGCGAGTCAATGGCTTAAATGATGATAATGTGCATTACAACGAAGCCGATGTGTTTAAGCTGTTACGTCAGTACCGTGATGAGGGTAAAACCTTCGATGTGATCGTACTCGACCCGCCAAAGTTTGCCGACAATAAGTCGCAGCTCAATGGCGCCTGCCGTGGCTATAAAGATATCAATATGATTGCGCTGCAATTATTAAATCCGGGCGGGGTGCTCTTGACCTTCTCTTGCTCGGGATTAATGCCTGCGGATCTGTTCCAAAAAATCGTTGCCGATGCGGCTCTGGATGCCAAACGTGAGATCCAATTTATCGAGCGTTTAAGCCAAGCGAGCGATCACCCGATTGGTAGCGCCTTCCCAGAAGGTTTTTACCTCAAGGGCTTAGTGGCTCGAGTGTGGTAATCGCTCAATCGTTTTAGGGTTATAAAAAATGCCGGCGCAGTTGTACCGGCATTTTGTTTCTCGCATGGGAGTCTTTCGACTCACCTTGCCTTAAGCGGTAAAGGTTTTCACGCCTTCAGGGGTGCCAACCAGTAACACATCGGCGCCGCGTTTCGCGAACAGGCCATTGGTTACTACGCCGACGATGGCGTTGATCTTATCTTCTAATTCCTTAGGATTGATGATCTTAAGGTTGTAAACGTCGAGGATTACGTTGCCGTTATCAGTGACAACGCCTTCACGGTACACTGGGTCGCCGCCGAGTTTGACCAGTTCACGGGCCACGTAAGAGCGCGCCATTGGGATCACTTCAACGGGCAGCGGGAATTCACCTAAAATATCCACTTGTTTAGTGTTATCCACGATACAGACAAACTTTTCAGCCACAGCTGCGACGATTTTCTCGCGGGTCAATGCCGCGCCGCCGCCTTTGATCATGTCCATATGGCCGTTGATTTCATCGGCACCATCGACATACACAGATAATCTATCGACGCTGTTTAAGTCATAAACCGGGATGCCAAGGGCCTTCATCTTTTGAGTGGAGGCTTCTGAGCTTGATACCGCACCTTCAATATCGGCCTTCATGGTGGCGAGGGCATCGATAAAGTGATTGACGGTTGAGCCTGTGCCCACACCCACAATGCTGTCTTTCTCAACGTATTTGAGTGCAGCCCAGCCAGCGGCTTTTTTCATTTCATCTTGAGTCATGTTGACATCCTGTAATGGCAAATGAGTAAAAAATTCTGGGCTTAGTATACTCTTTTCCGCCAAATTGTGTGGTGCTATTGCACTATGGCTGTGATCTCGCTTGCAGTGCAATGCGATTTAATCACTAAGCTAAGTGTTTAAGATTAGTGATGGACTTAAGATAAAACCTACTTTGCTATTGACGATTTGTTATACGGACTTAATCTAACTAAGTTACTATTGCGAAAGCAGAATTGATAAAAACAGCATTATTTGTTTAAGGGAGCATGTATGGCAGGGGCGAGTTTATTAACCTTACTCGACGATATTGCATCCATTTTGGATGACGTGGCGGTGATGAGTAAGGTCGCGGCCAAGAAAACCGCTGGGGTATTAGGGGACGATTTGGCTTTAAATGCCCAGCAAGTGACGGGCGTGAGTGCCGACCGTGAGTTGCCCGTGGTCTGGGCTGTGGCCTTAGGCTCGTTTCGCAATAAATTGATTCTAGTGCCCGCGGCCATGTTGATCAGCGCCTTTATTCCTTGGGCGGTCACTCCTCTGTTGATGTTCGGTGGCTTGTTTTTATGTTTTGAAGGCTTTGAGAAATTACACCACAGCTATAGCCATCGCAAAGACAAACACACAGAGCAGGCCGAATCTGACTTGCCCGAGATAAGCGATTTGGCGGCCTATGAAAAGGAAAAAGTGAAGGGCGCGATCCGCACCGACTTTGTGCTATCGGCTGAGATCATCGCCATCACCTTAGGCATAGTCGCGGATAAGTCACTCTCAACGCAGTTTTTTACCCTCGCCGTTATCGGCATTGTGATGACCATTGGTGTTTATGGTTTGGTTGCGGCGATTGTCAAAATGGACGATGCGGGCTTGTATCTTAGCCAGCGTCAGGGCGAGTCGAGCTTCACTCACTTTAATCGTAAGTTGGGTTTTGGTTTACTCAGCGCGGCGCCCGTGTTGATGAAGAGCCTAACCATTATCGGTACCGCCGCCATGTTTATGGTGGGCGGTGGCATTCTGACCCACGGATTACATTGGGTTGGCGAGCAAATTCACCATGCCGAGCAATTTGTGGAAACCCTTGCCGTGGTCGGCCCTGTGCTTGGATTATTGACGCCGAGTTTGCTCAATGCGCTCTTTGGTATTGCGGCGGGCGCTTTGGCGGTACTGGTGATGACAGGATTCCAAAAGCTGCGTAGCTAATTTTTTAACTATTGTTGTTTTATCCATAGTCGCTCTGCCGATTGTAAGGGCGACTAATCCGAGTTTGCGAGTACCAAGATACTCTAGCTATTTTCACTCTTCAGCGCTCAAGGACGATGTATGCAATTAATGCGTTATTGCCTTTCTCCCAATAAGTTGGCTTGGCTGCGTCAGGAATTAGGCGAACATGCCGACGAGCTGCTGGCGGCGATGGATGCAGCGGGGAGTAAATATCTCTCAGGGTTAGCCGAGTCCCAAGCGGGGGACTTATCGGCACCCGACTCGCAACTTAAGTTCCAATGGTTTCAGCAAAAGCTCGCCCTAACCACGCGCTTAACCGATACAGAGTTGGCAAACCTTGCGCCACTGTCGCTGGTGGGTATGCGGGTTGAACTGGTAACCCACGATACACTTACCGCTACATTACTACAACTCAGTACTGAATCCGTGCTGGGATTTGATACCGAAACGCGGGCAAGCTTTGAGCCGGGTATTCAGCATCCCTTGAGCTTAGTGCAATTGGCGACCTCTGATAGCTGTTATTTATTTCAACAGGCGATGTTGGGGGAGAGGCTCGCTGAGCTTAAACCTATGCTCGAGAATGAACAGATCCTCAAAGTGGGAATTGGATTAAGGGGCGATGGCCAAGCGCTTAAACGGGATTGGAATATTCAAGTTTCTCCCCGACTCGATTTGAATTGGGCGATGGCGCAGTTAGGTGCCGGAAAGGAGATGGGCACGCGGCAATTGGTGGCGGCATTACTGCATAAACGTATCGATAAACCTAAAAAAATTACCCTTTCGAATTGGCAACAGGTGCCTTTATCCCAAGCACAAATTCAGTACGCCGCCCTCGATGCATTGGCGGCGAACCTCTGTTTTTGGCAGTTAATCGACAAGCTGCAAGGTTTTTATGGCAAAACGACTGTCGGTAATAAACCCTTATTGCCGCCGAGTTTAGCCGCACGACTCGCGAACTATTTTCATCCAGCTTAAGACTTGAGATAAGGTCGTAAAGATAAGGATTAGGGGGTAAGAGATGTTGGATGCGATTTGTGTACTCACAACCGAGGCTGCGGCAGAGCACGCTTCGTCGCCACTACGACTCAATCCTCATGCTCAGGCTGGTGTCACCTACAGTGTGTTCAAGTTTCAGCAGTTACCCGAGGCTGAGATTGAGCATTTGCGCCAGCATTTATATTGCCCCGCCTGCTACGGCAAAGCCTATTTTCGTAAAGCATCTAAGGATGGTAAGGCCGCCTGTTTTGGCTCCCGTTACCATGAGCTCGATTGCATCGAATTTAATCCGTCGGCGCAAAAGTCCCGTGAAGAACAAGATGCCCTCGAAGTGCAGCAACAACTGCTCGACGCCGATGCCTTGGTTATCGATTTTTCGCTTAATCCCAGTAATAAGAGACCATCTAACTCAGCGCTCAAAGTCAACACCCCCCAAAAGCAAGAGGTTGGAGCCAAAAGTAAAACGGCAAATGATACCGAGCAATTAGGGTCAGTGCAGGAGCCCAAAGTTGGCTATCAGGTGGCGGCCGATAAGCCCGAGATAGCCATCACGGCAAAGCGTACTCCGAGCCAAGGGCTAGAAAAGTTACTTCATAGTCTGCTGCGCGGCTCCGATTTGGCGACTTCAGATCTTTGGGTTTACACCGATGATGAGCGCAAGTATCGCTGGCGGGCGAAGAATCTGTTTGTGAATTTCGCCGATGCCGACCCTACGGACAACAAACCCCATATGTACTGGGGCACTATCTCCCATAGCGACCCGACCTTATGTTGGCTTAATCCCGCCGACAGTAAAGACATAGGTATCCCTATCGAGGCCGTCAAAACCAAACTGTTTAAGCGCTTTAATATCGAAGATAAACGGGATTTAGAGGGCGCAGGGCTTATCCTGTTTGGTAAATGTTTTTGGAATAAGGACAAGACCCGTAAAATTATCCAGCTTTGGGACAATGATTTGCGGCGGATTTTTATCTCAACCCTCGATGATTAACCATCAACGATGGTATTTGGTCGCGAGTGCGTGGCACGTACTGCGATTAAATTCATCTTTTAAGGCTTTTTCACGACTCTTTTGTTAGTTTCTGGGCCATAGACAGTGCACCAGGTTTCAATATTTACTCCGTAGTAAGTGGGTTTTGAACATACAGTACTGAGCTTAGATGCCGACTTTTTCAGCTTTATGCCAATTAAATCAACAGTAGATGGCAAACTTGTTTGAAAATTCTTCAGTTAATTAAGTTTGTCATAAAAAGTCCTTTACCTTTGAGAGTGCTTTTAGCATAATGCCCCACGTCAACAGGGGTGTAGTTCCAATTGGTAGAGCAGCGGTCTCCAAAACCGATGGTTGCGGGTTCGAGTCCTGCCACCCCTGCCAAATAAAACAACGGCTTGCATAGAAATATGCGAGCCGTTTTATTTTGCCTGTAAAAACGCGGCTAAATATGTTGCTATTGGTTTTGTCTCAGCCATTCATGGATTAAAACTAGCCGTCATAAATTGCTTATCGTAAAAGCTCACTTAACTGGTTGTTCTGTGAACTGCCAATCGTTGCTAAAAATACTGAACATGCGGGCTTGGCTAACATATCGCTACATCAGATTTGCCAATAAAAATGGCCGAACGGGTGACTGTTCGGCCATTTGGCTTGGGGATGATGAAAGGGTTATTCGCTTAATAAACTACGCAACATCCAAGCATTTTTCTCATGGAGTTGGATGCGCTGGGTGAGTAAATCTGCCGTTGCCTCATCGTTCGCTTGGCTAACTAAGGGATAGAGCGCACGAGCGTTTCTAATCACCACTTCTTGATCGCTTAACAGTTCACGGATCATGGTTTCGGCTTTTGCTACACCTTGATCTTCACGGATTTCAGTCAACTTGGCGTAGGCCGAATAAGAACCTAATGCCCTTGCGCCTAATGCGCGAACCCGCTCGGCAATTAAATCGACCGCTAAGGCAAGCTCGGTATATTGCTGTTCAAACAATAAGTGCAAGCTAGTGAACATGGGGCCTGTGACGTTCCAGTGGAAGCTGTGAGTCTTAAGATAAAGGCTATAGCTGTCGGCCAATAACTGATTCAACCCAGCAGCGATTTCTTCTCTGTGACTCTGGTTGATGCCGATGTTAATCATGGAAATTCCTCCTATTGTCCTACTCAATGGGGATAGCTTATCAAATGAGATAAACATCTAAAGCGGTTAAAATAGATTTTATAAATCGAATTTACAGATTGGTTTATGTAGCTCAATTGCGATTTAAGGGAGGAATTGCGTGGGTAACCGCGTCGTGACAATAACATTCTGCCCATTTAGCTGGTATCCTTATGCGGTGTCAGTGCCTAATGAAACTCCGATAACCCAATGAATAAATCAGCCTATTTAGCCGCAATGGAGATTACTCCATGGCAGCTTCGCGATACTAAAGTGCGACCTTATCAAGTGGTTTGGGATGCAGACGATATGACGCCCGCCGCCGTGCCCTTACTCGAAACTTTGCTGGGATTAATCGGGATCAATAAGGACGACTGTGAGTTCAACACTGAGCCACATAAGGGTAAAACCATAGTCTGGGATTTACGCCGTCACAGGGTTAGGCCCAGAGTGGCTTGGTTAGTGTCAGATCCCTTAGCGGACTTGCTATCACGCAGTGAGGCAAAGCGTGCCTTATGGACGCAGATTTGCCAGTGGCGTGAGCAGCAATTAACGGCCTAAGCCTCTATTGGTCGTGCCTGTACATATTATCGTAAGTTACCTTTTAATTTGGATTGTCCTGTGAGTCATCAAGTCCTTAAAATCCTTAACGAATCATTGCAAATCGTGCTCCTTACGCCAACGGATTTGGGTCAAATGGCGCGCATTGAAGCGAGTGCCCATTCCCATCCCATGAGTGAGAATAATCTTGCCGATTGTTTTGGGCACTTGTACCGCGTCCTTGGGTTAATGCAAAGCGATGGCAAGTTGCTCGGTTTCGCAATTGTGCAGCAGATTGTCGATGAGGCAACGCTACTGGATATTTGCTTGCCGCCAGAGCTGCAAGGGCGAGGCTATGGGTATCTGCTACTCACGGCAGTCATTGACTGTGTAAAAGCTGCCAAGGCTGTGGTGCTGATGCTGGAGGTTCGCGAATCAAATCTTGCCGCGCGCGCGCTCTATCAGAAGCGGGGTTTTGTCGAAACTGGCCGTCGCAAAGGCTATTATCCTTTGGCTGAGGGCAAAGAAGATGCGATTTTGATGGATTTAGCCTTAATCGAAATGGCTTAAGATTTTAGATGTCGATAAAAAAAACAGCGCCTTAGCGCTGTTTTTTACGGGGTTAATAAAGCGAAGGTTACTTCACTTCTTTACCTTGTGCCTGTAGGTCTGCATGGTAGCTTGAACGCACTAATGGACCACAGGCGGCGTGAGTAAAGCCAAGCTCATCGGCAAGGACTTTAAGCTCATCGAACTCGGCTGGCGACACGTAACGCTCAACCGGCAGGTGGAACTTAGACGGTTGCAGATATTGGCCTAAGGTTAACATTTCAACCTTGTGCTCACGTAAATCACGCAGCACTTGTGCGATTTCTTCGTTGGTTTCACCTAGACCCATCATCAGTCCCGATTTTGTCGGCACATTGGGGTGACGCTCTTTAAAGCGCTTCAGTAGGTCGAGTGACCATTGATAGTTCGCACCCGGACGCGCTTTACGGTAATGCATAGGCGCAGTTTCGAGGTTGTGGTTGAACACATCAGGCGGCTCGGTCGACAGAATGTCGAGGGCGGCATCGATACGACCACGGAAATCGGGCACTAAGATCTCAATCTTAATCTCAGGATTGAGTTTACGGATCTCACGGATACAGTCGGCAAAGTGCTGGGCACCGCCATCACGCAGGTCATCACGGTCAACCGAGGTGATAACCACGTATTTCAGCTTCATATCGCGAATAGTTTGTGCCAGTTTGACCGGCTCTTCAGCATCAGGTTTCAACGGACGGCCATGGGCCACGTCGCAGAATGGGCAGCGGCGAGTACAAATTGCGCCCAAAATCATAAAGGTCGCGGTGCCGTGGTTAAAGCATTCTGCCAAGTTAGGACAGGAAGCTTCTTCACAGACCGAGTGCAGACCGTTCGAACGTAATGCTTGCTTGATCTCGAGAATGCGTTGGTTAGAAGCGGGTAGTTTGACCCTTAACCAATCAGGTTTGCGTAACATGGTTTCGCGCTCAGAGGGCACGATTTTAACCGGAATGCGCGAGACCTTATCGGCATCTCTTAATTTGACTCCGGGTTGTAAACGTTCAGGCCTGTTCATGACGCTGCTAATCCTTGATGATGAACTAGTTGTTGGTAGCCTAATAGTTGGCTAAGGGTAATAATGAGTTGGTCGCCTGCTTCTAGCACGGTTTGTGGGCCACCCAGTTCCTTGCATTGCACCATTTCAAGGCCGGCATAACCGCAGGGGTTAATACGGCGAAACGGCGCTAGATCCATATCGACATTCAGTGCTAAGCCGTGGAAGGAGCAGCCTTTACGAATGCGAAGCCCTAAAGAGGCGACTTTGCGCTCATCCACATACACGCCCGGCGCATCGGCCTTGGCGTAGGCATTGATATCGTATTTGGCGAGCATATCGATAATGCTTTGCTCGATATGGGTCACTAGCTGACGGACGCCAATCTTGCTGCGTTTAATATCGAGGAGAGGGTAGACAACTAATTGTCCCGGCCCGTGGTAAGTCACTTGGCCGCCACGATCCACTTGGATCACGGGAATATCACCCGGATTCAAAATATGTTCGCTTTTACCTGCTTGGCCTTGGGTAAATACGGGTGGATGTTCAACGATCCACAGCTCGTCTGGGCTGTCGCTGTTACGTGTGTCGGTGTAATGCTGCATCGCATGCCACACAGACTCGTAATCCTGTTGTCCCAGATGCCGAATATGCAAAGTGGTGTCTTGCAAGGGCAACCTCTCCCCTAGAATTGAGTGGCGCTATTATACGCCTCTTGGCCATAAATGTAAGACAGATCACATTTCATGGCCTTGAGGAATACTTATAGTACGCGGCGTACGCCTTCGATACCGGCAAGCTCAGTGTACAGTGTCTCGATGTGATCTTTGCTGGTCACAGTGACGCGGATGGTCACTGAGTAGTAGCTACCTTTGCTTGAGGCTTTAACCGTTGGTGAATAATCACCTGGTGCGTGTCTTTGCACTACGGCAACGACTCTGTCGGTCAGGGCTTCGTGGGCATCGCCAACCACTTTGAATGGGAAGGCGCAGGGGAACTCCATGAGTTCATCAAATTTCGTGTTTAACATAGTCGTGCTCTATAACCATTTTAATGGGAACTATATGGTGACGATTATACCCGATTCAAGGGCGATACTCCCCCAAAAACAACTAAGCCACCCGAAGGTGGCTTAGTTTTTGTGATTCGGATTAGCTAAACCAACCAGAAAACAGTTGCTTAAAGTAATCAACTAATTTGCTGAACCAGCTGCCTTCGTTGACTTCTTGCAGGGTAACCAGTGGGAATTGCGCAATATCTTTGCCATCTAACTGGAAGTATAAGCGGCCAACGGTTTCACCTTTTTTCAGTGGTGCGTCAAGTGGCTTAGTCAGTTCGAAATTGGCTTTTAAGTCTTTCGCGCGGCCACGGCTGATGGTGATTGGGGTATCAGTCGCTACACCTAAATCGACAGTGCTCTTATCGCCGTACCAAATTTGTTGGGTCACGAAGCTGTCGCCAGCCTTGTAAGGCGTTACGGTTTCGAAGAAACGGAAACCATAGGTCAGCAGCTTTTTACTTTCGGCTTTACGGGCGGCCTCACTCTGGGTGCCCATTACCACTGAAATTAAACGCATGCCGTCTTTGGTAGCAGATGCGACTAAGTTATAACCCGCGCCAGAGGTGTGGCCGGTTTTGATACCGTCGACATTCATGCTGTTATCCCACAGCAGACCGTTGCGGTTATATTGCTTGATACCGTTGAAGGTATAATATTTTTCGCTGTAGACACGGTATTCTTCAGGCACGTCACGGATTAGTGCGGCACCTAATAACGCCATATCGTAGGCAGTGGATTTGTGGTTTTCAGAGTCTAAACCGTGGGAGTTTTCGAAGTAGCTGTCACGCATGCCCAGCTGCTTGGCCCATGAGTTCATCATGTCGACGAAGGCGCCTTCGGTGCCAGCAATGTGTTCGGCCATGGCCACACAGGCATCGTTACCCGACTGGATGATGATGCCGCGGTTTAAGTCGGAAACCTTAACGGTTTTACCCACTTCGATGAACATTTTTGATGAGTCAGAGAAGTTCTTCGACCACGCATTTTTACTGATGGTCACATCATCATCTGGGGATACGTTACCAGCTTTGATTTCTTGACCAATCACATAACTGGTCATCATCTTCGTTAAGCTGGCTGGGTTTAAGCTTTCATAGGCATTTTCTTCGGCAATGATTTGGCCCGAGTAATAATCCATCAAGACGTAAGCCTTGGCGGCAACTGTAGGTGCATCAGGGGTAACAATCGGCTGCGCAGCATAAACAGGAAGAGAAACACTCGAAATTAGCAGCAATGTTTTAATGGGACTTTTTACAAAATTCATCATTAACTTAGCACGTCTTTTTGGTTGTATTGAAAGAAAAGGCAAAATAGTTTCGCGAGTATACCACCCTTCGACAAAGGTTTTCAGTGAAGGTTCCTTCATCTGGGGTATTTTTAAGCTAAATCTACATCTTATAGTGAGCGGTCACTACTCTAAAACCATATAGCCTTCGGGGTAACCGTCTTGTTTCACTTTATTGAGTAATCGGTCGGCCAGTTCGGTTTGGCCAATTGGACCGAGCTGTAGTCTATACATATTGTTTGCCGGTTGTACACGGGTCTTGACCTGATATTTCTTCTCCAGATCCTTCGCCATTTTGTTCAGCCTATGCTGATCTTTCGAGGCCACCAATTGTATGTAGTGATTGCCTGAGGATTGAATACTGGCGATGGCCGAATGTGTCGCGGCCTGAGTGCCAATATAGATCACATCTAGCTTAATCCGTGCGGTACCTGTACCTAACATGCCCAGCTTATAAGCTGCGGCGTAGGATAAGTCTAAGATCCTATCCGAATGGAAAGGGCCGCGATCGTTAATCCGAATAATGACCTGCTTATTGTTATCTAAGTTAGTGACTCTAGCATAGCTTGGCAGAGGCAAGGTCTTGTGGGCACCTGACATGCCATACATGTCATAGGGCTCGCCATTTGATGTCTCATAGCCGTGGAATTTCTCGCCGTACCATGAGGCGCGGCCAGTTTCGGAAAAGCCTTGGCCCGAATCTAACACTGTATAGGACTCACCATAAACCGTGTAAGGTTTATTACCGCGGCGGCTGTAGGGCTCGTATTTGGGGGTCGCGTTTGGCACATGGTCCACATTGGGTGGATTAATGGGCATCTTATCGTTTTTTAGCGCGTAGCGGCCCTTGTTGGGATCCATGTTCTTGTTCTTCTCGCTGGCAGAGCCAGAATTAGAACTCGAGCAGGCCGCGAGCGCAAAACAGCAGCCGAGCATCAAGAGCGGTAAAAGGTTATTTTTTAGCGTCATGTTGTTGCTTCAGTTGTTGGCTAAATTGATAAACGGCCATGGAATACAAAGGGCTACGGTTATAACGGGTGATCACATAAAAGTTATTGAGTCCTAACCAGTAGTCCTTGCTATCCACTTGTTCCAGTTCGATGAGCATGGCTTTTTGCGAGGCATCCAAATCGCGGGCGGTGGCCAGCGATAAACTTGGGGAGAGAATATCAGAAACCTTGTACTGCAACTTCTCGCCGGCCCACACTTTGGCTTTAGGTGCATTGGCACTGCTATTCACTAAAGGGAGCGCAACGGGTGCATGTAACTGCCAGCCGTGTTCATGGAAATAATTGGCGACACTGCCAATAGCGTCCTCTGGACTCTGGAGTAAATCACGGTTACCGCTGCCATCAAAATCCACGGCATAGTGGCGGTAGCTTGAAGGAATAAACTGGCCAAAGCCCATGGCGCCGGCGTAGGAACCCTTGAGGCTATTGATATCTAAGTGTTCTTCTTTTACCAACTTCATAAGCTCGCCAAATTCCTTGCGAAAGAAGGTGGCTCTTGGCTCGTAATAAAACCCTAAGGTATAGAGCGCATCGATTACCGGATAATTACCCGTGTACTGGCCATAGAAGGTTTCGATACCAATAATGGCCACAATAATTTGTGGCTCGACTTGGTACTTAGTGGCAGCTTTGGCAATCGTCGCCTCGTGTTTTTTCCAGAAGACTAGGCCCGCATTGAGGCGTTTCTCGGTGAGGAAAATCGGATAATACTGATGCCAAGGCTTGGCTTCCCAAGGGCGAGAAATCGCGTCGATAACCGTCTGGTTGTAGTTGGCTTTGGCCAAGAAATTTTCCACTTCGGCTTGAGTAAAGCCTTGTGCCATTTGGGTTTTTATAAACTCTGCCTTTAAGGCCTCGGGCAATACAGGTGTTGGCGCCTGTGTGGTCACGGCCGCGCTTGATGGCGGTGTCGTTGTTGTGGGCTCGTTCGCGGTCGAGCAGCCAATGAGGTATGAACTGAGGCAAAGCACTGCCAGTGGAGCCAAACAAGCTCGAAGAATAGGCATTAAGAAGTCCCTAAAAATTATCTATCTACAAAACGTCTATGGGTATGAATGCTCATAAGAATGCCAAACCCTGTCATCAATGTCAGCATGGAAGTTCCACCATAACTGACAAGGGGTAAAGGTACACCCACTACAGGCAGGATACCTGAAACCATACCAATATTCACAAAAACATAAACGAAGAAAGTCAATGTGATACTGCCGGCAAGGAGTCTGGCAAAGCTAGTTTGCGCCCGAGAGGCGATGACTAAGCCGCGTCCGATGATGTACAGATACATCAGGAGCAGGATAATGCTGCCTATCAGGCCAAACTCTTCACCGATCACCGCAAAGATAAAGTCGGTGTGACGTTCGGGGATAAATTCTAATTGGGATTGAGTGCCATCGAGCCAACCTTTACCCCAGAGACCACCAGAGCCGATGGCAATTTTCGATTGGATAATATGGTAACCGGCACCTAAGGGATCCTGCTCTGGATCGAGTAGGGTCAATACGCGGGTTCTTTGGTAATCGTGCATCAGGAAGTACCAGAGGATCGGTAAGAAGGCTAATACGGCGGCAATAAATCCGCCCACAATTGCCCAGCTCATGCCCGATAAAAAAAGTACGAAAATGCCCGATGCGGCAACCAAAATCGAGGTGCCTAAGTCAGGTTGTTTGGCAATTAAAAGCGTCGGCACTAAGAGGATCACTGCAGCACCCGCAAGGTAGCGTTTCTTCGGTGGCAGAGGGAACTTACTGATATACCAAGCCATAGTAATGGGGAAGGCGAGCTTAATCAGCTCCGAAGGCTGAAACTCCATAAAGCCTAAGTTCAACCAGCGCTGTGCGCCTTTGTTGATTTCCCCAAAAAAATGCACCCCAAGCAGTAGCACAATCCCCGCAAGGTAAATCGGTAGGGCCCAGCGTTTGAGCGCCTCGGGATTGATCTGCGCCATAGTAAACATAATGCCTAGGGATAAAAACATCCTAAACAGTTGGCGCTCCATCATGCCAAGATCTTCACCGCTGGCGGAGTAGATAACGAACAGGCCAAAGCCCATGACGGCAAACAGGCCGAGCAGTAAGGGCAAGTCGATATGCAATCGTTGCCAGATGTTTTGACGTTGATGGGCACTCATGGCGTTGGTTTCCAAGTGTCTCTTAGCATGTATTCATCGAGCATGGCGCGGGCTACTGGGCCTGCGTTTGCGCCACCCCAGCCGGCGTTTTCCATTACCACAGCGAGGACGATTTTAGGCTCTTCAAAGGGCGCGTAGGCGACCACGAGGGCGTTATCGCGGAAATGCTCGGCAATCTTATTGGCATCGTACTTAGTGTTTTCGGCCACGCCAATGACCTGCGCCGTACCGGTTTTCATCGCAGCCGTGTAACTGGCGTCGGTGAAGCGAGACTTATGAGCCGTTTGGCGCATGGCTTCGTTGATGATTTTCCAGTTGCGCGGGTTCTTAAGTTCAATCGGCGGTAACTCGTTAATTGGTGAGTCAATTTTAGCCGTATTATCCTTAATCGACTTTAACAAATGTGGCGGGAAGCGGCGACCATCATTGGCGAGAATGGCGGTGGCGCTAGCCAATTGCAATGGCGTGGCAGTCCAGTAACCTTGGCCGATACCGACAGAAATGGTGTCACCAATGTACCAAGCTTGGTTGTATTTTAAGCGCTTCCATTCCTTCGACGGCATATTGCCCGCCGACTCTTCGAAAATATCGACACCGGTATTTTGGCCAAAGCCGAATTGCTCCATAAAGCGGGCGATAGGATCGACACCGATTTTATAAGCCAATTCATAGAAGTAGGTATCGCAGGATTCCACGATGGCGCTGTAGACGTTCACCCAGCCATGGCCCCAACGTTTCCAGTCGCGGTATTTACGCTCAACACCGGGGATTTGCCAAAAGCCAGGGTCCCAAATGCGGGTGTGTTCGGTGACGGCTTTTTCGTCTAATCCCAGCAGGGCGATTATGGGTTTGACCGTCGATGCCGGTGCATATTGGCCTTGGGTGGCGCGGTTAATCAGCGGGCGGGATTTATCGTTTAATAAATCGCTGTAATCTTTACTGTTAATCCCTTGAACGAATTGATTGGGGTCGTAACTTGGGCTTGAGACCAACGCTAAGATACCGCCGTCCCGTGGATCGATAGCAACGATTGAGCCCTTATGACCTTGGAGTAACTCCACGGCCTTTTGCTGTAATTGCAAATCAAGGGTCAGATAAATATCTTGCCCCGGCTCCGGTGGCACGATTTTAAGAGTGCGGATAGTACGGCCTCGGTTGTTCACTTCTTCTTCGAGGTGACCCGGCGTACCGTGCAGCAGAGATTCATAAAATTTTTCAATGCCTTGCTTACCAATATCCTTAGTTGCGGCATAATTCTTCCACTGATCGTTACGCTCCAATTGGGCGCGGTCGCGAGTGTTGATTTTGCCCACATAACCCAGCACATGGGTGAGCTGACTCGCATAGGGATAGTTGCGCTTTAAGCCTGCCTCAACGGATATCCCCGGAAAGCGATGCTGGTTCACGCTAAAAATCGCGACTTGCTCTTCGGTCAGCTGATTTTTCAGGGTGAGGGGCTTAAAGCGGCGATGAAACTTTAATGCCTCGGTAAAGTTTTCACGTTCATCTGGGGTGATCTCGATTAACTTGCCCAATTCATCCAAGGTTTCGGACATATTGGTAATTTTCTCAGGTACCAGATCGAGGGAATAAAAGGGTTGGTTTTCGGCGAGTAGCACGCCATTTCTGTCGTAAATCAGGCCACGACTGGGGGCAATCGGCACGACACGAATACGGTTATCATTAGAACGTGTTGCGTAATCTTTATAGGATTCAACCTGAAGGTGATAAAGATTGGTCACCAACACGCTTAGGAGGGCGACAACACAAAAAAAAGTGAACAGCGCACGGCGCTTAAATAGTGACGCCTCGGCGGCGTGGTCGTGCATGGTTATCCGCTTTTTTGGCGACACTTAGGCTATCTCCAGCTGATCCCATCCGGGTGGTTGACACTCGTTAACATCAAGATCCCGTTATTCTCTGTGATAAGGGTGATTGTTATTCACGCTCCACGCGCGGTATAAGCTTTCGGCAACCACGATCCGCACCAGAGGATGGGGCAGGGTTAATGCCGATAGGCACCAACTCTGATGGGCGGCTTCCTTACAGGCGGGCGCTAAGCCTTCGGGGCCTCCGACCAATAAGCTCACATCTCGGCCATCGAGTTGCCACTTGTTCATGGCACTCGCCAATTCTGGCGTAGTCCAGTTTTTGCCGGGAAGATCTAAGGTGACAATATGATTGCCCTTAGGGATAGCCGCTAACATTTGCTCGCCTTCCTTTTGTAGGATACGAACGATATCAGCGTTTTTTCCGCGCTTGCCGGCAGGGATTTCGATAAGTTCCAGCGCCATATCTCGGGGGAAGCGGCGTTGGTACTCTTCAAAGCCGCGGGTGACCCAATCGGGCATCCGTGTCCCTACTGCAATAAGTTGCAACTTCATTAGGCTTGCTTTTCTGACCAGAGCTTTTCAAGCTGGTAGAAATCGCGGGTTTGGTCTTGCATAACATGCAGGATCACGTTGCCCATATCCACCAATACCCATTCGCTGCTGTCGCGGCCTTCGATACCGATAGGTGGAATGCCGGCGGCTTTCGCTTCGAGAACCAGGTTTTCAGCGATCGCTTTAACGTGAGTTTTAGATGTACCAGAACAAATCACCATGTAGTCGGTGATGTTAGATTGGTTGCTGACATCGATAACTACGACGTCACGGGCTTTTAAATCGTCGATTTTGTCGACAACAAACTGCTTTAATTCGGCGCTCTGCACGCTGATGTACCTCATTCATTTTAAATAGCGCGCTAGTATATCAGTCTTAAGCGGGGGAATACATTAGCTTAGCGGCCGAGTTTGTATTATTGGCGCTGGATTTTGGGCCTAAGAAAAATAAAGCCGTTGTTTTTGAATGTAATTTAAAGTGACCGGCAGGAGGGCATCCTGTGGAATTTCCCCCATGGCTAGTTGTGAGCGAATTTGGGTGGACGAAATATCCTGTGGGCTGATATCGACGGTAAAGATGCGTCCATGTTGCGGCGCGCTTGAGTGACTTAAAGCTTCAAGCGTTGCGTGACGTGCACTTAGCTCATGCTGCATTGGATGCCCTTCGGCTAAATGCCAACCTGGGCGCTGACATACCACAATATTGGCTAATTCAAACAGTTGCTGCCATTGGTGCCAACTTTGCAGGTGAATAAACGAATCCATCCCCATGATAAAAAACAGTTCGTCCTCGGGATAAAGCCGACTTAACTGCTTAAGGGTGACAACCGTGTAGGATGGGCTGTGGCGTTTAGCTTCGATATCACACAGCTCGAAGCTGGGTAAGCTCGCACATACCTGCGCGACCATTTCGAGCCGCTGCGCCGTGCTCGAGTGGGTGGTGTTTTTATGGGGCGGAATATGGTTAGGCATCAGCAGGATTTTATCCAGCTTGAGGCTGGCTTTGACTTCCATCGCGGGGCGAATATGGCCGTAATGTATGGGGTCGAAGGTGCCGCCTAAAATACCGATACGCATTCAGTCAGTGCCTTAATCTAAGCTGATATGGGCCAAATGGCCGTGGGCCTTGGGGTCGAATAATAAGCACAGGTGGCTGAGCCCTGTCCAATCTTCATGGCCTAATTGTTTTAGGTTCAGCTCCAATTTAGAAGCGAAGGCAAGCATATGTTCGATTTGGGTGAGGCTTAAGCGCTGCAACGCGGTTTGGTACAAGGGTTTGCGTTTATCCCAAATTCGATGTTTACCAAAGAGGCTATTTAAGGGCGCGCCTTGGGCCTGTTCACTCTTGAGGCTGAGCAGTAACTGTAGCTCTTTGAATAAGGCCCAGAGTAAAATCGGCATGGCCGTGCCTTCACCGTTGAGTTGGGCCAGCATATGCTGAGCACTGTCTTGGCGATTATTCAGCAGTGCATCGGTGAGCTGAAACACGGTAAAGCGGGATTGATCTTCAAAGTAATGACTTAACTCGTCAGCACTTATAGGCTGGCTTGGGCTTAACAGTTGTAGTAACTGCATGGCCTGATCGGCGGCGAGTAAATTCCCTTCGTAGAGGGTGTACAGCATAGCGCGCGCATCGGGCTGTAAATTCAGCTTAAAGTGTGCAATGCGTGAGTCGAGCCAACGTCTGAATTGATCGCCCTCTGGCGTAGTGCAGGGCAAATAAATCCCTAAACTATCCAAGGTTTTGAACCACTTGCTATTGGTTTGCTCGCTGGCGAGTTTTGGGCCTTCGAGGATCAGCAGCACATCGGGATTCGGCGTTTGCAGCAATGCTTGTAGCGCCGCCGAACCATCTGCACCGGGTTTTGCGTTGGGCAGTGTTAGCTCAATGATGCGCCGACTAGAAAACAGGCTCATGGATTGCCATTCTTGGGTCAAGTCACCCCAGTTAAAGCCCGTTTCTTGAATTAACTGAACGCGCTCTTCAAACCCTTGGCGTTTGGCTGCTTGGCGGATCTGATCCTTGGAGGTTTCGAGCAACCAAGGATCATCACCAAAAATCAGGTAGCAAGCGTGAAGCGGATTGAGATGGCGGGAGAGTTGATCAGGATAAACACGCATTTAAACCACTCTCCACATTTTATTGCAGTTCCACATTAATTTGGACCCTGCATTAATTCACCTCTGTGCTGGCCATGGATTGCAGGATCCGGTCGGCCGCCTGGATACGCATTTCTTTGACTAACAGTTCCATCTCACGGCTTTTAGCCAGTGCGGTGCGAGGATCGTCTAAGTAATCGCGGCGAATTTCAATCTTGAAAGGCTGTGCCTCTTTGCCCGGCAGGGCCACGGCAAACTCGACGAAATAGATAAGCTCATACTCGGCCACATTGCCCGTAGGGTAAAGCGACAGGGTCGAACGCTCTAAGGAGTCGGTGATGAGCCTCAACACTGGTACATCATTGGCGGCATCAACAATCTTGACGTTGTTCAAACGTAACCGCTCACGCACCAAACGGGTGAGTTCGCTGTATTCGTCCGAGCTGCTCAAACTGAGTTGATTGAGCTGCTCGGGGATTTGGTAGCTACGTTGAAGCTTAAAACCGCAACCTGCGCTGGTCATAATGACCAGCGCCATGATTGCGAAAGCTAAGCGTTTAATTAGCATAAGTTTTCGCGGTTTCCTGTTTGTCTGATGACCAGCATTAGTTCGCAACGATGCTGAGCAGTTTACCGGGTACATAGATAATTTTACGCACGGTAACACCATCTAAGTACTTGATGACTTGCTCGTCCGCCATACCTAGAGCCTCAACAGACGCTTGGTCGGCATCGGCGGCGACTGTGATCTTAGCGCGCACTTTACCGTTCACTTGCACCACGATGAGCTTGCTGTCTTCAACGAGTGCTGATTCATCAACAACTGGCCATTGGCTGTCTTCGATGCTGTTGGTGTTGCCCAGCTCATTCCACAGGGTGAAGCTCACGTGTGGAATGATTGGGTACAGTAAACGCACCACCGCAGTTAAGGCTTCGCCGATGATGGCCCTGTCTTGACCTGTGGTTTGTGGCGCTTTTTGTAGGTGGTTCATCAGTTCCATCACGGCGGCAACCGCAGTGTTGAACATCTGACGACGGCCGATATCATCGGTCACCTTAGCGATGGTCTTGTGTACTTCACGGCGCAGCGCTTTTTGGTCGGCATTTAGTTTGCTAACGTCTAAGGTTTCGCTGTTGTCCTGCGCCACATATTCGCTTGCCAGTTTCCACAGACGTTTGATAAAGCGGTGTGCCCCTTCAACGCCAGACTCTTGCCATTCCAGAGTTAATTCTGGTGGTGATGCGAACATCATAAACAGACGCACAGTGTCGGCACCATATTTCTCAACCATCACCTGTGGGTCGATACCGTTGTTTTTCGACTTAGACATCTTGCACATACCGGTGTAAACCAGTTCGTTACCGTCTTTATCGATGGCCTTAGTAACTCGGCCTTTGTCGTCTTTTTCGGTAGTCACTACATCAAGCGGAGACACCCATACACGGGCACCTTTGTCGTTGGTGTAGTAGAAGGCATCGGCTAATACCATGCCTTGAGTCAGCAGTTGTTTCGCTGGCTCGTTCGAGTTCACTAGACCCGCATCACGCAGCAACTTGTGGAAGAAGCGGAAGTATAACAAGTGCATACAAGCATGTTCGATACCACCAATGTACTGATCCACGGGTAACCAGTAGTTCGCCTTGGTTGGATCTAACATTTGGTCAGCTTGTGGGCTGCAGTAACGGGCGTAATACCAAGAAGATTCCATAAAGGTATCAAAGGTATCGGTTTCACGTAGTGCGACTTGGCCGTTGACTTGGGTTTTCGCCCATTCTTTATCGGCCTTGATTGGGCTTTGGATACCGTCCATCACCACATCTTCTGGCAGAATAACTGGCAGTTGATCTTCAGGCGTAGGAATAACAGTACCGTCGGCTAAGGTTACCATAGGAATTGGCGCGCCCCAGTAACGTTGACGTGATACGCCCCAGTCGCGTAGGCGGTAGTTTACTTGGCGTTTGCCTTTACCTTCAGCGACTAACTTGTCGGCGATGGCATTGAAGGCGCCGTCAAAGTCTAAACCGTCGAACTCACCAGAGTTAAACAGAATGCCTTTTTCGGTGTAAGCCGCTTCGCTGATGTCTAAGTCACCGTCAACTGGCTTGATTACCGCTTCGATTGGCAGATTGTACTTTTTCGCAAATTCGTAATCGCGTTGGTCATGGCCTGGAACTGACATCACCGCGCCGGTGCCGTAGTTCATCAGTACAAAGTTCGCCGCCCAAATAGGCACTTGTTTACCAGAGATGGGGTGAATAGCGTAAAGGCCAGTCGCGACACCACGTTTTTCCATGGTGGCTAAATCGGCTTCTGACGTGGTGCTGTTTTTGCACTCTTCAATAAATTGGGCTAGCTCAGGGTTAGTTTGAGCCGCTAATTCCGCTAATGGGTGACCTGCAGCAATCGCCACATAGGTTACGCCCATCAGGGTATCTGGACGGGTAGTGTAGATGTCGAATGACTTGTCGCTACCTGCAACACCAAAAGTCATCTCAACGCCTTCGCTGCGACCAATCCAGTTGCGCTGCATGGTCTTAACTTGCTCAGGCCAACCGTCTAAGGTATCGATATCGTTTAACAGTTCTTCAGCGTAGGCGGTGATTTTAATGAACCACTGTGGAATTTCTTTTTGTTCTACAGGGGTATCACAACGCCAGCAGCAACCGTCTTGTACCTGCTCGTTTGCCAGTACGGTTTCATCGTTAGGGCACCAGTTAACAGAAGCAGTCTTCTTGTAAACTAAGCCTTTTTCGTACAGTTTAGTGAAGAACCATTGTTCCCAGCGGTAGTATTCTGGGGTACAAGTGGCGATTTCACGGCTCCAGTCATAGCCAAAACCCAGTAATTTTAGCTGGTTTTTCATGTACTCAATATTTTGATAAGTCCATGGTGCTGGAGCAGTTTTGTTGTTGATTGCGGCGTTTTCTGCAGGCAAACCGAAAGAGTCCCAACCTATGGGTTGTAGCACGTTTTTGCCTTGAAGACGCTGGAAGCGGGCAACCACATCGCCTATGGTATAGTTGCGAACGTGTCCCATGTGGAGTCGACCTGAAGGGTATGGAAACATCGAAAGGCAATAAAACTTTTCTTTGTTTGCATCTTCAGTAACTTCAAAGGTTTTGTTGTCGTGCCAGTGCTTTTGCACTAAGGCTTCAATTTCTGAGGGATTATATTGCTCTTGCATCACGCTATTTCCGGCAGTGCCGCCTATTTATTTGATCTAACGCCATATCGACGCGAATAAGATCTGCATAGAATAAACTAGAAGCGATGCATTAAAAAGGTTCTATGAAGGAGTATTGGTTATGAATGATAGAAGTAGTGCGCTACTAGGACTGTATCAAGCCTTAATTAACGAAGTGAAAGCGCAATTTGCGGAAGATAACTCGCTGACTGCAAAGAATTTATTTAAGTCTGTCACTCAAGGTAAGGAGTTTTTACGCCTCAAAGAACAAGCGGGGGAAGATGAGCTCGCCTTAGTAGAGCAATTCTTAAAGCGTGATATCGCCAGTTTTTTGCGTGAGCAAAATGCCGATAGCTTAAGTCACAGCCCAACAGTGATCACCTTAGAAAATACCCTTTGGCATTGGCTAAGCGAAATTACCGACCGCAGCCAAGTGGAATGGCATGAGCTGGCTCAAGACTTTAAACACCATGGTTATTACCAGAGCGGTGATATCGTCAGTCAAGGGATAATGGTGTGTACTAATTGTGGTCATGAAATGAGTATCGAGTTCCCAGGGGTTATCCCCGATTGCCCCGAATGTGACCATGAAGAGTTTACCCGCGAGGCATTAACACCTTAATGGCATTTCTTTTTCGCTCATAAAAAACGACGCTAAGCGTCGTTTCTTTTTTAGACTTTCACCGGTTTTTTTTATCAGTGCTAACTCAATCAACGGCTTATTTGGGGCGGCAAAACATGCAGAGAATTGACACACGATAGTGCTCAATTACGGCGATAGGTTAGAATTTGGCCGTTAAAGGGCTCGGATAAAAACTCAGTGTGAATCGGTTTTTGTTGTGAGTGATTAAAGCCTAATAACACCATTTTCTTGCTAAATTTTGCATGGTTTCCACGACCTGGATCAACCAAAATCACATCACAAATGGGTTTGGCATGTTGGTCGATGAAGAGTGATAAAAGATCTGCGTGTTCTTGTTCATACAACAGATCGCTGCCAATGATTAAATCGAACTTGCCTAATTCAGATTCTTCATCAGCCCAACCTGTCCGTACGAAGGGGATTGGACGTCCCTGATTAAGTGCCACATTTTTCGCAAGAAAACCGCCAGTTTCAGGATGATAGTCCGTAGCTGTGATATCTGCCTCCCGGTGGTTAAGCACTAAACTGGCGAGTCCTATGCCGCAGCCAACTTCGAGAATACGTTTATCTTCAATTTGGTAGTCAAGCATATGATGGGAGAGCACTTGGCCAGAAGGCCAAACAATGCCAAATAGTGGCCAAGTTGCCGAAGAAATACCTAGCTTTTCAGCTTCACCATTTATGTCTTCAAATTCTTGGTTATCTCTTAGGGTGCGGACATGAATGTCTACAATACCAAATTCGTGGGTTTGGTAACGGATACGTAGGGGGGCCATTAATTTGCCTTGAGTGGTGAGTACGAGGCAGTAGAGCAAGGCCACGCCTAATCGGTTAGTCTAACGTGAAACACCTACTTAAGCTAATTTATAGACTTTAAGGGATTAACAGCCCAGCAGTGCAAGGTCATACATTGGCGCTTTATTGGCATCAGATGCTTGGGTGTAGCGGAAATAACACTGGTCATCGTCGACTAAGGTATTGTCATTCAAGTCCTAGCCGATGTAAGTAATATCAATGCCTTGATATTGAATGGCGAGTTTATCGTCTTTCGCTATCCATTTTCCGATATCGGTATTATCTAAATAACCCCACTTGAGACGGGTTTCGGCCACGCCATCACCATCGAGATCGATATCAACAATATCATCACGGCCCACAACGGCTTGGCTCTGCAAGCTGGGCATTTGGGTCTTGGAGTAGGCTAAGGTATTGGCGGTTTTAACGCTGGCTTGAAGTTGCAGCAGGCTTTTCTCCCGCGCCTCTTTACTTAAGCCGATAAATTTCGGCGCCGCAATAACCGCTAAAATCCCCAGCACTATGATAACGACCACAAGTTCTATCAAGGTAAAACCTTGAGTGCGTTTGCGATTAATCAATTTAAAACTCTATTGTTGTTTTTTACGACGAATAAAACCGAGTAACAGCAGCGCACCACAGAGCAGTAGCAGTGGTGTTTGACCGATTTTTGCAAACCAGGTTTGGCCTGTGACCAGTGGAATCGTTGCGCTTAGCACGCCCGTTTCAAATTGCGGCAGTGCAGCTGTGATATTTCCCTGCTCATCGACAACGGCGGTCACGCCATTATTGGTGGCGCGCACTAGAGGACGGCCCAATTCGATGGCGCGCATTTGGGCGATTTCCATATGCTGCAAGGGGCCATTTGAGGTGCCAAACCACGCATCGTTCGATACGGTTAGCAGCAGATCGGTACCGAGGTTAACACTGTCACGTAGCTGCTCTGGGAAGGCGATTTCATAACAAATTGCCGGAGCTATTTTATGGCCTACGGCGTTCAAATTCGGCTGTTGATAATCGCCCCGCGCAAAGGAGGACATGGGCAGGTTGAAGAAAGGTGCAATCGGGCGCAGCAGCGCTTCAAAAGGCACAAACTCACCGATAGGCAGCAGATGATGTTTCTTAAACTGGTTGCTGCCATCACTCTCATAATCCGGCGTGTCTTGCTGCTTCTGATTATGGTTACCTAAAACAATCAAAGAGTTATAAAACTCTTCCTGTTGACGACTAATAATCCCCGTAATGATTGAAGTGTGGTTAAGGTTGGCAACCTTGTTAGCATTATCCAAAAAGTTTTGCACCATGGATTCTGGCGCAGGGATTGCTGCTTCTGGCCAGACGATAATGTCTGCATCAAAGTGTTCACGGGATAAATCCATGTATTTCAATAGGGTTGGCCAGAGGGCCTCGGGTTCCCATTTCATACTCTGGGGAATATTCCCCTGCACGAGTGCAACTTTAACCGACTCGCCTGTCGGCTTTATTTGCGACAGCTTAGGGGCAACCCAAGCCGCGGCTGCGATAATGGGCAGTAAAATCAACAGACTTTTGTAGCGCTTGCTAAAACACAGAGCTAAGGCGCCCGCGAGCATCGCAATTAAGAAACTGAGTCCCAAGGCGCCAATGATACTCGCGAGTTCCTTTAATGGACCTTGGGTTTGGGAGTAACCGGCCCAGATCCAAGGAAACCCTGTCATCACCCAGCCTCTGGCCCATTCGGTTAAGACCCAAAGCGCGGGGAAGAGTAATAGATTGCGCCATAACGAGGGTGTATTAGTGCGGGTCAACCACGCTAAACTGAGGCCCGTTAAGGCCGGATAGAGGGCTAAATAGAGGGCTAACAGCGCCATTAACCCCACTGACGCGGCTAATGGGAGGCCACCGAAGGTGTCCATACTGACATGCACCCAACTGATCCCAACGGCAAAACAGCCAAAACCAAAGCTTAACCAATGGAAGAAGCTGGCTTTAGGGCTTAAGGATTCACTCTGCCAGAGGGCTAAGGCCATGGCGACGGGATAGATAATCCACAAGGAATAAGGGGCAAAGGAAAGCGCCGTACTGGCGCCTAAAATAAACGCCAGCACGAGCCGTAACACGCTCAGTCGGGACTTTTGTTGGGCAAAAGCCCGAATGTTAGTTAGCACGGATAATTCTTCTTACACTGAGCGTTATTCTTACGTAGAGGGTTATTCTACGTCTTCACCGACATTGGGGTCGGGGAGTTTAACTCTGAGTTGGATTAAGCGTCTGGTATCGGCATTGATGACTTTAAATTCAATTCCTTCGATCATAATGCTCTCATTACGCTCTGGTAGATGACCAAAGGCATGGGACACTAAACCACCGACGGTATCAAACTCTTCATCGCTGAAGTGAGTATTAAATTCTTCGTTAAAATCCTCGATAGGCGTCAACGCTTTCACCATGTAGACAGTGTTACCGACTTTGCGGATCTCAGTGTCTTCAGGGCTATCGTGGTCGAATTCGTCTTCGATCTCACCGACGATTTCTTCGAGAATATCTTCAATGGTCACCAGACCCGATACTCCGCCGTATTCGTCGACGACAATCGCCATATGGTAACGCTGGGAGCGGAATTCTTTGAGTAACACATCGACGCGTTTGCTCTCAGGCACAACGACGGCAGGTCGGATCACGCGCTCAAGGGAGAAGGGTTCTTCACTGTTTGAGAAACCATAAGGGATCAAATCTTTAGCAAGTAAAATGCCTTCGATATGGTCCTTATCTTCGTTCACCACAGGGAAGCGAGAATGGCCTGAACCGATAACAGTTGCGAGCAATTCTTCGACGGTATTGTCGATTTGAATCGCGACAATTTGAGCTCGTGGGATCATAATATCCCGAACACGCATATCAGAAACTTCTAATACACCTTTGATCATTTCGCGGGTGTCTTCGGTGATTAACTCGCGCTGCTCTGCGCCATCAATCACATCGACTAAGTCTTCGCGATTTTGAGGTTCGCCCTGAAATAACTGACTTACTCTGTCAAACCAGCCTTTCTTTTGGGCGCTCGTACTCGGGGGGATATCGTCACTCATAGTTTTCTCATTAACCTTGATGCTTGGCACCGCGGTTAATTATTGTTCCTTATATGGGTCAGTAAAACCTAAGCTTTCAATGAGTTGAGTCTCTAACGACTCCATCTCTTCGGCTTCTTCGTCTTCAATGTGATCATAACCTAGCAGATGCAGGCAACCATGTACAACCATGTGTGCCCAATGGGCTTCTAGGGTTTTATCTTGTTCACGCGCTTCATTTTCAACGACTGCGGCACAAATGACAAGATCTCCAAGCAGTGGAAGTTCAATTTCTGGCGGTGCTTCAAAGGGAAACGACAACACATTGGTCGGTTTGTCTTTCCCTCTGTAGGTGCTGTTTAGCATTTGGCTTTCACGGGCATCGACGATGCGGATTGTCAGCTCCGCCTGTTCCATGCTGTTACCAATGGCGGTTTTTACCCAGAGGGCAAACTGCTCTTCACTTGGCAGATAGTCACTCGCTGTGGCGTATTGCACATCTAAGGCTAAATCAAGACTCATGCTTTAAAACTTCCGGTTGCGTTTGTGGGTGCGCTTGTTGATAGTCGCGGCGCTCTTTTTCGGCCTTTAATGCTTGCTCTTTACGATCGTAAGCATCATAGGCTTCGACAATCCGAGCAACCACAGGGTGACGCACTACGTCTTGAGACACGAAGAAGTTAAAACTGATTTCCTCTACTTGGCTCAGGACTTCAATGGCGTGGCGCAGACCCGACTTAACATGTTTGGGTAAGTCTGTCTGGGTGATGTCGCCCGTGATCACCGCGCGTGAGTTAAAGCCAATACGGGTTAAGAACATCTTCATCTGTTCGACCGTGGTGTTTTGGCTCTCATCGAGAATAATAAAGGCATCGTTTAGGGTGCGACCGCGCATATAGGCGAGTGGCGCCACTTCGATGACGTTTTTCTCGATTAAGCGTTCCACCTTCTCAAAGCCAAGCATTTCGAACAAGGCATCATAAAGTGGGCGCAGGTAAGGGTCGACTTTCTGGCTTAAATCGCCGGGTAAGAAGCCGAGTTTTTCCCCTGCTTCAACCGCAGGGCGGGTGAGCAGAATACGGCGCACCTCTTGACGCTCTAATGCATCAACGGCGGCGGCCACCGCTAAATAGGTTTTACCCGTTCCCGCTGGGCCAATACCAAAGGTAATATCATGGCGCACAATGTTGGCCACATAGGTACTTTGGTTGGGGTTACGCGGTTTAATAACGCCACGGCGGGTCTTGATAAATAAGGCTTTATCATCACCGCTGTCGTCTTGCTCTAAGGCGATGGCTTCTTGGATTGCCAAATGCACTTGTTCAGGATCGAGGTCCGGCGTGCTGCCCTTGACCGTTTGGGTTTCGATATAGAGCTGCTTAAGTAAGTTATTGGCACTTAAACAGTTACGTGGCAGTCCGGTAATTTGAAAATGGTTGTTTTTACGGACTATCTCAACGCCAACGCGACGCTCAATCTGTTTGATATTGTCATCGAAGGGACCGCACAGTGAGGCCAAACGGCGGGTTTCTGCGGGTTCGAGATACAGATTCATTGTGGTTAATTTACTGGACAAATAGTACTCCTATTGTCAAATACCAAGCAAAGTGCTGAGTGAAAAGTCAAGTGCGATGCCTGTTTGCTATCGCAGTCTCTAATCAGAAGATAATCCCAGTTTACGAGCCATAGCGGATAATTGCTAACGGAAAATCGTTAAGCCCAAGGGTTTTGAATTGCTGCTCTATAGAAGGCAAAAGTACACAAAACAAAAAGGGCGACACTGAGGTTAACTAACCATGTCGCCCTGATATAGGTGCTACTCGCTAAATTTTAAACCCTTAAGGTTTAAATTGTGTCACACCGAGATCGTCATCCTGTTTGTGTTTCGCCAGAATATCCGATGGGCGCAGGTTGCGGCGCAGATCCATTTCATCTTCACCGCGGATAAATTTACCGCGCAGTGAGTTAGTGTAAACGTCGACAATTTCAACATCCACAAAGCTACCAATGTGCTTTGGTAGACCTTCGAAGTTCACTACACGGTTGTTTTCGGTGCGGCCGCGCAGCTCCATGGGGTTTTTCACCGATGGGCCTTCAACCAGAATACGTTGTACAGTGCCCATCATATGGCGGCTGTAGCGCATGGCTTGTTGAGTGATACGGTCCTGCAGAATCGCCAGACGTTGTTTTTTCTCTTCCATATCAACGTCATCAGGTAAATCTGCCGCAGGTGTACCAGGGCGCGCGCTATAGATAAAGCTAAAGCTGTGGTCAAATGCCACATCTTCAATCAGCTTCATGGTGTCGGCGAAGTCTTCTTTGGTTTCGCCTGGGAAGCCAATAATAAAGTCGGAACTGATTTGGATATCAGGACGGGCTTTGCGTAAACGGCGAATGATTGACTTGTACTCAATCGCCATATGGCCACGCTTCATTGCCGTCAGAATGCGGTCAGAACCTGATTGCACAGGTAAGTGCAGGAAGCTGACTAATTCAGGGGTATCTTCGTAAACGTCGATGATGTCCTGCGTGAATTCAATCGGATGACTGGTAGTGAAGCGGATACGGTCGATACCATCGATAGCCGCAACGTAGCGTAATAGCTCGGCAAAGGTACAGATCCCGCCATCGTGGGTTGCGCCACGGTAAGCGTTAACGTTTTGACCGAGCAGGTTTACTTCGCGCACACCTTGTTCTGCCAGTTGGGCAATCTCGAGGATGACATCGTCCGATGGACGGCTGACTTCTTCACCACGGGTATAAGGTACCACGCAGAATGAACAGTACTTGCTGCAACCTTCCATGATAGAGACAAACGCCGTTGGGCCTTCGGCGCGCGGTTCTGGTAGACGGTCAAATTTCTCGATTTCAGGGAAGCTCACGTCGATCACGGCCTTTTCGCCACGACGCACTTGGTCGATCATGTCTGGCAGACGGTGCAATGTCTGTGGGCCAAAGATAATGTCGACACATTGAGCGCGGTCTTTGATCGCTTTTCCTTCCTGCGATGCAACACAACCACCAACCCCAATAATCAGATCGGGATTTTTATCTTTGAGGGTCTTCCAACGACCTAACTGATGGAACACTTTTTCCTGCGCTTTTTCGCGGATAGAACAAGTGTTTAGCAGTAGAATGTCTGCTTCTTCTGCTTCTTCAGTTAAGGTGTAACCTTGGTATTCGCCTAAAAGATCCGCCATCTTGGATGAGTCGTACTCATTCATTTGACAGCCCCAAGTTTTAATATGGAGTTTTTTGCTCATCAGTTGTGTTGCCCTACGCTGCCCTGTAAAAAGAGTCCCGAGCCGTCGTTGTCCTGTAAAAAGGCCAACAGACCGCCCAGTCAAAATAGCGCGACATTTTACCCGCAGTTATGGCTGCTGACCAGCTTTGTCCACATTTTTACTCGCTAACGCCCTGAGATTGTGATACCCACAAAGAAGCTAGGTTTATCTCGGTTGGCTGATTTTGCGCGAGCGATGGTTGGTTAAATTGGGCGGCATTTGCCATTTCTAATAAGCTATTACGGGCTTGAATGCTAATGTCTTCACGGATTTCGAGTCGAAATACGCTCAACATTTCCGTGGTATGTATATATAGGGCATAATCGACGGGATCGCGGTAACTGACGGTGATAGTTTCCATCGTTGGTGTTGCGGCCAAGGCATAACTAAATGGGATCGCGCTGCAAATAAGTAGACTACTGGCTATCTGCAAGTGGATGAGTGTTTTCATGACATCCTCACTAACAATTTAAGGTGGATTCACTGGTAACTCGTCCCGAACGGCTAGGGCTCGCTAAGTGAGAGGCTAATCGGTTTAACCCCGCTGACAGCCTTAAATTCCCGCGGGATGTCTTAGAGTGTAACGGGTTTAGGGGCTTGGGAAACTCGCCTTTGTAAGCAACTGTGAGCAAATGCCCCTCTAGCAACATTTGCTCACCTTTGAGCAAAAATTGACATGCTTTTAACAATGTCAGTGATAAGAATGATGTGCTTTAGCCGAGATAAAGTGCGCCAGATAAATGGAAAGAATAGTAAAGAGTGGTAACTAAGATGAGCCAAGTGATGAGCCAAACACAGCAGCCAGCAAAGACAACCTCAGACACTCAAGTATTTGATGTGATTTTAGTCGGTGGCGGCATGGTGGGAGCGGCGACGGCCATAGGGCTGGCGAAGCAAGGATTGCAGGTGGCCGTGATTGAATCATTCGCCCCCGAAGCTTATTCCCCCGAGCAGGTATTAGATGTGCGTGTATCGGCTATCAGTGTGGCCTCTGAACAATTACTCGAACAATTAGGCGCGCTAAAGAGTCTGCTTAAGATGCGTAATGTGCCTTATCTGGGGTTAGAAACCTGGGAGCTTGATGGCTGCATTACTCAATTCCATAGTTCACAAATTGACGCGAGTCATTTAGGACATATTGTTGAAAACCGTTTGGTGCAACTTGCCCTGTGGGAGCAAATGCAGCAATGGGATGCGATTAAATTGTTTTGCCCTGAGCGAGTGGCGACATTTGTCCGTATCGCTGACGGTGTTAGCGTGCACTTACAATCAGGGCTTATCCTTGAGGCAAAACTACTTATTGGGGCCGATGGTGCGAACTCGCAGGTACGCCAATGGGCGGGGATTGGTATTTCGGGGTGGGACTATGCTCAATCGGCAATGCTGATCAATATCCAAACCGCCCAAGGCCAGCAAGATGTCACCTGGCAGCAATTTACCCCTAAGGGGCCGCGTTCTTTGTTACCTTTGCCCGGCAATCATGCTTCTTTGGTTTGGTATGACGATGCCAATCGGATTAAACAGTTAATGCAGTTGAATCATAAGCAGCTTGCCGATCAAATCCGCCAGCATTTTCCCGCTCGTTTGGACAGTGACTTTACCGTCGAAGCTAAGGGCAGTTTCGCGCTCACCCGCCGCCATGCGAAAACCTATTTTAAGCCGAATGTGGTGATCTTAGGGGATGCGGCGCATACCATTAATCCGTTGGCCGGCCAAGGGGTTAACCTCGGCTTTAAAGATGTCGAAGCCTTACTGGCGGTCATCAAGACTGCATTAACCGAGGATAAACCTTGGTGGTCAACAGAGGTATTAAAAGCCTATCAAGCTGAACGTTATCGCGATAATCAACTGATGATGACGACCATGGATGTGTTTTACGCAGGCTTTAGTAATGACATTCTGCCACTTAAATTACTGCGTAACGGCGCGTTAAAACTGGCCAATATTAATTCTCCCATCAAGCGAACCGTGCTGAAGTATGCGATGGGGCTCAATTAGGCCACATCGTGAGTGCTGACTCACTCGGCATTTGTTGACTTACGCATTGAGTGCTAAAATGCCGCGTTTTTAACGAGCATAAGCGGCATTATTAACTCAAGATGGTCGTCCCTGTGCGCTTTGCCAGCGACCAATTAACGCAGTATTGAGTGCCATTAGTGAGTGTCATGAGCGAAATTAAATTAATCGTAGGTCTTGCCAATCCGGGCGCCGAATATGCGCAGACTCGCCATAATGCGGGCGCTTGGTATGTGGAAGAATTGGCCCGCATCTGTGGCGTCAGCTTAGTGCCGGATAGCAAGTATTTTGGCCTCACCGCCAGAGCTGTATTGCATGGCAAAGATGTGCGTTTGCTGATCCCAACTACCTATATGAACTTAAGCGGCAAAGCCGTGGGGGCCTTAGCGAATTTCTTCCGTATTACTCCTGAAGAAATTTTGGTGGCCCACGATGAGTTGGATATGCCGCCAGGTGTGGCTAAATTTAAACTCGGTGGCGGTCATGGTGGCCATAACGGTTTAAAAGACATTATTGCTAAACTGGCGAATGATAAAAACTTCTACCGTTTACGGATTGGGATTGGCCATCCTGGCGATAAGAATAAAGTAAGTGGTTACGTACTGGGTAAGGCGCCAGCCAAAGAACAAGAGCTGATCAACGCCGCTGTAGATGAAGCCGTCCGTTCCACTGAAGTGCTATTTAAAGAGGACATGGTGAAAGCCATGACTCGCTTACACTCCTTTAAAGCGGAGTAAGCCCTGTGCTCGCGGCCTGAGAAAGGACGGCGAACACAAGGACAATAGAATTAATCAATGTACTGCCTAAGGGCAGGGTGACTATAAACTTGCTGGTGAGTGTGACTCGCCAGCCTATCATCGAGAGAAAGGTAAGAATATGGGTTTTAAATGCGGCATTGTTGGTCTTCCTAACGTAGGTAAATCAACGCTTTTTAATGCGTTAACTAAGGCTGGCATCGAAGCGGCAAACTTCCCGTTTTGTACCATCGAGCCAAACACTGGCGTAGTACCTGTGCCGGATCCACGCTTAGACGCGTTGGCGGCAATTGTAAATCCGCAACGTGTACTGCCAACCACCATGGAATTCGTGGATATTGCTGGTCTAGTGGCGGGCGCGTCTAAAGGTGAAGGTTTAGGTAACAAGTTCCTTGCCAATATCCGCGAAACCGATGCTATCGGTCACGTGGTGCGCTGCTTTGAAGATGACAACATTGTCCACGTGGCTAACCGTGTTGACCCTGCGCGCGATATCGAAGTTATCAATACTGAATTGGCATTAGCCGACTTAGACAGCTTAGAGCGTGCGGTGATCCGCCAACAAAAACGTGCTAAGGGCGGCGATAAAGACGCTAAATTTGAAGTGGATGTACTCGAGAAGATGCGTCCCATCCTCGATGAAGGCCATATGCTGCGTTCTATGGAGCTGTCTAAGGAAGAATTAGAAGCGGTTGCTTACTTAAACTTCTTAACCTTAAAGCCAACCATGTACATCGCTAACGTGGCTGAAGATGGTTTCGAAAACAACCCACACTTAGATGCAGTGCGTGCCATTGCTGAAAAGGAAAATGCCATTGTGGTGTCAGTGTGTGCGGCGATTGAATCAGAACTGGCCGAAATGGAAGCCGAAGAGCGTGATGAGTTTATGGCTGACTTAGGTTTAGAAGAGCCAGGCTTAGATCGCGTTATTCGCGCTGGTTATCAGTTACTAAACCTGCAAACTTACTTCACTGCGGGTGTAAAAGAAGTGCGCGCTTGGACTGTCTCTGTGGGTGCAACCGCGCCACAGGCTGCGGGCGTGATCCACACCGACTTCGAACGTGGCTTTATTCGTGCTCAAGTTATGGCATTTGATGACTTTATTGCCTATAAAGGTGAAGCAGGCGCCAAAGAAGCGGGTAAGTTACGTGTAGAAGGCAAGACATACATTGTTCAAGACGGCGATGTAATGCACTTCCTGTTTAACGTATAACGGGTTTGATAAAGGGCTAAGCTTTAGAAAGTAAGGCAAAATACGGGCAACAGAGGTCGATTTAGCGCATCTGTTGCTCAGTTTGGTGAAGTAATAGCCGAACGGTTTGCCTCAAGGAAAATAGCGAAAAAAAGCTGTTGACCTCGATACCTCGAATAAGCATAATACGCCCCGTTCCTCGCTACGAGGGGCGCGCAATAACGAAGTGGCAATGTAGCTCAGCTGGTTAGAGCACAGCACTCATAATGCTGGGGTCGCAGGTTCAAGTCCCGCCATTGCTACCATTTCGTTATCCTAGCGTTTGCTAGCATCAATTCAGGATGTCAACTTGAAGCAGTGCGGGAATGGTGAAATTGGTAGACACGCCAGATTTAGGTTCTGGTGCCGAAAGGTGTGAGAGTTCAAGTCTCTCTTCCCGTACCATTATTTTAAACATCGGCGTTAGCGGATGTATGAAACAAGTTAGTGATGGGGTATCGCCAAGCGGTAAGGCACCGGGTTTTGATCCCGGCATACCTAGGTTCGAATCCTAGTACCCCAGCCATCATTTCATGTTTCTCAGTTTTTGGGG
>NZ_JBKEDJ010000034.1:0-56247 GCF_047975355.1 Shewanella sp. | reverse complement strand
GAACTTCCGCCCGCACCATCGATAACGCGCACTGTATAACGTTGATTGCGCGCATCTTGCGAATAAAGCACGTTACGCGGCGCACTTTGCAATACAGTATTGAATACCTGCTGACAGCTTGCATCCGTCATCGCAGTCGCATCGGTGCCAGAGGCACCCGTTGGATAACCAAAACGCGGGTCGAGGGATACTGCAGTGCCATCTAGAATCACACTGCTATTTTGGCGACCATCGACTTCCCATTGTGAACGAACAAAACTCACTGCGGTGGATAAACCACCCGCGACTCCGTCCACACTGGCATCTTCGGCATCATCGGTGACATTTAAAAAACGAGGGATCGCGGTGGCGGCCAACAGACCCAAAATTACGATCACTATGACCAGTTCAATCAATGAAAAACCATCTTGCTTAGTCTTCATTAGTCTCTCCCTATCTTGATGAAAGTCCATTCTAACAGCTAAATCAGTTTAAAAAAGCCCGTTACTTAACAATATTTTAGGAAGACGTCAAAAAAATGACCCTGCCAGAGTAGAGTTGATAGCCGATACTGTCCCCATTTTTTGAGCGATAACGGCAGCTATTATCTTTAGCAAAATACGAGCCGATAAGGGATTCGTCACCCGCCCCTTGGCCCATTAAATGATGCCATAATACCTGACAACTTTGGTCATCAAGATGGCTAGGTTGTGGCCAGCCCTGCGCATTCATGAGCACAGATGTTTGCTCATTATTTGCACTTTGCTCGCTAAACACTTCCCAATCTAGTCGCATTTCTTGTGGTTTGCCAAGGGAAAGCCATTGGGAACGCACCATAGCCAACACATTTAAGAAGCGAGTATGTTCTAACTCCACATTACGGGCGGCAAGTTGTGGCATAGTCGCAAAATATTTAAATCCAATCACCGCGAGAATAATCAGGATCAAGGTCAGGCTAACGAGTCGCCCATAAACCCGTAATAGATCGCTTTCTGCCTTCTGCTGGCTCTGCATCTATTTGATCCTAATAACGTTAAATTCTCGACTCGGCATTACTTCCCGCCTTTGACTACGTTGAGCATATCCCACATCGGCAGATAAATGCCTAAAGCCAACACCAACACGATCGCAGCTACAATGCCAATCAAAATCGGCTCTAACTTAGCGGTGAGATTTTTAAGATCATAGTCGACCTCACCTTCGTAAAAATCGGCGGCATCATTTAACAGTTGATCAATTTGTCCGGTTTCTTCGCCTACCGCGACCATTTGCAATACTAGTGGCGTAAACAATTTACTCTGATTCGATACCCTCAGCATGGACTCGCCAGACTCAATGCCGCGGCGCATCCCAACAATTTTGTCGTGCATATAAGCATTGTCCACCGCATCGGCGACCAGACTAAGCGCCTGCGTCATCGGCACCCCAGCGCTGAGCATCATCGAAAAACTGCGACAATAACGGGATAGTGTCGAACGCTCAATAATCGAGCCCACGGCTGGGATGTGTAATTTCCACTGGTCCCATTGTTTCTCACCTTTTTCTGTATGGTGCCAGTAACGGATCCCGATAATAGTCCCGAGTAAAATAACCAGCATTAAAGGCCAGTAGTTCACAAATAAGTTTGATGTGCCGATTAACACCTTAGTCGCCCAAGGCAAGTCGGCACCGAAGCGAGCAAACATCTCGGCAAATTTCGGGATCACCATGATATTTAAAATCACCATGGCCAACGCGATGGCAATCAATACAAATATGGGGTAACGCATCGCAGCTTTAATCCGCCGGCGAGTTTCCTGCTCACGTTCGATATAACCCGAGAGCTGTATAAAAGCATCCTCTAACTTACCGGTGTTTTCCCCTACATGAACCATAGAAACAAAAAGAGAATCGAACACATCTGGATGTTGGTTCATGGCCGATGACAGCGGACGCCCCGCGGTTAACTGCTCTGAAATATCATTCAGCGCATCCTTCATCCGTTGGGAATGAGCGGTTTCAGATAAGCCAGCAATGGCCCGCAGAATTGGGATCCCCGAGCGCGTTAGCGAATACATTTGCCGGGTAAAAATTTGCAGCTCATCCAAGCCGACTTTGCGTTTGAACAACTGGGCCAGCGTAAAGGACTTGGCTTCCTTCGCGACTTTGACTTCTAACGGGATAATGCCACGGGATAACAGCAGATCGGCGGCGGCACTTTCGGAGGTGGCATCGAGCTGCCCCGTTACGGCCTGACCTTGTCCACTGCGTCCACGGTATTGATAAACCGGCATAATTACGCCTCAACGCCTTGCTGACTGATAATATCCCGTGAGAGTGGCACCTGTGACTCACTCACATCCTCAACAAGCTTAGCCACCTCTTCAATGGTCGTCATGCCCTCGCTCAAATATTGCAGTGCCGACTCGGCAAGCGGGGTAAAATTCGGGCTTTGCAGTGCCGCACGGGCAAAATCCTGTGGATTACCGGTACGCATCGCATCTATCATCTTTTCGTCCAATTCGAGGATCTCAAAAATACCGATACGGCCGCGATAACCACTGCCGTTACAGCTTTGACACCCAGTACCAATGCGGAACTTGGCCGATGAAAAATCCTGACGACTCACACTATTCAACCAGGCTTTTTCCTGCGCTGTGGGCTGATATTCCACGCCACAGTTATGGCAAACGCGGCGCACTAAGCGCTGGGCAATAATCACCCTTAGCGCACTCGCCACTAAGTAACTGGCGGCGCCCATATCGAGCAAACGAAGCGCGCTAGTCACCGCATCGTTAGTGTGCAATGTGGATAACACAAAGTGACCTGTAAGTGCGCCCCTAAGACCAATCTCCACCGTTTCTTGGTCGCGCATCTCACCGACCATGATGATGTCCGGGTCTTGACGCAAGGTGGTACGCAGCACGTTCGAAAAATCGAGTCCAATCTTATGGTTAACTTGAACTTGGTTGATCCTTGGCAATTGGTATTCGACCGGATCTTCTACCGTGATAATTTTGCGATCCGCAGTATTGAGCTCACTTAAGATGCCATACAAGGTGGTGGTTTTACCGCTACCCGTAGGCCCAGTCACCAGCAACATGCCGTGAGGACGTTTAATCTGCTTACGAATACGCGCCAAAATATGCGGCGGCATCCCAGTTTCGTTTAAGGTCAACAAGCCTGCGGATTGGTCGAGTAGACGCATCACCACAGATTCGCCGTGGTAAATCGGCATGGTCGACATACGCACGTCAATCTTGTGGCCTTTAATTTCCATATGGAAACGTCCGTCCTGCGGCAGACGTTTTTCAGAAATATCCAGCCCAGCCATAAGCTTAAGGCGCAATACTAAAGCCGCAGCAATATTGACCTCATTTAGAATGGTCTCGTGTAACTGACCATCGATACGTTGACGGATCCGCAGCACCTTTTCGCCGGGCTCAATATGAATATCCGAGGCACGCATTTGCACCGCGTCTTCAAAAATCGACTGCAGCAGCTTAACCACTGTGGTTTCATTATCGCTATCGCTCGAAGTCAGGCTCGCCAGATCAAACATTTGATCTGCGGCATATTCCTCTTCGAGCTTACCGGCGATTTGCGCGATTTGGTCGGTGCGGCGATACAGGTTATCGAAGGCTTGCAGTAATTGTTGCTCGGGTGCGACCGCGACACTGAGCTTTTTCGGTGCGATTAAAATTTCTAAATGGTCGAGCGCCTGTAAGTCTGCCGGGTCGCTCATTGCGACCAATACAGTGTCGTCCCTATCTTCGACCGCAAGTGCGCGAAAACGCCGAGCTTGCACCTCAGGAATAAGGCTTACCACTTCGGCTGGGATGGGGCGTTTGCTGATATCCAGCAGCGGCAAATTTAACTGCTGCGACAAAAATTGCAGTAATTGGGTTTCGGTAATAGAGCGCAGCTCAATCAGGGTGCGGCCGAGTTTATGCCCTGTCTTACGCTGCTCACCTAAGGCTTGTTGTAGCTGCTCTTCGGTAATAATCGATTCTTGAACTAACAGATCGCCCAAACGCATCTTTAATCTGGGTTTCATTGGCTATCTCCTAGTTGTTGTAAACGTTGTTCAATAAAAGCCGTGGCTTGGGTCGACAGGCCTGCATAACTTAAGGCGGTGCGATAGGCCTGACTAGCGGGGCCGAATTGCTGCTGCGAATCGAGGGCGTAGGCTAATCCCATCCACCATTTCGCCTGCTGCGGCTCCTGCAGCAATAACTTGCGATAAACCTGTTCAGCCAAGCTAAATTGCCCCTGCTTTTGGGCTAAATCCGTTTGTGCTAACCACTTTTGTCGCGCCAAGTTATGGCTATCGGGGATTTGAGCAAGGCTAGCAAGAGCCGAATCTGTCTCACCCATAGCATGTTGCACCCTGGCCAATAGCAAAGCAAATTCAAACTCTTGCGGATAAAGCAATCGTCCCTGCGCTAACACTTCGGCCGCTTGAGCAAGCTCGCCTTGGCCATAGTGCAGCGCCGCTAGTTGTTTTCGCTCCTCATGTAAGCTCGGATCGAGCTTGAGCGCTTTAGCATAGTAATCCATAGCCTTAAGCAACTGACCTTGCTTTTCGGCGTCTGCCGCCAACACTAACTGCTTTTGCGCGAGTTGGTTTGGTGAAAGTATGACTTCCATGACCGCCATTTGCCCTGTTGGCGAAGTTTGGGACGAAGCTTTAGTCACAACAGACGCGGCCTGCTCACTCGCTCTGACCTCTGTTTGGGTTAGTTTAACTTCACTCTGGCTTGCGTTAATTTTTGCTTGATTGGCTTTAGCCGCAACCGACTCTGTTACCTGTTCGCTCTTTGGCTCAACGGGTGCAGCGTTAACACGGGGAGGTTGAGCAACACTTGGGGCTGACGCTGACATATCTTTTGCTGGAGCGTCTGTTGACGACGGACTCGCTTGCGCCGCCTCAGCACTTGGCTCAGTCGGCGTAGTCTTTACCGTTTCCTCTAGGCGAACATCGGCCTGTGGACTTGCTTTATCCGGCTGAGTTTGCGTACTCGCCACAGGATTTGTACCGTTATCCGCGAGGCTCCTTGAGTCGTGCATAGCCTGAAAGGCATAAACCGACAAACCACCCACAAGCAGTGACACTAAGCTGATAGCTAACCATTTGCGCGATGTATTTGGACGCCCTAAATACTGCGCCTGATGCACAGCAACATTACTGAAAGTGTGCCCCTGCTGGCGCTTATCGAGATCCTGCAACATCTTATTGATTACGCTCATGCGACGCCTCCCCACAACTGTTGCAGGTTAACGCCAGAAACCAACAATGCCCCAATAGCCACTGCACATGCTATCAGTGCGATCGCAATATAGGTCGGCAACTTTTGCGAGCCGCGACTGACATCTTCGGTATCTTGTATCGCGTCCTTAATGTGGGACATATGCACTTGCGTTGCCCCTTCGCCAAAACTGAGCATCAAGGCTTTGTGGGCTAAAATGTTGATCAATCTGGGAATGCCACGTGATGCCGCGGCAATCTTGCGAGTGAGCTTAGGGCCAAATAACGCTTGTCCCGCATACCCTGCCACCGCAAGGCGGTAACGAATGTAGGCATCGGTTTCATCCCAGGTTAACGGCCGCAGACTGTAGCTAAAAGTAATGCGTTGCCGCAGTTGTCTAAAGGCTTGGCGCTTTAATCGCTCATCTAATTCGGGCTGACCAAAGAGCACCACTTGCAACAGTTTACGACTCTCGGTTTCAAGATTGGTAAAGAGCCGCAGCGCTTCGAGGCTTTCATCGGGCAAGGCCTGTGCTTCGTCCAGTACCAATACGATGGCGTGCCCATGGGCGCTCAGGGCGAGTAATTGTTGCTGGATAAGTCCGGTGAGTTGCTGCTGGTCAATGTCGCTGGTGTACTTTAACCCAAGCTCATTGGCTACCGCCCAGCGCAGCTCGGCGGGGCTGAGATAAGGATTGGGAAGATACGCACAATGGAAGCCCTGCGGCAGCTCGTTAATCAACTTACGGCAGATTAAGGTTTTGCCCGTGCCCACTTCGCCGGTGACTTTAATAAAGCCCTCCCCGGTTTGTAGGGCGGTCTGCAACACTTGCAGCGCCTCTACGTGCGGGGATAACCCGAAAAAAAATCCGGTATTAGGTGTTAACGAAAATGGCGTTTGGCTGAGTCCAAAGTGCTTCAAATACATGAAAGCTTACTTATTTTCTGGATACCAACGGTCGAGTAAGGTCTTAGAACGCTCTAACTCGTTTTTCCAAGTATCATTACCCACTACAGTCGGCTTTAGCATAATAATCAGCTCGGTTTTCTTCTTCTGCATGCTGCGATTTTTAAATAATTCGCCAACAAGTGGAATATCACCGAGTAGCGGCACTTGAGAAACCACCTCGGTATTCTCGCTCTTCATCAAACCACCGATCACCACCACATCGCCCGAAGCCGCGCGGATAACGGTATCGGATTCGCGGATCTCGCTCTGTGCCAGCGGTAGCTCTAAGGATTCGCTGCTGACCTTAATGTCCTTGGTTTGTTCTTTAACATCGATAACAGAAGGATGAACATGGAGTAACACATTGCCGTCTTTATCGATTTGCGGTGTCACATCCAAGGCTATGCCCGAGAAGAAGGGTGTTAACTCCACCTGAGGCGTAGTCACAGGCGTAGTGCCCGCCACTGTGGTCGATGACACGTCAGTCACAAAATATTCATCGGTGCCGACTTTGATCACCGCCTTTTGGTTGTTCGATGCCGTGACCCTTGGACTGGACAACACGTCCACATCGCCTTGGGTATCGAGCAGGCTAATCATGGTATTGAAATCCGAGCCTTTAATGCTTAAGGAAGTCACTCCACCAAGAGAAGCGGTGATTTGATCGCTCAAGCCCGCGCCCGCAGAGGTGCCAAAATTAATATTGGTATTTCCCACATGCCCCAGCACATTTTCCCACTGAATACCTTGCTGATAACCATCAGATAAAGTGACTTCGAGGATCTTCGCTTCGAGGATCACCTGGCGTTGCAGATGGCTTTCTGCGGAATTTAAAAAGGCACGTACTTGGCGAAGCTCATTAGGATAGGCACGAATAGTCACTAAACCAGCTTGCGGCGTCACCACCACCTGACGACCACCGCTGGTATCGCCGATGATAGCGCTTAAGGTTTCTTTCAACTCGCCCCAAAAATCGGTCTTAGTGCGCGAGCGAATAAAGGTGCCGTTAGTGCTATCGCTGCTGTTATTGTTGCCATAATTGCCGTTGTTGGAATTGTTATTGTCGCTATTGTTGCCAAAGTTTCCGTTGTTGGAGTTGCTATTGGAGTTATTGTTATTCGAGTTGTTATTGTCGGAGATCCGGCCCGAGCTTACTGAGGTCAACGACAGGCCATCACGCTCCATATATAAGTAATTTAACGGGAAAGTCTCGGTCCGCATGCCAGCAGGGAATACGCGCAGGATGCGCCCTTCACGACTCACCTCATAACCATAAATATCTTCCACCACTTGAATAGCTTCACTCAGGGTCACGCCCTTTAGTGACAATGAAATCGTGCCCTGCACATCGGGATGCACGGCCACACTAAACGGCGTGCCCTGCACTAGACTGGGGAAAAACACTCTGGCATCCACATCGTGGGCTGACACATCGATGCGACGCTCAGTCTCCATCGGCGGGGTTAAACCGCCCATCATGGCATTGGCGTTCAGCTCGCGCTGCACCGCATCTGGCATAGTGGCTGGTGGTGGAGGGGGCGGTTGAGTCGCGGTTTGCATCGAGGCGGCCAGTGCTTCCTTTGAGGCAACGGGTTGTGGTCTATCCGTGGTTTGGCAAGCCACAAGGCAAAGTGAGAGTAGAGGTGTAATATATTTAATGGCAGTCATCTGAGTGTTATTCCCTATCTCTCTATTATTGCTTGAAATAATGCTAATTTCCGTCCGTCAGACAAAGACACCGACGAGGGGGTGATACGCACCACTTTGACCCCTTGGATGCTGTCTCCCACGGACACAATTTTATTATTAATTACGGCATAGGCCGTGTTGCCCGAGCTGACGATGCTATTGAGCACTAGGGCTTGATTTTGGTTCTGAGTCACGGCGCCAGCGGCCGGATAACCTTTACCGGGCAAAGTGGGGTCCCTTAAGCTTTCAGCCGACACTTGGGCCGACATCCCCAATAATGCGATGAAAATATAAGGCTTATTTAGCAACACTGATAAAGTCCTTATTAATACTCAAGGTATATAGCTCGATATCGATTTTCCCTTTAGGGTAATCGGCCACTTTATAGTCGAGTCGTTTCCAATAAAGTTTGTCGGGCATGGCCTCTACCGCTTCAACAAAACGCAGCACGGAGAAATAATCCCCCTCCAAGCTCATGCGTATTCCATGGCTGTAGAGATTGAGCTTTTTCTCTTCGCCCACGGCAAGGAGTGGCACGGGCGCAACCGAGGTAAACTTAAGTAATTTAATGCCTTGAACCTGCCCAAGCAGATTACCCAGCAGCTCAGGCATATAATCGGCGGGCACCATATCGACCATCTGCTCGTTGAGCTGAGCATCAATCTCTTGATTCTGTTGCTGCAACATGTTTAAACGCTGGCGATAGTCCTGGTTAGGGTCCATAGCCAATCGCTGCTGATATAAATCAATCTGTTGCACCGAGATCTTATTTTCTTGCTCTAACGCCTTCAATTGCAGCGCCGTCGAATACTGTTGTTTCCAAAACGACTCGATAGGCATATAGGCCAACATAGCGACCAGCACTAACACGGCGACAGTAATAAGCCCCCGCTCACGCTGACTGAGTGCATCAAACTTTTGCGCTAACTGTTCAAATTGGGCTTTCATCGCGTGCGCTCCTCTGGGGTCTCACTCGTCAGTGTGAAAGCCAGCGGTTTATCCTCGCCACGATCCATGGTCATAGACGAAAAAGCCTGACCTTTTAAGGTATTGGTGGTCTTCAACTTACCCACCCACTGTGGAATGCTCTGCGGATGATCGGCAAAGCCTTCAAACATAAAGTGCTGCTCGTTAATCACAATATGGTTCAGCCAAACACTCGCATCGGCCACCATAGCCAAATCCTTCAACACAGGTGCAAAGCCTCGGCTGGTGAGGGACGAACGCAGTGCTAATTCGCTCATTAATAATTGTTTTAACTCGAGCTGCTGTGACTCTAACTCGACGCGCGCGACTAACTCCGGATCGGGTTTACGGGTGGCAATTTGTGCCTCAAGCTCCGCCTTTTGTTGATCGAATTGCTGTTTTTGCGTAGAAGCTTGGCTTAGCGCCCGCTGAGACTCGGCCGATTGCCAATAACTAAAGGCCGCGAGTATGGCGCAGACCAGTACCAAGCCTAAGGTATAAGTCATTAATTTCGCGAAGGTTAAAGTCTGCTTTGGGGGTAATAATGCCGCAGAATATAGATTGACTCTCGATTTTATCACTCGGCACCTCGTGAAAGTTCACTAAAGGCTAATCCCGCCATGCTCGCGCCCACGGCACGCTTATTCACGACATTAACGGCTTGGTTAAAATTAGCCGATACTAACTTAGCCAAGGCATCCACGGCGCCGTCGGCAAATAATTCAATTGACGCGACTGGAGGCTGACGCAGTTGACTCTCAAAGTAATCCATAGACCGCTGTATTTCTAAGCTTAAGTTATCCGCCAAGCCGTAATTCAACTCATCTACTTCGGCCTTATCGAGTTCACTAAACCCCCGCACTCGGCGCTGCATATAGAGCTGGCCCTGTTTGACCACGGTTAACAGCAACTCTTGTCCTGTGTGATGGCTCACCACTAATCGCGCCTGATTATTATCGTTAAACAGGTTGGTCATGGCTAATTCTTCGATGCTAATGCCTAGCACACTTAAGCCCTGATCGCTGATGGCTTGCACCATAGCACGTAAGTTGTCTTTATCGACCACGACCACATTCAGTTTATTGCTCGGCAGGGGGGACTCAAAATAATCCAAGTGAATCTGCGGCACAGGGATAGTGGCCATGTCTTTGATAGACCAAAGCAAAGCTTGGGATAATTCGTCACTATCGACATTGGGTTTATCGGCCACAAGCAATTGATAACGGCCACTGCCGAGGACAATTTGTAAGGAGGCATGGGGAAAGGCATTGGCAAGTTTGGCAAAGGCCTGTTGCCATTGGTTTTGTTGCAGTTCATAGGAAACCCATTGTTCTGCAAGACTTTCAGTCGCGGGTGCATAGACCCATAGCTTATCGGCACAGACATATACACCGAGCGCCGAGCCAGCTTGTTTGGCTCGCCAAAAGGCCAACCGAGCAAAAAGTCCTTTATCCATAAAAATGCCTGTCTTCCGATAAAGTTAAAGCTTGAGTCATAAGAGCGCGAATAACAAACGTCCAAAACGGGATCAGGATAATGTTCACCAAAATGAGAAATGTGAAACCCATCATCCCTAGCGTCATAATTTTGGCACAGGCTAGTTTAGCCGCTAATCTGTGAATTTTATAGAGAAATCCTACATTTCGGCCCCATTCTTCCACAGCGATCACATACGGCAAGGGAAAAAATGCTCGCTATTGCACCTCAATAGGGTCACTAAAATAGGTGCCCTGCGCCATACCCACGCCGAGGATTTGCAGGGTTTGCCATTCCTCAAAGACTTCAATGCCCTCGGCGCACACTTGCACTTCGGTGCGATACAAGCCACCGATAAGACTACGAATAAACAATTGATTTTCAGGGCGTAAATGAATGTGTCGCACTATCGACCTATGCAGTTTTATCATGTCGAAGTGGCATTCACGAATATAGTAAGTGCCCACCACCTGCTGCCCAACATGGTCGACACACAGACGCGCCCCCATCTTACGGATCATATCCAGCTTTGGCTTAAGTTTATCTTGGTGCTGGATAACTATGTCCTCGGACACCTCAAAAATCAGCTGTGGCGTCAGGTGGCGATATTCGAGCAAAGTGGTTTTAAGCCACTGAGTAAAGGCACGGCTCATTAAGGTATCTAGGCTCAAGTTCACACTATAAACTTGATTTTTATGCTGCTCTTGCGCCAATAAGCAAAGTACTCGCTCAATCATCTGCCGCTCAATCTGGGGCATCAAACCACATTTGTTGGCCATGGGAATAAAAAGTGTTGCCCGCACTAACGCGCCCTGATTATCCCGCGCCCGGGTAAAGACTTCCTTGTGATGCTCAACACCGTCAGAGTCCATCACAGGCTGACTAAAAGGATAAAAACGCCTTTGAACTAAGGCATTTTCTAAGAAGCTACGCCAACGCACTGAGCCTTTAGCAAACTCTTCATCAATGGCGCCCTTATCGTACATAAACCAATTACTGTTACCTTGTAACTGTGCGGCACGTAAGGCCATGTCGGCTTCATCGAGCAACTGATTAACATTATCCCCCGCAGTAAAGTAAGCGCAGCCTAAGTGGTAAAAGTTGTCTTGATTCTCCACGTCATCGGGCAAAGGTTGACTCAAACAGACTTTCAGCAGTTTACTGGCGAGCTGATCTGCCTCAATCAAAGACACATGGGGCACGACAATCGCAAATTGATTATGGGAGCGGCGTGCAAAAATGCTGTTGGGTAACGTCTGCAAAATAGAGTTAATGCTGTTCACTGTCGCATGGAGTAACTCTTTAACCGCGCTCTCCCCTTTGGCCTGTTGCAGTAAATCGAGGTCATCCATCTCCAACAGATAAATCACCCCATGGGCCACCATGCCTTGGTCATGACTCAAGGCATCGAGACGGTTGTTTAAAAATAGCCGATTACCGATACGGGTTTGTGCATCTAAAAAGGTGTTTGAGCGAATAAATTTATCGAAACGGCCGCGTTCTTTGTGGGCGTCCTGCAATTCTTCAAGTAGCTTAGTTAAGGCCCGGTTGATAAGTCTTGGCTTACCATTGCCGGGGGTCGCGAGAGCCTGCTCATGCTTACCTTGCAAAATCAGTCGGCTACGCTGGGCAAGTTCTTCAATACCATCCAACTGCTGCGAAAACCATACATGGCCAAAACGCACTAGAGCGATCACCGCCAGCAAGCCCACGCCTAAAATGAGCAGCTCATACCAACTAACACTGTAATGCTCAAAGGGCTGTGGCAGCGTGAGGGTCATGTTGAGCCCCGACTGAGGATCGAGCAAATGGGTATACACCATGGCATTTTGCGTATTCACATTGCCCTGATAGGCGAAGAGCACTTCACTCTTCATGGTTAAACGGAATTCAACGGCGTTATACGCTAGCAGCATCGGAGGCAACCAAGACTCTAATTCCCAATCGGGTTGAGTTTGATAATGTTCAATTAGTAGGGACTCAAGCTCAGACACTTTCTGCTGTTGAAACTTATAGGTCAACTGCACAAAGCTCATCATGGCGCTGAGTAAAAAGACAAAGGCGATAGCGGCCAAAGACATTAACCAAAAACTGGTCAATTTAGTAGTTAACATTCGAGTGAATTTCATCGATCCGCTATCCTGCTGGATTATTATAATTATCGGTGCACTCTTAACACGAGTTCAACAAATGCTGCCAAGATTATTCAGTAGCATACGCTAAAAGGCAACCAAGGATTGGTTTTCAAAGCCTCTAAAAAGAATTCAGATTGCATAAGTTTAATCTAGAGTAAAAACAAAAAAGAGGCTATTTAGCCTCTTTTTTGTTAATCAACTTAGCGCTTAATCCGCATAGTGTGGCAGCGTAGTGATAGCTGCAACACCCGAATCAATCGCAGCTTGTGCAACCGCACGGGCTACACGAGGTAACAAGCGTGGATCCATTGGTTTAGGCAGCACATATTCAGGGCCAAAACTTAATGAACTCACCTTTGGATAAGCCTTAAGTACGCTCGCAGGTACCTCTTCTTTCGCTAATCCAGCAATCGCATGTACTGCGGCTACTTTCATCTCGTCGTTAATGCAAGATGCACGCACATCCAAGGCGCCACGGAAAATGAATGGGAAGCACAGCACGTTATTCACTTGGTTTGGATAATCGCTGCGGCCAGTACCCATGATTAAATCGCTGCGCGTTGTGTGAGCAAGCTCAGGTTTGATTTCAGGATCTGGGTTCGAGCAGGCAAAAATCACCGGCTTATCCGCCATCATGGCCACTTCTTCGGCACCAATCACGTTCGGGCCAGATAAACCTAAGAATACGTCGGCACCTTTAATCACATCTTGCAAGGTGCGCTTGCCGGTATCGTTAGCAAACAAGGCTTTATATTCATTCAGATCGGTACGACTGGTATGGATAACACCTTTAGTGTCTAACATATAAATGTTGGCACGGTTTGCACCACACTTAACCAGCATGGTCATACAGGCAATTGCAGCAGCACCCGCTCCCATACACACAAAAGTGGCATCACTAATGAGTTTTCCTTGGATTTCTAAGGCGTTGATCATACCCGCTGCGGTCACAATGGCGGTGCCGTGCTGATCATCGTGGAACACGGGCACATTACAACGCTCAATCAATTCGCGCTCGATAACAAAGCACTCTGGCGCCTTGATGTCTTCGAGGTTAATCCCACCAAAGGTGCCAGCGATAGCCGCAACTGTGTTAATGAACTCTTCAGGGGTGTTGTGGGTCACTTCGATATCGGTCGAGTCGATATTTGCAAAGTGTTTAAACAACAGAGCCTTACCTTCCATCACGGGTTTTGATGCTAATGGGCCTAAGTTACCTAACCCCAGAATCGCTGTGCCGTTGGTGATAACAGCGACTGTGTTACCTTTGTTGGTGTAACGATATGCATTGTCAGGATTAGCGGCAATTTCACGTACCGGTTCAGCTACACCTGGGCTATAGGCTAGTGCGAGGTCATGGCTCGTTTCAGCAGGTTTAGTGAGGCAGACTGCGGTTTTACCGGGAACGGGGAATTCATGATAATCGAGTGCTTGTTGACGAATATCTGACATTTTAACATCCTGAAATGCGACATTTATAAGTATGGAAGTAAGGCCGACCAACCCAAGATCACCTCATTTACGGGCGATTTAAACAGTGTGGCAGGTCGGGGTAAGATACGCCAATTGGGTAAATTTTTAAATAAGATATTGAGAAATTTCGCCTTTGCGACAGATTTATCTCTCTAAGCCAAGTTTTATAAACTTATCTCTGCCAAGAAAGGATGATTATCTGTTTAAATTTGTAGAAAACAAACGAACATAACCCGCTAAAACAATGAAAAAACGCTTAACAAAACCAAAAATATTGACTAAATTACAATAGTGATAGTTAACTGCGTTATCTTATAGTTAATTGCTATAAATAAGTCAATTTATGCAGTTTTAGGCAGTCATAAAGTGACTTTGATGCTTTTTTAAGTGAAGTCGTACCAGAAAGATAGAAAAGTAGCGATTTTGTGCCAGAGAACCAGAAAGCAAAAAGGCGCCATAGGCGCCTTTTGGAGAAACATTGCTAATGCAATTATTTCTTGCCAAGCATACCGAAACGCTTGTTGAACTTGTCGATACGACCGCCTGTATCAACAACTTTTTGTGTACCTGTGTAGAATGGGTGACATGCACCACAAACGTCTAAGTGCAGGTCTTTACCAGCAGTAGAGTTTACTTTGATTACGTTGCCACAAGTACAGTTTGCAGTGATTACTGCATATTCTGGGTGGATACCTGGTTTCATTGGGATTACCTCAAATGTAAGGCCATGTCGCTCTTCCAACCCGAAGTCGGACACCACATGCAGTTAATAACGATATGTTAGGGCGCAGAATAGTACAGTATCACCTACGCGGATACAAGTAGATTATCTGAGCATTTTCACGATAATCTACTTGCTCGCAAACATTTATCTCCCCGCCTCTCTATCCTCGAAACTTGTCTTAGCCGCCTGCGCTTCGGGATAGCGCGCAAGTATCTCAGCCGATGGGCAATGGAGAGTGGCATCTTTCTTCAACGCGTTAATTCGATTCTTCGAAAATGCCTTAGGGTTGGCATCATGAATCGCCAACATAGCGCCATATACACTCACTTGCCATTTCGGGGCATAACGATTGGCAATGCGCCATAGGGTCTCGTTGTGATAATCCAACATACACTCACCCGAGTTTGTTGCATTGGCGTTTGTCGAACTTACCACCTTAACCTCGGTTGCAGTTGCTTCGGCAGCCTTAACTTCGTGCGCATCAACCGCAGCCTTGCTCTTGTCGACTTTTGATACATCAGCAGACGCTTGTGCAACCGCCAGCTCTCTCGCGGCTTTTGTTGTCGACGGCTCTGGTGTAGACATATCAGATTTAGATGGCTCAGATTTAACCTCAGCAGATGCCGCTACCGACGAACTCGAGGTGGATGATACTTTCGCATCAGGCTTATCCTCTGGGAAAGTAAATCCAGAGGTGCGAGGTGCAGCAGCGACCTCTGCCGTCAACGCAGCCACAACGACGGGTGCAACGGGAGCAACATCAGCTTCAGCGGTGACTAAATTCACCTCTTGCACAACCTTAGTTGATTTAACTGGGGTTTTGTCACTTTTAGCAGAGCTTGCCACCAACTGACTTGTCTCGGCTGTGGCCGCTTTACTCGATTTCACAACCGCCGTTTTTGCTTGCGATACTGAAGACGTCGCAGAGGAAGCATTATCAAACAGCGGCAGATTTTTCACTTCATACCAACGGTCGACACGATACTCGCGCACTAACAGCCGTGCCTTGGGGTCGGTCACATCCTCCACACCTGTTAGCAAAACCAAGAAACGGTTAAGCTGCTCGGCCATGAGTTTTTCTTCACCGCCTGACTGCTGCACCGCAAATTCAAGCCGCGTCATATCCTGATTATCGGTGATCACATTGACGCGCATTTTGGGGTAAGCGCCCAATTCAAACATGCGGCTATTGACACTCACATGGGAAACTTGCGCCTGCACACATGCGCTACACACTAAGGCGAATAGTCCTAATGATTTCGCTATTTTAGTCATTTACTTACTCTCAACTATCCTTGGATAAACTGTCATTAGGACTAGCCCTCGCTAGCCGTGCTGAGTACACTAAACCTCATTTCCCTTAAGACTCGACCTGCATATGTCACTGTTTGTTGAAGTTGCGTTACCTGTGCCTATGCGGCAAAACTTTACCTATCGAGTCGATACCGCTGAGCAAGGTGAGGAAAGCGCTCAAGAGCCTCAGATTGGTATAAGAGTAAAAGTCCCCTTTGGACGCCAGCAACTGATTGGCCTTGTCACCGCCATCACCGACAGCTGCGATCTAGCACCTACGCAACTTAAATCTGTCATAGAGTTTATTGATGACGCGCCCTTATTGCCAGAATCGCTTTATAAATTAACCCTCTGGGCCGCAAGATATTACTTTTGCAGCCAAGGGCAAATGCTGACACAGGCGCTCCCCGTGGCGCTGCGTAAAGGGCTCGATGCCGCGCCGCAAAAAATTCAGTACTGGCAAATCACAGAGCTGGGCAGCAATATTGCGCCTGAGACATTAAAACGCGCCCCGGCTCAGAAACGCTTACTCGAACGCTTACAGCAAACCAGCCTGACGCAAGAAGATGTCATCAGTTTAGAACTGAATAAAGCCGCGCTCAAAACCTTAGAGGATAAGGGCTGGATTGCCAGACACGAGAAACTCGCCGAGCTCAATCTCGATTGGCGCAGCCAACTGGAACTCGATGAAGCCCCCCATAGACTCAATAAGGAACAAGCAGTTGCCGTCACCCTGCTCACCCAACAGCAAGGATACCACTGCACTCTGCTCGAGGGCATTACCGGTTCGGGTAAAACCGAGGTCTATTTAGCCGTACTCGAACATATCCTTAAGCAAGGTAAGCAAGCGCTGATCCTCGTACCCGAGATTGGCCTAACACCGCAAACCATTAATCGTTTTAAGCGCCGCTTTAAAGTCAATGTGGCCGTGCTGCATTCGGGGCTGACCGACAACCAGCGCCTCGAAGCTTGGCGACAGGCTCGCTGCGGCCAAGCCGCCATCATCATTGGCACCCGCTCTGCCCTGTTTACGCCCATGGCTTTTCCCGGCGTAATCATCCTAGATGAAGAACACGACAGCAGCTTTAAACAGCAAGAAGGCGTGGGCTATCACGCCCGCGACCTCGCCGTGATGCGCGGACATTTAGAATCGATCCCGGTGATTTTAGGTTCGGCGACGCCCTCGTTAGAAACCCTGCAGAACGCCCTCAGTGGTCGCTATCATCATCTGCAACTCGGAGAACGAGCGGGTAATGCGAAAAAAGTACGCCAAGGGATTATCGATATCAAAAACCTGCCCCTCAAGGCGGGGATGTCGGCGCCACTCATCAACGAAATCCGCAGCCATTTAGAGGCAGGGAATCAGGTATTACTGTTTTTGAACCGCCGCGGCTTTGCCCCAGCACTGCTGTGCCACGAGTGTGGGCACTTACACGAGTGTGATCGCTGCGATGCGTTTTTTACTGTACATCAATCCCTTGGCGAGATCCGCTGCCACCACTGTGGCAACCAATATGCCATTCCAAGGCAGTGCCACAATTGCGGCAGTACTATGTTGATGGGCCAAGGTATAGGCACAGAACAACTCGCCGAAGCACTGCAACAGGAGTTCCCGAAATATCCCGTGGTGCGAATCGATCGTGATACCACCCGCCTTAAAGGCTCGCTCGAAAGCCACTTAAGCGCAATTCATAAGGGCGAGTACAAGATCTTGGTCGGCACTCAAATGCTTGCCAAAGGGCACCACTTTCCAGATGTGACCTTAGTGGGATTACTGGATGTCGATGGCGCGCTCTTTAGCGCCGACTTTAGGGCGCCAGAGCGCTTCGGCCAGCTCTATACCCAAGTGGCGGGTCGCGCTGGCCGTGCCAATAAACCCGGCACTGTATTGCTGCAAACTCACCAGAGTGATAACCCGATACTGAGGGATTTGCTCCACCGGGGTTATGGCGAGTTTGCCCGCAGCCAATTAAAGGAGCGGCAAATGGCGCTGCTGCCTCCAGCGTGGCACATGGTGCTGGTGCGCGCAGAAGCTCACTCCGCCGTGGACGCCGATAACTTTCTTAATGCGTTTGCAGCGCTACTGCCCCAAGATAAAGAGTTTGAAATCATCGGCCCAATGCCAGCGCCACTCGACAGAAAAGCCGGTAAGTTTCGCCGTCAATTGATGTTTCAAGCCAAGCACAGGCATAGATTACAACAAGAATTTGAGCGTATTTATCCCCTAATCGAACAGCTGCCGGAGGCCAAACGTTGCCGCTGGAGCCTGGATAGAGATCCGCAGGATCTGTTGTGATTCAATAATTTGATAAAAAATCATCGGGAAGATAGCAATTAGTCACCACAAACGGCTAAAATACGCGGTTATTCCCTGTATTCATTCTTAAAGTTAGTAGCTAATTAATCCATGAAATCACATATCCAATCATTACTTGAACAAACTATCGAATCCTTTAAACAACAAGGTATTTTACCTGCGGATTTTGAGGCGCGAATTCAAGTAGATCGAACCAAGGATAAGAGCCATGGCGATCTGGCAACCAACTTAGCCATGATGCTAACTAAAGCGGCGGGTAAAAATCCCCGCGAATTGGCACAGCTGATCATCGACAACCTCCCCGCCTCAGCCTATGTGGCAAAAGTCGAAATCGCAGGCCCTGGTTTTATCAACTTCTTCATTGATGACAACGCGTTAGCGAACCAGTTACAGGCTGCAATTAGCGATAAGCATTTAGGGATTAAGCTACCAACGCCACAAACTATCGTTGTGGACTACTCTTCACCTAACCTCGCCAAAGAGATGCACGTCGGCCATCTGCGTTCGACCATCATTGGTGATAGCGTGGTGCGTACCCTCGAGTTTTTAGGCCACAAAGTGATCCGCCAAAACCACGTAGGCGACTGGGGTACCCAGTTTGGTATGCTGCTGGCTTACATGGAAGAATTGCGCGCGCAAAATGGCGAACAAGCTCAATTAGAATTATCGGATCTCGAAACCTTCTACCGTGCCGCCAAACTGCGTTTTGACGAATCCGCCGAGTTCGCGACTCGTGCCCGTCAGCTCGTGGTTGAACTGCAATCTGGTGACGAATACTGCAACAAACTGTGGCGTGAATTTAACGATATTTCCCTAAGCCATTGCCACGAAGTGTACGAGCGTTTAGGGGTGAGCTTAACCCGCGCCGACGTGCACGGTGAAAGCGCCTATAACGCCGATTTAGAACAAGTGGTAAAAGACTTAGACGCCCAAGGTTTACTGACCCAAAGCAATGGCGCCAAAGTGGTCTTCCAAGAAGAATTCCGTAATAAAGAAGGCGAAGCACTGCCTGTTATCATTCAAAAAGCCGATGGTGGTTACCTCTATGCCACTACCGATTTAGCCGCCATGCGTTACCGTTCAAGCGTGCTAAAAGCCGACCGCGTGCTGTACTTTGTCGATTTACGCCAAGCGCTACACTTCCAACAAGTGTTTAGCCTTGCCAAGCTGGCCAAGTTTGTCCGTAATGATATGTCACTGGAACACTTAGGCTTCGGCACTATGAATGGTGAAGACGGTCGCCCGTTCAAGACCCGTACCGGTGGCGTCGTGAAACTGGTCGATCTGCTGGATGAAGCTAATACCCGTGCACTTGAGCTGGTTCGCAGCAAAAATCCTGATATGGATGAAGCGACTCTGGCTGAAATCGCCCGTGTTGTGGGCATCAGCGCAGTCAAATACGCCGATCTGTCGAAAAACCGTACCAGCGATTACATCTTCAGCTTCGAGCAAATGCTGAGCTTTGAAGGCAATACCGCGCCTTACCTGCTATACGCCTACACCCGCGTTGCTGGAATCTTCAAGCGTGCAACCGATATTGACTTAAGCCAAGCGAAGATCGTACTCGAGCACGAAAAAGAGAAAGACTTAGGTAACAAACTGGCGCAGTTTGGTGAAATCCTAAGCCGGGTGATCGACAAGGGCCAACCACATGTACTTTGTGGTTATCTCTATGAATTAGCAGGGGCTTTCTCTAGCTTCTATGAAGCCTGCCCAGTGCTTGCCGCCGATAATGACGAGCAAAAGCATAGCCGTTTACTGCTGTCACAACTGACGGCCAACACACTGCAAAAAGGCCTAAATCTACTAGGTATCGAAACCCTAGAACGGATGTAAGCCATGAGCAATCGTGACTATGCCAACAGAAGACCGCAAGCGGGCGCGAAACAGCGCCCTATGCGCGCAACACGAGCGAGACCCGCGGCTAAAAAGGCTGCGCCTCGCCGTAAGCTCCCGATCCCATTGATCCTGTTTGCCTTTATTGCCGTCGGTGGTTTTGGCTATTTTCTGTTTAGCATTAAAGATACTGCCAAGCAGGAAGCGCCTGTCGAGGTGAAAACCGAGAAGCTGACCAAGGCAAAAGAACCGGCAACGATTCTGACGCCTAAGGTGAAAGAGGCCGAGCGCCAAGCCGTGGTCGTGACTGCGCCCGAGGAAGAAAAGCCCGTCGTTGAAGCGCCGAAGAAAGATCCTAACGCCTTGCCACCCAAGCCCAAGGAAGAATGGACCTATCTGGACGAGCTTGAGAATAAAAACGTCGAAGTGGATATTCCCGATGTCGTGGCCACGCGCACACCACAGCAATATCAATTACAGTGCGCCTCATTCCGTCAGGAGTCTCAGGCGAACCAGATGAAGGCTGTGATTGCGTTCCAAGGACTAGAGGCGCAGGTCAGACAAATTGAAGGCACCTCTGGCACTTGGTACAAGGTTATCCTCGGCCCCTACGAACGTAGACGCGATGCCGAGCGTAAGCGCCACACCCTACAAAATGCAGGGATCAATGGCTGCCAACTCCTAGCCATTCCTAAGTAACCCTACTCGTAAAACGAGTCTTAATATTGCGGCGCGTGAGCCATCACTCGCCGCGATTTTTTATTTTCTCCCCTGCCACTCTAAATCGAAAATAGCCCTCTTTCACCTCGTTTCAAACATTGAGACATGTCACACTTTCATTTTATCAAATTTATAACAATCTATTTTTAAAAGGAAAATTTGTTTATTAAGAAAGATTAATATGGTGTTTAATTGACCTAGATCAAACTTAGGCGTATCTCTTAGGTAACAGCAAAACCTGTTGTCTACTCATCAAAAATCCAACCTCAGGGTGAAGTATTATGAATGCATTAATCGAGATTGAAGCCTCTGAATTCAGCCAACTGTTCAAAAGCGGTGACGCTTTAAGCATCCGGATGTATATGGAGCATGTGCACATGCCTTTAGATGTTCAGGATAAGATTTACAACGAGATTTCGGCCTTAGCTGTGCTCGAACAAGACACGATTGCACGTCTTATCGAAACCCATTCCCACTCTGAAATTTCCGAGCGCTTGGCCTATTAATAACGGCTGAAGATGATGCGACACGCCAATGGATGGCTTCATTGAGTCCCCCATTCACCGCGCCAATTAAACCAATATTTTATAACCAGTCTCTTTATCTTAAATCCCATGCTAAACCGCAAAAAATAAGGCCAAATATCACTATTTGGCCTTAGGTTTATGGGTGCTTAAGCTTATGAATATTTAAGCCGCTGCATAGTTTATGCGCCTTAATCTTTCTCTTTTAAGCCTATGCTATTCATCCAGTAATCGAAATCGACCATATTACCTGGCAGCACCACACGGCTGGACTTCTGACTTAAGCCATCGAGCTGCTTAAAATACTGCTCACCGAGTTGCATCCGCAGTGCGTTATGACCACCTGGCGCGGCAATCACCGCCGCTAAACGCTCAATCGATTCCGCAGTGGCTCGCGACAGGGTTAAAATCTCCTCCGCTTTACCTTCGGCCTCGTTGATACGGCGCTGCATTTCACCCTCAGAACGGTTTACGGTTTCCGCTTTAATACCTTCTGAGCGATTGATCTTACTCTGCTTATCACCTTCACTCTTTGCTAGTAATGCACGGCGCTCACGCTCGGCATTCACTTGCATTTCCATGGCATTTTTCACTGTCTCGGGCGGCGTGATGTTCTTAATTTCATAGCGGTGCACGCGAATACCCCACATGGCGCCCGCTTGGTCGAGCACTTCCACTACCTTAGCCGAAATCACATCCCTCTCTTCGAAGGTGCGATCGAGATCTAAGGTGCCGATCACTGAACGCGTAGTGGTCTGCGCCAATTGAATTGCCGCATAGCGATAGTCTGTGATGCCATAGCTGGCCTTTACAGGGTCGATAACAGAGATATAAATCACCCCATCGACTTCCACATTCACTTCGTCGCTCGAGAAGCACTCCTGCGGTGGTACGTCGATAGTTTCCTCTTTTAAGTCATGGATATAAGCCACTTTATCAACAAAAGGAATTAAGGTGTGGAAACCCGCATCTAAAGTCGAGTGGTACTTGCCTAAACGCTCAACAATATAAGCCGATTTAGTTGGGACTAAGCGGATGGATTGGAACAACTTAATCACGAATATTGCGAAAATCAGTCCCCAAATGACCATTACCGCGACATCAGTATTCAATGGGATTTGCATTAGCGTGCTCCTTTGCTAGTTGCATTATGGCCACCTACTGTTTGGGTGACTTGTTCCATTCCCTCGAAGAAACCTTCGAGTTTTGCCATTTCAGCAGGGACAACCGAGACTTGCGCATCGTTGAGGATCTTACCGACCTGAGCAATAAACTGCTCTTTTAACAGCATATTCATCGCATCGTTACCGCCATTGACCGCTAGCGCTTGGGAAATCATCGCCATGCCTTCTGACTTGGCCTTAGCGATAATGGCTATCTCTTGGCCCGTACCTTTAGCTTCATTGATACGCTTCTGTTTTTGGCCTTCAGAAATGTTAATCGCCTCTTGGCGCTCACCCTCTGACATATTGATCATCGCGGCCTTTTCGGCATTGGCCAAGGTGATTTCGGCGCGCTTACGACGCTCGGCTTCCATTTGTTTTTCAAGGGTATGGATCACATGGCGCGATGGTGTGATATTGCGGATCTCATAACGTAACACTTTGATCCCCCAAGGCTCAGACGCTTTATCAATCTCGCGCACTATGGATTCGTTTAAGCGATCACGCTCGGAAAAGGTCTCACTGAGGGTGAGCTTACCGATTTCAGAACGCATGGTCGTCTGCGCAAGATTCACAGCGGCTTTACGATAGTTTTCAATACCATAACTTGCTAATTTTCCGTCCATGACCTTGAGATACACTAAGCCGTCCACTTCAAGCTGGGTGTTATCCTTTGAGATACAGCTTTGTGGCGGCACGTCGAGTACTTGCTCACGGGTATCGTGTTTATATGCGACGCGGTCGAAAAATGGAATTAAGAAATGGAATCCCGGTTGCAGTACAGTGCGAAATTTCCCTAAACGCTCAATGACATGCACCTCACGCATCGGCACTATCAGCATCAGTTTATAGAGAATAAACAAGACAAATAAAATGACTAAGGTAAACACAAACATAGACTCATCCTTTAGTTTTGAGACGTTGCCTGATCAACAGGCTCAACCACTAGGGCAATGTTTTCACGGCAGATAATCCTGACCTCAGTGCCCACAGCAATAATACTACCATCCCCCAATGCGGGCCATTCGCTCCCCTGGAACTCGACTCTTCCTGTCGTTTGTCCTGGACCTATGGTTTTTTTAACACGGGCGATTTGATTGTAGATATCAAGTTCTTCATCGGTGTTATCCACATGGGAATCTCCACCAACCAATTTTTGAGTGACTTGCCGAAAGGCGAGTAATAAGACGATGGCGGAAATAAACCACAGTGTCAGACTCTGAACCCATCCTTCCACTAGACCAATCCCTAAGGCGCCAGCTACCACTAAACAGGCGGCACCGAGTAGCACGACAATACCTCCTGGTATCACCAGCTCGGCTAACATCAAGATAATCCCGATAATAGACCAGACTAAAATCAGATTCGAAAACTCCATATTCCCCCCTGAAATGAGAGCATCCTATGCAGCACTATAACAGCAGAGTGATAGATATGCGACATAATATGTCATAAATTTATACGCCGATTTAAAGAACACAGCAAGACAATTAACTTGGGATAGTGAGAGAGTAAGTCTACTCGCGACCAAAAGCTGACTTGAGTTGTTCTAAAATTAAGCACAATCAATTCAAAAAGTTAGCTCAAAATATCATCAAAAATGTATCAACATATAAAATAACCACTAAAAATCAATAGATTAAACAACTAAAAGTCCACAATTTGATTATGTGATTTTCACAACAACATTCGATAAAAAACTTTGAATAATTGTAAATTTTTGCATATATTGCCCGCACTTTTTACCTTGCCCTCAGCCAGCACCAATGTAAGCCGCTTCTGCTAAGCCGTTTGCGGGTTCTGCCTTACGAGCAGGAACTGAGTACAACCTTATTTAGCCTCTACCCCTACAACAGGAAATAACAATGAAAAAGACATGCCTATGTCTAGCATTAATGCTTTCACCTCAAGCATTTGCTGGTGACTTAGTACAGTGGTGGGATTTCAGTGCAACCGCCCTTTATGGCGAAGACTACGACTTGGCTCCTTCGGACAAGCAAACGACAGTCACACTCGAAACCGCTGGTGCATGGAAATACGGTGATTGGTTTGCCTTCCAAGATTTTATCTACTTTAAAGGCAACCACACGGGCATGGATAGCACCACCTACGGAGAGATTTCACCTCGCTTTAGCGCGAGCAAAATCCTCGGCGAAAAGATTGCATTCGGCCCTATAACCGATCTTTCATTAGCCCTTACCTACGAAGAAGGTGAAGGCCCAGTACATAGCTTGCTCTATGGCTTAGGGGTTGATGTTGCAGTGCCTTACTTTACTTACCTTAACTTCAACACCTATCGTCGCGATGCGATGAGCTCAGGCAATATCAGTGATGGCTGGCAGTTCACCCCAGTCTTCAGAATCGATATTCCTGTGGGTTCTGCCAATATCGTTCTCGATGGCTTTATCGATTGGGTATTTGCGACTGATAACAGTGGCTATGAAGAAAACTTCCACTTCAACCCTCAGCTGAAATACGATTTGGGTAAGAGCCTATTTGGTGACCACAAAGCCAATAAACTACTTGTGGGTATCGAGTACGATCTGTGGACCAATAAATACGGTGTGAAAGGTGTCGACCAAGACACGTATTCTGTGATTGCTCAGTACCACTTCTAATCTGAGTGATACGTAGTCGCCTCAGTGGTGACGGAAAATAAAAAAGGTGCCTTGGGCACCTTTTTTATTATTACGCACACTACACTCGCTTTGCAGGGGAGTGTTTCAGCAAATTAAGCCAGTAGCTTCTTAGCCGCAGCGACAACGATAGAAACCGCACTGACTTCAGTTTGTTTCATTGTGGCTTCGTTCGGGATTTCCTGTTGAGTGCGGTTTACGATAACGCCGGCCACACAGGCAGCACGCCAACCTTGAGTCGCACACATAGTGAATAGAGTCGCTGATTCCATTTCATAGTTCAGCACGCCCATATCCTGCCACTCTTTCATTGAGCCAGCAAAACGACGCGTCACACGACCAGTCACAGTGTCATAACGCTCTTGACCTGGGTAGAAAGTATCTGAAGACGCGGTAACACCGATATGAGGTTCTACGCCCGCATCACGGCACGCAGCAACCATAGCAGTGGTACATTCGAAGTTAGCAACCGCAGGGAACTCCATAGGTGCAAAATGTAAACTCGCGCCATCTAAACGCACTGACGCTTGAGTTACAATCACATCGCCCACATTCACATGGGGTTGAATCGCACCCGTAGTACCGACACGCAGGAAGGTATTCACGCCTAATTGCGCTAACTCTTCAACAGCAATAGAAGTTGATGGACCACCAATACCGGTTGAGCAAATCACCACAGGCTTACCGTCAGCATAGGCTAAGTAGCTCGTGTACTCGCGGTGGCTTGCGAGGAATGTGGCATTATCCATTAACTCGGCAATACGTTTTACACGCTCTGGATCGCCAGGCACAATCGCCAAAGTGGCACCATCGAGCATCGCTTTGGTCAAACCTAAGTGAAATACATCAGCCATCGTGAAAACCCCTTTCATTTTTGATAATAAAATTCTTATTGAATCGACTTTAACCTAGTATCGAAGCGGTGAAGGTTAACTTGATCACAGAATTATCGGCAAGAAGAATTGTTCATCCGTAATGAAATTACCAAATCTATTACAGCTTGATCACAAAGATAGCAAATCTGTGATGTTTCTGTCGGCACCCGTCAATTAGGTAAAATTAAGTGTGAGCCAGATCTGACTCAGTCGCCACACTGAGCAATATAAAATATATAGGTTATTGATTTATAGCCAGTTTGCTGAAATCAACCTTTAGTATTAATCTGTAGAAGGACAAATATTGATCCAAATCACGTTTCATCATTGTGCCTAAGGTTAGGGTTAAGACGAGACCAAAGCACGATAAAAGACGACAAGGAGAACGCCAATGTTTCCAGAATATCGAGAGCTAATTACCACCTTAAAGACTCAAGATGCTCATTTCCAACGTAAATTCGACGAGCACAATCAATTAGATGAGGAAATCAAACAACTGGAAAAACGCGTCGGTAGTGATTTCAATCCCGCGGTGAAAGAACTTAAGAGCAAAAAGCTCCACTTAAAAGAAGAGATATATCAAATTCTTAAGTCCCACAGCTAAGCTGAAATCGCGGGAAAAAACGAAGGGCGCCTAAGCGCCCTTTTTGTTGCCATCTGGCACAGATTACAGGTAGTAATCCTTGAGTGGTGGGAAACCGTTAAAACACACCGCTGAATAAGTAGTTGTGTAAGCACCGGCGGTTAACCAGTACATGCGGTCTCCAATAGCTAAGTCATTCGGCAGGCCATAGCTGTAATGCTCGTACATGATGTCGGCGCTATCGCAAGTTGGGCCCGCGATAACACACTTCTCTAACTCACCTTGTTTATGGGTGAAGATGGGAAATTTAATCGCCTCATCCATGGTTTCGATCAAACCTGAAAACTTACCCACATCGGTAAATACCCAACGCTCTAATGCGGTGTAAGATTTCTTACTGATAAGCACCACTTCAGAAACCAGCACCCCTGCGTTAGAGATCAGCGAGCGACCTGGCTCCAGAATGATCTGTGGCAAATCATCACCAAAATCTTCCTTCAGGAAGTGGGTGATTTGCTCTGCATACACACCGAGTTGATTGGTTTTGTCGATATAGTTGGCAGGGAAGCCGCCACCCATGTTGATCATCTTCAGGACGATGTTGTGCTCATCGCGCAAACGATCGAAGATGCTCTTCACTTTACCAATCGCCGAATCCCAAGCGCCGATATCACGTTGCTGTGACCCCACGTGGAATGAAATACCAAAGGGCTCTAAGCCTAATTCCTTCGCCAAGACTAACAGCTCATAAGCCATCTCATTTTGGCAGCCAAATTTGCGTGACAATGGCCAATCTGCGGTGTCTGTGCCTTCGGTCAGGATACGCACATAGATGCGAGAACCAGGCGCTTCTTCGGCGATCATACGTAAGTCGGCTTCAGAATCCGATGCATACATACGCACACCACGCTCATAAAACGCACGCACATCTTGACGCTTTTTGATGGTATTGCCATAGCTAACACGATCAGGCGTTACGCCCACGTTAGTGACCATATCTAATTCATAAATCGAGGCAATATCAAAGTTTGACCCTTTATCTTTTAATAAGGTCAAGATCTCGGCCGCTGGGTTTGCCTTAACTGCATAATAAACATCGGCATAAGGAAAACTATTAACCATGTCATCGTATTGTTTCGCAATGATACTGGTATCAATCACTACGAACGGGGTCGCTTTATCTTTGGCAAACTCTTCGATACGTTTGAAGGTTTGAGCATCATAATAGTCAGCAACATCAATAGATTGAAATTGGCTCATTGGGCCAGAGTCTCCTTTGGGTCAAATGGTAAAAGATTCGCTATCTGTCTTAAAAACGTGCGCAGTAAACGCTATTTTTTTATTTAACGCAACGAATTTTTATGCTTAATAACTAACTTTTTATTCCGAGAAATTTTAAGCAGTAACAGACTTAAAAAAAGCATCGTTAAAACAGATAATTATGCACAAGAGCGCAACAGAGAATATTGACGTTTTTGAGGTAGGAAAAATGAATTTTTTACGACGTCAACCAAGCTTAATGTCGCTAAGGATTGACTGAGGGAAACGCTAAGTAAAATTTGACGACCGATTTAAGACTCCTGCGCCATCTTAACGAGTCAAATACCATATTTCTAAGCAGGATGAAATGAGCTGAGGGGTGAACACCCCTCAAGATTGACCACGAAGAAGACTTACTGCTGCTCGCTCAATTTCGTTAAGGCTTGGCTTAGGGCTTCACTCGAATCGAAGTAGGCGATGTCCTGAATATTGCGGTGATCCAGTAAAATCATCGTCGCCATATCTTTAGTATCGGGTAACAGGCGGCTGATCTCGCCCTCTCTGTCTAACCCAATGGCAAAAGGCAACTCCTGCATTTGCGGCACTGCGACAAATTTGGCGATCAACGATGGCATACCACTGATATCCGCCACATAGACTAAGTGTTGCGGAAACTTATCTCCGGTGAGTGGCGTGAGTGTTTCTTTAATGATATCGCCGCCTTTCATACTGCGGCTAAAGAGCACCACTTTGGTTTCGTCGGTCACACTGACCGCTTGCTCGTTTTGATCCTGCAATGAAATAGGATTGATGGCATCACCGGCAACATAACTCGCCGCAAGGACCATCATGGGAGTGAAAAGCAAGGGCAGGCACAATAACAGCTTTCTCATAAACACTTAACTCCATTTTTGATACAGGTAATAGCATACCCGAGTCTCGCAACTGGCTCATTTAATCCGCGCCATTACATGATACGCTTCACAATGCATGGTGAATACGCCTTTCAAAGCAATTGTGCGTTATACTAGGGCAGTTAAATTTATTGCAAGGATATCATGATGATAACACCGGGGCTCGATCAAGAATTGCAACAACTGCAGGGCGTCTACCAACTGATCACCGAATTTTTAATCAATTATAGTTTCCAATTAATCGGTGCGGCGCTGGTCTTTTTATTGGGCCTGTGGCTCGCCAGTAAAGTCTCGCGCTTGGTTGCCAAGCAGTGCGAAAAGCATCACATCGACATCACCCTCAGTAACTTTGTCAGCAATCTGATACGTATCCTGATCATCGTCATGGTGGCCATTATTGCCCTTGGCAAGATAGGGATTAGTGTTACGCCCATGGTGGCTGCCATCGGTGCAGCCTCCCTCGGTGCTGGTTTAGCCCTGCAGGGCATGCTGTCGAACTATGCCGCTGGGGTTACCATTATTGTGACTCGTCCCTTTGTGGTCGGAAACACCATCGAAATCAAAGGTGAAAGCGGTGTTGTGACGCGCATTAATTTGGGTATGACAATTTTAACCAACGAGGAAGGCGAGCAAATTAGCATTCCCAACAAACACATAGTCGGCGAGATCCTGCATAACTCCTTCAGTAATAAGCTGGTCGAAACCCAATTTAACCTGAGCTACAACAACGACCCAGAAGCGGCGATAACCTTAATCACTGAACTGTTGAGCCAAAATCCCAATGTCAGCCAGGACACTACGCCAAATATTGGTATCAACGGTTTTAATGCCATCGGCATTGAGATTGGTGTGCGTTACTGGGTACCAACCCAAAGTTACTTTCAGCATAAATATAAGATTAATCTAGCCATGTATAACGCCCTCAAGCAGGCCGGTATCGAGATGGCTTGCCCTGTGCGGGAAATTCATTTGCAAGAAAAGTAACCTCATCTACCGGGGCAATGGACTCGGCCATCCGCCCCGCTTCTCCCACTGTAAACTTGCATTTTTTGCGGGAACCACGTTTACTGTGCAGCCCAAATATCGATAGTGATGGAATACTATGTTGTTGATACTTATCATTATAGCCTTTGTCGTACTGTTTATTCTTTTTGCCAAATACCAAAAAAAGAAGATACAAGCCGAAGCGCTTGCCGCGGGAGAACCTTCGGCGCTGCTCAATCACGGACTCACATTAATCAATCAGGGCGAAGTCAATTCAGGCCTAGACTATATTCAGCAGGCCGTCGATAAGGACTTCGCCGTGGCCGCCATTGCCATGGCCGAGCTGTATTCGGGTCGATTCCCCCAAGTCCCCGCCGATCCTAAGGCATCTGAATATTGGTATCGAAAAGCCGCCGAGATCGATCCGCAATATTTACCCATGCTCACCCTGACTAGCTTGGTCGCCTCAGAGGCACAAACACCCGAGCAGTTACGCGAGCAGGTAGATCAACTCAAAGCCAGTGCAGAAGCGGGGCAAGTCGAGTTTCAATATGAGCTCGCTTATTTGTATCTCAGACAACCCTTTCTCGATCCCGATGCTAGCCAAGCCATTTATTGGTTCGAAAAGGCGGCCGCCCAAGGCAACCATGATGCCTATTACCACTTGGGGACTCTCTATTGGCACGATGAGCGTGTCACGTCGGACTATAGCAAAGCACGGGAATACTTTGAGAAAGCCGTCGCCGCTGGTGATGAACTCGCAAAAGATAACTTAGGCCATATGCTTGCCGCAGGCCAAGGCGGCCCTAAGGATCTCGTCCGTGCCGAAGCCCTACTCAGCGAATATGCCGCAGAAAATGATTTTCGCCAGTATTACCTAGGCAAACGTTTCCTTTATGGTGAAGATTTTGCCGTCGACTACGGCAAGGCCCGCCACTGGTTAGAAAAATCCTGCGCCGCTGACAATGTCTTTGCCAAGTTAGCGCTGGCACATCTTAAGCTACTCGACCCACAAACTGATAATGACTACCTGCAGGCAAGAACAGAATTCGAGACTTTGGCGTCCCAGTGGCAAGAAGAAGCCCTATTCGGCCTAGGTAAAATCTACGAAGAAGGCTTAGGCGTCTCGCGCCAACCGATTAAAGCCTTAATGTATTACCAACTGGCGGCCATGAGCCACATCAGTGACTATCAAAACGCATTTGAGAAGCTTAGTAAGCGCTTGGGCACCCTAGAGATCCGCGAAGCCAAAAACCTGTGTAATAACTTTCTGCATCAACACCCTATCCCCGATGAGCAGCAAGCTTATTACTACCTTAACCAAGCAGAAATCTACCGCAAAGGCGAGCATCCGAGCCGCGAAGCGCTACAAACCGCAGAAACTTGTTACCGCAAAGCCGCCGACTTGGGCAGTCAAAATGCCATGCAAGCCCTAGTTGAAATCAATCGCCATGAGTCGATCGATAAACCGGTTCAGGTATATATTTGGTCGAGCATACTGCTGCGCAATTTTGGCAAATACGGTATGAATAGCGATCAACTCCTGTATCAACAACAAGCCCTGCCGCGCTTAACGGAATCCGAGCTGTTGTATGCCCAGGACGAAATCGAGAAGATTGAAACCCAGCTAGCGCCTTATCTAGAAAAAGATAACTAGCGGTAAATTGAGCATAAGGTTTGCCCAATACTGATAGGTCAAACCTTTGTCTAACAAGCAAAGTTATATTTAAACGCTACACTCTATCAAGCAAGTTTTAGCATTGCCCACCGATATAGGTGATCATCCAAGGCTAACGATATGAGATTCATCCCGTTTATCTTCTTTGCCAGCTTACTTATCTCAAAGGTTCAGGCTGACACAGCCTCCCCAGTGTGGCAAGCCCATTGCCGTGATAGACATCCCGTAATCTATTTTGAAAATGGGCAATGTAAAGGCCCTGGTGCCTTTGTAATCAATCAGGTTATCAATCGCCTAGGGCATCAAATCAGCTGGAGTAATGTGCCATGGGCACGTACCATAAAAGTGGCAGAAACAGGACAAGTCGATCTCATTCCAATTCATTCGATGACATCTGAACGTAGCCAGTTTCTCCATCCTATGCTCCTTGGATATCATAAACGTTACGTGTATTACTATGCCCTATCCGCTTCTCCAATCCATGTCACCCATTTTGAGGAGTTAAAGCCTTATGTGATTGGAGCCATACGAGGCACCTTTTACAGTCATCAATTTAATAACCACAAATCACAACTCAAGGTCACATTTGTTAATAATCATCAGCAGTTAATAAACATGCTAAAGGCTGGACGTATTGATTTAGCAATAACCTCAGAGCTAAATGAAATGCACACATTTGCGGGAAACGCGCAATTTAAAGCAATGGATTATGCTGATATAAGTTTAAATGGCCGCTTCTTCAGCATCCCACTACAATCACCACTGCACAAATACGCTAAACAGGTTGAATTAATCGTTGATGATATGCGTAACTCGGGGGAAATCACTCAACTATTTGAGTCCTTTGGCGTCGACCCGCCTATCAATCAACATGATTTAGCCAAAACACCTAACTAAGAAGCCGTTATGGTCATCAGATGCGGCAGTAATGTTGCCAGCGCTTGCCCAGCAGTTTGATGAAATGGGTGGTGTAATTGTCCCTGAAAACCTTGTTGCTGCAGCAACTTTAAATAGCAAGCAATCCATCAAACTTAAACACCTTTAATCGAGTCAAATTATTCAGAGTTACTACTTTAGATATAGGGAGTTTTACAAAATGTTAACTCGATCACTGTCGATTCTTAGCCCTTTCTGGCCTTAAATCCTCCATGCTACACAAAACACTAATTTAGCTGCAAAAACAAACTGTTGTTTTTGCAAATGTAAATCCCTGTCAAAACCACTCCATCACCTATCAATTAGATTTTTATCAATGAATTTTTTATCAATTAGATTTTTTTAATGAAAGTGATACACCTCAAATAAACATCCCATCACTTTTGATAAATTTATTCACAAGGTGGAAGCAATAACCACATTCCACCAACAAAGTCATGCGAATGACAATTAAGAAAGGATGAGATGATGAAAACTTCAACTAAGATCGCAATCGCCGTCGCGCTAGTCAGTAGTCTTGGGCTTCAAGCCTACGCCGCCGATGGAGGCAATCCCAAAAAGGGAAAACACCTCTATAAAAAAGAATGTAAAGCCTGCCATAGCCAAGGTGGTGAAGGTGGCGAGCTAACCCCAATGAGCAAAACCATGAGCCAATGGGACCGCTTCTTCGACAAAGATAAGCACAAACTCAAACCTGAGGCATTCAACGGCCTCACCGAGCAAGACCTCAAAGATATACAGCAATTCCTGTATGACCATGCCGCCGACTCGGAGCAACCGCAAACCTGCGGCTAATCGCTGCTAAGCCTAAATCAAAGGGATAACCGCAGGCCTGCAACTGTCAGTTAACCCATTGATATAAAACCAAAGCCCAATAAGAGAAAAATGGGGAGCACACCTCAGGGCCTCCTGTTGGGTAAATTTGGCACCAGACCTTGAGTCGGTGCCAACGGAACACTCAGGGAGAAACCCTATGCGTACACCTACACTCATTTCGATATTGGTTGCTAATGCGCTGTTTATGTCTTGCCAAGCCTTTGCCGCGGCCAATGAAGTACAAGCGGACACCCAAAAAATGGCCGAGCTGAAACAACAACTGGCCGACATCACCGAGCAGCTCGATGAACTGAATAGCCGCGTCGATAAAACCGAGCGCCACACCTCGTTAGACCGGCTTGAAATCACTGGTGACTTTAGAACCAAGGCACACTCTCTACATTACCGCGACGTGGTTTGGAACCCAGCAATTAAGGTTAACTTCAATGATTTTGGCGCCAAAGCCATGTCAGGCTCCTTTGGGATGCCTAACGACCCTAACTCACCACTCGGACAGATGATGCAAGCCAATCCCGATCTGGCAGCCGCCTTCCAAAATGGCATGTTACAGGGTGTTATGCCCTACGTACTCGCACAGCAACATATCCAAGATATTGATAACGATATCTTTTACACCACTCGCCTGCGGTTAAACCTTAAGGCTAAGGTATGGGATAACGTCAGCTTTGCCGGTCGTCTGAGCATGTACAAAAACTGGGGCGACTCCACTGGCGTACAAGTGTTCGACTCTTGGCGGTCATTCACTATGGATGGCACCAGCAGCGGCAACACCAGTGGTGACTGGCTAAGGGTAGAACGCGCCTATTTCGACTGGAAAAAAATCAATGGCTCCGAGTTTTACCTCTCGATTGGTCGCCGCCCATCCACCTATGGCCCACCAAGCCACTACCGTGAAAACGAACTGCGTGGCGGCACGCCTTCAGGCCATTTAGTCAACTTTAACTTCGACGGTGCAACCTTAGGCTACAACCTAGGGGAAATCACCGGGGTAGAGGGGCAAGTGGTTCGCTTCTGTTACGGCCAAGGCTTTGAATCCCAATGGGGTAATGGCGAAATGTTTGGCGACATAGTCACCAAGGATACCCACCTCGGCGGCTTTAATATCGATGCCATCAATGACGGCACTAACTTCCTGCAATTTACCCTGTTTGGTGCCAAAGACATCAACGATGGCTTTAAAGGCACTATGGCCTTCCCAACTCAACTGGCGGGTATTTTTGCCCCCACCATGTACCAGGATATGCAAAAGTTTGACAACTTTAACTTTGTCACCCGAGTACAGCCTAGCGGCGTCATTGGTGATATGTACCTCGGCGGCATTGGTTTTGCGCGGGAGGAAGCTAACGATATCAAATGGTTTGCCTCACTGGGTTGGACACGTGCAGAGCCTAATGGTAATGCCGGCATGTTCGGCGGCATGTTATCCGATGCGGTGTTTGAAGCTGAGCTCAATAGCACTGGGACCGAAATCATCATGGTGCCGAAAACCAGCGATGATACCGAAACCAAAGATGGTTATGGCATCTATGTGGGTATCCAAATCCCTGCGCCATACGGCAAGTTTGGCTTGGAATATAACTACGGTTCTAAATATTGGACGCCCTTCACCCAAGCCCAAGATGACCCAATCGGTAGCAAGTTAGCCACCCGTGGCCATGTCGGCGAAGCCTATTACATCTTTGATATCAATCCAAAAATGTTTATCAAGTTGGCCGGACTCTACTACGACTACGAATACACAGGTAGCGGCACACCTGTTGGCGCACCACAAAAAATCGATGAAGTGTTAGCGGGCTCAGCCTATTCAATGCTGCCGGTAGTCGATAAGGCCTTCGATGTGAACGCCTCGCTAACCATTAACTTCTAACCTAAATGCCATTCAGCCCTCGGTACTGCCGAGGGCAGGAGTCCAGAATGAAAAAAATCATTGTTATTGCCTTAGCGGGTATGGCGTTGCAAGCGCAGGCTGCCAATCCCCATAAAGACGTTCTCAAAGGCCCCTTCGCCACAGGTTCAGAGGTCACGACTCAGTGTTTAACCTGCCACGAAGAACAAGCCACGGACATGATGAAAACCTCCCATTGGACATGGGAATTAGAACAAAAGCTCCCCGATAGAACCGTATTACGCGGTAAGAAAAACAGTATTAATAACTTCTGTGTGTCGATTTCCAGCAACGAGCCTCGCTGCACCAGCTGCCACGCAGGTTATGGTTGGAAGGACAGTAACTTTGATTTTAAAGACAAAACCAAAGTGGACTGCCTTGTCTGCCACGACACCACAGGCACCTATGTGAAAGACCCCGCCGGTGCAGGCGAACCCATGGCAAAACTCGATTTGGCGAAGATCGCGCAAAACGTGGGTGAACCCGTGCGGGATAACTGCGGTAGCTGCCACTTCTACGGTGGCGGTGGTGATGCAGTCAAACACGGGGATCTCGACTCCTCCATGGCCTATCCCGATAAAGCCACCGATGTGCACATGGATAGCGACGGCAATAACTTCCAATGCCAAAACTGCCATACCACTGAGAAACATCAAATTTCGGGAAATGCCATGGGGGTATCCCCAGGCGGTATTGACCATATAGGCTGTGAGAACTGCCACGAGAGCGCGCCGCACAGCAATAAAAAGCTCAATACCCATACCGCAACCGTGGCCTGCCAAACCTGCCATATTCCTTTCTTCGCTAAGAATGAACCCACCAAGATGCACTGGGATTGGTCAACTGCGGGTGATGATAAGCCTGAGACCGTAGACCAATATGGCAAACACACCTATCAGAAGAAGAAGGGTGACTTCGTGTGGGAGAAAATGGTCAAGCCCCAATACGCTTGGTACAACGGCACGGCAAACGCTTATATGGCGGGGGACAAAATGGACCCGAATGTCGTCACTAAACTGACCTACCCTACGGGCGACATTAACGATGCTAAAGCCAAGATTTATCCCTTTAAGGTGCATACCGGTAAGCAGATTTACGACAAAAAACTCAACATCTTTATCACCCCCAAAACCTATGGCAAGGGCGGATATTGGAGCGAGTTTGATTGGAATTTAGCAGCGAAACTGGGTATGGAAGCAAACACCACCATGACTGAAAAAGGCATCAAATACAGTGGTGAATATGACTTTGCCGCTACTGAAATGTGGTGGCGTATCAACCACATGGTATCACCGAAGGAACAAGCACTTAACTGTAATGACTGCCACAACAAAGGCACTCGTCTCGATTGGCAAGCCTTGGGCTATCAAGGCGACCCAATGAAAAACAAGCAAGGCCCTAAGCATAAACAACCATAAGCTGTTCCACTCGCTATCGCCTAACCGAACTTAAGGCATAGCGAGTATCGCTCCCCTGCAAACCTTTGAGAGCTTAGTTCCCTCTGGCTAAGCTCTCTTTTTTACCGTGGCATTTCCGCCAACAAAGACAAATCGCCACAGTCACAAATGAGCACTATCCCAGTTTGTCTCACCCTATAGGCGACAAAAGGACTTTGACTCTGTTTACAAGTAAAATTAACTGATTTTTATGGCATTTATTTTGCCTAATCAGGCAATGTTCAATTGTGGCAACCTCTATGACCGCGGGCAAAACCCCAACACAGCACCCGACTCAACCGCTCAACCGTTTACTCGGCGAAACCAGCGGCGCCTTCGCCGACCTAGGCACTTTTTTACCCTTAGTCTTGGGCTTAATTGCCCTAAACCAATTTTCGCCCCAAGGGATATTTTTAGGCTTTGGCTTATTCGCGATATTAAGCGCCTTATTTTATCGCCGCCCTATTCCCGTCCAACCCATGAAGGTCATCGCCGCCCTCGTCATCGCCCAAGGCTTAACGCCTGGGATGCTCCAAGCCAGCGCAATGCTGATGGGTATCATACTGTTAATCTTAGCGTTTAGTGGCGCCATCACTTGGCTTGCCAAGCAATTATCCCAAGCCGTGAGTGTAGGCATTCAACTCGCCATTGGCCTGCAATTAATGTGGATGGGCACCAAGATGATGAGCGATTTTTGGCTGCTCGGACTCGGCGCATTCACTCTGCTTTTTGTGAGTAAATTCTTACCCTTACGCTACCTTGCCATGCCACTCGTTATCGCAGCGGGTATGTTGTGGCAAGCCAACAGCCAAACCGAAATAACTAGCAGCCTGACGATTCCCGCTTTGAGCGCCTCACTGCATTTGGCTTGGCCGAGTCTTAATGAGTGGAGCTCGGCGGCGATTTTACTGGTGCTGCCACAGCTCGCCCTCACCTTAACCAATGCCGTCATTGCAACTTCAGCCATGGCGCAGGAAAAATTCCCCGAAGACGCCGCTAAACTCACGCCCAAAAACTTGGCCATTAGCTCTGGGCTTGCCAATTTGTTACTCGCGCCTTTTGGTGCGGCGGCCATGTGTCACGGTGCGGGAGGCCTCGCGGTGCAGTATCACTTTGGCGCGCGCACTCACCTCGCGCCATTAATCTTCGGTGGTACTTGTGTGGTTATTGCCCTGTTTTGGGATAGCCAAATTGCGTGGTTGCTCGGGCTTATTCCTGTGGCCATTCTCGGCAGTTTACTCTCCATCGGCGGATTGCAACTGGCGTGGTCAAAACGCCTGATCGATGGTAAGCCCTTCTGTATCTTTGTGATCCTCGCGACCGCTATGACTTGCCTTGCCATCAACGCCGCTGCGGGCTTGGCTGTCGGGATTATTCTCGAGCAGGGACGCCGCACTTGGGCCATGCTCGCTATGCGTTAGCCACATATATCTCTCCGATATCAAAAACCACAGCGCATTATGCGTATGCGCTGTGGTTTTAACCCTTAAAATGTTCTTGCAGGATTGGTGGGCGTATCCTTTTGTGCCAGCGCCCATTTAGCAATCGCATCCTTACGCATAAAACCCACTTTTGAGTGTTCTTTAGCGTATTGAATAAACTTGTCTAAGGCATTGGCAAGACTTGGCGTACCACCGATACGGTCGTGCACACTGATGGACATCATCCGCCGCTGCGATGCGCCTTCCTGATAGAGCATGTCGAATTCATCCTTAAGCTCCTGTAAGAAGGCGTCAGCCGTCATCGCAGTATTGCCACCAAAACGGCCTATATCATTGTTACGTAAGGTGTAAGGCACCACCGCAAACGGTTTCCCCTGCACTGGGATAATCGAAGGTTCATCCCTTGATAAATCATCAATATGATAGATAAAGCCCAAGTCCTGCAGGATAGTTAAAGTTTGGGTGCTATGGCGCATCCAAAACGCATTAAATCCTATGGGGCGCTGGCCGGTGATCTTTTCTAAGGTATTGATACTCTGGATATAAGAATCACGCTCCTGCGCTGGCGACATGCTGTATTGCGGCGTCCACGTCTGCCCATGGCCTGAAATCTCATGGCCTTCATCCGCCACTTGTTTTGCAAGTAATGGATGTAATTCGGCGGCGCGGCCCACCATATGGGATGTCACGTGAACATTGTGCTTACGCCATAAACGCAGCAAACGCGGTATCCCCTCATTCATCCCGTAGTCGTACCAACTGGGGGTAATAGTATCTGGATAACCCTGCTCCATTGGTGGAAACGGGCCTTCGGCGTTTTGATCCTGCGCGCCAGCCTCAAACTGCATGGATATAGAGATCACCAATTGCTCACCATTAGGCCAAAAACGGTTGTTCATACTGCCTCCTACCGAAGTTTTTGTTTGTTCATCGAGTGCCATTGTCCCCGATAATCCCATAGAGAAGGCTGACTGACTTAATCCTACACCCGCAATCAAGGCGCCACCCGCCTGTAAACTGGCCTTTAAAAATTGTCGACGCGGGTTCATGACTTAGCTCCCGTGGTTACGGCTTTTGAGGCCAGTTGGCTAAATAGCGTTTGATAATCCTCGAGGTGCCAGTTATCAGTGATAACACCATCACGAACTCGGTACATATCTACGGCGCGAAAATCAATTTTTTGCCCTTGTCCACGCTGTTCACCAAAGACACCGGTAAAATGGCCATTAAAGCGGAGGCGCACAACCGCACGGTCACCGACCACCAGCAGATGCTCGACGGATACCGAAAGATCGGGCACTGCCGCTCTAAAGGTTTTAGAGGCGTCTAGCGGCCCTGTAATCCCCTGTGCACGGCCTTCTGGCAGAGTGCGATCAATAAAACGGGTCGCTAATGCCCAGTGGGCAAATGTCGGGTCGCCGGTATCCCAAAAGCTAGCGTATAACAGGGCGGGCGGCGTGGGCAATGGTCTCAGATTGTGGCGAGCCATCACTGATCAGCTCCATTGCCATAACCTTAGGAGTGAGGGCCGTTTTGACATCAACACTGGCTTGGTTGAACCACCTTGAGCAGCAAAAACCGTCATACTATGGCTCGCAAGCGCAAAGCCTAAAATGGCTAAGCCGAGTAATCCTGAGCTCCATAAACCAACTTTTATCCAAGGCGCAACGGCGCAATAAGTACGATGTTGCATTATGCCACCTCATCATCGCTAGAGCGGATAACGGCTCGTAGCGCCGCTTGGTAGCTAGGATAATCCGTATATCCAGCCGCACTGCCGCCAAATAATGGCCCCTTATCGAAGGGCGATAGGGGTAATTGATTGGCTAATCGATAGGGCAAATCGGGGTTAGCGATAAAGGCGCGACCAAAGGCCACTAAGTCGGCATAACCTTTTTCAATAATCGCATTGGCACGCTCGACACAGTAACGACCCGCCACAATGATGCTGCCTTTAAACACTTTACGTAGCTCGATTCTGAAGGACTCTGGCACCTTGGGCGCATCATCCCAATCGGCTTCCGATAAGTGTAAATACGCCACACCCAAAGCCGATAAATGCTTAGCGGCTAACAGGATAGTATCGACTATCTCAGGGCAAGCCATATCCTTAAAGGTCACATAGGGTGCAAGGCGAACGCCTACTTTATCGGCACCAATCTTGGCACTTGCCGCTTCAACCACTTCCAATAAAAACCGAATACGTTTTTCGGGCGAGCCGCCATAGGCATCGGTTCTATGGTTAGAATTAGTCCGCAGGAATTGGTCGATGAGATAACCATTGCCACCATGGATTTCGATGCCATCGAAACCTGCGGCAATGGCACTTGCCCCCGCGTTGGCAAAGTCGGCCACTACGCGGTCAATATCCGCTTGGGTCATTTCCCTCGGCTCGGGGCAGTCCACCATTTGTCCCTCGGGATGCTGTTCATCGACAATCCACACTTTAGTGCCTACTGGAGTAATCGTCGAAGGCGCAATTGGCGCTGCCCCCTGCAGAAAAATCGGATGGGACACTCGGCCTACATGCCAGATTTGATTAAAGATTTTTCCACCCGCTTGATGCACCGCCGCAGTAACCTTTTTCCAGCCATCAATTTGCGCCTCGGTATAGACGCCGGGGGTGAAAGAGTAGCCTTGGCTGTCGTCCGAAATTTGGGTCGCTTCGGTGATAATCAGGCCTGCCGTAGCACGCTGGGCGTAATATTGCGCCATTAAGTCGTTGGGAATATTCCCAGGTTGTGTGGTACGCGCCCGTGTCATCGGTGCCATCACGATACGATTTTGCAGCGTCAGTGCCGCTGACTCATAGGCTGTAAATAAACTCATATGCACTCCGAACCATAAATGAAGTTTGAATATCTGAGTGCAATAGTGCATTAATTAATCTATATTGATAATCGGCCAAATATTTAAATCATTTTCAAAAATAATTTGATATGCACCATATAAACGATCTGCAACTCGCCCTGCGTATCGCGGCGCTCGAAAGCCTCTCCGCCGCCAGCAAAGAGGTTGGTATGACGCCCGCCGCCGCCAGCGCCGCCCTCCAACGGCTTGAAAAAAAGCTAGGCTGTCAGCTGTTTGCTCGCTCGACACGGCGATTGCAGCTCACCGAAGAAGGGCGAATATTTCTCGACGCCGCCAAGCCTGCACTCGCCTTACTCGAAACCGCCTCAGCCAATTTGGCCGAACATAGGGGCGAACTCAAAGGTGAAGTGCGTATTGCCCTGCCCTCGGATATTGGTCGCAGCTGGATCCGCGGTTGGTTAGATGAATTGATGGATAGCGCGCCAGATCTGTCGATCCAACTCTATTTTGGCGATCATATGGCGGATCTTATCGATCAAAATATCCATTTAGCCCTGCGCTATGGCCAGCTTGAGGATTCCAATCTAAAGCGGCGCCAGCTGTCAATGACCCCAAGAGTGCTGGTCGCCTCCCCCGCTTATCTTGCTCAACATGGTGAGCCGCAAACACTGAACGAACTGAGTCAGCACCAAGTGTTGATTTTAAATCGTGGCGGTGAACCGTGGCAGAAGTGGAAATTCAGCCACAATGGTGAAGCCGTAGAGATAGAAGTGAGAGGAAAACGCTTTTGTAACGACGGTGCCGTAGTACGCGATTGGGCTCTGGCGGGGCGAGGTATCGCCTATAAGAGCTGGCTCGATGTGGCGCAGGATGTCACCGAAGGCAGGCTAAAGCTAATCTTAGCCGATAAACTCGCGCCTGCGGTGCCACTGCAATTGGTCTACCTGCAAACCGACTACCCGAGCCATAAAATACGCCGCACCATTGAGTTTTTAGCCCAAAAGCTACTGCAATTTAGCCAAGAATACCCAGCACCTTAAGCGATAAATAAACAGATAAATAGGACTTCAGTAGCGACTGAAAATGAGCGATTAACAGCACTGCGGCGATCCATTCTAGCCCCGAGGTAATATGACAGTTACCACACAGCCCTGTTGCCAAGGTAGTTGTGCGTGTGCCGATTGTTGGCAATTTTCAATCTGAATACTGCCATGGTGACGGCTAACCACATCCTTACATATAGCCAAACCCAAACCGAGCCCCGCATCTTTGGTGGAGGCAAACGAGGCCATTAACTCGCTAGCCTGCCCTTGTAAACCTTCGCCATTATCTATGACGAATACCTTGATTTCACTGGAGTGGTAATAGATCTCAATCCTTAGTTGTCGCGCCCGGTTATCCTTGCAGGCCTCAAGTGCATCTAAGCTGTTTTTCATTAGGTTGACCCACATTTGACTTAAGCCAACAGTATCACCCATTAATTCAAAGGGATGGCCTTCAACGGCTACAATCACTTGTACGCCGGCTCGGTCTAGCTCACGGCGTAATAGGGCTAAAGCCTCTTTAACCACTAAGGTGACATTAAGCGGTTCGGCCTTGGACTGGCGGCGTTTGAGTAAGCCGCGAATGCGGTGCACAACCGCGCCCGCCCGTATCGATTGCGCGTTGATTTTACCTAAAATATCATAGAGTTCGGGATTGTCCTGCCCAAACCTTTCCAACTGTAACATGGCGCCTTCACTATATTGGGTGATAGCAGCTATGGGCTGATTCAACTCATGGGCCAGCCCCGCGCCAATCTCCCCTAGAATCGCCGCACTCTGCAACCGTTCTAATTGCAATGCTTTATCTTTTAACTGCCGCTCGGTGCTGACCAAAAACTCGCTCTTTTGACGGAATTTATATTCGAGCCACAGATGATAAATGGTCGACACGATAAAGATCAGCAGCAAAACCCCGCCCCACTCTTTATTTTTCTCCATCCATTTATAGACAGTTTGATACAAGGGCTGAGCTGCGCCTTGCAGCTGCAATTCTTTAAATAATTCAATCACCTTTAGCTGACTCACCGGAGCCGTCCAGCCTAAGGTATCGGCGGTAATGGCCGCCACATGGTCGGCGGGTAAATCAAACAAAGCACGGGTGATTTGCATGGTGAGTCGTGGAGAGACGGTATCCGCCGCCGCAAATGACCAGTTAGGATAAAGCTGGGTGCTGACCTCACAATCGTATCCGGGCGGATTGGTAGGGTGGATCACTCGATAATCCGCCTGATTGATAAGCCCGGTTTCGATCATTTCCTCTAAGGTGCAAAAAGGTGCAATGGCGGCATCGGCATTGCCGTCGCGCACTTGGTAGATCAGCGGTTCTAAAGGGAATCCAAGAAATCGTACCTGGCCAAAGAATTGCTCCGGCAGATAGCCCATCTTATGCAGTAATCCCATCGCCGCCTGATAGCCACCCAGCGCCTGCGGATCGCTGGCGACCACATTCTTGCCTCTCAAGTCCTGCAGACTGCGGATCGGGCTATCGGCACGCACAATGATGGTGGCACCTATGGTAAAAGTGCTGCCCTGATGCTTACGGCTCTTCATGGTCGCGAGCCAAGATAGCGGAAAGTTATTACTTAAGTGCAGATACTGGCCGGGGTTAGTCACAATAAACTGCAAGTCGTGGCTGAGTAACTGGCTACGCATACCATTAAAATCGACGGGCACCAATTCAAAACGGCTATTGGGGACTTTTTCGCTGAGGTAATCCATCATAGGTTGCCAGCGTTGTTTCGCCTGTAACACCCCGTGATTAGCCAATACCCCCACTCTAAATTCATTCACTGGGAGTTCTTCATCGGCATAGGTTAGATTGACCCCCATCAGGCTCAAGATGCACACCACCACCAGCGCCCTACACCAATCTCCCATTGCTATCGCCTTGTGTTATATGCCTTTGTATTCGGAATACTCTATGCGCTAGGCAACAATTAAGCTGTGAATGGCGCCAAACTCTAGGATTGACCCAATGGGATTTGGCTAATTTAGTGATACACCTCCCAAGACCTAGGCTTAAAATTGAGCCTACTACAGTGCAGGCTTAAGCTGATGTAGTAGCAAACCACCGCAAGGGAAACCATGTCCACCAAACTGCCACTGTATTTAGTCGATGATGATGAAGCAATTCTCGACTCCTTGGGTTTTATGCTTGGGCAATTTGGCTATCAAGTACAAACCTTTAACAGTGGCCGAGACTTTTTAGCCCAATGTCCGTTAACCCAAGCGGGCTGCGTGATCTTAGATAGCCGAATGCCGGAGATCACCGGCCAAGAAGTGCAGCAAAAACTGCTCGAGACCCAAAGTCCGCTGGAGGTTATCTTTCTCACGGGTCACGGCGATTTACCTATGGCATTAAGCGCCTTTCGCAAGGGCGCCTGCGACTTTTTTCAAAAACCCGTGTCCGGCAAAGCTTTGGTTCAAGCGATTGAAAAAGCGCATAAAGAAAGCCAAGCCAGTTTTGAACAACAACATCTGCAGCAAAAATTTGCCCAACTGACCGAGCGCGAACAACAAGTATTAGCCCATGTGGTTCAAGGCATGACCAATAAACAGATCTCCGAAGCCATGTATTTATCCCTAAGAACCATCGAAGTCCATCGCGCTAAGATTATGAAAAAGCTCGAAGTAAACAATATGGCGGAGTTAGTGCAACACGTAGGGAATCTAAATTCTGTCTTATAAATCAGAGCCCTGTATAGGTTAAATATTCGCATCCCCCTCTCGCCAGCCATGATTTATTATCAACTAACCCCATATTTCCTAGACTATTCAAGATACAGTAACAACACAACTTTCATCCTACCTGCGACAAGCTGTCGCAGTTTGTCACTTTGGCTTTGTCGCTCGAGCAATAAACTGCCACACTCGGCTCAGGTTCTCTCCTTTATGCCCGCAGGCATTAAAGATCCACTGCTTTGAACCTTCCCCCGAGGGCGCCAGTTCCCTCGGGGCTTTTTTATCACTTCTGTTTTGTCAATAAGGCTCGCCCCTCAGCCGTAAACAAAGTAAATTCATTCATAGACTCAGAACATTCATAATGATTTGAGGTCATAATCAACAACATAATTAGCAGACTCAAAACTCAATCAAGGAAGAATTTATGTCTAAGATATGTATCACCCTCTTTTTTAGTCTCTTTATGCTTAGCACCCTAAGCGGATGCCTTACAAACACACTGGTCAGTAATAGATGCAACCAAACATATCCTTCTGATCAGCAAGAATGCGACAAAACTGACGCTGCAATCTATACAGCCTCAGCATTATTAGAGGACTCAGATAAAGGCCAAAGCTGCGCCGATATGTCCGGCAAAGCGAAAGAAGATTGCTTTGCTCAACAGCAAGCCCTAAGAGAATCACTAAACAAGCACTCTCGTAAGTAACCTCAAAGAAGAAAATGCAAGCCTCTGTTTTTATTACCGTCACACTCGATTGTTTTATTGCCACGCCCGGCGGAGATATCGATTTTTTAAATCAGCATCCGAGCAGCAATCCTGAAGAGGATTTTGGTTATAACGCCTTTATCGAAACGGTTGATGCCATTGTTATGGGGCGAAAAAGCTTTAAAAATGTCTTGTCCTTTGACTGCGACTGGCCCTACTAATCGCTTTCAGTGTTTGTCTTAAGCCATCAAGGCATGCAAGTCTCCGCAGAATTAAGCACTAAAGGGAAGTGCTTAATGGAGATGCCGTAGTGTTAGAGAGCTAAAAAAGCGCGGCTTTAACATCTCTATATCGAGGAGGGCAAACCATTCAAGGCTTTCTCGCGGAGGGACTGATACAGGAGTTGACGGTAACACGCATCCTACCCCTACTTGGGAGTGGTATCCCTCTCTTTAGTGACTTAGCCCAAGCCATTCAACTAGAGTCATTGCACACTCAGCAATATGACAATGGCTATTTGCAAAGCCGATATAGCGTATTGGTTAAAAGCCGATATAGCGTATTGGTTAATTGATATCAAACCCCACCTATGGGAAAACTGACCGACTCGGCTTTCCCAAAACCAAGTCATCAATGTAACCAGTATGTTAGTTAAAAACAATTAGTATCAATAACTTAATGTTCATCGTTAAAAGTTAAGTTAGAATGCGGCGATCTTAGCAACAGGTGAGCAGTATGAGCCGTCTACACACATATAAGGGATTTACCTTAATCGAACTGGTGGTGGTTATCATCATCTTAGGGATTCTTGCCGTGGTCGCGGCACCTCGCTTTATGAACCTCAGTCAAGACGCCCACGATGCACGGGCAAAAGCCGCATTTGCCGCTTTTACTTCTGGCGTAAAGCTGTATCACAGTTGTTGGCTTGCGGGTAGGCACTCGGGTTATACCCAAAATCTTGCCTGCTATGGTGATGGCACAGTCGACTCCACCACTACGGGCTTTCCACTCGGTAAAGACACAGCCCAAAGCAGCAATCAAGGCACGCAATTACAAGGCGCTTACTGCGGTGAGCTGTGGCAATCTTTACTCGATAATCAGGACTTTGTTATCTCCTCCCACACGAATTGGGAAACGCAACAAGCCTCCAATGTCGATATCGTCTATTGGTACAGCGGTGGCACGATAACCGACCCTAACACTTATTGTTACTTTAACTATGTGTCGGATGATCGCCGCCTTGGCAGCGAGAATTGGGAGCTAAAATACTATCCCCTCGATGGACGCACTGTTGTCGGTCGTTCCACCTTTTCTCCGCCAGAACCACCTGCACCTTAACGCTCCAGCACATCAGCGATCGCCATAGGGCATAAAATCCCCAACTCCCTGTGGCTTTTCCTTTGATAACTTGAATTCTTGTTATCCATCCCCATATCTACTCCATCATCCACCGCAGGACTTTCATTGCGGGCAAGAGAAGAGGATTCATTGTGACCACTATCGTATCAGTACGCCGTAATAACCAAGTTGTCATCGCCGGCGATGGCCAAGTCTCCCTAGGCAATACCGTAATGAAAGGTAACGCCAAGAAAGTGCGTCGCTTATATCACAACAAAGTGTTGGCAGGTTTTGCTGGCGGCACCGCCGACGCTTTTACCCTATTTGAGCGTTTCGAGTCCAAACTCGAAATGCACCAAGGCCATCTATTACGATCGGCCGTTGAACTTGCTAAAGATTGGCGTACCGACCGCATGTTGCGCAAACTCGAGGCTATGCTTGTGGTCGCCGATGCCGAAGCGTCACTGATCATCACAGGTAATGGTGACGTAGTGCAGCCTGAACATGATTTAGTCGCCATTGGCTCGGGCGGTAACTATGCCCAAGCGGCGGCGCTGGCACTGCTGCAAAATACTGAATTATCGGCGCTGGAAATTGCAGAAAAGTCGTTGACTATTGCAGGCGATATCTGCGTATTCACCAATCAATTCAAGACAATTGAAGAACTTAATTACTAACAGGGCGTGAGGAATATTATGTCTGAAATGACCCCCCGTGAGATTGTCCACGAGCTGGATGCCCATATTATCGGCCAGAAAAAGGCCAAACGTTCCGTCGCCGTCGCCCTGCGTAACCGCTGGCGCCGCATGCAACTGGATGCCGATTTCCGCCAAGAAGTTACCCCAAAAAACATTCTGATGATTGGCCCAACTGGCGTAGGTAAAACCGAAATCGCCCGCCGTTTAGCAAAGCTCGCCAACGCGCCATTTATCAAAGTTGAAGCCACTAAATTCACCGAAGTAGGTTATGTAGGTAAAGAAGTCGAGCAAATCATCCGTGATTTAACCGACATCGCCATCAAGCTGACCCGCGAGCAACAAATGGGCAAATGCCGCCAACGCGCCGAAGAACACGCCGAAGAGCGTATTCTCGATGCCCTGCTGCCAAAGCCTAAAAACGACTGGGACAACACAGATAGCGACGCTAACTCCAATACCCGTCAGATCTTCCGCAAGAAGCTGCGCGAAGGCCAATTAGATGACAAAGAAATCGATATCGATGTGGCCCAGCCGCAAATCGGTATCGAAATCATGTCACCACCTGGCATGGAAGAAATGACCAACCAACTGCAAAGCCTGTTTAAAAACATGGGCCAAGCACCGGCAAAACGTCGCAAAATGAAGATCAAAGAAGCCTTTAAGCTGTTGATCGAAGAAGAAGCGGCCAAACTGGTTAATCAGGAAGATTTAAAAGAGCAAGCCATTGAATTGGTTGAGCAGCACGGTATCGTGTTCCTCGATGAAATCGACAAAATCTGTAAGCGTGGCGAAACCTCAGGCCCAGACGTTTCCCGCGAAGGGGTACAGCGTGATTTACTGCCGTTAGTCGAAGGCTGCACTGTGACCACCAAACACGGCATGGTAAAAACCGACCATATTCTGTTTATCGCCTCGGGTGCGTTCCAGATGTCTAAACCCTCGGATTTAATCCCAGAGTTACAGGGCCGTTTACCGATACGCGTTGAGTTAGATGCACTATCGGCCGATGATTTTAAACGTATTCTGACCGAACCACACGCCTCGCTCACCGAGCAATATGTGGCGCTAATGGGCACCGAAGGCGTGAAAATCGAGTTTACCGAATCGGGCATAGAAAGCATTGCCAAGGCGGCTTGGCAGGTGAACGAGCGTACCGAAAACATTGGTGCACGTCGTCTGCATACTGTGATGGAAAAGCTGATGGAAGACATTTCCTATGATGCTTCTGACAAGTCTGGCAGCTCATTTGTGATTGATGCCGATTATGTAAGTGCTCACTTAGATAACCTGGTTCAAGACGAAGACTTAAGCCGCTTTATCCTCTAACTACGTCAGCCTGCAATGTTCGGCATCCCAAGATACCGAACATTAAGCGCAAAATTGTGACTGTGGCTAGGGCTTACACTTTGTAACCTTAGCCACAAATTGTTATGTTACAACTAGTCCATTCCCAGCATTTTCTTGGCACCTACTATGACCACTAGCACACCCAATGTCACCGATCTTAAGCTCAAGCGTAAATCGCGCATTTTAGAAATCAGCTTCGATAACGGCGAGCAGTATCAACTCACCTGTGAGATGTTACGCGTCTATTCCCCTTCCGCCGAAGTCCATGGTCACGGCAACCCCAAACTGGTCACCCACAAGAAAAACGTCAATATCACCAGCATCGAACCCGTGGGTAACTACGCGGTAAAAATCGTCTTCGACGATGGTCACGATACCGGGTTGTTCTCCTGGCAAGTGCTTTACGATCTCGCCACTCACCAAGTGGAATTATGGGAAAAATACTTAGCTCGCCTGAGAGCCGAAAAGGCCTCACGCGAACCACTGATCGCGATGAATATAAAGTACAACTAAACTATTAACCCTTTTATACCTATCTCCGCACTATGCGCGGAACTTCTGAATAACTGATCCTAATTTGCTACTTTGCTACATTGCAGGGTTTCGCTGCTAGCGATACCCTGCTTAGACTCTAAATTTTCAACCTTCACAACTGCGATATAGCGCTGATTATCAGAAAATTAACCTCTATTATTTAGCGAGTTAAATTCCAAAACATTTAATCCCAAATGGCGCAAACCACATTGATTTGTTACCTTAATGTTTAATGCACATCAGAAAGAATCAATAGCCCAATGGATAACCTCATCGTAAAACCAAGCTATGTTACACTATTCAATTGCATAGGTGCTTCATGTGAAGATAGTTGCTGTAGCGATTGGACGATAACTTTCGATAAAAAGAGCTATAAAAATACAATTAAAAATCCACAACTCTCTGCAATTGCAAAAATTGCGTTTGTTGAAATAAAAACGGATGCAGATCGTTGGGCACAAATAAAACTCAACCCCCAAGGAACATGTCCATTTGTCAATGAGCATAAGCTTTGTAATATTCATGCAAAAGCAGGAGAAAAAGCGCTTAGTGACACATGCCGGACCTATCCACGGACCCACAATATTTTTGGAGGGACTAAATATGAGAGCCTATCGCTATCGTGCCCTGAAGTAGCTCGCTTAGTGTTATTTAACCAAGATGCTTTTCAATTTGATGTAAACACGAGTGGAATAAAGCGACAGTCATCGCCAAGTCCCCTTTGGTTAGAAAAAACCTATGAATACAGCTTAGAACTGTTAATTAATTTGGGACTAGATTGGCAACAAGCACTTATGGCAATTGGATTTTTAGTTAAAGTCAGTGACCAAGTCCGCCAAGATGAACTACCAATATCAGAGATAGATAAACGCTTTCAACAACTCAAATTACTTGCAGAGTCAAAATTAATAACGGAGCAATATCAAAAAATCCCCTACACACCACAACCTCAAATGCGGGCTTTTCTCTCGGTACACGACCAATTATGCAAGTCCCATTCTAGAAGTTTAAGACCTCGATTTACGTCACTAAATGAAGCGATTGCCTTATTGTGCAATGAACAAAATGAATATCAAATTGACGCATTAAATAATGCATGGGATGAGTACGCTATGCCTGCTCTTGTTAATCATCCCGATCTCTTTGACCGATACATTTTATACTCAATTTATCATAATCACTTTCCATTTATCGATACTCAGCAGCCTTGGGTAGCATTCCGCTTACTCGTACTAGACTGTTTTATGGTCCGCTGCTATCTATCTGCCGTCGCCTATAAAAACAAAGGATTATCTGAAAGCGATATCGTTATGTGCTTTCAGATTTATCATGTTGTACGACAACATCAATTAAAATTCTCAGAAGGTATAAATGAAACGCTACAAGAGTGCGGTATTGATAGCATTCCGGCCGCAATGAGTTTATTAAAAACGACAAACTAGGACCACAAGTATCGGAGTATTTTTAGCTGGAATGACATGGTCTTTTGATAAACGTTAACCCTGGCCAACATGGGCATATTTTGACTATGCCTTTGGCCCTATCCCTAGTTCATATCCCTCATGTAGCTAAAACAGATGGTATAAGAGTCAAGGCAAGTTCTTGGAAGGGCGCCTTATTGTGCCGTTAATAAATTGCGTCGAAGCCGCCAAAATATAACCTCACTCCTCATCGTCAGCGACTAAGCAAAAAATGAAAATATGAGACCGGCAGAACTCTTTTGAGATTAGAGGTTAACACTGAAACTTCAGTAGTTCACCGTTCCTGAGAAGTTGTCGAAATACGCAGATAAAAATGTCGTGGCGACATCATGGATGAGGGCGCAGGGGGATTTCCGAAAGGGGAACAAGCGCTTTTCCCCTTTTGATTAAAAATCAGGGGGGTGAAGCCCCACGACTTTGATTTTGCTTTTAAAAGCAATCAATCCAAGCTTAGATAGACCTCACCGTCGAAATAACGACAAATACCCCGCCTTATGATCCTCACAGTGCTGCTATCCGTAATGTTCAGCAATATCCAATCGTGAAATGTGTAACCGCGAGAGTCATCCACCAGAGTCCACCTAATGCAATTACGGCAGCAATCACAGCAGCAATTACAGCACTTCCATACGGTTAGGTTGATTTTAGGCGATCAGCTTAACGCCCAGCATACTTGGTATCAGCAAGTCGATCCCAAGGTGCTGTATTTAATTGCAGAATTGCATCAAGAAAACACCTATGTGACGCACCATGTGCAAAAGGTCTGCGCGTTTTTTAGTGCCATGGCGCAATTTGCCAGCGAGCTAGGCGCTGCTGGGCATCAAGTGCGTTACCTCACCCTCGACGATACCCAAGACTTTGCCGACCTCAACGCATTACTAGAGTATTTTGTCGCCGAAACGGGTGCGATTAAGTTTGAATATCAACGGCCTGACGAATATCGACTCCTCGCGCAATTAAGCCAGTTGAAGTTAGCCAATGCCGTTGTGAATTGCGTCGATACCGAGCACTTTTTATTCCCCTTTGACGAGATTGATAGGGAGTTTCCCCAAGGACAACACAAGCTGATGGAGCATTTTTATCGGCGAATGCGTAAAAGATTCAATATCTTAATAACAGATGGCAAACCCGTAGGCGGACAATGGAACTTTGATGCCAACAACAGGCAAAAGCTTAAATCCCAAGATATCAAATCGCTCCCAACCCCCTTGATGTTTGGCCACAATGTGGAAGACATTCTCGAGCGTCTTCAACGCCATGGGATTAATACTATGGGCAAGGCGGATACGCGTTTACTCTGGCCGATAAACCGCGCACAAAGCCTCGAATTACTTCAGTATTTTTGTGAGTACTGCCTACCCGCCTTTGGCCGGTTTCAAGATGCGATGATCCAGCAACATCCAGCGCAGTGGAGCCTGTATCACAGTCGACTGTCCTTTAGCCTAAACGCCAAATTAACCAGTCCATTAGAAGTGATTAATGCGGTGATTGAGCACTATCATGCCAATCCTTTTATTGAGATAGCTCAGGTCGAAGGCTTTGTTCGGCAAATCCTCGGCTGGCGTGAATATGTGCGCGGTATCTATTGGGCGAATATGCCCAGCTACGCCAGCATTAATGCCCTCGAGGCCACGCGCAAGTTGCCCGACTATTTTTGGAGTGGCAAGACTCGAATGAATTGCCTGCGCCATGCCTTATCTCAGTCTCTCGATTATGCCTATGCCCATCATATTCAACGCTTAATGGTGATTGGCAATTTTTGTCTATTGACCGAAATAGCCCCCGATGAGGTGGATAAGTGGTACTTAGGCGTGTATGTGGATGCGATTGAATGGGTCGAAATGCCCAACACTCGCGGCATGGCGCTATTCGCCGATGGCGGTATCGTCGGCACTAAACCCTATGCCGCGAGCGGCAGTTATATCAATAAAATGAGTGATTACTGTGGCAGTTGTCATTACAAGATAAAAGAACGTAGCGGCGCACTCGCCTGCCCGTTAAACAGCCTATATTGGCGCTTTATGAATAAACACCGCGCACAACTCTCCCACAATCCACGCATCGCCATGCTGTACCGCACTTGGGATAAAACCGATGAGGCAGCAAGGCAGGCCATTCTGGCAACGGCCGAACAACATCTCGCGCAACTGGAACGGCTATAACGACTGAGTATTGAGGAGAAAAGCCATGCATATTCTAGTACTGGGCGGTAGCGGTGGCATAGGTCACGCCATAGTGAATAAGCTTCGCGAACTCTATCCCGAGGCCACCATTCATGCGACCTATAAACATCATAGGCCCGATACAGGGCGAGACGATGGAGTGATTTGGCATCAGCTGGATATCACTCTTGAGGAGGAGATTAAGCAACTGAGTCAAAATATCCCCCAATTAGATTGGCTGATTAACTGTATTGGCATGCTGTACACGGAGGATAAGGGGCCAGAAAAAAGCCTGCAGGCACTCGATGGGGATTTTTTCCTGCACAATATCCAGCTCAATACGCTGCCGAGTATGATGTTGGCAAAACACTTTGAATCGGCGTTAAAACGCAGTGCGTCGGCAAGGTTTGCTGTGGTATCGGCCAAAGTCGGCAGCATTAGCGATAACAGATTAGGCGGTTGGTACAGCTATCGCGCCTCGAAAGCGGCGCTGAATATGTTCCTTAAAACGCTATCGATTGAATGGCAAAGAACGATGAAACACTGCGTGGTGCTAGCACTGCATCCCGGCACTACGGATACGCGATTATCCAAACCTTTTCAGCAGAGTGTGCCCAAAGAAAAACTGTTTACACCAGAGTATGTTGCCCAATGTTTGGTGAGTATTATCGCCAATGCCACTCCAGCACAAACGGGCAGCTTTTTGGCCTACGATGGTTCAGAGCTGCCTTGGTAGCGATACAAACATTTAGCACTAATGCAGATAAACCTTGGCAGCTTTCAGTACTGACAGTGCTTAGCCCTGACAACTCTTAACCTTCACAAAAGTAGGCATAGTTTATTCGGCTGCCTTGCCCCCATACTGCCGTCCAAGTATTCACATCGCTCATATAGCCAAAGTGGATTGCCTGCGATGTATCACATTCCCCTTGAAACGGCGCATTGTTGTCATTAATAAATTGCGCCGAAGCCGCCAAAATATCACTGCATTCCTCATCATCGGCAACTAACCAGATAAAGTCTTCGCGGCAATCATCCCTCGCAACCATCTCTTCGGGGGAATATAAATCCAGCTTTTGCTTGAGTGTTGACCACTGCTCGGGCGTGACATTGCAGGAGATCGCCAGCTTATCAAGCACCCCAGAACCGCCAGCCCAAAAGGATAAATCAAAGTCTAGCTGCTGCAACTCGGGGGCAAAGCCCAACAGGTTTTCAATCACTTGCAAGCTTTTGGCTAAATCGGCATCGGGCTTGCGATAACGCACTTCGATACCATCATACTCACGCATACAACGACTCCTTCCTTAAGTGCATTTGTCTTTACTTGAGCGGCCCGGTTTCACTCACGGGTTTCTTTAATAACTTACGCTGCAAGGTACGGCGGTGCATACCCAGTTGGCGGGCGGTAGCCGACACATTGCCCTGATTGGCATTGAGCACTTGCTGAATATGCTCCCATTCTAGCCGTTTAGGGCTGAGCGGCGAGTCGTCGATTTCATCTTCTGGCAGCGCGCTCGCCTGACTATTCACCTCGAAGGCCGCCAACAAGGTTTGGGTATCGACGGGTTTGGCAAGATAGTTATCGGCGCCGAGACGAATCGCCTCTACCGCGGTAGCAATGCTGGCGTAGCCCGTTAGCAGCACCATGATGACCTTAGGCAATAGGTTACGCAGGGGCACGATGAGGCTCAGCCCATTGGCCTCGGCCAGTTTCATATCCAGCAGGATATAGGTTGGGCAAAACTCCCGCGCCACCAGCAGCACATTACTGGCATCGTGACTTAAGCGGCATTCGAAACCATGGCGAGTCAAACGCCGCGCTAATACGCCCGCAAGCGCTTGATCGTCTTCGATAATCAATAGCCGTTTCATAGCGCCTCCGCAGTCATGGCCGATGCATTAGGCTGCAAGAGCTTAAAACGAATTTGCGCCACTGTGCCCCCTTGAGGATGATTGGCGAGGACCAACTCCGTCCCCAAACGCTCGAGGCTGGCATGGCTCAGCAGCAAGGCCACGCCTAAACCTTTGGGGCTCTCAATTAATAAGGTACCCAATTGTGGCAATAATGAGGGAGCGATACCCGCGCCATAATCACGGATCTGCAAATAGATCTGCCCTTCGCTCGGCGCGCTATCGAGACTGATATCCACTTGAGCGACGCCTAAGGTTTCGGCGCTGGCGCGGGCGGCATTTTCAATCAAGGCCATAATGGCGGGGGTTAAGCTCATATCGGTTAAGATCTGTTGTTCTTCCAACTGCTTAGGCGCGCAGGTGATCAACCAATTAAGTTCAGTTTGTGGCATCAACAACTGGGTTTTCTGCTTTAATCCGGCCACCAGCTCGGTGATCTTTTGTGGCCGCTGACGACGGTCGCGAATCGACTCAGTCGCCAGCCGCAGTTCGGTCAAGGTATGTTCGCAGCGGCCTAATGCAGTTTCCATCTCAACAACCGTGACCGAAGGTTCGGGTTGTTCTTCTCTTAATTCGTCGAGCAATAATCGCAGTGTCGATAGCGGCGTCGCCAATTGATGAGCCATTTGCGCCGAAACGGTACCAAGCGCCAATAACTGCTCCTGCCGCAGTTGTCCTTCGCGCATATAGGCAAGCTGCGCATCCTGACGGCGCATGCGCTTGGCAATTAACGCCACGCTCGTGGTCAACACCAGTGCCGAAATCACAAAGTTAAACCACATGCCGAGATAGTGGGAGCTCATATCCATACCGTGGTGATGCATTTGCGACTCAGGCACGGTAAAAATCATCAGGCTGTAGGCAAGCGTAGAGATCGCCGTCAGGCTCCAAGGCGCCCAAATCGGCAGAGTCACGGCGGCGAGCGCTATGGGTAATAGCAGTAAGGAGATAAACGCATTGGTCGCCCCGCCCGAAAAATACAGCCAAGAGATCCAAAACAAGGTATCGAGACTCAGGGCAATAAACAGGCCACGCTCTTTCGCAAACAAGGGCTTACGCAATGCCAAGGTGAGCGACAAATACAACACCTCCAGCACAAACACATGCACTAGCGGCTCCATTTGCAAACTCAAACCAAAGGTGTCGGCGGCAAATAACGTCAAACCAATTTGCAGCAATAAGCCTAAGGTTCTAAGCAGCGCCACTTGGTCGGCGGCTTGTAAATTGGTACCTAAAATCTTAACCATGGTGATTCCTTAAACGACAGCCTACCGCCGCCAGTGCCGCACTGGATTGGCTAAGCGCCTGACTAAGCCCAGCCTTAAAATCAAGCTCAGAGTGAATCCCCAATGCGGCTAAACGCCCACAACTTAAGGTGCAATCTTGCGGCCTTTTGGCGCTATCCATGGGTGTTTGCTCAGGAAGTAAATGCGCAGTATCTATCCCTAACAGTTCACCTAAGCTGATCAGCATTTGATACTTAGTCATGGTTTGCGAGGCGCTAAAATGGTAAATCCCAGACACCTTCGCACCGTCAGCCTGCCGCTGGATGAGCTTAGCGATGGCATTAGCAATATCTGCCGTCGATGTTGGCGCG
>NZ_JBKEDJ010000024.1:0-5685 GCF_047975355.1 Shewanella sp. | reverse complement strand
CGGAAAGCGCGCGAGTTGCTGTCGCCACAGTTTGCACTTGTGGTTGCTGAACTTGGGGCTCACTCACAGGCGCAACAGTCGCTTTTGGCTCTGCGGCTAACGCTTGAACCACGGGGGCCTGTGCTGGAACGACAGGCGTTGCCGCTGTAACTGCCACTGGTGCAACCGCCACTGGTGCTGCTTGAATGGGGGCTTGAACCTGAGGCGCTGGCATTTGGCCGAGTAGGGCTAATGCCGCTTGGCTGCTGCTGGTCTGCAATTGCATAAATTCAGCATGGCTCTTTAGGGTTTGTGCCTGATGCTGGTGGAACAGCTCCATCGAGCGTTGCAGGCTCTCTGGAATGGCGATGCCAAGGCTTGCCATTTTGGCTTGCTCTGCCATCAGTGCACTGACGGTATCGCCATATTGTTGCGGGATCGCTAAAAATTGTTGATGTAATTGCGCTGCCTGAGTTTGGGCGGCAAAAAAGGCGCTCAGGACATCTTGATTCGCCTGTCCAGCGGTAAAGCTGGCTGGTTGTGAAGGCGTTTGCTGTTGAATATTATTGCTAATTTGTGCCACTGGCTTTTCCACTTCGACAACCTTTTCTAGAATTTTTTCGACAATCACGGGTTTCTCAACGACTTTTTCAACCACTTTCTCAACTAGGCGATCCACATATTGCACTTGGCTGGTAATTTTGCCCGATTGCAGCGAATCGACCATTTTGTGGCGGGTCGCAGGGCTGATGTAGTTAGTCGCATTGAGCTTAATATTCATGGCTGAAGGCGTCGCAGGGGGACTCAGTTCGGCTTGATAAGGGTCGATTTCACCCAGTTTCACCCCCGCAACCGCCAGTTGCACCGCAGCGCTGCGCAGTTGGCTGTCGGAGTCTGCTTTAGGATTCGGGTTAATGCTGATAAGGCAAAGCTCGTTTAACTGCTCGGCGAGGGTATTTTCTGTCAACTTTTGCAGAATGTTTTTCGGGCCGAACTCGACAAACACCCGTGCGCCAGCGGCATACATGGCCTCTAGCTGCTCGCTAAAGTGCACCGATTGCAACATATGATCTTTAAAGGCGTTTTTGATGGCGTTGGCATCGGTGGGATGTAGCTTGCCTGTGCCATTGGCATACAGGGCAATCTTTGGCGTGTTGAACTGAGCTTTATCAATGGCTTCGCTAAAGGGCTTTTGCGCATGGGCAACCAATGGCGTGTGGAAGGCGCCAGAAACGGGCAGGGCAATTGCCTTAAAGCCTAACTCACCAATGGCCTTAGCGGCCTGCTCTGTGGCGGTGGTAGCGCCTGCAATCACCATTTGAGTCGGGGAGTTGTAGTTGGCAATCTTGACGTCTTCATATTGCGCTAGGCAATCGTTGAGAACCTCAACATCCTGTTTTTGCTTAAGAATAACGGCATACATGACGCCTGCATCGCGACTTGAGTCGGCATCCAGCAGTGACTGCGCCATTGCCTGTCCACGTTCAAAGGCAAGCTTGATGTAGTCGTCTACTGAAATTACGCCAGCGGCGCACAGGGCCGAGAGTTCACCAAAGCTATGACCTGCGAGCATATCCGGGGCGAAACCCGCCTGAGTAAACAGGGCGTACTGCGCAATAGAGAGCGCGCCGATGGCGCTTTGGGCATAGAGGGTATTGGTTAATGCACTTTCCTGCGCTTTTCTCGATTCGTCATCGAAAGCCGGGATCGGGTACAGCACGCTTGAAAGCGAAACCTCTCCACGGTCGTTAAACACTTTATCGCTGGCGTGGATATGGCGGCGAAGCTCGGGGAAGTTGTTGGCAATTTCCAGTCCCATATTCAGGTATTGCGAGCCTTGGCCGGCAAATAACGCCGCGACCTTGTTGTTATCCTTGACCAGTGCTTGGGCGCGGAAACTTATCCCTGAGGGTAACTGCCAGCTTTCGGCGCTATTGGATTCTAGCTGCGCTATCGCTTGGGTTAACAGAGTCTGTAACTGGGCATAGTCCTTGGCGATAAAGCCAAGACGGGCCGATTGCGGCGCCAGTTCACGCAGGGCGTAGGATTTTGCAAGGGCAACAAAATGCGCCTGAGAAAGCTCTGCCTTAGTCGCAGTTGCTTGCCGCAGCGCGGTTTTTAACTCGCCCAGCAGCGCGGTTTTGTCGGCGGCGGCAAACAGCCAGCTTTGTGCCACGCTGCGTTGGCGATAGGCGTCATCGCGCGCGTGCTCGGGGTGATATTCTTCGAGCACTAAATGGAAGTTAGTGCCCCCAAAACCGAAGGAGCTGATCCCTGCGCGGCGCGGCGTATCGTCACTGCGTTGGATCCAAGGGCGCGCCTCGGTATTGAGATAAAAGGGCGAGCGGGCAATGTTTAATTTAGGGTTAGGTTGACTCACGTTGATAGTAGGCGGTAAGACTTTATGGTGCAGTGCCAATGCTGCCTTAATCACGCCCGCCGTGCCCGCAGTGGACTTAGTATGACCCACCTGAGATTTGACTGAGCCTAAGGCGATATGCTGTAACTGCTCATTATCCCTAGAGAACACTGAGGTTAAGCCATTGAATTCGGCCACATCTCCAGCGGCCGTGCCTGTGCCGTGGGCTTCAATCAAGCCAACGGTGTGCGGCGCAAAGCCTGCGTCATCATAGGCGCGCTCTAATGCTTTGGCTTGGCCTTCGGGACGCGGCGCATAAATGCTCTTAAATTTACCGTCCGATGATGCGCCAACGCCTTTGATTACCGCATAGATACGGTCGCCATCGCGCTCGGCATCGTCGAGGCGTTTTAAGGCGACCATGCCAATCCCTTCGCCAATCATCATGCCCTTAGAGTCGATATCGAAGGGTTGAATCTGTTCGTTGGTGGTAAAGGCTGGCGTCTTTGAGAAACTCATATACATGTAGGGCGAGTTGTCGGTACAGACACCGCCGGTGATCATCATGTCGCTGCGACCTTCGGTCAGTTCGGTCAGCGCCATACGCATGGCGGCAAGCGAACCGGCACAGGCGGCATCGACGACGCAGTTCATTCCACCTAAATCGAAACGGTTGGCGATGCGTCCGGCAATCACGTTACCGAGGGAGCCGGGGAAAGAGTTTTCTTCCCAGTGGACATATTGATCTTGGAATTTTTTGATCAGCAGTTCGCTATCTTCATCGCTCAGGCCACTGCTTTTAAATACTTTTTTAAGCACCGGATATTGCAGGCGCGCATTGAGGCTATGGCTTAACTTTTGGCCACCGCCAATCCCTAGGGTGATGCCGATGCGGTCACGGTCGTAGTTGTCTGGCAGATTGGCATCCTGTAAGACTTCCTTGGCGACCACCAGTGAGAGTAACTGCGAACTGTCGGTGAGTTCTAAAATATTGGGCGGCAGACCAAACTCCATCGGATTGAAGTCAACCTCAGGTATAAAACCACCGCGCTTGCAGTAGCTTTTATCGGCCTTGGACTTATCCGCGTCGTAGTAATCATCAATTGCCCAGTGGGATTCGGGTACGTCGGTAATGGCATCAATTTTGTCGCAAATTAAATCCCAAAACTTATTTAAATATCGGGAGTTAGCAAAGATACTCGCCATGCCAACGATGGCTATCGGCATATCTTTTAAGCGTTTATTCAGTCTCTTATCGGCATTTTCATCGGTTGATAATTGAGGCTGTGATGGGGTATGGCTCATAACGAGTCTCCACTGGCAAGGCGTTTGGCCGTTGCCTTATTAAGGGATTTAGCGATGGCTTTTGGGGTTTGAACGCCTGGAAAGCGGGCTAAAAAAGTGTGGTAGTTGCGTACCAGCAATTTACGCAGATGAAACGGCCCATCCTTCAGCACATAGGCGATGTAACGATTGGCCGCTTGGGTGTTACTGTCTTGATAAATATCGATATAAATCCAATCCGCCTTGCTATCTATGCCAAGGAGTACCGATTTAGGCTCGGCCTCAGTCAATTGCGGCGGCAGAGTGAGGGACACCACTTGCACTACGGTATCGCCATCGGTGCTTGGCAGGGCAAGCGCCTTGGCCAAGGTTTCGGAGTTGACCGTGTAGGTTTGAACATCGCTGCCTTGGCTGATAGGTAATTGATTAAAATACTGTTTAGGCACTAGCTCTTGGTCAAACTCATCGAGGCGCGAAACCCCATAACGCTTAAGGCAGCGGGCCAACCCCGAGCGGGACACATTGGGGTTGATAAAGGTTTGCGTTGCTTTAAGTAGTCTATCGAGTGGCAGTTTGAGCTGATATCTCAGTCCCACCACGACGTATTCCTCCATCGGAGTGAGGGTGGTATTGAGGTGATGCGGGGTATTCGGGCTGTCGTTCACTGACTCGCGCTTGCGCCATTTACGGACTGTCGCTTCGGTAATATTTAAAATTTTGGCAAGCTGACTCACACTCAATTCAGATTGCTGAATAAAGTGTCGCATCTCCGGCGTGGTCGTGGCATTGCGGTGCCTAGCCATTTTGGGCGTGGACTTGTGCTCCGAGTTTGGCTTATCAGCCTGAGCATTATCCGCGACTTGAGCGCCCACTTTTCGAGAACTCATGTTGTTAGTGCTGTCCCATCTTTATTATTTTCATCCAACATAATCTATCGGGACTGCTTGAACTTTCCTGCAAAAGCCGAGAGTGGACTCATGCTTAATCTAGGATTAAAACCCGTGAGCTATGTGTTTTGTTACGCACAATGGTGATGCAGATTACCTGAGGTTTCGGCTCGATACAATCATATGGGACTTGAAATGATTTTTTAATGTTCAAATGACTCTGCTCAAAGGAGCCAAACTCCTGTTTAGCACAGGGTCTATGTTAAAATAATCATTTAAATTCATAAAATTAGAAACAAAATTGAGATACTGCTCGTCAGGCGAGTAGAACTGAGTAGAATAGTGCAGCGGTTAAACTCAAGGGTTGTTGGGATAAATTAATGAATATTGAGCTTTTTTTTATACCATTAACCGAAATGGATACGGCCAGCACGAATGCGTGTATGGCGCTTTTGAGTGAGAACGAGCGCGCTAAAGTGGCGCGTTACCGGGCGCCCAAGGCGCAAATGAACGGATTATTGGTGCGAGCGGCGCTGCGCTGCGTCTTATCTCGAGGATTGTCATCTCGCGGTGGAACCTCACCTTGCTCCTCTCAACGACAGATTGCCCCCCAAGATTGGTGTTTTGAGTATGGGGCAAAGGGCAAACCCAGTCTTAACCATGAGCAGTTTCTGAGTACTGGCATTGAGTTTAATTTGAGCCACAGTGGCCACTGGTTATTGATTGCTTTAGCGCAAGACGATGACAAGGGAGAAACTGCTAACACAGCGCAGCCCCGTTTAGGTTTGGGTGTGGATATCGAGCGCTCCCGCGCCAGTACTAATATTTACCCGATCCTTAATCATTATTTCTCCCCGATTGAAGCCGAAGGCTTATTAGCCCTTGAGGGCGAGGATGCGCAGCGGCAGCGCTTTTTTGATCTTTGGGCACTCAAGGAATCCTACATCAAGGCAACGGGTTTGGGCCTAGCGCAGTCGCTGAAATCCTTTGCCTTTGACTTAGCACCAAACAGTTTGCTGGCGGTTGATGGTGGCGCGCTGCAAACTGTCGACTCCCCGAACTGGGTTGAACTCAAGCGACAAGAGAACTTTGCTTTACCGAGCCAAGCTATGCCCTGTTCTTATCTTCAACTCCCATCGCGTATTCCACTTTATTCCATTATTAAGCTGCTGATTG
>NZ_JBKEDJ010000012.1:0-33579 GCF_047975355.1 Shewanella sp. | reverse complement strand
AGCCCTGTGGTGAGCAAAGTGTATTACCCAGGCCTTGTGGATCACCCCGGTCATGCCATTGCCGCCAAGCAGCAAAAAGGCTTTGGCGCTATGCTGAGTTTTGAGCTTAAGGGCGGCGAGGCCGAAGTGGTCGCCTTTTTAGATGCCTTAAGTTTATTCAGCGTGGCCGAGAGTTTAGGTGGCGTTGAGAGTCTCGTGGCCGTGCCCGCGACTATGACCCACAGGGCGATGGAGCCCCAAGCGCGTTATGAAGCTGGCATTAAAGACACCCTATTACGTTTGTCGGTTGGTATTGAAGATGCCGACGACTTAGTTGCAGATATTCAAGCAGGATTGGCCGCCGTTGCGGCTTGTCAGTAGAGGAATTCGAGATGGCACGTTGTCACTTACATAAATTTGGTGGTTCCAGCTTAGCCGATGCCGATTGTTACCGCCGAGTCGCCCATATTCTGTTAACTCATGGTCATAGTGATGATCTGGTGGTGGTGTCTGCCGCGGGTAAAACTACTAACTTTTTATATAAATTATTGTCCCTGCGCGATAGCAACCAATTATGGCAGGAAGAGTTACAAGTCCTTATCAGCTATCAGCAAGGCTTGATTGAGCAGCTGTTATCCAATGAGCAAGCGCGGGATCTGCGTGAGCGTTTAACCACGGATAAGGCCCAGTTAATCAGTCTGTTATCTTTAGATTCCCGTAACGATTACCAAATTAGCCATGTGGTGAGCTTTGGTGAACGTTGGTCGGCACGTTTAATGGCGGCGCTACTGCGCGAATCGGGTGTGGCTGCAAGCCATGTGGATGCCTGCTCGATTCTAGTGGCCGACGAGGCCGCCGTGCCGCAAATTCGTGTGCAAGAATCCCGCGCCAAAGTGCAGGCCTTACTTGCAGCCCATCCGAATGAACGTTTAGTGATCACAGGTTTTATCTGTGCCAACGAGCGTGGTGATACCTTGCTATTGGGTCGCAATGGCTCTGACTTTAGCGCCAGCTTAATTGCTAGCCTTGCCGACATTGAGCGCGTGACCATTTGGACCGACGTTGAAGGGGTATTTAACGCCGATCCGAATAAGATCAACGATGCGAAATTACTCAAGAGCATGTCCCTCGCTGAAGCTGACCGCTTGGCGCGTTTAGGCTCGCCAGTATTGCATTCACGCACTTTGCAGCCGCTATTTAACACTGAGGTGAGCCTAGCCGTGCGGTCAAGCTATGCCTCCCATACCGACTTTACCCTGATTGCTCCCCACAGCTCCTCGGCAAGTGCGCCCGTGGTGACCAACCTGAATGCTGTGGTGTTATTTGGTTTTAAGATCGCGGGCGATGTGGCCAGTCTGCTCGAACAATTAGTCGAAGCAGGGTTAACGCCGCTGGCACATTGGGTATCGGCGCATCAACGACTCGAACTTGCCTATACCGCTGAAAACCAAAAACAAGTACAAAAGTTATTGGATGCACAGGCCGAAGAACTCGGCATTAAAGATCTGCAAATAAATACCGAACTCGGTTTAGTGGCGCTTGTGAGTGCCGATGCCGAGCATTATCGCCGCAGTTTTGCCCGTTTACTGAGCCGCGACGCTAAGCCTTTGTTCAGTGGTGACTTAAGTTTGGTGACCTTAGTGCCACAGTCGCAGGTTAATCTGCTGACGCAAAAAGTGCATCGCCGCTGCGCCGGTCCGCGTAAACGCATTGGCGTATTGCTGCTGGGCGTTGGCAATATTGGTGAGGCGTGGGTAAAGCTGTTTAAGTCAGTTTCTCCCTCGCTGAATCAAGAACTTGAAGCGCGTGTTGAGCTCGTCGGTTTGGTGAGTTCTAGCAAAGCCCTGATCAAGTCTACGGCTGTGGATTTGGAAAACTGGCAGCAGGAATTCGATGCCGAGGCAACACCTTGGCAATATGAGCACTTATTCGAACAATTAGAACAACTTAACTGTGATGAACTGATTGCATTAGACATCAGCGCCAGTGCCAGTTTGACCCTACAATACCCAGAGTTTTTCGAGCGCGGCATCCATATGGTCAGTGCGAACAAGCTGGCGGGTTCTGGCCCGCTGCCGTTCTACCGTGAGCTGAAGGAGCAACTCGGTTATCGCCGTCTATTCTGGCGCTATAATGCCAGCTGCGGCGCGGGTTTACCCATTCAACACGCCTTAAACGATCTGCGTAATAGTGGCGATACGGTTGAGGCCGTCGGCGGGATTTTCTCTGGCACCCTATGTTGGTTATTCGAGAAATACGACACCAGCAAACCCTTCTCGGAATTAGTGGTTGAAGCGCGTGGTTTAGGCATTACTGAACCCGATCCCCGCGACGATCTTTCTGGCCGCGATATGCAGCGTAAGCTGCTGATTTTGGCCCGTGAAATCGGTCTGGAAATCGAGCTTGAGGATATTGAGCTGCGCTCCTTAGTGCCAGCCCATTTAGCGGATATTCCGCTGGAGCAATTCCTTGCCCGTATCGGTGAGCTGGATGATGAGTTGCAGCAACAATACGGCGCGGCGGCAGAGCAAAATAAAGTGCTCAGATATGTCGCCTCTTTGGACAATAGTGGCGCGGCCCTGAAAGCCGAAGTGGGATTACAGTGGATTGATGCGAATCATCCCTACGCTAACCTCACGCCTGGGGACAATGTGTTTGTGATTCGTTCTGCTTTCTACCAAGGTAATCCTCTGATTATCCGTGGACCGGGTGCGGGGCGTGAGGTAACAGCCGCGGCGGTGCAATCGGATCTGACGCAGATCTGTCGCGATCTGCTACAAGAATAGGAGTAAACCCAGACACTTGAAGAACTTAAAACTCGTATCTTCAAGTTGATTTGGTCAATATTCATAGACTTAAAGGACTCATTCGAGTCCTTTTTTTATTGGCGAGGATCAGGACTAAAATCAAGCTGGTTAACGAGGGATAAGAAAATGCCAAAAAGGGGGATTTTTTGGCTTGACTTAACGGCCAGTTTCTCTAGTATATGGACATATAGACGTCCAAACGTCCATATGGATTAAATTACTGCATTTATAAGTCGTACCAGCGCGATGGAGCGTCGCACTCGGGCGGTTGAGGAAATACACATGGCTTTTCATCACGCACAACATTCACATTCGCTAAACCAAAGTTTGTCTGAACTTAATGGCGATATTAATGTTTCTTTTGAGTTTTTCCCGCCATCAACCCCCGAAATGGAACAGATCCTGTGGAACTCTATCCGCCGTTTAGAGCCGCTGAATCCTAAGTTTGTTTCAGTGACCTATGGTGCCAACTCGGGCGTGCGTGACCGCACCCACGGCGTGATTGAACGTATTCAAAAAGAAACCAATCTGGTTGCCGCGCCGCATTTAACCTTAGTGGATGCCAGCGACGAAGAATTGTTAGATCTGGCGAAGCATTACTGGAAATCGGGGATCCGCGACATAGTGGCGCTGCGTGGCGATTTACCAGCGGGTAGCCCGAAACCGACTCGTTTTGCGGCGGATTTAGTGCGCCTGCTGCGCTCTGTGGCCGACTTTGATATTTCGGTTGCCGCTTACCCAGAAGTGCACCCAGATGCGGCTAACGCTCAGGCCGATTTGATTAACCTTAAGCGTAAAATCGATGCCGGTGCGAGCCGTGCTATTACCCAGTTTTTCTTCGATGTGGAATCTTACCTGCGTTTTCGCGACCGCTGCGTTGCGGCGGGAATCGATGTCGAAATCGTCCCCGGTATTTTACCCGTGACTAACTTCACTCAGCTAAAACGTTTCGCGGGCATGACCAATGTGTCGTTACCTAGCTGGCTACATAAGCAATTTGATGGTCTAGAGAATGATGCGGGCACCCGTCAGTTGGTCGGCGCTAACGTGGCGATCGATATGGTCAAAGTGTTATCCCGTGAAGGGGTGAAGGATTTCCACTTCTACACCCTTAACCGTGCCGAGCTGACCTATGCGATTTGCCATACCCTAGGGGTTCGCCCAAAGGCGGTATAACACAGTAAAGGTCCATAAAAAAACGCCGCTACTTTAGCGGCGTTTTGTTTTTGGCTAAAACCTAAATCCTAAATTGGGAGTAGGCTGGTTAAGCGCATTGAAAACTATGCAATTCCATCCTCACTCTTGACTGTGCCCGTTACCCCTATGAGGTGATATTGGCCACGGCCGTCTCATATAATTTGTGTAACTCTCGTTGTGCTGACTCTCTTATTTGGCGGCTAAATTCTGATAGTACCAGCGGCATGATAAAGCTTATCACCGCGAATAACAGTTGGCTGATATCCTAGTGCTAATGTTTAAATTCTTCACAGCTAACCTCCCAGTATCTGTATATCTGCCTGATTATTTTTTTGAATATTATAGAGATACTGCTTTTTATATTTGGTCTCGGCTTAGCCTTTTTCAGTTGTTTTTCAGTTTTTTTTCAGTTTTTTGTGGATTTCGTGGCGGCGTGCACAGATCTTTTTTTTTGTGACGAATATTTACTTAGCCTGCTAACTAAGTATAATGCTTAGCAGGCTAAGTAAATGAGTAGGCATGATGCAGAAAGAATTAGAGCGATTAAAGGAGTTATCCCTTGCGGAACATTTGGGCCGCTTGCACAGATTATGGCGCACAGTGGCGGATGTGGAATTGGCGCCACTCGGCTTAACCCATCCTCGTTGGACGGCATTGTGGAAGTTATTGCGTCTGGGCGACAACGTGAGCCAGAAGGTGTTAGCAGATGCGCTGGAAATTGAATTGGCTTCTCTGATGCGCACTTTAGGGCAGTTAGAGGAGCAAGGTTTAGTCGAGCGTCACTGCTGTACTAAAGACAAGCGCGCCCGAATCGTGTCGTTAACGCCAGAGGGTAAAGACGTGTTAAAGCAAATGGAGGCGCGGATCATCCGAGTCCGGGGCGATTTATTAACAGGGATCAGCGCCAGTGAGCTTGGCGAGTTCGAACGCATTATTAGCCTAATCAGTGATAACGCCTTGGCCAAGTTGGCTAAGAGCACAGAAATTCTTGAGTGAGAAATAAGATGACACCGGATCAACAATTTGCCCGCCTTGTAAAAATCGCCATGCTCGGTTTTGTGGCAGTGTTTGGCTATTTTATGTTTGCCGACGCTATGATGCCCTTGACCCCACAGGCCATGGCAACTCGCGTGGTGACTAAGGTGACTCCGCAGATCAGCGGCAAGATTCAAACCATTAATGTGAAGAATAACCAAGTGGTCGCCAAGGGCGATTTACTGTTTCAAGTCGACCCTGCCCCCTTTGAGTTAGCCGTGTCTCAGGCCAAATTGTCCCTAGAGCAAGTGCGTCAGGACAATGCTGAGTTAGATGCTTCGTTATTGGCGGCCAAGGCGGAAGTGAATGCCAGCACCACTACAGCACAACAAAAGCGTCGTGAGGCCAAACGTTTAGATGCGCTGTATGCCACCCATGGCGTGTCACAGCAGCAACGTGATCAGGCCGATAGCGACGCGGCGGCGGCCGAGGCAAATTTGTCAGCCGCCAATGCACGCCTTGAAAAACTTAAAGTCAGCCGTGGTCTCTATGGTGAAGATAACCTTAGAGTGCGCCAAGCCATGAATGCGTTAGAGCAAGCAGAGCTGAATTTATCCTATACCCAAATCCGTGCCGACCAAGATGGAGTGGTGACTAACCTGCAACTCGAAGTGGGTAGCTTTGCCTCTGTGGGCCAGCCATTACTCGCTTTAGTGTCTGATAAATTGGATATTATTGCCGATTTTCGTGAAAAGACCTTACGAGGTGTTAACGCATCCTACCCTGCATTAATCGCCTTCGACGGTGAACCTGGTCGTCTATATCGTGCTCAAGTGAGCAGTGTCGACGCCGGTGTGAGTGCGGGGCAGTTTGATGCCAATGGCCGTTTAGCGGCGCCGCAGGAGTCGGACCGTTGGGTGCGTGATGCCCAAAGATTAAGACTGCACTTAGTCTTAGACGACAATGCCATGAATGGCCTACCTGCTGGGGCTCGCGCCACAGTGCAATTACTGCCCGACAATGCGCTGTTTAGCCTGTTAGCTAAGGTGCAGATTAAGGTCATCAGCCTGCTTCACTACATCTATTAATTTCAAGGCCATTCGCATGTTGTTACGCCACAGCCCGTTAACCACCAATGATTTACGCCAGTGTTTGCGCATTGCCACTGGCGGCACGATTGGCTTTACGCTCTGTAAACTCTTTGGCTGGAGTAATGGGGTGTTTTTTACGGTAACCCCGATGTTATTGCTGGGATTAGTTCCAGTGATGAATGGCCATGCGATGCGGCAGTTGCTGGCCTCATCGGCCATGGCGGGGCTTGAAGTTGGCCTGCTCGGAGGTTTCTTCGGCAGTCACCCAGGATTGATGACGCCGATTGTCTTTTTACTGTTTTTATATCGCTTTGCGGCTATGTCCCGCGGTAGTCTATTCCTGTTTGGTGCCAATGGCGTGCTGAGTTTGAGCATTATGCTGCATTTTGCCAGCTATCCGGGCACAGATCTTAATGACCTGATTTTTAGTAACTTCTGGGCGACGGGATTATCGGTAGTTATCGCTTATTTGATGACTGCACTTTGGCCAGATGTTGAGCCTCGCCCCGCCCATAAGCCGGGCCCTAAGGCGCCGCATCGCATGCGCCACGAGGCTTTGCTCGGTGCTAGCATAGCTACGCTCTCTTTCTTAGTGTTTCAGATTTTCGACTTGCGTGACTCCATGTCGGCGCAGGCAACCACCTTGTTGCTCTTGTTTCCCATGCATTGGAATGGGGCGCTGGATTATGCCCGCAAACGTGCGCTTGGCACACTGCTTGGGGTGTCGTTTGGGGTGATGGTGCAACTCTTCCTCTACGACTGGTCAGGATTGTTGCTCCTGATTGTGCCGCTGTTGTGGATTGGTCTGATGTTATTTGCTCAGGCCCATGTGAAAGAGGCGAGTGGTTCAGGCGTTGGTTTTGGCGCCATGACCACTTTAGGGATTTTGTTTGGACAATACTTAACCCCTGGCAATGATCTCATCTTCAGTGCGTTGTATCGGGTGAGCAGTATTTTTGTGGCGATAGTCGCAACGCTGTTTTTGTGTTATCTGCTACATAAGTTATTAAATAGCTTTGAAGCTACTCGGTTTGGTTATTAAGAACTTAATATTAGATTTTTTTAATATTTGTCCGGTTATGATTTGAGGAGTAAAGTACACGAATTCGTTTAGTGTGGGCTAAACGTTTGAACGCACAACTCAATTATCTCTTTTTCAACGACCTTGGTTTAGGGTTTTACTATGGTGTCGAGCCGTGTAAGCGAGAGCCAAGGTTTGTTCAAGGATAGAAAATGAATATTAAAATTAGAATATTAGCCAAAGGCATTGCACTCATCTACGGCTGTGCCTTGACCTCTGTAGCCATAGCCAATCCAACAACTATCCCGCCAGCGGGACAAATCTGCGTGACTTGCCACGGCGTCGAAGGCGAGGGCATTGAGCCACTCGGCCCCCGCTTAGCTGGACTCTCGAAAGAATACCTCACCACTCAATTGCAACATTTTCAGGCCGGTGTGCGCCAAAACGCGACCATGATGCCGATGGCGATGACACTGCAAGGTGATGGCATCGAGCAAGTGGCGAGTTACTTCTCCGCCAAATTGCCTAAAACCGAAGTGAGGCCCGTCATTCGCGGTGAACAGGTGACCTTTAGTGACGATACCGCGCGCTTAGCCTATCAAGGTGATTGGTCACGCGGCTTACCTGCCTGTGTAACCTGTCATGGCCCCTCGGGTTTAGGTGGCGGCCTGTTCCCGCGTTTAGCGGGCCAGCAGGCCAGCTATATCAAGACGCAGCTCTTGGCGTGGCAAGCTGGCACTCGTAAGGGAGATGTGGACGGCATGATGGCCAATGTGGCTAACAAGCTGACTGCCGCCGAGGTGGATGCCTTAGCGAACTACTTTGCGAATTTAAAATAAGGAGTCGGCCATGAAATCTTCTGCCATCTTACTATTGGCCGCAATGGGCTTTCTGACAGCTCAAGTGCAAGCGGCGAATGAGTTGCCCGATAAACAAGCGCCATTGCCTTCAGTCCCTAAAAATCCTGAACAAACCTATTTAACACCAAGACCCTTAAGCGCGATCCCTGAAGGTGCCTTCGGCGATAAAGTTCGCTTAGGCTATCAGCTATTTGTGAATACTCAGCAGCTTAGAGATAAGTATGTGGGTAACGAGCTTAACTGTGCCAACTGCCATATGGATGCGGGCCGTAAGGCGAATGCGTCACCACTCTGGGGCGCCTATTTTGCGTATCCCGCGTACCGTAAAAAAGACGATAAAGTAAATACCTTTGAAGAAAGGGTACAGGGCTGTTTTAACTATTCCATGAACGGTAAAGCCCCCGCAGCGGGAAGCCCCGAACTGGTTGCATTGTCGGCCTATGCCTACTGGTTAGGTATGAGTGGCTTGATGGATGCGGCTAACCTTGATGGCCCAGTGCCAGAGCTCAGCGATGCCGAATTGGTAAAAGGCGCAAAGCGTGAGGATTTCCCGCTGCCAGAAGCACTAGCCAAAGCGATGACTGTGGAGCAACGCGCTAATCTGCCTGGCCGTGGTTATCCTGAGATCCCAAAACCTGAGCTCGCGTTTTCACCCGAGCGCGGCAAAGCCGTGTATACCGCTCACTGCCAAGCCTGCCATGGCGCCGATGGTCAAGGTCAAGCGATTGCGAGTGTTTACTCCTTGCCGCCATTATGGGGACCTATGAGTTACAACTGGGGCGCAGGCATGCACAGGGTAAATACGGCGGCCTTTTTTATCTATGAAAACATGCCCTTTGCTAAGAGTATTCAGCTGACTAACCAACAGGCTTGGGACGTTGCGGCTTACATCAACTCCCATGAACGGCCACAGGACCCCCGCAATAAGGGCGATGTGAAACAAGCGCAGGAGAAATACCATAACGACAATGACTACTACGGTGTCGAAGTCGATGGCAAAGTGCTTGGCACCGCCTCTTATCCGGTGTTTCCGAAAAAGTCTTAGTTGAGTCGCTTTGATTCACTGTTCTCGCTGTGAAATAAAGCGAGTGAATTAGTTAGGCAGAAAAGCCAGTAAGTCTATAACCTTGCTGGCTTTTTTATTTGTGCACTACAAAAGTTAAAAAGCTACAATGTAGTTAGCACCTCTTTTAAAGTCATTGATGGTAATAATTGATTGTTTAATAAGGTTTAATTGATATGGTAATGGTACTTAGTTGCTTAAACTTTTACTTTTCGAATTAAATACGATTTCACCTTGATTTCGAGCCTTACAAATAAGTAAAGTAACCAGCTCATCTGCAGTTGCTGGATATAATTTACTCCTTGTCGCCGCTGGATAGCCTGACAAGAAAAAGGAATTTGAATAATGAATATAAATGCATCACTTTTTGGACAAGTTGTTATTATTTTAGCCATTGTTATGGCTGTCCTTGGTTACTACTTAGGCAAACGAAAAACTCAAACACCTATTCTGACCGCTGTGCTTGCTTTCTTTAGTGCGATTTTGCCACCTATAGCGCTCATTTTCTTAATCGCTCTTGTAGTTAAAAATGATGTATCCAAACCAGGAGATAGCTAAGTGATTGTTTTTTTAACAGATCTAATTGATTAACTTATTCTCCTGACTTGCCGGAAGGCGAAGTCGGCACTATCGAATTGTGATCCCCCTCCTTTGAACCTTAGCCTGATAGTTCGAACAAGGATGGCTAAATGGTCGCTAAAAATGGATGTAGTTCGAGTCCGTCCCCGCATTATATGTTGTGAAAGGATTAACAAATACCGCTATGGCATGGATGCCAAAAAGCGGTCATGGGAGGATGGTTATCTCTCAAATCACAATCTCGCGTTCTTCACATCTAGAATGCTCTGTTGCCCTAAAAAAATACACAGTATTTCTTTATAACTATCTTGAATTTTCAAAACATATCGAAAGAACCTTTTCTCGATTGTAGAAGAGGTTGATTTACGCCAATTATTTGATTGAATTACACAAAAAGAAACAGAGGCTTTTATTCTTGACTTTATTTGTTAAGAGGAAATATAAGTGATGTTTCCATCATAAGCAAAGAAGAATTTAACCCCAATAGTTTTTGATATAAAGCAGCTTCACTCATCACTAAGATATACTGACTTCACAATGTTCATTGAAGAGCCTATATACAGGTTTAATGAGATTATGATAATATTGATATAAAACCAACTTAAAGTATTCTCTATTTTTTATAATAATGTTGATGTTGAGATAATGATGCGAACTTATTCGTGTTGATTGTTTTTGTAATTGTTTAAATAACATTATCAATTATTTTTATTAGAGGTACAGTAATGTTCGGTCATATTATTTTAATAAAGCAAGAGTTGATGATTGACATTTGAAAGAGAAAAATATTGGGATAATGCTACTTTGATTTCGATGAGGATTGCACTGATATCCTCAACGAAAGGATTCTTCTATCAAAGCGATGATAAATTTTGGGTTAATTTCTAGTTCTTGGTCTAATTTTCGATCTTATCCTGATTGTTGTATTAGCCTTCTTAATTTTCAAAAGTCACTAGTGCCACCTACTTTCATATTTTTCTATTTCAGCCAGTAGCAAACTGATAATGAGATATGATACAGGCGAGGTTGAAGGCGTCCCGATGGTAATTTTGTTCACCACCTTTTATGGAAAAACCATATAGTGAACCTATATTTGGCACTCTACATATGTTAGCTTTGGCATTGAGCAGAATCTGCCACAGAAATATATTAGTCAGTCAAGATTACTTCGCACGGTGTGCCGTGCTTTATGGTACGCTAGTACTTTATTGCGTTTTGCACTCGTGTGAGTTTAGCACAAAATCCTGTTAGCACTGTCGTACTTTATTGATGAATTACGTTTTACAAGGAAGTGATATGAAGATTTTATTGATTATTATTGTTTTAGGGCTCACTGCTTGCGCATCAAAAACGGATGAGCCGAGTACAGATGATTATCAAACATTTTCAGGGCTTAAGAACGGTGAGTTAATTTATCAAGGGCCAATTACCAAGGCATCAAATGAAGCTCTTTTTGAGGCGTATGAAAAATCTGATAAAAGCCCTCAAAAGCTTGTTGTTTCTAGCCCTGGTGGAAATATCAGTCTGGGAATGGAGCTTGGAAAGTGGATCAAAGACCATAATTTAGATGTTGAGGTATCTAATATCTGCGCATCTTCATGCGCAAATTATGTCCTTACTGCTGCGAATCGAAAATATCTAAGAAAAGATTCTATATTAATATGGCATGGAAGTGCGTGGCAAGAAAAATGGCATAATGATAAATTGAATCAAGTCAATTTATCAAACTATCTAGCTTCGATGAGAGATAAAGAAACAGAACTGTTTGAAAGGTTCAAAGTAGATAACCTTTTAACTGTATACGGTCAGAGTAAATTGACATTATGGGATCGCATTTTATTTTTATTCGGAAGAAATAAAGTTGGATGGGATTATTCGATTGAAGATATGAATCGCTTTGGATTATCAAACATTGTTCTAATAGATAAAGAATGGGATTGGCGAAAATATCGCCACAACCAAAGAGAGCTAGTAAAACGTGTTAAAGTGGATAGTGAGTATTATTTCAAACTTCATCGATTTGAAATGTAACGAAAATATTCAATCATTAACATGCTCTCAGGGGGATGATACGTGGGTTGTCTTCGATCTTAGACTAATTATTAAAGTCACTTATGTTGATGTTATATTTAATCGGTTATTCTATTGGTTTCGTAGATATTGAACCGATAGAACCGAAAGTAGGCATTAAGCCACCTGGAAGCTACAATTAAATTTTGCTTGATTACCCAAAGGAACTCAAGGGGAAAGAGGTAGAAGGTTTTTGGCTTATAAATAATGCTAAAGCTATTATCGGAGAAATATCTATGACCGAAGTTATGGCTATTTTAGTGAGGTATGGCCTTTACATTACTTCATTGTCGGCTAAAATGATTTTTGCGATTATTACATAATCAATCATCAGAATAAAGATTTTTTAATTGGTTTAGCAGTTTACGAAATCATGGTATGTAATCCTTATACTGCAAATATATCAGAGTTCATAAATAAGTATTTTTCAATATATTAAAACACAACAAGATGTAGTAATCGGATTGGGTAGGGTTGTTAATTTTTTTTGAAGCCAAAAGTTACTATCTTCACTAAAGTGGTCTGAGCGGTGCTTGTTGCCAAAGGGAGAAGGTATGCAAAATATCGATAACACTAATACACTCACTCGCGGTGAAAAAGGAGTTATTGCCAGGGTGTGTTCTAGCCTAGCAGAATATTATGAGAACCGTAAAAATGGCCTTCGTTTCGCATTTATTATTACCAGTTTTTTCTTTGCTATTCCGGTTTTTGCCTATACTGTTTTATGGTTTGTGCTACCTAAATATCCAACGAGCCAAGCTGGAACCCGCCAATTTAGGCGTAAAGCGAAACATAGACAAAATTGGCAGCTAACCAGCGAATAAAGTCGCTCAAGTGCATTCGCTGGGATACAAATGCGTAGGCTACTATTGCTTCGTTGAGTGTTTTGTCTAAGTATTACTGACCTTACGTTGGCGTCGTATACTAATTTAACAAAGGAAATTTTTAATGGATTTAAATGCAACTCTCTGGGGGCAAATTTTTTTCGTTTTAGCCCTAATAGTCATATTTGTCACAGTAAGGTTTGCCAGGGGAAAAGCAAACAACATTCCGTTAGTTGGTTTTTATGCATTCTTACTCAATTTTTTATTTCCGCCAGGTGGGTGGATTTACTGCGGTTATTGGTACTTTAAAAGTAATAATTACCAGTAGCTCGTTTATATTTGGCTTTCCTGAAAGAGAATTTTTTAAAGTAATTAACAAGTTGTTCAAGTTTACTCTGTCAGCCAAGGCTGGAACCGTGGGACTGGCGCATTGCGCCCAGCCCCTTAGCAAAGTGATATCTATTGATGTTTTATAGCTCTAGCTCCATCAATATCATATTTAGACTGCTTTTGTATAAACACTAGAAGGATTATCGTGTCTCAGCCCTTGGAAGAATCTCAGCCAGATGTTGTGCAAATTTGCCCTTTATGCCAAGGGGCGAATCAGTGCGCTGTGAGTTTAGGTAAGGGTATTGAGGACTGTTGGTGTTCGCAGCAGGTGTTCCCACCTTTAGCCGCCTTGCAAGCGAAAGTATCAGGTTTGCAGTCAACGGCAATCAGCAACATTTTACCGTCTGCCGATGCGTGTATTTGCCTGGCCTGCCTCAGCCAACTCAAGCAGGGTTTAACTCAAGGGCATTTTGCAGCGCAGGATGAAAAGGCCCATCGGGATTAGGCGATGGGCTGGGATATGAGGTGAAGTAGCGGGCAACTACTTTATCGTGTAATCCAGCTGTACAGTGGTTTGCGCCTCAATGGCTTTACCGTTTTCAAATTTGGGTGCGTAACGCCATTTATTTAAGGCTTCAATGCTCTCTTTTTCAAATAAAGCGCCACCCTTAGAGGCTAAGATTTCAGGGTTTTTCACAAAGCCATGTTCATCAACGGTAAATTTAAGTTGAACCCAGCCGCTTTTACGTTTTTGGACATAGGATGCAGGGTATTTAGGCGTAGTGCGAAACAGCGGTTGTTGTTCCTGTGCGTCGGCCCAAGGGCGCATTTTGCCGATAGCGATACAGTGAGCGGTGGATTCTTCGCGTTTCCCTTGGCGCTCAAAGAGTTCGACTAGATAAGCATGGGCGCTTAACGCATAAGGGTGGCTGTAGTTAAGGGCTTCAAACTGCTTCACTACTTCTAAAAGTAATGGAATCGCCTTGTCATCATGCTTTTCTGCATATTCAACTGCACCCACTACATAGGTGGCTTTGACTCTGTCGAGGGCATTTTCGGGCAGGATTTCTTTATAAGTTTCATAGGCCTCGAAGGCATAGCTTCTTACGCTTCTCGTGTATAGCTCAGTATTGGATAAGCGGTTAAAAGCGGCCATTTTTACATCGGCGATCAGTTTCTTTTTATCGGATTTTTCAGCAATTATGATTGCATCAAGCAAATCACTTTTCGCATCTTTGGCTTCGACGGCGGTTTGTGCTGCACCAAGTAAGGGATCGATAAGCTCGAGCGCTTCTTTACCATAATGAACTTTATAATTTGTGAGAGCGAGTTGATATAACTCATGCGCCTTCGCTGTTTGTGGCAAATTCTTTTCTTCAAATGGGTAAGGGGCGACTTGCTTCTCTATCGCACCAGCCCAGTTCATGGCGAGGTTCGCTAAGTCGACACTGTCCTTAGCATATTGAGCTTCACCCAATTCGAAGGCCCTTTTAGCACTAGCTTCTATTTGGGCGTCATCACCCTGTTTGAGTGCGGTTTGGTAGTCACTGTAGGCTTGGGAAAAAGTGTTTTCCGAGGCATTTAAGGGTAACGAAGTACTTAAGGCTAAGGCAAATAGACTTGCTAAAGGCAATATTTTTCCGTCTAACATCTTGTATATCCTTATATTTAGTTCTATCGGATAGTACAAATGTTTCACCCTTGATACAAGCTTGTTTTCGCTCTGTTGGTCAGTAGGGGATTGTAGAAGGTAAGCCTTTGCCTACCTTCTGACTTTGCCGATTGGCTTGGGACTTTTTAGTGCGTGACTTATTTAGCCACGAACTGTAAACCAAACTGGCCTAACTCGCCGTAGTGGAATTGGCAGTGCTGATTGAGCGGCAGATCTAACACTCCCGCATAGGAGCCTGTGATCACATACTGTCCACGGGTTAAGCCAATCCCTTGGGCAGATAAGAAGTTGATTAACCAATAAAGCCCAGCTTTAGGAAAACCGTTGGGATGAACGGCGGCTTTTTGCAGCGTCTCACTTGCTTGCTGTCCGTCAGCTGCGACGTCAACACTCAGAGTGAAATGGCCTGTTTCTGTCTCGGCTGGTGCAAGCAGTTCTGGCCCTAACCACAAGCCTTGATTGACTAAACCATCGGCGAGAGCATCGAAGTGGTTGGCTTCGCTTGGGTTTTGATAACGACTTTTGATCAGTTCTAAGGCGAGGCGCGTTTTACCTAGGGCGGCGTCGATTTCGGCTTCCAAATAAGGCGTGGCTCGTGGTGGTAAATCGCTGCCAATTTCAAAGGCGAGCTCGGGTTCGACACGGGCAAGCCCTTTGCTCGAAGGATACAGTGGACACTCTACGGTTTCGATATACACATCATGTTGATAGATAGGTGCTACCACGGTTTTTTCTGCGGTTGGGACTAGGCACTTCCACCCCGCAATCGGGTTGCCTTGGGCGCTAAACTGCTGCGCAATGGTTTGCTGGATGGCAAAAGCCTGGGGGAAATTCTTGGGTCTTAGCACTTCTTCCAATAGCGCGCCCGCTTCACCCTTGGCGCGACGCTGCGCGAGTTCTAGTGCTGCAGCGTTAATGGACTCAAGCTGTGTTTTAGCGTCTGTCTGTGACATGTGTAATCCTAACTAACTTATTTAAAAGGCTTATACAGAGTGGTTGATGCCGCAAAAACTGAGCGCAAAAGGCATAAATCGACTCTGTAAATCCAATTTGAGCTAAAAGAGAAATTGCGCTCAATATACCTTTTTGTGCTGCTAAAGGCTTGATAAAACTTAGCTTGAAGTGCTCTGCATTTATCGCTGGGCAAGATTGATTTAGTGTCAGCTTAACTATCCAATCCGGCGGATAAGTTAATCACTTTTTAGGCTAGATCTTAGCGCGCCGCGGTGCCAGAATGGCGTTCCTTTCTGCGGTACTACTGGGACTTTTCCGTGAATCAAAGCCACTCTGGATCCTTGGCAACTAACCATGCTCAATTGGGATTGTTGTTTATTTCTGTCGCTGTGCTGTTTTGGGGCATGTTACCCATAGCGCTTAAGCTGTCGGGGAGTTTTATCGATCCTGTGACTTTGACTTGGTTCCGTTTTTTAGTGGCGCTCCTCGTCAGTATTTTGGTGCAGTGGAGTGCGGGGAGTTTGAAACAGTTTGCGGTGCTCGATGCCAAGGTTTGGCTCAGGCTTATCCTCGCCGGACTGTTTTTAATGCTCAACTATGTGTCATTCGTGTATTCCCTCGACTATCTAGCCCCCGGGGCCGCGCAGCTTAATTTTCAAACCTCGCCATTTTTCCTCGCCTTTGGCGGCGTATTGTTTTTTAAAGAACGCTTGAATGCGGTGCAGCTCAGTTGTTTTGCTAGCTTAGCTTTAGGGATGTTGATGTTTTTCCATCCCTATTTAGATTTTTCCGCCACCGATAACCACGAGATCTGGCTTGGGGTCATGATAGTGCAGTTTTCCGCATTGTCATGGACCACATACGCACTGCTGCAAAAGTCACTGTTGAACCGTTTGTCCCCCGCCAACGTACTCTTGGTTATCTATGCCTTAGGTATTTTTGCGATGGCGCCCTTTAGCGATTTTAGTCAGTTTGCACAAATGGATAGCTTCGACTGGCAAGTGGCGCTGTTTTGCGCCGCCAATACCTTGATTGCCTATGGCTGCTTCGGACAATCGATGAAATACTGGCCGACGGCGCAGGTGAGCGCCATGCTGGCGTTAACGCCGGTATTTAGCTTTAGCGCCACGGCGTTAGTGGTCAGCATTGGTTGGTGGCCAGAAGTATTTAAGGCCGATAAATTAGATGCGCTATCGCTATTCGGCATAGGTGTGATTATTGTCTCTGTGATGGTGGTGCAGTTGTTGCCCCTGTATCGCCAGCGCCGCGCACGACGTTTGCAACCCGCTTCACAGACCACTGAATAGGTACCCGAGTGATCACACGCCTGACCGATATTGAATTAGAACAGATCCGCGGGGTGATCTTCGACCTCGACGGCACGCTTGCCCATTCAAACCCTGACTTTAAAGGGTTAAGAGCGGCATTAGGTATTGGTTCGGGTACCGATATTCTCGAACATATACATAGCCTTGAGACCACTATGGCTAAGATGCAGGCGCTGGAAATTGTCCATGACTATGAGCTGGAAAGTTCGCGTCAGGCGAGCTGGATTGAAGGGGCGCAGGAGCTGATTGCGTCTTTAAAGATGCGGCAACTGCCTCTGGCGATTTTGACCCGCAATATGCCCGAGGCGGCCAAAATCACCATCGAAAAACTCGGTATTGATATCCCTTTAGTGTTGACCCGTTACGATGCCGAGCCTAAACCTCATCCGCAGGGGATCCACTTGATTTGCGAGCAATGGCAGTTGAGTCCGGCGGATATCTTGTATGTGGGGGATTACCTATTCGATCTGCAAACCGCACAGAATGCCGGTAGTCGCTGCGCCCTCTATTGCCCAGAAGAGGTGCCGGACTATGCCCAAGCGGCGGATTTACTGGTCTCTTGCTACCATAGCCTGATTCAAGCATGGCCTAAATAATTTATGCCTTGGCGGTTAACCTGTTTAGCCGCCTATATCTCAATTAATTCAAACAACTACTTAGGTAATTGCTTACAAAGGTCATCAAATAGGGCAAAGCTTTCTGTTAGCACCGTCTGTAATTGATCTTCGTTATAGCACCATGGCTGGTTTTGTGTACGCCAGTCGTTATCCCAGTCAATCTCTTCACCTCGTGCTAACCGCTCTGCCACGGCAATCTCTTGATAAGAACCGCCACCGATGCGCTTATCTTCACGCCATAGGTTAAAGTTAAACACTACCCACTGCCGCATCTCCATCATAAGCGTCATATGTGGGTAGGCGAACATTTTCGCATTTAGCTTGTAATATCCCCCCTCACTTGTGTAAAAGCGGATCGGGTAAGGGAACTGGGCAACCAGCGCCTGTTGACGCTCCGACGGCACCTTAGGATTAAAATCGCCAGGGAGCTTAGGAAAGCGCGCTAACATGGAGGCATAGCGCTCGGCAAAATTAACCTCGCGGGCAATGCTAATCACGGGTTGTGACACTTTATTTAGAATAAAATTGTGTTCTTCATTGTCTAACATATCGTCATCCATCTTGACTGTTTATGGTGTTATTACCGCAGCCGTTAAAAGCTAATATCATATATTTCAATTGATTAAAAATGTTCGGTCAATATCAAAATCGCTTTTGTCGCTACGGCCTCGCTAAGAGTCAGAAGATATTTAGCGGTTGCTTTGTGTATCCTGCTTATCTTGCTTGAGCCCAAGGCGAATACTGTCGAGCAATGCCACTAACCAGCAGAGCAAAAAGCCATAGAGCAACTTATTGGCATTGGCCATGGTAGTTTGGGTTTGTTGGGTGATTTCGGCGGATATCACCCCGACATCTAGGGGTAAGGTGCCATTTTGGATCTCTAAGGCGATCACTTGTGCCACTTGATAGATTTGCATGAGGAGCAGCATAAGGCTGATGACTGCTAAGCTGAAAAACACCAGCGCCGAACGTTTATGTTTAAGGTAAAAGTGGCCGCTGCCGGGGGCGATAAAGGCGGATAGCAGGCCAGCGGTGAGGGCTTTTTTCATCGAAATACACTAATTGCGTTGCTAAAGACTAAGGCGACACTAATAGACTTATTGGCTTAAGTGCAAGTTAATTTGCCATGGCGACTAACATTCCAATAAAGCCTGCAAACAGAGTACAACCGACAAGTACCATGATTAATAAGGTTTTATCTTCACTGCATGACTTAGCTAGCTCGGGCAGTGATGAGATAAATGGGTAAATGATCAGCGCTAAAAAATCCATTTAGTGTCCTTAAGTTAGGCATCCATCTATTGACTATACCTGCTCGAAATATCAACTGGCCAGTGAAGTTTGAGCGGGAGCGATTTTAAGATAACAAAAAAGGAGCCTAGGCTCCTTTTTTAATGCGTTTGTTTAAATCTGCTTAACCTAACGGCTTAGGTTTGGCGATTACTCTTCGCGTGGTTTACGTGGTCTACGCTCGCCTGCTGGCTTGTCTGAGCGTGGTTTGCGGTCAGCAAATGGTTTGTCACCAGAGGCTGAACGTGGTTTACGCTCACCCATTGGACGATCACCACGTGGACGGCGGTCGCTACGTGCGCCACGGCCAGAGTCTACGAAGACTTGATCGCCGGCTTCACGGATATTCAGTGGCTTGCCACATACACGTACTTTTTTCAGGTGTTGCAACACTTCTTTTGGCATGCCATCAGGCAGGTCAACGGTAGTCACAGCATCGTATAACTGGATGGCACCAATGTAACGGCTATCGATGTTAGCTTCGTTTGCAATAGCGCCAACGATGTTGCCTACACCCACGCCATTGTCACGACCTACGTCGATAACATAACGGCACATCTTCAGATCTGGGTTGTCTTTTAACGCTTCAGCGCTGCCAAGGCTGGCTGGCAGTGGGCGTGATTCACGGCTGCGACGTTCACCGCGCTCGCCACGGTCAGCACCACGTTCGCTACGCTCACTGCGTTCATCGCGGGCACGCTCTTGAATCGCTGGTAATTGCAGTGGGCGCTCTTGCTGAACTTGGTGCAGCAGAGCAGCAGCCAGCAGATCGGTATCCACTTCGAGTTGTTGACATAACTGGGCAACTGCTTCGCGCATAAAGTCCAGATCTTGCGTCATGGTTTGCGCTAATTGCTCACCTAAACGTGACAAACGACGTTCTGCAACAGTCTCTGGGCTTGGCACTTTCATTGGCGAAATACGGCTGTTAGTTGCGCGCTCGATAGTGCGCAGCATACGCATTTCGCGGCTGGTCACGAACAAAATCGCCATACCAGTACGACCAGCACGGCCAGTACGACCGATACGGTGAACGTAAGCTTCTGTGTCGTACGGAATATCGTAGTTAACTACGTGGCCGATACGCTCAACGTCCAGACCACGGGCCGCAACGTCGGTCGCGATCAGAATGTCTAGCTTGCCGCTTTTCAGCTGCTCAACAGCGCGCTCACGGGCTTGCTGGTTCATATCACCGTGCAGTGGTGATGAGGCGTAGCCACGGGCTTCGAGTTTTTCTGCTAATTCAACGCATGAGTTACGGGTACGAACGAAGATGATGATACCTTCAGTATTTTCAACTTCTAATACGCGAACTAAGGCTTCTAACTTGTTGTGCTGAGACACTTGCACGAAACGTTGCTCGATAGAGTCAACGGTAGTGTGGCTCGCAGCAATGCTGATGTTAGTCGCATCTTTTAAATGCTTGTTGGCAACGCGCTTGATTTGTTCTGGCATAGTGGCCGAGAACAGGGCGAGTTGACGCTCAACTGGCGTGTGTTCCAGGATCCACTCGATATCGTCGATAAAGCCCATCTTTAACATTTCGTCGGCTTCGTCGAGCACTAAGGCTTGCAGAGTGTCCAGCTTTAAGGTGCCACGGCGCATATGGTCCATAACACGACCCGGAGTACCCACGATAACCTGTGGACCACGCTTAAGGGCGTTTAATTGCTGGTGCATGCTTTGACCGCCATAGATTGGCAGTACATGGAAACCTTTCATAAATTTAGCGTAGCTGCTGAATGCTTCAGCCACTTGCACTGCTAATTCGCGGGTTGGCGCTAATACTAAGATTTGTGGAACAGCTTGGCTGGTCACTTTGTTGAGCAGTGGCAGAGCGAAGGCGCCAGTTTTACCTGTACCTGTTTGTGCCTGACCTAAAATATCTTTGCCAGCCATTAATGGGTCAATACTGGCTGATTGGATTGGCGTTGGTTTTTCGTAACCTAGCTCGTCAAGAGCACGCAACAAATTCTCGGACAAGCCGAGTTCACGGAAAGTTCTTTCACTGGATGACATTGGGTTGTAGCCTTGTGGATGCGCCCGGATTGGCGCTTAAGTTTCACAGACAGAAAATCAACCCCGTGTCGATTTCCCGCACCGAAAACGCCAGATTATAGCAGCATTTTAGCCGCTTTACCAAGTGACTCTCGGATAAATACAGGGTTTTGCGTGGATTTTTTTGCCAAAACTGAGCAAGAAACGCGCCACTTCGATTAATTTTTCAAAAAGTCGCCATTGAGTCGTAGGATTTCGAAGGCGGATTCCGTCACCGCCGCGAGAAACACATAGTCCAAAGTGTCGGGGGTATCTTCGGGGGTATGGTATTGCGGATGAGTCGGAACGCCAAAGTAGAGCCAAGGGATCTTAGCTTTATGGAAAGGATAATGATCCGAGGCTCTCAGCCAATCCGTGCTTTGGATGCTTCTGCCCACAGGTTTAGGATGGCTCAACTTGATACAGAGGCGATTAGCCGCGTTTAGCATGGGCCTAAATTGGGGAAATTGGTAAAAGTTGCGGCTGCCCTCGAGGTAAATGGCATAGGGGCGGCTAGGGTGGCCGATCATATCGAGATTGAGCATCAGTTCAAATTGCGCCTCGGGCATTCGTTGCTTGAGTTGTTCGACGAGGGCCGTACTGCCATACAGCCCCGGCTCTTCGGCATCGGTGGCGACAAACATTAAATTAATGTTGGGCAGCAAATCGGGGGCGGCGCTTAGCTGCGCTTGCCAGTGGGCGGCCAGAGCCAACAGGGCGGCAACACCTGAGGCGTTATCATCGGCGCCGTGGTAAATCTTGCTGCCAGTCATGCCGAGATGATCGTAGTGAGCCACCGCAATGCGCCATCGATTGGTGGGTTGGCGTGCGGGGATTAACGCCACCATATTGCTTCCCGTCTCTTGGCTAAAAAGCGTGGCATATTCGAAGGGCACCTCGAAAGTCTCTCCCCAAGGAGTAAGCCCAAGTTGTTGAAACTGGCTATTTAAATAATCGCGTGTCTTGGCGGCGCCTTCTGTTTGGGTTTTACGCCCCATTAATTCTGCGGCGCTGAGTGTTGCTACCGTTTGCTTAATATCTGCGGGCGAGGCCCAATTCAATCGAATCACCTCAGGTGAGCAAGTGTATTCTGCTGGTTGATTGGCACAGGCCGTAAGGCCCAAACACAAGCTAAGGATAGACAGGCGCAATATGCTCAAGCCTATGTGGTGAGACTGAGGGCGAGTGGTTGCTGTGAGTGGGTGCGCCAAATTGCCCATGGCTATCCTTAAGGTTGGCAATAGGATGATCAATCCTAAGCCTAACAGGGATTTAGCTTGGCTGCATTGGCCGTAATGCTGAATTAGTCTAAGACACGGATTTCGGGGGAGAGTGTCGCCTCTTGATGATGGTTCAAATTAAAGTGCTCCAAGCCAGAGACTAAATGGGTACGTGAGCAAATAGTGACTTGGGCGTTTTTGGTGAGACCGCCTTGATCTAAGGTGGTGATCCGGCCATCGGGCAAGGCGAGCAGGCTACTATTGGCTGAGCTGTCTAACACTGTCACCTGTAAATGTGTGGGTTGACCGATAAGCGGATCGACAGCGGCAATAACCAGCGCCACAAGCGTTAACCCCAAGCAGGCAATCAGCAATACATTAGCGCGACTTAAGCTCGTCAAACTCGGGGGATGCGTTGGCAACATGTTCTCCTCGATTGATAAGGGCGAATGGCGCGTTTTTAGAAAGTTATTATACAGGGCAGGAGTTATTAACAGCGCCTTGGTGATACCAAGGCGCTGTTAATCTTATCGCTATGACTGCTTGGCTAGCTTAGCATCCCGCTCCAGCAGCGGCTTAAGGAAGCGCGCGGTATGGGACGTTGGATGCTGCGCCACTTCTTCTGGCGTACCTGTTGCTAGGATAGTACCGCCACCACCGCCGCCCTCGGGGCCTAAGTCGATAATCCAGTCTGCGGTTTTAATCACATCCAAGTTATGCTCAATCACCACAATAGTATTACCGTGGGATTTGAGGCGTTGCAGTACATCGAGCAGCAATTGGATATCGGCAAAGTGCAGACCCATTGTCGGTTCATCCAAAATATACAAGGTCTTACCCGTATCGCGCTTAGAGAGCTCCTTCGCGAGTTTCACCCGCTGGGCTTCACCGCCCGACAGTGTGGTCGCGCTCTGGCCTAAACGCACGTAGGACAAACCCACATCCATCAGGGTCTGCAACTTGCGGGCAATCGCAGGCACAGCATCGAAAAACTCCCGCGCATCTTCCACTGTCATTTGCAGCACTTCATGGATGTTCTTGCCCTTGTAGCGCACCTCTAGGGTTTCTCGGTTATAGCGTTTACCCTTACAGGCATCGCAGGGCACATACACATCGGGCAGGAAGTGCATTTCAACCTTAATTAACCCATCGCCCTGACAGGCCTCACAGCGACCGCCTTTCACGTTAAAGGAGAAACGACCCACTTGATAACCACGGGTACGGGATTCCTGCGTTCCGGCAAAAATCTCCCGAATAGGCGTAAAGATGCCAGTATAAGTGGCGGGGTTAGAGCGTGGCGTACGGCCAATCGGGCTTTGGTCGATATCGACTACTTTATCGCACTGTTCCATACCGACAATGCGATCGTAGGGCGCAGGTTCATCGACAGTGGCGCCGTTCAATAGCTTATGGGCAATCTTGAAGAAAGTGTCGTTAATCAGCGTCGATTTACCCGAGCCTGACACCCCAGTCACGCAGGTGAACAGGCCTACAGGGATCGTTAAATCCACATTGCGCAGGTTGTTGCCGCGGGCGCCATAAAGCTCAATCACTTGTTTAGGATTGAAGGGCGTACGTGGGGTGTTGATATGGATATTGCGTTTACCCGAAATATATTGACCAGTCACAGACTCGTCGCAGGCGACAATTTTCTCAATCGGGCCGTCGCAAATCACTTCACCGCCGTGTACGCCAGCGCCTGGGCCGATATCGATAATATGATCCGCAATGCGAATCGCATCTTCGTCGTGCTCCACCACAATCACAGTGTTACCTAAATCCCGCAGGTGGATTAAGGTCTGCAATAACCGCTCGTTATCCCGCTGGTGCAACCCGATAGAAGGTTCGTCGAGTACATACATCACGCCGACTAAACCCGCACCGATCTGGCTGGCGAGGCGAATACGCTGTGCTTCACCGCCGGAGAGGGTTTCTGCCGAACGAGACAGGCTTAAATAGTTAAGGCCGACATTGACGAGGAAGCCTAGACGATCGCGCACTTCCTTGAGTACCTTCTCGGCGATCTGCGCCTTTTGGCCGTTGAACTCGAGTTTGTCGAAATAATCTAGGGCTTCACCAATTGACCAAACGGTGAGTTTTGGCAGATTAAGATCGCCAATAAACACGTTGCGGGCTTCCTCACGCAGGCGCGAGCCGCCGCAGCTTTGACAGGCTTGAGTGTTGATAAACTTGGCTAATTCTTCGCGCACCGCATTGCTTTCGGTCTCGCGGTAGCGCCTGTCCATATTATTTAAAATGCCTTCGAAGGGATGAGTGCGCACCACCACATCACCACGGTCGTTGATGTATTTGAAGGCGATGCTGTCTTTGCCTGAGCCGTAGAGGACAATTTTCCTCACTTTATCTGACAGCTGCTCGAAGGGGACTTCGACATCGAACTTATAGTGGTCGGCGAGCGAACTCAGCATTTGGAAGTAATAGAAGTTACGTCTATCCCAGCCGCGAATCGCGCCGCCTGCGAGGGATAGCTCAGGATTCGTGATCACTCTATCGGGGTCGAAAAATTGTTGTACCCCTAGACCATCACAGGTGGGGCAAGCGCCCGCCGGGTTGTTAAAGGAGAAAATCCTTGGCTCAAGCTCGGCCATCGAATAACCGCAGTGCGGGCAAGCGAAGTTGGCGGAGAAGATTAATTCTTCTGTACTGCCTTCATCCATGCTGGCAACCACGGCAATCCCGCCGGAGAGTTCGAGCGCAGTTTCAAAGGATTCGGCGAGACGCTGCTGGATATCGCTGCGGACTTTAAAGCGATCGACCACCACTTCGATAGTGTGTTTAACGTGTAAGTCGAGGGTTGGCGGATCGGTTAAGTCGCAGACTTCACCATCGATACGGGCGCGGATATAACCCTGCGCCGATAAGCCCTCGAGTAATTTTACGTGCTCCCCCTTACGACCGTTGACCACGGGCGCCAGCAGCATTAAGCGGCTGTCTTCGGGCATTTCTAGCACTTTATCGACCATCTGACTCACGGTTTGCGCCGCAAGCGGTTGGCCGTGAGTCGGGCAGCGCGGTTCGCCCACTCGGGCAAACAACAGACGCAGATAGTCGTAAATTTCGGTGATCGTCCCGACGGTGGAGCGCGGGTTATGGGACGTCGATTTTTGTTCGATGGAAATCGCCGGGCTCAAGCCTTCGATATGGTCGACATCGGGCTTTTCCATCAAGCTTAAGAATTGGCGGGCATAGGCAGAAAGAGACTCAACGTAACGTCGTTGGCCTTCGGCATATAAGGTATCAAATGCTAGGGAAGATTTGCCTGAACCGGATAACCCTGTGATAACGATTAACTTATCCCTTGGGATAGTCAGGTTGATATTTTTGAGATTGTGGGTCCGTGCGCCGCGTATTTCAATCTTATCCATCTATCGCTCAAGTCTTATGCTTAAAAAAATGAGCCTAAGTATCGCACAGTTCGGCGGCCGAGTTTAGTCGATTCTGTGATCTTGCTGACATACCAAATGGGGGCGGCTGTGGGGCGAGTTGCAGGCTTATAAAGGTGATGCAGTTAGTGGATTAACTAAGATTAATCCGTCTATCGGCTTTGAACTTACCCAAGTTCTGTAAGCATCGAGTTAACTATTTGTAGTCAATAGTCTTTTAGATAAGCCTTAAAAATAAAGGCCTAAGCTTACGCTAAGGTGCGCGCATCAGTATTGGCGCGGGGCAAAATCCGCTGTTTTACACTATTGGCGTGGGCGGTTTTTCCTTTTGAGCAAACGCTTTTGGGTGTGTTAACATGCGCCCCCTAAAAGACTTCAATCCAGGGCAAAATCATGGGTAACAACGGACTTTCAGGAACCGAGAAAAAAGTCGCGTTTTCTTTAGCCAGCGTATTTGGTTTACGTATGATGGGCTTGTTTATGATCATGCCCGTCTTTGCACTCTATGGTCAGCATTTAGAAGGTTTTTCTCCCCTTTGGGTGGGGATTGCTATTGGTGCCTATGGCTTGACTCAGGCCGTTTTGCAGATCCCTATGGGGATTTTATCCGACAAGTATGGTCGTAAACCTGTCATCCTCGCCGGCCTGGTATTATTTGCCATCGGCAGCTTAATTGCCGCCAATGCCGATACCATTTACGGTGTGGTATTTGGCCGCGCCGTGCAAGGTATGGGGGCGATTGCCGCCGCCGTGTTGGCCTTAGCGGCGGATTTAACTCGAGATGAGCAGCGTACTAAGGTGATGGCCATTATCGGCATGTGTATCGGCGGCTCCTTTGCCCTGTCGTTACTCGTCGGCCCAATTGTGGCGCAGCATTTAGGCTTATCGGGTTTATTCCTGCTAACCGCTGGCCTTGCGGTGCTCGGTATGTTGATTGTCCAGCTATTGGTGCCGAATCCGATTTCCCATGCACCTAAGGGCGATACCTTAGCTGCGCCCGCTAAGCTCAAACGCATGTTGACCGATCCGCAGCTGTTTAGGCTCGATGCGGGAATTTTTATTCTGCACTTAGTGTTAACCGCAGTGTTTGTCGCCTTGCCGCTCGATTTAGTCGATGCGGGCCTGGTAAAAGAAAAACATTGGATGCTGTATTTTCCCGCGTTTGTGGGCGCATTCTTCTTGATGGTGCCGTTAATCATCATCGGGGTGAAGCGTAAGAATACTAAGGCAATGTTCCAAATTGCCTTAGTAATCATGATGTTTTCCCTCGCGACCATGGCGATTTTTTCCAACAACCTCTGGGTATTGAGCGTGGCAGTGCTGCTGTTTTTTACCGGCTTTAACTACCTTGAGGCGTCGCTGCCGAGTTTGATTGCGAAATTCTGCCCCGTAGGCGAAAAAGGCTCGGCCATGGGGGTTTATTCGACTAGCCAATTCTTAGGCGCATTTTGTGGCGGTATGCTCGGTGGTGGTGCGTTCCAATTAGTCGGCGCCGTGGGCGTGTTTATCGTCGCGCTGGTATTGATGGGCGTTTGGTTATTATTGACCCTAGGGATGAAAAATCCTGTGCTGCTTAAGAGTTACACCTTAGAAGCTGCCGTGAAAGATAAGGCCCAAGCGCGGGATATGGCGTCGCAGCTGTCACAATTGATGGGTGTGGTTGAAGCGATTGTGGTGCTAGATGAGAAAGTTGCTTACCTCAAAGTTGATGAGCATTTCGATTTAAGAGAAGCCCGAGCTGTGTTAGGCTCTGCTCAATAATATGTGTTATTGCCGCGAGTTTTAGGGAAGCGGATTTTCCCTTGCGGCAACAATTATAAACAACATACTGAATTAATAGATTATTTAAAGAATCGCAGGAGATTTCAATGGCCAGTCGTGGTGTTAACAAGGTAATTTTGGTTGGCAATTTGGGACAAGATCCAGAAGTACGTTACATGCCAAACGGTAACGCAGTCGCTAACATCACAGTAGCGACCAGCGAATCGTGGAAAGACCAACAAGGTCAACAGCAAGAGCGTACTGAATGGCACCGTGTGGTTCTGTTTGGCAAGTTGGCTGAAATTACGGGTGAGTACCTGCGTAAAGGTTCACAGGTTTACCTCGAAGGTAAACTGCAAACCCGTAAGTGGAAAGACCAAAGCGGTCAAGATCGTTACAGCACTGAAGTGGTTATCGACCAAAGCGGTAGCATGCAAATGTTAGGTGGTCGCAATCAAGGCCAAAGTCAAGGTGCTCCTATGGGTGGCATGCAACAAAACGCGGGTTACCAAGCGGCTCCGGCTCAAACTGCGCCAGCGCAAAACCAATACGCGCCAGCACAGCAAAGTTACCAAGCACCTGCACAGCAGCCACAATCTGGCTACAATCAGCAGCCTGCTCAGCAAAGCTATGGTCAGCAACAGCAATCCCATGCTCAGCCACAGCAAGGTGGTTATGCGCCTAAGCCTGCTGCTCCAGCGTATCAAGCACCAGCGGCACCTGCACAACGCCCAGCGCCACAACCACAACAAAACTTCACTCCAGATTTGGATGATGGTTGGGACGACGATATCCCGTTTTAAGCTTGATTATCTAGCATAGCGCTAAGATTCAAACACAAGGCCCCGTTTACGGGGCTTTGTTTTAATTGCAATTTTTCCGTCGATAGCAAAACGTTGAGTTACTTTCAAACCATTTACAGGATGTAGAGATGGAACCATTTTTTGAGTTGGATGCTTTCTATCACAGGGATGTTTATTTTGTGTATTCGGAGCAGAATGAGCAGCCCTATATTGATAGTTTTACTAAGCCTTTGAATGGTGTAACACCCCTTTACTATGAGGTGGATGTGCTTGATGAGGCGATTACCCAGTACGACATTTTACCTACCATAGGCCTTCCCCTTGTCAGCTCACTATTTGTCGAGCAATTTCGTGCAGTTAGCGACAAAGAAGTCCAGTTTATCCCTGCTGAAATTCGTGATAACAGCGGAGATATCAATCATCAATTTTATGCGATGAAGGTGCTTAAGCGTTTCGCCTGTATCGATATGAGTCGCTCGCAAGTCAGTTATCGCCGCTATGGTGAATGTCAGTCACTCCAAATCCAGACTTTAGTGATTGATGCCAGCAAGGTGGAGGGAGCGTCGATATTTTCACTACAGGAAAAACTGGCTTATATCATAGTGAATCAAACTATTCGCGATCTGTGTCAGCCGCTTCGGGGCGTAGAGTGTGTGCCGCTGGACGAGGCATTTGGTTCGAGATTTTGGTGAGATTATTTCTAAAGATATTGTGCTAAATATCAAGGTGATAATTGCTTTTGGTACGGTGTAAGGTATTGATTTTGTGACTTAAAGCCTTTTAGCGGCTATAGTAAAAAGTCAATTTATCAGTACTGAGGTAAGCATTTTCTCCGGTTAATCAACCCAATTGGTGGGAGAAAATGAATTTTTATGAATCATTTCAAGCGAATCCAGTTTAAACACCTGTGGCTATGGCTACTATTTATCAGCGTGGCCTTACCCTTAAGGGCGGTTGAAGCGCCTTTATGGCCTGAATCGGCCGATTTACCCTTAAGTCAACGGGTGCACACAGGCACCCTGACTAATGGGTTGCACTATCTGTTGGTAAACAACAAAACTCCCGAACAGGCCGTGATCGTCCGTATGCGGGTCGATGTGGGATCTGTGATGGAAACGGATGCCGAGCAAGGTCTGGTGCATTTCTTAGAGCATATGGCATTTAATGGCTCTACCGGGCTCGCGGCGGGGGAGATGATCCCGACACTACAGCGTTTAGGCTTAAGTTTTGGGGCCGATACCAATGCGGTGACTGAATTTCAGCAGACGGTTTATCAGTTTAATCTACCGAGCAATAGCCAAGATAAAGTCGATACTGCTTTGTTTTTAATGCGTGAAATCGCCGGTAATCTGTTGCTGGATCCCGCGCTTATCGAGCGTGAAAAGGCTGTGGTCTTGTCTGAACTGCGTGAGCGTAGCAGCGCCGATTTAGAAAACTATCGCCATCAGTTAGCCTTTTTAATGCCACAAACAGTGCTATCGCAGCGCTTCCCCGTGGGGGAGGCGACGAGCATTAAAAATGCGAATCGTGAAAAGTTATTATCCCTCTATCAACGTTTTTACACGCCGTCCCGCACCACCTTAATTGTGGTGGGCGATATTGATGTCGGCCGTATCGAGCAAAAGATCAAACAGCAATTTACCGACTGGCAAGCTGCGCCGCAGGCCGCAGGGGGAAAGGCGCAATCTATCGGTGTGGTACAAGCCAAATCTAAGATAGAGGCGAGCGCCTTCTTCGATCCAAGCCTGCAAACCTCGGTTTCTCTGGGGTTGTTAAAGCCTCAACAGCCTAAAGCCGATACCATTGCCCAGCGAGAGCAGGAGATTTTATTAGAGCTTGCCCATGGTATTTTGTATCGTCGCCTAGAATCGCAATTACTCCACAGCCAAGGCCTGTACGGCGTTAATCTGCAAATTGGCCCCGAGTATGGTATTGCCTACGGCACTCAAATGACGCTGGGCACGCAGGAAAACAACTGGCAACAGGGTATTGCGCTATTGGAGCAAACCCTGCGTCAGGCGCTTGAATTTGGCTTTAGCCAACAGGAAATCGAGCAACAACTTAAACGAATGCATAAGGGCTATCAGCTCAATGCTGCTGGTAGCAACACTATTCACAGCGTGAACATTGCCGAAAGCCTAGTGAATGCCGTAGCGAGCAGACGGGTGCCCGTCGAGCCTGAGTGGCAATTGGCATTGTTTGAGACACTGATGCCGAGTATCACGCCGCAAAAACTGCTGCAATTGTTTAAACAGACTTGGAATGGCACGCCTTATTTGTATTTAACCAGTAATAAGCCCATTGATAATGTTGAAAAACAACTATTAGCCGCCTACAACGCGAGTCAAAAGCAAGCGGTAAAAGCGCCTGAAACCAAAGCCATTGCCGAGTTTGCTTATAGTCAATTTGGTGAGCCGGGGCAGGTCGTTGCCGATCAGCGCGATGCCACAACAGGGATCCGTAAGATACAGTTTGCCAATGGTGTACGCCTTAATATCAAGCCAACGGATTTTAATCAGGGCGTGGCGTTAGTGAGCTTAAACATCGGCTTTGGCGAGGTGCCATTCCCCGAGTTAGACGGTTTGTCCTATCTGTTTAACAGCGCCTTTGTGCAGGGCGGCTTAGGTTTACATGACTGGGACAGCATGCGCGATATTTTTGCTGGCCAAGATATCTCGGTGAGTTTGAGTCTGCGCGAGCAGAGTTTTGGCGGCGAGATCAGTACCAATGCTGCCGAGCTTCGCACTCAATTAGGTGTGCTGACGGCATACTTAGTTGACCCAGGTATGGATAAGCAAGCCGAGCAGTTATTCCGTGAGCAAGTGATTGCCGAGCAACAGAGTATTCATAGCAATCCGCAACTGGAGTTTTCGAACCAGTTTGCCCGTATTGCCCATAATGGGGATAAACGCTATGGCTATGGTAATCCAGAGGAAATCCTCAAGCGTCAGTTTGCTGAGCTCGCGCCTAGCTTCCATTCTGCCGTGCAGCAGGGGGCGATTGAACTGGCAATTGTGGGCGATGTGAATGAAGACAAAGCGATTGCCGAAGTGGCGCAAACCTTAGGGGCCATTGCCCGTCAGCCTATCCCTAAGGGACAGACGATTGTGCCCGTGTTTCCCAAAGTGCCAGTACACATGAGCCTGATGCATTATGGTCAGGTCGATATGGCGGCGCTGGCGCAGGTGTGGCCCACCACGGATATGAGCAATCTTCGTGAACAGATCGGTTTAGGCTTACTCGAACAGGTTTTGAGTATTTTGCTGACCGAAAACGTGCGTGAAAAAGCCGGCGCGAGTTATTCCCCCTCGGCATTCTCATATAATGATTTAAATCCAACGGGTTATGGCTATCTTGGCTTATTTAGCGTGACAACTAAGACCATGTTGCCTGAGGTGGCTCAGTATTACGCCGCCGCAGTGAAGCAAGTCCAAGCGCCTTCGGGGATCAGTGAGGATTTACTCAATCGCGCCCGCCAACCTGTGTTGGAGTGGATGCAGATGGCGCCGCAAAGTAACAACTTTTGGCTCGATTTAGCCTCAACCGCCCAAAGCCAACTGGAGCGTTTTAGCGCCTTTAACCAACGATTGGCACTGGTGCAACAAATTAAGCCTGCGGAGCTAAGCCAGTTGGCGCAGAAATACCTCAAGGATGATAAACGCTTAACTATCGAAACCTTACCTGCACCCGCCACGGCGCAGTAATGAGCCAAGGTTTGGCGCCATAAAGCCTTATGACTTTTAGGCGCTAAGCCGTGGCATCTTGTGGTTATCGAATCTAAGTCGCTTCTTAAACCAATCAGCCCCCGTCATCTCAGTATCACGGGGGCTTTTTTATTGAGTCGGTTTTAGCATCTGCAATATCGATTTGTGTAATTAACATGTCGATGAGCAATGCGAGGTGTAGGACAACCTTTGTGGGGATTTTCGCCTAAATGCGACTCTCGCCAGCCGATGCGATGGAGATGAGTAGCTGTGGCGACAGGGCAATTTGTATCAAAAAATCCTGCTAAAAATGTGATTTGTATCAACTTTGGCTGTGTTGTTGAAATGTTTGTTAAGTGTTTGAGTTTGTGAAATATTTGTTTGAGTTTTAGGTGGAAATTGCCGTTGTTGTCATTGTATAACTGCGTAGACTGAACTGAATTTTTGTCTGCTAATGAGGGATACGATGCTTAACAATAAACTAAAAGGATTCGCGGTTTTGACCTTCGCCTGTTTGGGCGTGACCGCTTGTGGTGGCTCCGATAACAACAAGGATGAGGACACCTCGAAGACCGATACTTATGTGCAATTCTACAATGCTTCAGTGGGGAGTACGGCAACGGCACTGAAGATTGGCGATAAAACTTACGAGAGTGTGAATTACGCCGATGCCATGCCAAGGTTCACGTCGACACCCGGTGTGAGTGCCGTCGAGGTGATGGGGAAAGATGCGTCGAATAAGGATATCTCGCTCTATAAAGAGGATATCGATTTAAAAACCGCAACGGATCACTTCTTTGTCTTACATGGGGATTTTGCCTCGCCATCGCTGCTGAATATCAATTACTCCCGCACTGAGTTAGATAAGCAAAATGCCGAAGCGGATAAGAGCAAAATGCAATTATTGATCGCCCATACGGCGATGGATGCGCCGGCATATGATGCCTATATTGCCAAAGCCGATCAAAGCTTTGCCGATGCGGTGATGCTAGGCAGTGTCGCCTACGGTGAAGTTTCGACACCGCAGATTTTGGACACTGGGGATTACAAGGTTTACCTCGCCCCCGCGGGAACCACTAACGTGAGCTACACCACGGCAAGCATTAACTTTAAGACTAAGGTGCCCTATAAGTTGATTTTACGGGAAAGTTTTGGCGCTTCGGATGCCAAAATCAGCTTAGATAGCGTGGATTCGACCACCAATGTGCGTAACCATGTAGCCCTCGAAAGCAGTGTCGATTTTAGGGTATTCAATGGTTTAGCAACACACAATGTCGATGTCAAAGTCGTGAGCAACAAGCAAGAAGCCCTATTTAGCAATGTGGCTCCCTTTGGCGTGACAGCTTATCAAGGCGCTGAGTTTAATGACTTTGGTGTGAGCGTGTTTGACCATACTAGCCAAGCTAAACTGCTCGATAATGTGCTGATTACCCTTAATCAGGACGAGATCAAAACCATCTTTATCTACGAACAAGCCACCGAAGAAGGTAGCCAAGTGAAAGCGATGGAGATGAAGCAAACGCAAACGCCGAGTCCCTACAGCTTCAAGTTTGATATCGTCAGTTTTGGCGACAAGAGTAATCTGACGCTGTACTTCTTAAAGGCGAACGACACCATTGAAACCGCAGCCTATAAGATCAGTGCGGTTAACCCTACTGCGCCGCAGTCCTTAGTGGTGCCAAAAGGGGAATATTCTATCAAGGTGATTGCGGTGGAAAATGGCACTAAGACAGTGGTTTATGCATCAGAGATGATGGATTTTAATAACGAAGATAATGTCACTATGGTGCTGAACAAGGACACTACAACCAGCTTTGGCTATAACCTCGTTAAGCTTTAATCGCAAAATTGATTAGGCAATAAAAAAGCACTACCTTGGTAGTGCTTTTTCGTCTTAACCGTCTTTATTCCGACAGTTTTAGCTCTTGGCCTGGCTTAATAATGCTCTTGGCATTGAGCTGGTTCCACTTCATTAAATCCGCGAGCTTCACTT
>NZ_JBKEDJ010000031.1:0-15969 GCF_047975355.1 Shewanella sp. | reverse complement strand
CGCAAAACCCGCTAAACATACGGTCAGGTAGAAGGGCACAAACATTTGCTCCAACTTCACCTGTGAGATCACTACTAAGCTGAAGGTAATTGATACCGCCGAGAAGGTCGTACCGATAACCGCGGCTTCCCTTTGGGTGTAAAAACGCGCTTCGTATTGCTTGCTGGTCAGTAAAATCCCAACGCTACCATCACCTAACCAAGAGGCCATACAGTCGATGGCGCTGCGACCTGGCAGGTTAAACACTGGGCGCATCACTTTGGTCAGCAGGGTGCCAAATAGCTCTAATAAACCGAAGTTTAACAGCAGCGGCAGCAACATACCTGCGAAGATAAACACCGAGAAGAGTACAGGTAATAGATCGTTCAGTACTAAGGCGCCAGTGCTTGAGGAGTGAATGACTTCGGGACCAATGCCTAAGTAGGTCAGCACAATAAAGACTGCGCCCACAACTCGAGTCGTTAACCACATGGGGCTGATATTGAGTAACCCATTGAGGAAGTGATTGTTCAGCACAAACTTAGGTTTGAGTAACTTAGTCAGCAACGAAGCCAAGGCCATAGCGACAACAATCACAGTCACGATTAAGGTTAATACATCGCTTAACACGCTTTGCAGCGCTTTAGAGATGATTGCGATGGGGATGGTAATCGCATCGTTGTAGCTAATAGGGGTCATAAACAGCAGCAGACCGATCAGCGAAGGGACGATAAAGGTGAGTATCGTCTTAATGTTGCGGTTTTTATGTTCAGTAGCCAATGGTGTACACCTTAAAGTACGAGTCGCACAAATAAACTTGAATAAATTGCCCCTCAAAGCCGCATTTAGGCGGATGTTAGGTGCATTTTCATTCAACTCAAAATCGAGAAGGGGGAAGATTACTCGCTTAGCGCCGCCATGTAAAACGATTCGGAAATTTGTTTGAGATAAGCAGCAAAATAGCATAGTTATTTGGGGTGTTTATGAGGGCTTAATTTGGCGAGCATTGAATGCTTATTGGTTTTTTGATTAATTTAATCAATCAATTAATCGGGTGTGTTATGGCGGGTTTATCGAGTTGTTTTATTCTTGATATTGTTATTTTCTAAGGGCGGTTTTGTACAATTTTTTTCCTTAGATTCTTCGAATATTCAGCTTTTGTGGTTTTTTGGGCCGTTAGTGGTAACGGCACTTCAGTTTTGGCGAATGTAATGTGAGCTAGTTAACATGAATTGTCATGGGTTAGTAAAGGTCGATAAAAATCCGTAATTCGCTGAATGGTTTGTGCATTTTTATGCGGTTTTTACTCGGTATTTGCATATTTTAAATTGGTTCATGACTAAGCGTTGGATTGGGATGGCAGTGACTAAAAAGTCGTAAATAGTGATGAAATAAAATATTTATCCTAAAGCGGATGAACGCCGCTTTAATTCTTCGTAATTCCATGTAAGTTAGTACTACTTTGGTTAGGCTAAATTATCCATGACTGTTACAAAAATGAATGTCGCGACAAGAGGTTTTGCGCTCGCCACTAAGTTTGGTTTTATTGGTGTTTTTGGATTATTGCTAGGGATTGGCGTGGCGGTGTTAGGCTTTGAACACACAGAGACCCGATCCTTCAACTTTTTGAATCATACCTTGAGTGAATTAGGTACTTACGGGCATTCTTCCCTAGCGGTGGTGCTCAATGGTGGCCTGTTTTTCGGTAGCTTAAGTATTGCTTTCTACTGCCTTTCATCCTTACAAACCGTGAGTGGTTTTTGGGGCTACCCCTTCTTCTGCGCGCTGGCGCTGACGTTTTTAGCCTTGGCCTGTGTTGGGTTATTTCCGGTCAATGTGTATCACTTGCATATTCTCGCCCTGAAGTGGTTTTTCTACTTCGGCAGCTCGAGTGCAATATGTTATTTGTTGTGGGCAGGCCTTAATTCACAGAGGCGGCAGCCCTTGACGCTATTATTAGCGCTTGTGGTATTGCTGAGTATGATGACCTTTCTCTACGCCCCCTTATTAGAGCTGGGGTTAACCGAGGGCGACAGGCCTTTTTATCAAGAAATGGTGCTGCAATTGCCTCGGCCCGATTTGTGGTGGCCTGCATTGCTGGAGTGGATTGGGCTTGGGAGCCTATTGGCTTGGACGGTGGTGCTGCTGCTAAATCCTAAATGGCTCACTCAGGAGCAGGCTCCCGAGTGAGTAAGATAAACTGAATGGTTAAATTAATTTATGGCTATTCGCTTAAGGATTTCAGTCCCGCCTCACCAAACCAATAACCATTACAGTGCTCATCGCTGCGAGTAAACTGAGCATCAGTTACCGCGCTATTTAACGCCTCGACCAATGCATCGGCTATAGTGATGCAAGCTAAGCTACTGGGCGATACTCGAAAAACATCCACGCCAATCTTTATCATTTCATTGATTTCGCTGCGTAAATCGACACAGCTTGCGGACTGGGTTTGGATACCATTCAATCTGAGTAGCGGCTGCGCCTCCTGAGTCTGCGCCAGTAAGCCCTTGCTGTATTGGCGGCAAACGGTTTCGCAACTGTCCTTCGACAAGTGTTGATGCCTTGCGGTAAAACAGCGCGCCGAGTGGGCGAGTGGCAAGTAGCCATGGCCGAGGACTTCGACTTCGAATGCGGGCTTATTTGCAATCACTTGCCTTAGCCAAGCCTTTGAAAGCTCCACCGGCATTACAAAACGCTGCATACCAAAGCGCTGCAAAATATCTAAACTGGCGCGGTTGTAGTTATTGATGCTGGCGCCGCAGACAAAGGGCAGTTTGTGCTCCTTGGCGAGATACACGGCCGCCATGTCGTTGGCCTCGATGCTAAATTCGCCATTGTTGACCTGACGTTTCAGCTCAGTGTATTCAGAGGGTGCTTCGATAAGGGCGAGTGTCGACAGCACCACCTCTTTATCCGCAGATTTAAGCATTTTGGCCAGTTCGAGATAGTCGCCAAACTTGAGTTCGCGTCGACGGCTACAAACGGCTTCACCCAAATACACTAACGGGATCTGACTGTTGGCCACTTGCTGGTAAAAGTCGATGACCTGTTGTTTTTCCCAGCAATAGAGCAGTGGGCCGAGGGAAATTTTCATAATCGTTTCTTCTTACATGGGTTATCGCTAGGGTTATTGCCAGTCACGCTCGTAGGCACCCAGGGTGGTAATTTGCCCTTCTGAAACTTTGGCAAGGGCATGCTCCCAATGGGCTTGCGTTTGGAATTTATCTGGATGATTAAGATAGGTATCAATCGCTTGACGCCAAACCTTGGTTACCTGCTCCACATAGGCTGGGCTGCGCTGACGTCCCTCAATCTTGAGTGACACTATGCCCGCCTTGGCAAGCTCAGGCAGCAAGCTAAGGGTATTTAAGCTGGTTGGGGACTCGAGCAGGTATTGCGGCTTATCATCGTCTTGGGTGAGATAACGCCCTTTGCAGACGACGGGGTAGCCCATCTGTTCATCCAGCCCAGACTTATCAATTAAGACCTCGTTGAGCCGAGTCAATCTGTCTTGCCCCTGTTCTTGCCAGCGCACGTGTTTCGCCGGGGAGCAAGAACCGCCAGTATTTGGTGATTGGCCAGTGACATAGGAGGACAAGTGGCAGCGTCCTTCGGCCATAATGCACAGGCTACCAAAGGCAAATACTTCTAAATCGACCGGACTGACCTTGGCTAAGTCACGCACTTGCTTCATCGACAGCACTCTGGGTAATACCACCCGCGCGATATTAAAGGCTTCTTTATAAAAGCTCAGCGCGCCCAAGTTAGTCGCGCTCGCCTGTACCGATAAATGCAGCGGAATATGGGGATATTGCCTATGGGCATAATCGAGCAGCGACAGATCGGCAACGATTAAGGCATCGACGCCAATGCTGGCCGCTAAGTCAATCGCCTGATACCAACGGTGTTCCTCATTCGGCTTAGGAAAAGTATTTAAAGTGAGGAAGATTTTCTTGCCCCGCTGATGGGTCAGCTCGGCGGCTTCCTGTAATTTTGCGGGGGTGAAGTTTAAGCCCGCGAATGAACGTGCATTGGTATCATCCTTTAAACCAAGGTAGACAGCATCGGCTCCGGCCTGCAGCGCCGACTTTAGCGAGGCCAGATTTCCTGCTGGACACAACAACTCCATAATGGTGCTCCCGATAAAATAACAGGGGCAGAGTTTAGGGAAGATTGAATGGCGGTGAATTGATTTAAAACAGGTTTAAGATCATAAAATCTCGGTAAACTGGGAGATATAGTGTTTTTTATCCTCAGGTAGCCGCTTATGTCCGCTGTTTTTTCAGCTAATCTTGCAAAACAATTGCTCGAACTCACCCCAAAACTGATCCGTTTGCCACTCTCCAAAGTGCCCTTTAGCCTCAAGGCCAAGGTGCTCAGCCAACTCTTGACGCAACTGCTGGCGCAGCAGGCCGAAGATGGCGAGTTAGATTTCTTGGCGGGTAAGTGGGTTGCGATTCGGGTTGAAGATTTAAATCTGTATTTTGAAGTGAGTTTCGATGGCCGCTGGCAGGTGCGTGAACTCACAAATGCGCAGGTCTGTTTTAGTGCTAACTCCCCCGAGCTCTTGCTGGTCGCCGCGGCGAAAGAAGACCCGGATACGCTGTTTTTCCAACGAAAACTGAGTATCGAAGGCGATACTGAATTAGGGCTTGAGGTGAAGAATCTGCTGCTGAGTATCGAGTTTGCTAGCTTGCCGACACCAATCCGCTTAAGCGTTGAAAAGCTGGCCGATGCGATTGTACGTTTGCAGCTTGAGGCAAAACCGACGATTATCTTGGGCAAATCTCCGAGCATGAGTTAATACTGTATTGGCAATAACTGATTGATAAATAAAAGCCCTGCAGTATTGCAGGGCTTTTTTGTTGAGTAAACGGTTGGCACTCACTCAGACTTTTTGCGTGAGTATGGCGAATTTGACTAACAGCTCATCGTGGGACTCGACGCGGTTAGGGTCTGGGTCAATACAATCAATCGGACAGACGGAGACGCAGGTCGGCTTATCGTAATGGCCTACGCATTCGGTGCAGCGGTCTGGGTCGATTTCATAGATTTCTTCCCCCATGGTGATGGCCTGATTAGGACATTCAGGTTCACACATGTCGCAATTTATGCAGCTGTCGTCGATCAGTAATGCCATGCCTTAGCCTGCTTCGTGTGGGTTGCGGGTATCCTGACCTTGGGGCAGATTACGCAGTAAAATGCCATGGTTCAGATCAACCTCTTTCGGCACGGGCAAGTAAACGGTATGGCCCGAACCTAATCCCGCTTCAACCGATTCGGCTTTGCGGTTCTCGAGTTGTTCGATGGTGAGGCTGATATTGCCCTGCGGCGTCATTAATTCAACGCTATCGCCGACAGAGAATTTGTTCTTCACTTCGATTTCGGCAAGACCGGCCAGATTACGTTTACCGGTTAATTCACCCACAAATTGTTGGGTATCGCTGACCGAGTAGCCATAGTCGTAGTTTTGATATTCATCATGCACGTGGCGACGTAAGAAACCTTCGGTGTAGCCGCGATGCGCTAAGCCTTCGAGTTGGTTCATCAAGCTGCGATCGAAGCTCTTACCAGAGGCTGCATCATCGATGGCCTGACGGTATAGCTGGGCGGTACGGGCCACATAGTAGAAAGACTTAGTTCGGCCTTCGATCTTAAGCGAGTCGATGCCCATTTTCGCTAAACGCTCAACGTGTTGGATTGCGCGAAGGTCCTTAGAGTTCATGATATAAGTGCCATGCTCATCTTCAAACGCTGGCATGTACTCGCCGGGGCGATTGGCTTCTTGCAGCAAGAAGATTTGGTCGGTCGCAGGGCCAGAACCTAAGGTCGGGGTTTCGATTTGCACCGCATTTGGGGTGGCAATAATATCGCCCGAGTCAGTTTGCTGCGCTTCGTGTACATCGTATTTCCAGCGACAGGCGTTAGTGCAAGTGCCTTGGTTTGGGTCGCGTTTGTTGATATAGCCCGACAGTAAACAGCGGCCTGAGTAGGCCATACACAGGGCGCCGTGAACAAACACTTCTAACTCGATATCGGGGCAGCGCTGACGAATTTCTTCGATTTCATCTAAGGATAATTCACGGGATAAAATCACCCGTTTAATGCCTTGGGTCTGCCAGAATTTGACCGACGCCCAGTTAATGGCGTTGGCTTGCACCGATAAATGCACTACCTGTTCAGGGAAGGCCTCACGCACCATCATGATTAAACCTGGATCTGACATAATCAGCGCATCGGGCTTCATTGCCACAACCGGCTCCATATCTTTAATATAGGTTTTCAGCTTGGCATTGTGGGGAGCAATGTTACTCACCACATAAAGCTTTTTACCCAACGCATGAGCTTCTTCGATGCCTGTGGCTAGGTTTTCCATTTTAAAGTCGTTATTACGTACCCTTAGGCTGTATCTCGGCTGACCGGCATACACGGCATCTGCACCATAGGCAAAGGCGTAACGCATGTTTTTCAGCGTCCCTGCGGGAGATAACAACTCAGGTTTAAACATAATGACTCTCGAATTGGTTGGTAGATGGATGCGCAGTGCGCGGGGGCGGCATTTTACACAATCAAAGTAGGGTTATGCAAATTGCTACGCCTAAGATTAGGTATAGTTCGCATTTTACGAATATACCTAGAAGCCTAATAATGGCGGCAAATTGAGGATTTGAACGGATTGGCTATTTGTAGCCTAGTTGAATTGATTTACCCTGAAATAGTTGATGCCGTTCTGGGGGAAATTGATAACAGCGTCATACAAATAATTAACGTCTGTTGCTTTTTTCTGCCCATCAATCGGTGGGCAACTGATATACTCCAATTATTGAAGATTTATGTTTGCAGATTGATGGGAGCGAAGATGTCTACCGAACATCTACTGTTAGTCGGATTACTCAAAAAATTAAAAGATGATGCTTTAGTGTTGCCAACCTTGCCCGAAGTCGCCATGCGGGTACAAGAAGTGGTGAGTCGCTCCGATGCGAGCCTAAAGCAAGTGGCTGAAGTGATCGGTCAAGACGCTGCGATTTCGGCGCGTATCATTAAAGTTGCCAACAGTGCCTTGTATAGCCGTGGCATTCCCGCTGAGAGTATTAGTAGTGCGGTTTCTCGTATTGGCCTCATCCAAATCAAGAGTATTGCGACCTCGGTTGCGATGGAGCAGCTATTTATTTCCACCAATGAAATGGTATGGGAAGTCATGGATGAAGTGTGGCGTACCTCCATTGAGGTGACAGCCGCCGCTTGCGCCATGTTGCAAATGTATAATAAGCGTCACCCCGGTCTGCTCAATCTAGATACCTTAACCTTGGCAGGTCTCGTCCATAATATCGGTGCATTACCAGTTCTGACCGAAGCCGAAGCCCATCCAGAATTATTCACCAGTATTGATCAATTGCGCTCTTTAGTACGTAAAATGCAAGGTCCACTGGGACGTGCGGTATTAAAAAGTTGGGCTTTTGCGCCAGAGGTAATGGAAGTTGTTGAGCGTTGGGCGGATTTACCTTATCTGCCAGACCATGTCACTTATTTAGATTTTATCCGTGCTGCCGCCTTTTACACAGGTGAGTTACGTGCAGGTGCCGATTTCGAGCAACGGATGGAGGTCTTTGTGAGTCGTGGTTTACCCGTCTCGGCGAGCGATTTAGCGAGTGATGAATTTATGGATAAATTCCATTCAATCAGAGAGAGTTACCAGTAGTCGTAGGGCCTAGAGGGAGCCAATCTTACCCTGTGTTGGGGAGAATGGTGTATAAGCTTACGTGGTAAGATTGAGGCCAAACTATGGTTATTGTGGGATTTATCGGTTTAGCACTGGTTATCATCTTGATAGCCGTGCTTTATATATTACTGGCAAGATACCAGGCTCTGCGGCTACAGCAGCGATTTTTGGCGCAATTATGCTCGCAGCTCGATCAGCAAAAGATTGAACGCCGTCCTTTGAATGTGCCTGTGGTGCCGCAGGAGTTTGCACCGCTTTATCATTCCCTAAACGAGATGCTCGCAGCGCTGCCTGCAGGCATGGGTAAGGACAAACTCACCGGGCTGAATAACCGTGTCGGACTCAAGCGCTCACTGACCGCCATGATGCCCATCACTCAAGGCACCTTAGTGCTTATTGATATCTATCGCTTTCGTTATGTGAATGATCTATTGGGTTTTGTGTTTGGGGATATTCTGCTTAAGCAGTTTGCTGACCGATTAACGAGCTTAAGCCTTAAACCAAAGTTGATTGCGCGTCTAAACGGTGATGAGTTTTTCCTCTATTACGAGCAAAGTCTGTCAGAGGAGCAACTGCTGCACTTACGTGGCCGTCTGCAAGTTCCCTTTAAAATCAAAGATACGCCAGTGAGTGTGCGAATGCAGATTGGTTGTTTGCAATTAGCAGAGCATCATGCTGATGTGAGCCATATGCTCAGAAGGCTAGATCTTGCCCTCAAAAAGGCCCGCGCCACTCGGAGTGCCATCGCCTGTTACAGTGAAAATGATGATATTCGCCAGTTGAGGGAGCTTAAGATTATCGACAGTCTTCCGAGTGGCTTGCAGCGAAATCATCTGTATATGGTGTACCAGCCTAAGCAGGATATGCACACTGGTTCCTGCACTCAAGTTGAAGCATTAATTCGCTGGGAGCATGAGGAGCTAGGGTTTATTTCCCCTGGAGAATTTATTCCGCTGGCAGAATGCGCTGGCATGATAGATCTAGTGAGCAATTGGGCGCTAGAGCAAGTGTTACTGCAGCAAGTGAAATGGCGTGTGGCGGGCATATCTGTGTGTGTGGCGCTCAATCTCTCAACCCGTGATCTCGATAGTGAAACCTTACCCCAGGATATTGCCGCGCGTCTCGAATATTACAAGCTACCGCCAGAATGCTTAATGATTGAAATCACCGAGAGCACTCTGATGGCGGATTTAAATAAGGCCGTGGAAACTCTTGAAAAAATCCGCCGCCTTGGGATCAAATTGGCGATCGATGATTTTGGTACTGGCCATTCGTCCCTCGCGTATTTAAAGCATTTACCCGCTAATGAAGTCAAAATCGATAAAGCCTTTCTTAGGGATCTTGAACCGAATAAACCTTCGGAATATATCCTTGAGGCTAGCATTAATATCGCTAAAAAGCTGGGCTACGAGGTGACGGTTGAAGGCGTCGAAACGATCGAAGTTCATGATATGTTAGTGAATATGGGCGTCGATCGCATTCAAGGGATGGTTTATGCAAAGCCTATGCGGGCGGCAGAGCTTGAAATGAACTGGGAGCAACTACGGCCAACGCCAGAAATGCTCTGCGTCAATGGCTCACATCCCTAGGCTTAATTGGGCGATTAAGTCGGCGGGCATGGGCGCAAGTTGGCGCGCCTGATTCATACATACCATTTCGATAGTAGCCGTAACCGCTGGTTTTTTACCGTTTGGGCGCCAAATTTCCTGATGCCAGACGGTGCGATATTTACTCTCAAAGTAGAACTTAGTGCGGATATCGATGATATCGGCAAACTCCACCCCTTCGTGGCACAACATATCGCTGCGATACACCGCAAAACCCAATTGCTGCTGTTGCCAGAGGTCGCGTAAACGCTCGGCACCAATCACATGCTCACGGGCGCGCTCGAAGTATTTCAAAAAGTTCGGGTGATACACTACGCCAGAAAAATCGGTATCTTCATAGTAAATTTGCACAGGGAAAGAATAACTTGGGCTAAATTGCGGCATGGCGTTTTCGATATGAAGTATGTTGATTGAGCGCAGTCTAGCGGTTTATCGGGCTAAACAAAACCCAAGGTGTGGGGAAAACACTTAGGCGACACAAAGTAAAAAGCCATATTCGCCGAAACGAATATGGCTTTTTTGTAGGGTAATCGGTGGCTAAAGCCTAGCGCTTAGCGAATGATCATCTGGTCGCGTTCTGGTCCTACAGACACCATGCTCACACGCACGCCCATTAAGGCTTCGATGCGCTCAACATAATGTTGAGCCGCCTTTGGCAGGCTTTCGAAGGTGCGACAGCCAGTGATGTCTTCGCTCCAGCTTTCCATTTGCTCATACACTGGGCTTAATGCTGCAGTTTGTGGCCAAATGGGATTTTCAGTGTGCTCGCCTTCGTAGGCAACACAAATCTTAAGATCTTTCATGCCGGTCAGGCAGTCAATCTTGGTTAGTGCGATTTCAGTCGCTGCTTGCAGCTCAACACCATTACGAGTAGCAACGGCATCGAAGTAACCCATATCACGTGGACGACCCGTAGTCGCACCAAACTCGTTGGCGTTTTTACGGAAGTCATCCTGCTCTTCCATTGCGGTGACTAAGGTACCAGTACCTACAGATGAGCTAAAGGCTTTAGCTACCGCAATCACCCGCTCTGGGCGCAGTGCGGGTAAACCACTACCTAGACCTGCGAAAGCCGCCGTCACGTTAGAAGAAGTAGTGTAAGGATACTCACCGTAAATTAAGTCGCGACCCGCGCCTAATTGCGCTTCAAATAACAAGTTAGCATCTTGTTTTTGTAAGGCTTTTAATGGCTCAGTGACGTTGCAAATGAATGGACGCCATGGCGCAGTCACATCCAATAACCACTGAGTCATTTCGGCGGCAGTTTGGCTAAAGTCACAGCTTGGGTACAGTGCTTTTAACTGGGGTAATTTCCAGTCGAGCATAAATTGAATGCGTTCTTGTAGCACTTCGGGTTGGTTTAGCCAACCAACTAAGATGCCCTTTTTCATCACGCGGTCGCCATAGGCTGGGGCAATCCCTTGACGGGTTGAACCATAGGCTAAATCGCCTAAACGCTGTTCTTCTAAGGTATCTTCCAGTGCATGGATAGGTAAGCACAGGGTCGCACGGTCAGAAATGCACAGTTTAACTTCAATGCCAGCCGCTTCGACTTCAGCGATTTCAACGCTGAGTTTTTCTGGGCTGATCACCATGCCTGGGCCAAGAACTGCAACGCAGTTTGGATTGAAAATACCGCTAGGTAATTGGTGTAATTTAAAGGTGCCAAAGTCGTTTACGACCGTATGGCCTGCGTTGTTACCGCCTTGGAAGCGGACACTCGCTGCAGCATCTGCGGCTAAATAATCTACGATGCGGCCTTTGCCTTCATCACCCCAATTTGCACCCACAACCACGATAGACGGCATAACATCATCTCCACATTGATTAAGCGGTTATGCTAGACCTCGTCAATGAATAAGAGAAATTAATTATAGTTATCGTCGTGATATGAAATTCATATATGATAGGGCAGAATTGATGGATTGGGATAAATACTATGCTCGAACTTCATTGGTTAAAGACCTTCGTGACCTTAGCTGAGTGCAAGCATTTCGGTAAGGCGGCCGCGGCGCTGCATATGACGCAGCCTAATGTCAGCCTGCACATCAAACAACTCGAGCAGAATACCCGAGTTAAGTTGATTGAGCGCAATCCATTTAGATTAACCCAAGCGGGGTTCCGTTTGCTTGAGAGCAGTCAGAAGACTTTGATGGAGTTGCAAGTCTGCCAGGCGGATCTCAATGCCATCAACGAGCTTAGCCAAGGAACCTTAACCATCGCGGCCAGCGATATCATTTCGCGTTTGCTACTCATTCAGCCATTTCAGTTATTTAAAGCAGAATTCCCAGGGATTGATTTTTCCTTACTCAATACGACGTCATCCCAAGCCTCGGAGCTGGTGACCAATGCCGAGGCGGATTTAGGCTTTGTGATCGCCCAAAAGGAGAGTCAGCCGCTGCATTTTACCGAGCTACAGCAAATCAAGTGGTGTGCCCTTGGAGATAATTTAGAATTGTGGCAACAGAACCAAGCCAGCCATGATATGCCCCATGCGGAGCGGCCAACCTTGATCCTGCTTGGGCATGATACCCGTACTCGAGAGTTGCTCGACCCCGCATTACCCACCTTAAACTTACCCAGTTATCGGATCATGGAAGTCGGCAGTGTGGATGCGCAAATCGATTGGGCCGAGGCAGGCTTTGGGGTAGCGATTGTGCCCGAGTTTTCGATTTACACTAAAACGCACTTAAAGAGCAAAGTCACGCCACTGCCACAATTTCCGAGTACCAGTTTGGGTTACATTGTGCGGCAGAATCAGATCCTATCGAAAGCGATTAAGCAGCTGTTACATTGGGTGAATCAAGAGATTATCCGCACTCAGGGGAGCTAATTCGCGGTTTTGAAAAGTTACTTAGGGCTAAGCAGTTGTTGATACTGCCCGTTGGCTTTTAACTGGGTTAAGCCCTGATCTAACTCTTTAGCGAATTGGGCGGCTTTGGGATTTTCCTTCGAAAAGGCCAAATAAATCTCGCTGCTGTGGTTATTAAAGGCGGGGATCACATCGTCACTGACGCCCATTTTTTGCAGGTTTTCCTGAGCAACTAAGTCGAACATTACCGCAGCATCGATTCGGCCAATCATCAGTAAATTAATCAATTGTTGTTGGTTGGCAACCGTCACTACATTCAATTGGCGCTGTTTCACGAGTTCAGGAAACTCATCGCCATATTCATAGCTTTTTATCACGCCGACTATGCTGCCCTTGGGGATTTCCCATTTATTGGCTGCGAGCAGGGGGCGTTGTTTACGTTGATAAAAAGAGGCTTGAGCCACAAATAGAGGGGTGTTGCCAAACACAAAACGTTGCTCGGTACTGGCCTCGCGGGTAACGTTAAAGACCCCATCAACGGCGCCTTTTTCGGCCATCATTAAGGCTCGGCTATAGGGAACGACTAGGCTATTCACTTCTACCTGAGACTGCTTGAATGCTGCGGCGATAAGGCGATGGGAGATCCCTTGACCAAACTGATTGGCAAAGGGGGGCCAGCTGTCTTCGGCGGCTAAGGTAATACTCTGTGATGCGGCTTGTGTGGGGTTAGCTTGGCTTTCGTGGGCGAAGGAGAAGTTGTCTGTGGCAGAGAGTAAAAGCAAGAAAGCAGCAGATAACAATGCCAGCGGGAGGGCCATCACTCGCTGAAATTCATTCCTTGTCGGGCTGCAAGCACGCATCTTACTTCCATATCATCCTATTCCTAATAGAAATTTATATCATAACTGCCTGTTGCGAACCTAATCATTTTACAATTTGTGGTGTGGCTTAGATTGTTTATTGCAAAACAATTTAGACACATAAAACTGTGATCTTAGATTGTGACTTTCTGTTTTTTAATTATTAGAATAATCTGATTGAAAAAAAACTAATGGAGTTTGCCATGACCGAAAAAGTCATAGAGGTCACCACGCATATGGGAAGTGGTTGGAAGGTCACAGCGCAAGTGCGTGAGCATTTGCTGATCATAGATCAGCCCAGTGCCACCAATGAGGGCGCTAACCCTCTAGAAACTTTCTTATTTTCGCTTGGTGGCTGTATTTCGGCGATTGCCAAGATGGTTGCGCGTGAGCGTAGTATCACGATTCGCCAGTTTGATGTGCATGTGAGAGCGGTGATGAATTCGGCGGGTCTGTTAGGCCAACCCTCGGACGACCCCGTGGGATTTAAGGAGATTGCGATCAACGCCAGCATAGATGCCGACTTAACAGATGCACAAAAGAATGAGTTCTTAGACGCTGTGTGTAACCGTTGTCCCGTCCATGACAATCTGCTGCGTCCAAGTTTAGTCACTCACCAAGTTAAGCACTAATCCCGATTATATTGACGAGCCACAAAGCATAAACCCCAGTATTAACTGGGGTTTATATTAATCACCTTTATTGCAATAGCGAATTCAATGCGTGCAACCCGAACAGGTTTAATCAACCTTGTTCTTAGGGAAATTAGCTAACACTAGCTCGGCGACTTTACGCAGTTCATTCGGACAAATGCCATTGGTTGCCTGCACTGCCATGCCTTGCAACACTGTGCCTATGTATCGGGCCAGTAGTAGGGGATCGGCGTCAGTGGGGAGATCGCCTTCATCCTTTGCCCGTTGAAAACGTTCGCATAAAGCTTGCTCACCATCACGGCGACGGGTGATTAAAGTCTCTTTAATGGCTTGTCCCGCTTCGCTACAGGCGAGGGCGCCTTGAACTATCAAGCAGCCTTGAGGGTGATTCTTATCCACCAAAGTGGTTGCCGCGCCATAGAGCATGGATTCAGCTACTTGATAGGCGGTTTCTTTTTCAAGCGATGGATAGAAAAACGCACAGGGGCGCTGCTCGTATAACTCGATCGCTTTCAGAAACAGCTGCTCTTTGTTACCAAAAGCGGCGTAAAGGCTGGGTTTATTGATGCCCATGGCCTGAGTTAGATCGGTTAACGATGTACCTTCAAAACCTTTTTGCCAGAAGACTTCCAAGGCTTTGGCCAATGCATCGTCGGCGTCGAAGGCTCGCGGGCGACCTACGCAGGGCGTCTGGGTGACGGTTGACATCATTAAGCTCCTCAATTCTCAATTGCCCCTAGGATAGACATGGGTTTAGTTCATGTCCAGCCACTCTTGCCTGCTGTCTGCGGGTTAGGTGAGTAACTCACCAAAAATATCGTCCATTCAAGCCCACATAGCGCATTCGCTGTGGCTAATTACCTCAAAGGCTTAACTACATGTTTATCAAGCTGTCACAAAAAATTAAATACTCATCGGTACAAAAATCTGTTGACAGGGTCATTTTACATTATATATTACCGCTCAGTACATAATGTTTTTTACCAGTCGGTATTTATTGATTTTGACCGAGTGTCATCATTGATGTCTGTCTTAAACGAGATAAATGCCTGCCACATGAGGATTGTAAGATGAAAAGTAACCAACCTTTACGGATATTGATGTTGACTGCCGTGGCGGCTTTTGTCCTTTCGGCCTGTGGTGAACCCGAAGCCCAGCAGGGGCAAGCGCCGGGAGCACCTAAGGTTGATGTTGCTCAAGTATTGCATGAGCGTGTTACCGAGTGGGATGAATTTACCGGCCGTTTGCAGGCGCCAGAGAGTGTGACCTTAGTGCCACGCGTATCTGGCTATATCGCGTCGGTAAACTTTAAAGAAGGCGCCTTAGTGAAAAAAGGCGATGTGCTATTCCATATCGATGCGAGTGTGTTCGAAGCGGAAGTGGCCCGGTTAAGAGCAGATCTTGCTAGCGCGCTTTCTGCTGAGCAACTGGCCACTAACGACTTAAAACGTGCCCGCAAACTCTTTGCCCAAAAGGCGGTATCGGCAGAATTACTCGATACCCGCGAGTCTAACAAACGCCAAACCACGGCGGCCGTAGCCTCTGTAAAAGCAGCGTTGCTACGCGCCGAGCTGGACTTAGATTACACCCAAGTGCGCGCACCGATTGATGGCCGTGCCTCCTACGCTAATGTCACTGCGGGTAACTATGTGTCTGCGGGGCAGAGTGTGTTAACCAGCTTAGTGTCGACCGCCAGCATGTATGCCTACTTCGATGTGGATGAGCAAACCTACCTGAAATACGTCAAGTTAACTGCCGAGAAAAAGCGTAAAGACCCTCGTGCTGGCGACAATCCCGTGTATATGGCGCTGGCCAACGAGCGCGAATATCAACACATAGGCCTAGTGGATTTTGTCGATAACTCGATGGACAGGCAGACGGGCACTATTCGAGTACGTGCCACGTTTAGCAATGAAGACAACAGCTTGCTCCCTGGTCTATTCGCCAGATTACGTACCGCAGGTAGTGGCGCCTACGACGGCATTTTAATCGACGATAAAGCCGTGGGCACGGATCTGAACAACAAGTTCGTCTTAGTGGTGGCAAACGATGGCACAGTGGAGTACCGCGGTGTCACCCTAGGTGAAAAAGTTCAAGGTTTACGCATTGTTAAGCAAGGTTTAGCGGCAAACGACAAAATCGTCGTCAATGGCATGCAAAGGGTTCGTCCTAAGATGCAAATTGAGCCACATATAGTTGATATGGCCGACAGTGAACAGCTAGATGCGCTTCGTCAAGCTCAATTACTGCTTGATAAACATCAAGAAAATATCACCACCCCAGACGTTGAAGTAGCGAGCCGCGGTTAAGGAATCCAACAGAATGTTGTCGCAGT
>NZ_JBKEDJ010000028.1:0-159175 GCF_047975355.1 Shewanella sp. | reverse complement strand
GTCGCACCCTAGGGGAATTTGTCTCGCTCTTTCGCCAAGCGACTCCTGCAACAGCTACTGCACAATTCAGCCATGCGACACAATGTGCAGTAGCCACAACCGCGGCGGTTTCTAATGGCGAGATTGAACGCACTATGATGGCGGTTGTAGCCGACAAGACCGGCTATCCCGTTGAAATGCTCGAACTAAGCATGGATATGGAAGCGGACCTTGGTATCGACTCCATTAAGCGCGTGGAAATTTTAGGCACGGTACAGGACGAATTACCGAACCTGCCAGAACTGAGCCCAGAGGATTTAGCCGAGTGTCGCACCTTGGGTGAAATTGTCGCCCTCTATGCTGGTTCGCAATCATCAAGTAAGGCGCAACAGCCAAACCATGCTGCGCCAATTCAAGAGGCAATTGCAGAAACCGTCGAGGACACCATCGACCTGCCGCCCCATAGTGAGGTGATGCTAAAAAAGTTGCCAGCGGCGGCTGAGTTAGCGCGCATCATAGCAACTAGCGATGTTCAACTGACGGCAAACAGTTACGTCGTTATCGGCGACGATGGCCACAACGCGGGGGTGATTGCCGAAAAGCTTCACGCCCAAGGCGTTAAGGTCGCGGTTGTACGCTCACCGAAAACGGTTGTGACCAGCGCATCACCACTCGATAGCCATATTGCCAGCTTCACGCTGGAGGCGATTGATGATGAAAGCATTTGTGAGGTCATCAATCAGATTGAAGCGCTTGGCCAAATCGCCGGTTTTATTCATCTGCAGCCACAGTATAAGTCCGTTGCCGATAAAGGTGCTGGCTTAGTGCTGGCAGACGACGCCAAAGCCTCGGTCGAGCAAGCCTTCTTGTTCGCCAAGCACTTACAACCGCTGTTAACTGAGCGCGACCACTGCCGCTTTGTCACCGTCAGCCGTATCGACGGTGGCTTTGGCTATATCGGCATGAACGAGTTGGCTGGCGCTCTAATTAACCAGAGTGAACTCAACCAAGCGGCGCTCTCTGGGCTCACTAAAACCTTAAATCACGAGTGGCCGGGAGTGGTCTGCCGCGCGCTGGATATCGCGCCAAACTTGGACGCTAAGACGGTCGCCAATGCGGTAGTGCAGGAATACTACTTCCAAGATGCGCCAGTCGAAGTCGGTATTGATAGCGAGCTTGAGCGCACCACCTTAGTCGCGGGCAATGCCGTGCTTCGCCGCAGTGGCGCGTCTCTCTCGTCTGCGGACAAAATCCTCGTCACAGGCGGCGCTAAGGGTGTCACCTTCGAGTGCGCCTTAAGTTTAGCGAAACACTGCAAGGCACATTTTATCCTCGCGGGTCGCAGCGCCCATCAGGGGATCCCCACTTGGGCTCTGGGTAAAAATCGCAACGAGCTGAAAGCAGCAGCCATTGCACATCTGCAAAGCCTGGGTGATAAACCCACACCAAAACAAGTGGATGCCTTAGTTTGGCCAGTACAAAGCAGCCTTGAAATCAGCCATGCCTTGCAGGCCTTTGAAGCAGTGGGCGCCAGCGCCGAATACTTAAGCCTGGATGTTAACGATCCTGCCGCCATTGCCAGCACTATTGCGCCTATCAGCGCCCTATCGCCCATCACGGGGATTATCCACGGCGCGGGCGTACTTGCCGATAAACATATTCAAGACAAAACCTTAAGTGAACTTGAACGCGTTTATGGCACTAAGGTGACCGGACTTAACAATCTGCTGTCGGCACTGGATCTTAGCCAGTTAACACTCATCGCCCTGTTCTCTTCGGCGGCGGGTTTTTACGGCAATACCGGCCAGAGCGACTACGCCATGTCTAACGACATTCTCAACAAGGCTGCGCTGCAACTCGCGCAGCAATTGCCACAAGCCAAGGTGATGAGCTTTGACTGGGGTCCTTGGGATGGCGGCATGGTCAATCCTGCGCTGAAAAAGATGTTTATCGACCGCGGGGTCTATGTCATTCCACTCAAAGCCGGTGCCGAGTTATTTGCCAGCCAATTATTGAGTGATACAGGGGCGCAGCTGTTGGTCGGAACCGATATGCAGGGCAATACCGCTAATACTGTTGAAGCTGCATCAGCAAAAAAGCCTGAAGCGGATCTAACCATGGCGTTAGATCCGCAGCCTATGGCCCAAACGGTGCAGCAAAGCATTCGCGTCATGCGCAGCCTCGACCCTAAACGCATGAGCTTTATTGAGGATCATTGCATCAACGGTCATGCGGTGTTGCCAACGGTGTGCGCCATCGATTGGATGCGTGAGGCCGCCAAGGCCCATTTAGGTAAGGCGGTGAGTGTCAGCGATTATCGACTGCTCAAGGGAATAATCTTCGATGAGGCGCTGCTTGCCCGCGATGCGCCTATTGAGCTCGAATTGATGCTCACGCTGCTTACTGACACTACACAACAATCGACAGAGACGTTAACCGCGCTGATTAGCTTTGAAGGTCGTCCGCAGTATCAGGCGGTGTTAGTGGCGCAGACGGATGACACGCCAGACGAGCAGCGTTTCGAGGTTGGCGAGTTGCATTCTCTGATGGAGGAGATGGTACTGCAACCCGCTATCGCGAACCGCGAATTGCTCTACAGCGATGGCACACTGTTCCATGGCCCAAGACTGCAAGGCATAAGCGAAGTACTCGCCTTTGATGACCAGCAGCTCATAGCTAAGGTAGCACTGCCAGCGGTGGCCATAGATGACTGCGGCGAGTTTGCACCCAATCTTGAGGATAAAGGCACACAACCCTTTGCCGAAGATCTGTTATTGCAGGCCATGCTCGTGTGGGCGCGCCTTAAATATCAAGCGGCAAGCTTACCCAGTGCCATTGGCGAGTTTGTGTCCTATTCGCCCTTAGGTTTTGGCGAGAAGGCAGTATTAGTGCTGGATGTTATCAAGCATTCGTCCCGTTCACTTGAAGCCAATATTGCGCTCTATCATCAAGATGGCCGATTAAGCTGCGCAATGAAACGGGCCAAGGTCACAGTCAGTAAGACGCTCAACCAAGCGTTTTTGGCCAATAAACCTCAGCAACAGGTGCAAGAGCAGGCAGTCGCCCAAAGCTCGGCCGAGGTAAGTGTTAAGTGACACTCGACCCAAGCGCGCATGCCGCATTAAACTGCTCGCCTGCCAAGCCACTGCGTATTGCACTGTGGCTTGGTGATGCGTGGCTTAGTGATGCTCAACTTGGCAGTACTGGAATGCAGGCAGCGCTTAGCCCTACTCAAACTGATTTTACTGCGCTACAGCGCCTGCTGGACTCTCGGGTGCGGCTTAATGTCGAAGATAAACCATTAACCAATGAGCCGAAAGATGAGCCCACCTTGGTTGACTTACTCAACGAGCAACTCGTCCATATTGCGCAAAAACAACTTGTTGAAATTCGCTTTGAATATCAGCAACAAATCCGCAGCCTGTATCTGCTCGATGGGCTGATGGCTGCGCAGTTACACCTGCATGCCGAGGCTTATATTTCAGCATTAGCGCAAATTCAAGCTGAAACACCTGCAGAAAAAAATACAAATACTATCAATACAAATACAGTCGAGCGCTGCTTAAACAGCGCTTTTAGCTTGGCGAAACGCGATTGTACTCAGGCGGTAAATTGCTACGCGGATGCAGGCAATCTTGCCAGTCAGTTGAATGTACTAGCTCAAGCGGTTGAGGCATTAAGTCATCGAACGCTAGCAGGTATTACACCAATGCTTGACGCGACTGATGCAGCACAACTTGCTGAACAACACGCTGAACTGCGCGCTGAAAAGCCAGTAAAAACCGCGGAGCTAGGCTATTGGTTTACCAAGCCCCATCAGGCAAGGGTATTAAGCCTAAATCTCTTGGGTAAGCCCCCTCAAGCGAGCACCGCCCAAAGCCTTATCTTAACCCAAGGCACTCGGCTTATCCCTCAGCCTTTGCTCAATGCCAATAGACTGTTTATTCCCATTAGCGGCAATACACTTGAATCTTTAACAATTGAGTTGTCGCAATTGATTGATTCATTGAATTTATCGGCAAGCTTTCCCGATACGGATTGGCTTAGTACCCAAGGCAATGATTGGTTTGAGCGTTATCAAGCACAGGATAAATTAGCCCTAGTGCTGATGGCAGGCTCCCTTGAGGAGTTAATGCAAGAAGCCAAGGCGATGCGCGCTTATATTGAAAAGACGCAACAGACTCCAGTGCCAACGCCATCGGCCAATCTAGCCTTTAAGACCCCTGCGGGCAGTTATTTTACAGCCTCGCCCCTCGGCGATACGGGCTTAACCTTTGTCTATCCAGGGGTTGGCACAGTTTATCCGAATATGTTCAGTGACTTGCATGGCTATTTCCCTGAGCTTTATCGCGAGCTTGAACGCGAGGGCGATTTAGCCGCCATGCTGCAGGCCGAGGCGATTTACCAAAGCGCTGCATACGCCAAAAGTGCCGTTGATGTAAAAAGTGCTGTTGATTTAAAAGACTCGGCAGACATGAGCTTAAGCCAGCTTGCGATTAGCGGTGTTGGCGCCAGTTACCTTTTTAGTCGGCTGCTGACTCGAGTCTTTAATATCCAACCGCAACTCGCTCTGGGCTATTCCATGGGTGAAGCGGCCATGTGGGCTAGTTTGGATATTTGGCAAACGCCACACGCCCTAATTAACGCCACCCAAAACAGCGCCATCTTCAATCAGGAGATTTCAGGCCCACTGCTTGCGGTGCGTCGCGATTGGCAATTGAGTGAAGATGCTCCGCTAGTGTGGAATAGCTTTTTAGTGCGCGCCTCTCGTGCCGAAATTAATGCCATGCTCCCTGATTGTCCACGGGTTTATCTGGCCATCGAACAGGGCGATACCAGTATTATCGCAGGCTGCGAAGCAAGCTGCTTACAACTCCTTGCAAGGCTGGGTAAGCGTGGCATTGCCAGCAATAAAGTCACCGCCATGCATACTCCGCCCTCGCAGTCACAGCACAGTGCAATCCAAAGGTTTTATACCTTAGGCTTAAAGACGAATACCTGCGAGACTCAGGTGCGTTTTATTAGCTCGGCGCAGCAAAGCGCCGTCAATATCGACAGCCAAAGCATTGCCAAGAGTATTGCCGACACCTTTTGCGCGCCGCTCAATTTTACCACGCTGATTAACACCGCGTATCACCAAGGTGCGCGCTTATTTGTTGAGGTGGGCGCCGATCGTCAAACCAGCACACTTATCGATAAAATCGGCCGACAACTTGAGTTGGACGCCGATGGCACTCAAACACAGGGGCAACCGATATTTGCCATGGCATGCAATGCCAAGGGCAGCGATACGAGCACCAGTTTACTCAAATGCTTAGCTCAACTTATCAGCCATAGAGTGCCACTCTCCCTTGCGCCGCTAATGCCTCAATCGGCAGATAAGACTACAGCGAAAACGATAGCGCCACATTCTGCCAGCGCCAGCGCATTAGGCCATTATTCAAACGTATTCCAAGAAGGAGAACCCCTTTGAGTTCTCAAATGCATGCTCACCCCACTCTGCAACACAACACCGCTGTGCTAAACGACCAGAGCCAAAACTCACAGGCAATGCCAAAGATTGCCATCGTCGGACTTGCCGTTCAGTATCCCGATGCCGACACACCGGAGCAGTTTTGGCAAAATCTGCTGGATAAAAAAGACTCCCGCAGCCAAATCGATGCGGCCAAACTCAATGCTAATCCAGCGGATTACCAAGGTGTTCAAGGCCAAGCCGACCGTTTTTATTGCGATAAGGGCGGCTATATCCGCCACTTTCGTTTTGACCCACAGGGTTATCAGTTGCCGCCGACGGCCTTTAAGGGACTCGATGAAAGCTTTTTATGGGCATTAGATTGCAGTAAAAAAGCCCTGCTGGATGCGGGTGTGGATTTAACGGCGCCATTGCTTGAACGCACAGGGATAGTGATGGGCACGCTGTCGTTCCCGACCGCAAGCTCCAATGAGCTGTTTTTACCGATTTACCATCAAGCGGTTGAAAAGGCATTAAAAACCAAGCTTAATCAACCCGAATTTGCTCTAGAGTCCTTCGCTAATGGTTCGATTGCGGGCACGCAACAGGCCGCCAATGGCGCCATCGCCCACACGGCGTCTAAGTTGTTAAGCGATGCCCTCGGCCTTGGTGGCGCACAACTCAGCCTCGATGCCGCCTGCGCCAGCTCTGTCTATGCCCTCAAATTGGCCTGCGATTATTTAACTACGGGCAAGGCTGATATGATGCTCGCGGGCGCGGTATCGGGCGCCGATCCCTTCTTTATCAATATGGGATTCTCGATTTTCCACGCCTATCCAGACCATGGGATTTCGGCGCCTTTCGATAGCAATAGCAAAGGCTTATTCGCAGGCGAAGGCGCAGGCGTATTAGTGCTTAAGCGTTTAGAGGATGCCGAGCGCGATGGTGATAATATCTATGCCGTGGTCAGTGGTATTGGTTTATCGAACGATGGCAAAGGCCAATTTGTCTTAAGCCCCAACAGTAAGGGTCAAGTGCAAGCCTTCGAGCGCGCCTATGCCGCCGCTAACACGCATCCGAGCAATATCGAAGTGATTGAATGCCATGCCACCGGCACGCCGCTGGGGGATAAGGTTGAGCTCACCTCGATGGAGCGTTTTTTCGAAGATAAACTCGGCGGCACTAAAGCGCCGCTGATAGGTTCGGCTAAATCCAACCTTGGGCATTTGCTCACAGCTGCCGGCATGCCTGGGATCATGAAAATGATCTTCGCCATGCGTTCAGGGCAGCTGCCGGCGAGTATCAACCTCAAGGCGCCGATTTCATCACCTAAGGGATTGTTTAGCGGTAATAATATTCCCACTCAGCTGCAGACTTGGCCCGATAAAACCGGCAACGATCGTCGCCATGCGGGGGTATCTGTATTTGGTTTTGGCGGCTGTAATGCCCATTTGTTGTTGGAATCCTATCAACCAACAGCGCACAGCGCCGAGAAGCAAGCCAACAAACCTGCTTATCAGCAGCAAGCATTAACCGTTATCGGTATGGCGTCGCACTTTGGGCCTTTGGCCTCCATCAATGCGCTGGATAATGCGCTATTAGCTCAAACGGATGCCTTTATCCCACTGCCAGCTAAACGATGGAAAGGCTTAGATAAACACCCCGATATCCTTAACCAATTTGGCCTAAATCGCGCGCCCAAAGGCGCCTATATCGAACAGTTTGACTTCGACTTTTTGCGCTTTAAAGTGCCGCCCAATGAGGATGACAGGCTTATCTCCCAGCAATTGTTGCTGATCAAAGTCGCCGACGAAGCGATTCGCGATGCCAAGTTAATCGCAGGCAGCAAGGTCGCCGTGTTAGTGGCGATGGAAACCGAGCTCGAACTGCACCAAGTCCGTGGCCGCGTGAATTTGCACACTCAACTTGCGAATAGCTTAAAGAAACAAGGCGTTCACCTCTCCAATGATGAATACCTCGCCCTCGAAGCCATCGCCATGGACAGCGTGCTCGATGCAGCCAAGCTCAATCAATACACCAGCTTTATTGGCAATATTATGGCGTCGCGCATCGCCTCGCTGTGGAATTTTAACGGCCCGGCGTTTACCATTTCAGCCGCCGAGCAATCGGTCGCTCGCTGTATCGATGTGGCGCAAAACTTACTGTCCCAAGAGGCACTCGATGGCGTAGTGATTGCCGCCGTGGATTTAAGCGGCAGTGTTGAACAGATCATATTGAAAAATGCTCAAGCCGCCGTAGATCTCGATGCCGACAGCGCGAATCCACAGTGGAAGGTGGGTGAAGGCGCGGGCGCTATCGTGCTGACAAACCAGCAGGCGAGTAAGAGTGATCAAACGGGTTACGGGAACATTCTAGGTCAAGCATTTGGCACAAATCATCAGCTGCCCAAGCTGCTTGATTCGCTGATAACCGAAACGGCTGTCACCAATCCTTCTATGCCTTCTGCCATCCATATGGTTGAGCAATGTATTGCCCCAGAAGAGCAACTACCAGCGGAGCAGCTATTAGCGCAGCTTAATCTTATGGGGACGCCATGCAGCCGAGTCGCCAACACCCTTGGACATAACTTTGCCGCTGCGGGTATGGCCAGTCTTCTGAGTGCCCTGTTAAGCCTAAAGAACGGGTCTGCGGGTTCAGATAAATACTCCGCTAAACAGGCATTAGTCTCCTCCCAAAGCCAAGGCGTGAGCTCGCTGCTGCTGTTAAGCCAGACTGCAACGCAGGCGGCACAACTAGAACAGCGCCTTGAGCAGGACTTAACCCTAAGTGAGCAAAAGCATTTAATCAAACCCGTGACGCTCGGTGGCCGCGATATCTATCAACATATTATGGATACGCCACTGCCCGCACTTGCCGCCATCCAAGGCAAAATGCGCCAGTTGCAGCCTGTAGCCCAACAGTCGAGACAAACTAAGCCCACAGAACAAGCAGCACTTGATATCAGGGCTGAAAACGCCACCCCATTTGCCACACCAATAGCTGTAGAGATCGGTATGTCATCTAACGCACCACGCCAATATCTGGCGGCACCCTTGGCGCTGGATTGCGCGGCACTGTTGCAAAACCAGCAATTGGCCCGCGAGGCGCACTTAGCCTTTTTACAGAGCCGTGAGCAAGGGCTCAAACTGGCCGATGCGCTGTTAAAGGCGCAATTATCCCAGACGACACAAGTGGGTGCTGTTGCACCCCATGTTGCCAGCAGCGCCAATGCCGCTCCCATTGCTGCGCAGCAAGCTGTATCAATCCCAGAATTAAAACCAGAACTAAAACCAGAGTTAAAACCTGATCACGCGAATGTTGTCCCCTATACACCGCCTATTCCTGCGGCTAAGCCCTGCATTTGGAACTATCAGGATTTGGTGGAATACGCCGAGGGTGACATTGCCAAGGTCTTTGGCGACGATTATGCCATTATCGACAGCTACGCACGCCGCGTGCGTCTGCCGACCTCGGATTATCTTCTGGTCTCGCGGGTGACTAAGCTCAATGCGCAAATGAACCGCTATCAGCCGAGCACTATGACCACAGAGTACGACATTCCCGTGGATGCGCCCTTCTTGGTCGATGGCCAAATTCCTTGGGCGGTGGCGGTCGAATCGGGTCAGTGCGACTTAATGCTGATCAGTTACTTAGGTATCGATTTTGAAAATAAAGGCGAGCGCGTCTATCGCCTGCTCGACTGCACCCTCACCTTCCTTGGGGATCTGCCCCGCGGCGGTGATACCCTGCGCTATGATATCTCCATCAACCACTTTGCCCGCAATGGCGATACCCTGCTGTTTTTCTTCTCCTACGAATGCTTCGTGGGCGATAAGCTGATCCTCAAGATGGACGGCGGCTGCGCGGGATTTTTTACCGATAAAGAACTGGCCGATGGCAAAGGGGTGATCCGCACCGAGGCCGAAATTAAGCTGCGCGAGCAGGCACAAATTGCACTGGCCAATGAGTATGCGCGAAACGGCAATAAGCCGCGCTTCACACCGCTACTTAACTGCGCGCAAACGGCCTTTAGCTACGGCCAAATCCACCGTCTACTGAGCGCCGACATTGGCGGCTGTTTCGGCGGTGAACATGCGGCCCATCAGGCAAAGTTTGGTCTCCAGCCTTCACTGTGCTTCGCCTCGGAAAAATTCCTGATGATCGAGCAAGTCAGCAAGCTCGAAGTGCATGGCGGCGCATGGGGCTTAGGCTTGATTGAAGGTCACAAGCAATTAGCCCCCGACCATTGGTATTTCCCCTGCCATTTCAAGGGCGACCAAGTGATGGCTGGCTCCCTCATGGCTGAGGGTTGTGGCCAGTTACTGCAATTCTTTATGCTGCATATTGGTATGCACGCTAATACACAAGCAGGTGGCGTCACAAACGGTCGTTTCCAACCCCTTGAAAACGCATCGCAAAAAGTACGCTGCCGCGGTCAGGTATTGCCACAATCTGGCACGCTCACCTATCGCATGGAAGTCACCGAAATTGGCATGAGTCCTCGCCCCTATGCCAAGGCGAATATCGATATCCTGCTCAATGGCAAAGTGGTGGTGGATTTCCAAAACCTCGGGGTGATGATTAAAGAAGAAGCGGATTGCACCCGCTATTCGCAAAGCAGTCCTTTGCAGAACCGCTCTTTACAGGGTAATGATACCCAAGCAGCAAATATCGACAACCAAGCAGAACAAGCGCCGCTGATGGCGCAAATCCCTGATGTTGCCGCTCCCGTGAATAAAGGCGTTGTGCCACTTAAACATGTGAGTGCGCCGATTGCGCCAGCAGGCTCTAAGTACGCCAACCGCGTGCCCGACACCCTGCCGTTTACGCCTTACCATTTGTTTGAATTTGCCACCGGCGATATTGAAAACTGCTTCGGCCCCGATTTTAGTATTTACCGTGGCTTAATCCCGCCGCGCACGCCCTGTGGCGATCTGCAACTCACCACCCGAGTGGTCTCCATTGAGGGCAAGCGTGGGGAGCTGAAAAAGCCATCCTCCTGTATTGCCGAGTATGAAGTGCCCAGCAACGCGTGGTATTACGCTAAAAACAGTCACCCGAGCGTAATGCCTTACTCTGTGCTGATGGAAATATCATTGCAGCCCAATGGCTTTATCTCGGGTTATATGGGCACGACCTTAGGCTTCCCGGGGCAGGAGTTATTCTTTCGCAACCTCGATGGCAGTGGCAAGTTACTGCGCGAAGTGGATTTACGCGGTAAGACCATAGTCAACGATTCGCGCCTGCTGTCCACAGTGATTGCTGGCAGCAATATCATTCAAAACTTTAGTTTCGAACTGAGCTGCGATGGCGAGCCCTTCTACCGTGGTAATGCGGTTTTCGGTTACTTTAAGGCCGATGCGCTCAAAAACCAGTTGGGTATCGACAATGGTAAAATCACCCAAGCGTGGCATATTGAGCGCGGTATAAAAGCCGACAGCCAAATCAATCTGTTAGATAAAAACGGCCGCAGTTTTGTCGCGCCGCAGGGCAAACCACACTACCGCCTCGCGGGTGGTCAGCTGAACTTTATCGACAAGGCTGAGATTGTAAAAACTGGCGGTAAGAAGGGTCTGGGATACTTGTACGCCGAGCGCACCATTGACCCGAGCGATTGGTTCTTCCAGTTCCATTTCCATCAGGATCCGGTGATGCCAGGCTCCCTCGGCGTCGAGGCGATTATCGAATTACTGCAAACCTATGCCATAGACCAAGACCTAGGTGCAGGCTTCAATAATCCGAAATTTGGCCAAATTCTGTCAGAAATTAAATGGAAGTATCGCGGTCAAATTAATCCATTAAACAAACAGATGTCACTGGATGTGCATATCACCAGCATTGAAGATAAACACGGTAAACGCATCATCAAGGGCGATGCCAACCTGAGTAAGGATAGCCTGCGCATTTATGAGGTGACCGATATCGCTATCTGCATAGAAGAGGCATAGCGCTAGCGCCTACATTGCAGCTTTAACCACAGTTAGCTTAAGAGCAATTAGCTTAAAAACAGCACACAACAGCCGCAGCCAAGGGAATAACCCCACTGCGGCAAACCAATTCAGGCCCCAAACACCCAAAAGTGAAAAGCCCAAATGACGAATACTACACTCGATAATAAAAAACTCAGTCCTTGGCCATGGCAGGTTGATGAAGCCGCCATCAGTTTCGATATCGATTCCCTTGGCAAAAAACTTAAAGATCTCAATCAAGCCTGTTACTTAGTCAATCATGCCGAAAAAGGCTTAGGCATAGCCCAAAGCGCCGAGGTGGTGGGCCTTGCGGATACAGCCGCCAGCAATGGTTTGCATCCTGTGAGTGCTTTCGCCCCCGCCCTTGGCACTCAAAGCTTGGGCGACAGTAATTTTCGCCGCGTGCATGGGGTGAAATACGCCTACTACGCTGGCGCCATGGCCAACGGTATCGCCTCGGAAGAGTTAGTTATTGCACTAGGTCAGGCGGGCATTTTGTGCTCCTTTGGCGCGGCAGGGTTAATCCCATCGCGCGTTGAAGCCGCAATTAAACGCATTCAAACGGCATTGCCCAATGGCCCCTACGCCTTTAACCTCATTCACAGCCCGAGCGAGCCAGCGCTTGAGCGTGGCAGTGTCGAACTCTTCCTTAAGCATCAAGTGCGTACGGTTGAGGCTTCGGCCTTCTTGGGCTTAACGCCGCAAATCGTCTATTACCGCGCCGCAGGTCTGAGTCGCGATGCCAACGGCGAGATTGTGATTGGCAATAAAGTGATTGCCAAAATCAGCCGCACCGAGGTGGCCACCAAGTTTATGGAGCCCGCCCCCGTTAAGATGCTGCAACAATTAGTGAACGAAGGGCTTATCAGCGAAGATCAAATGTTGATGGCGCAATCTGTCCCTATGGCCGATGACATTACCGCCGAAGCCGACTCAGGCGGCCATACCGACAATCGCCCTTTGGTCACATTATTGCCGACCATTTTGGCGCTCAAAGATACCATTCAAGCCAAGTACCAATACAAAACGCCGATCCGTGTGGGCGCAGGTGGGGGTATCGGCACGCCCGATGCGGCGCTGGCAACCTTCAATATGGGCGCGGCCTATATTGTCACTGGCTCAATCAACCAAGCCTGTGTTGAGGCCGGAGCCAGCGAACATACCCGTAAATTACTCGCCACCACCGAAATGGCCGATGTGACTATGGCGCCCGCCGCCGATATGTTCGAAATGGGCGTTAAGTTACAAGTGGTTAAGCGCGGTACCCTATTTCCGATGCGCGCCAATAAACTCTACGAGATTTACACCCGCTACGACTCGATTGAGGCGATCCCGACAGAGGAAAGACAAAAGCTGGAAGAGCAAGTGTTTCGTGCCTCATTAGATGAGATTTGGGCAGGCACTGTAGCGCACTTTAATGAGCGCGATCCTAAGCAAATTGAGCGCGCGCTGGATAACCCAAAACGCAAAATGGCACTGATTTTCCGCTGGTATTTGGGTCTTTCGAGCCGCTGGTCAAACACCGGTGAAGTTGGCCGCGAAATGGATTACCAAATTTGGGCAGGCCCTGCCCTCGGTGCCTTTAATGCCTGGGCAAAAGGTAGTTATTTAGATGATTACCGCGAGCGCAATGCGGTCGATTTGGCTAAACATTTAATGCAGGGCGCCGCCTATCAAGCACGGATTAACCTGTTGTTATCCCAAGGGGTAAGTATTCCGGTCAGCTTGCAACGCTGGAAACCACTGCAACGCTGCTAATGCAAGGCTGCTAATGCGATTGGTTAAAGCTGATTGAGCGGGTTAAGTGAAAACTTGACCCGCTTTTTTGGGTTAAATTTTGGGGTTTCATTTTTGGTTCGATTACGGGTTCAGCTTCCGCTCGGCATAGTTGCTTTTAATCAATCGAATACATAATGCCAAAAGCCGATTGGAGTTCCGTTTCCGCTCCGCATTGTCACTTCAGTGGCGCGCCGTAAACCCATCCTTGGGGGCTCAACGGAAAAATCCCTTTTCCCGATGCCCACAGCCGTGACAATGCTCGCCTACAAACTATCAAATACATACGGCCTGATTTTAAAATGGATTACAGAAACAAACTTTGATGGACGAGATTTCCCCCTCGATTTCCCTACTGCAACTCTTACCGAATCGCAGGTAAAAATTGCCTATCACGCTTATATCAGTCAATACTCCCGTCAATACAGCATTTAAAAATAATCTTAATATTCAATAAATTAAATTAAAATCTCAAAGTTGGCATTAAGCTCGCAATATCCCCTTTGTGAGTTTATTGCGGGATTGAGTGATAACGGGATGTAAGACGTAACCTAGCTCACTCAACTAGCTCTCAACAACGAACTCCACTAGCTCGCTCGACGTAAACATGCAGAGTGAAAGTAGACAGAAAACCGAAATAAAGACAAAGGAGGTGGCTATGTTAGGTTGGACCTTAATGTTTCTGGTTGTGGCCATTATCGCCGGACTGTTTGGATTTACGGGGATCGCTGGCGCCGCAGCGGGGATCGCAAAGATTATTTTCTTCCTATTTATTGTATTACTTGTGATTTCCCTGCTGGTGAGCGCCCTTAAGGGCAAGGCACCACGCGCTTAAATTGGATAAAAGGAGAATCGATATGAAACCTATGACCATAATTACCACCGCATTTTTAGCTTTATTATTAACCTTTGGACTGTCAGCCTGTAGCGACAACCACGCCGAGGACGCAGGCGAAAAAATCGATGAAGCCATCACAGATACTGGCAATGCGATTGAAGATGCCTGTGAAGAACTGAAAGAAGGCGTTAAAGCGAAAGATACCCGCTGCTAGGACGATTGACGGAGAGTAGATAGTCCCGCAAACGAGCCCATCAGGGGAACCACAGTTCAAGTGAGTACCACCGAGCCACTTTATCGCGACAGCCATTGGTTACGATAAAGTGGGTTTCCCTGAGGCTCGCCGCTTATAAATGGAGGAGATGCCAATGCTGAGTAGGATCCACATTAAGTATTTCTATCTGTTCGGAGCGCTGTTATTTGGCTATTTTGCCGTAACGGGGCACTCTCCCATTCTCACCTTTATTTGGGCATGGAGCAGCCTATCCCTCGCCCTTGTCGGCTCGGCCTATTGGTTTAATCTCGCCAGTATTTTTAGAAAACGTCAGGATGGATCCATCCCTTGGTATATCCGTTGGGGCTTTATTCCATTTTTATTAGGATGTCGACTCTATAATCTCTGGGCACGGCGCCGCGATAGCATGCCTTCAATGCAAGCTATTGATAAATATCTGTACTTGGGTAGCCGCTTAAGCGCTGCCGATTTACCTAAACTGAATCGTTATGGCATTACCGCCATTTTAGATGTCACCGCCGAATTCGACGGCCTCGATGTGTCCCTGTATGAGGAGCATATCGACTATCTAAATATCCCTATTCTTGATCACAGCGTACCGACTAGCGCCCAATTAAATCAGGCGATAAACTGGTTACATCGCCAAGTGCGCGCCCAAAAGCGGGTATTAATCCACTGCGCGCTCGGCCGCGGGCGTTCCGTGATGGTGCTGGCCGCCTATCTTGTGTGCCGCCGCCCCGAACTCAGTTTTGCCGAGGTGCTGCAACAGATTAAAAGCATTCGTAAAACCGCAGGGTTAAATCGCTGGCAACTTAAAGCGCTGGAGCAGATGTACACTCAAGGGGAAATCAAACTACATAAGCGAGCCTGGATTATCGCCAATCCCGTCTCTGGCGCGGGTAAATGGCAGAGCCATGGCGAACAAATTTGCACTGAACTGAAACGTTATTTTGAGGTGCAGTTAGCGCTCACCACACCAGAGATTAGCGCCCAAACCCAAACGAAAAAAGCACGGCTTCAGGGCGCCGATATCATTATCGCTTGCGGGGGCGATGGCACTGTCACTGAGGTCGCGGCGGAGATTATCGATACCGATATCACCTTAGGCATTGTCCCTCTAGGCACCACCAATGCCCTGTCACACGCCCTCTTTGGTTTAAGCAGTAAGCTGAATGCCGTCTCCCAAGCCCTTGATAATATTATCCAAGGCCAGACACAAACCATAGATACCGCGCGTTGCAATGAGCGACTGGTGTTACTGCTGGTCGGCATTGGGTTTGAGGAGCAAATGATTGAGTCGGCAAGCCGCGAGCGTAAAAATGCCCTCGGCCAACTCGCCTACCTCGATGGTTTGTGGCGCGCGGTGAACACCGACACCAACCTCGAGTTGCAGCTGACTTTAGATGACCAAGCCCCAATGACAGTGCAAACCCACAGCCTAGTGGTTGCCAATGCCGCACCTTTTACCAGCTTACTCGCCCAAGGTAAGGGTGAACCCAATATGACCGACGGCTTGTTGGATATCACTTGGTTGGATTCAAATAATGAGCCGAATGAACAGCTTATCAGTCTGGCTGAACTGGCTTTTACCGGCTGGATTAAAGAGGCCGCCAATAGCGACTCTGCGCCCTCGGCCAACACGGGTAAAGTGAAACATGCCCACGCTAAAAGGGTGAAGATCAGCAGTCAGCCCCCATGCAAGTATGTGATTGATGGCGAGATTTGTGAGCCGGAGGAACTCAATATCGATATCCTGCCCGCCTCTTTAAAAGTGTTTGTGCCCTATCAAGCGCAAAATGATGAACCTCAGTCAGAGCCCAAATAAGCTAACACATTCAGAATAAACTCTGAACCAAACTCTGAACCAAACTCTGAATCAAAGCTGAATCAAAAGCGGAATCAATGCATTAGCTTATTTTCAGGCATTTAATGTAGGTTACTACTTGGCGACGCTATTGCTAACGGAATCTTCGCTAACGGTATCAGCAACAACGGTTTGAGCATCTGACTCCTGCTCATATTTACTGAGCTTGTTATAGAGGGTTTTAACGCTGATCCCAAGCTGCTCGGCGGTGTCGGTCTTATTGCCCTGACTCGTTTCAAGCGCTTGGTAAATGGCGATTTTTTCTAGCTCCTCAAGGCGCATACCTTGGGGGATCACCACATTTTCCTCCGCTGCCGCCTCCTTATCCAAACTGGGCGTAAGCTGTAAATGCTCAGGGGTAATCTCATGGTCCGCCAAAATATAAGCGCGCTCGATGGCATGCTTTAACTCGCGCACATTTCCCGGCCAAGCGTGGGCCGCAATCGCCTCTAAACTTGAGGGCGAGAACACTTTACTCTGTTTTTCTGCCGCATTGCGATAGGCCAGAAAATGCTTCGCAAGTCCGACAATATCTTCCCCACGCTCCCGCAATGGCGGCACTTGAATGGGGAAATGCGCTAAGCGAAAGTACAAATCTTCCCGCAATTGTCCTTGCTCAATCGCCACTAAAGGATCGCGGTTTGTCGCCGCCACAATACGCACATTGGCCTTGAGCACCTTAGGGCTGCCGACTGGACGATATTCATTATTTTCGAGCACTCTTAATAGCTTAACTTGATGCTCTAGGGGCATTTCGGTGACTTCATCGAGGAATAAAGTGCCGCCTTCGGCCTGCTCAAATACCCCTTGATGATCGCGATTCGCGCCGGTAAAAGAACCTTTAACATGGCCGAAGAGTTCACTATCAACTAATTCTGGGCTCAAGGCGCCGCAGTTAATCGCAATATAGGGCTTATTCACCCGCGGGCTGGCTAAGTGAATGGTATTGGCGACCAGTTCTTTACCCGCGCCACTCTCGCCGATAATCAACACATTGCTCTCGGCGGCCGACACCCGGCGGATAGTGCGATACAAACGGTGCATAGGTAACGAGGAGCCCACCAGCAGACCATATTGGTCTAATTCGCTAGCAAAGGGGCGAATGCGCGTCGAAGTATTGGCAACCAGATGCTGGGCAAAATCCGCTAAGGTTTCGCACAGCAACGACATATCGATGGGCTTACGGAAATGGTAGCCCGCATATTTGGACAAGAGTTTATCGAGGTGAGGATTCGGCAGGCCATCGGAGAGGAAAATAAACTCCACATCCGCAATGGCGCTGGACTCGAGTAAGGCTAAGTAATCTTCACGGCTTAGACGGGGCAGCTCAATGATCGCCACATCGATACGATTGGCCTCCAGCTGACTAATCCAAGATAAATCATCGGTACTGCGTAGCTTGTTGTAGGTCTGCGCGCCCTCGAGCTGCACTAATGCCTGCTCGGTCTCGAAGTCCTGTAGATGATAGAAAAGCGTTGGTCGGATCATCTTGTGCCACTCCCTGTGAATGAAGCACCACTGTATGCCAGCCGTGAAACTTTAACAATCTCAACTGTAAGAGTTGCCGATAATAAGCGAGGCACTGGCGACAATGGATAAATATCATCAGTTAAATCAAGCCATTAACTTATCATTAAAAAGTGAACGAAATATGCATAGAAGCTGAATGAAACTGAAATGTCCATAAAATGTTGGGCAATCCGTGTCGGCGGAGCAGCCCAAACTACCACAGGAGGTCGTTATGACGTCTAATGTTGCGCAACATCAGACCGAGTTGAGCGCCGATATTAAGCTGGTTAATGAGTTAATCGAGCTGACCCAAACCGGCGTGGATTTTTATACTCGGGCCAATACCACTGTCGATGACTACAGCCTAAAACGCATTTTTATTGCCCAAATCAAGACATATCAAGGGATGCAGGCACGATTTAAGCAACTGCTCGCCCAAACATTACAACAAATGGGCCCGCACATAGGCCCGCATTCGGAGCCGCCGTCGCAGACTAGGCCCTATGCCGATGTCGATGCTTTACTTATTAAACAGCAACTCGCCGATGCCCTCGCCGTACTCTGTGAGCTTGAGCGTCAGCGCCTTAATCACCTCAAACAGTTAATTAGAAAGGCCAATCACCCAAGGTTAATCAGCCAATTGGCCGAGGATATTGCCTGGCTACAAATCCATTTAGATACCTTACACCTGCGTAGCCAAGCCCTGTAAGGCTGCCATGCCAGCCAATAACGCGGCCAACTGAGCCGCGTTTTTGTTGCCTGCGATCTGGCGATTCTTAACGTCTATCCCACTTATGCCAAACCGCTTAATTACCCTCGGTAATATTTACATTTTGTCGGTAAAAAGCGCCGATTTGGCGATAAAGCCAAACACCTAAAACTAGTCACTTTTCCAATTAATCACATTTAAAATCAGTATGATAAAAACATTGGCACGATTCACGCTTTAGTCACTTCGAGATAACAACGGAGGATATCATTATGAAAAACACGACAACTTTAGCCTTAACCACCTTACTTGTCGGTTCTATCAGTTTAAATGTGGCCGCCGCACAGGATTGGAAAGACGATGCCAAAGATGCTTGGCTCGATGGCAAGGCCGAAACGACTTTGTTGCTCAATACTAACCTCAACTCCTTTGACATTATGACTGACGTGAAAAACGGCCATGTCACCTTAACCGGTCAAGTGGAGAGCAGTGTCGATAAGGCGCTCGCCGCTGAGCTCATCAAAAGCTTAGATGGCGTAAAAGGGGTCGATAACAAGTTAACCGTGATGAAAGAAGACGAAGGCACCAATGAGGTGGTGAAGACCTTAACCGACTCTAAGGTGGCAACTGTGGTGAAAACTCGTCTGTTATTCTCGACCGACGTTTCGGGCACCCAAATTAATGTCGATGTAGCCGATGGGGTGGTGACCTTAAAAGGTGAAGTGGCGAGCGATGCCGAGCGTCAATTAGCCCTGACCATTGCCGAAAACACCGATGATGTTAAAAAAGTCGTCGATAAGATCAAAGTCAATACCTCATAAGTATCCTAACTCCTTGAACTTGTGGCTAACCAAGTGACTCTATCCAAGTGACTAAGCCATAAATCAGTAAGACAAAAACCACAAAACCAGCTTAGGCTGGTTTTGTTTTATCTGCGCGCGTGAGCAAATATTTAGGACTCACTTTAGACTTAATGTGTTGGTTTTAAGTTTCCGGCTCTTGTTCGAGGCAGAAGGTAAATTCATAAAAATGTTGACCATTTTCGATGCTTATCGCCATAGTGCCGTAAAGCCCAGTGAGTTCACCAGCTCCAGAATGGGGGACAACCTCAAGGTGCAAGCGGTTTTGTCCATCGGTCATAATACCAAAATGTTGCAGCACAAAACTGCCCTGTCTGCCACACAGTTTACCCACCACTTGCTCTATCGCTACATAACCCGCCGAGCCTTTTACGGCTGTCATGGCACTGAGCATTTCCCCTTGGCTACGGGCATCTAACTCACCATAAAAGGTTTTATCTAAGGTCATTCTGCCAAGATTCACGCCGCCCACGCCTGTGGCATAGGCACTCTCGGTATTGAGCTTAACATCAAATTTGCCCATGACTTTGGCCATTTCCATGACACGCTCCTTGTTTTAATTTTATGTTTTTTCTCAAAACCTTAGCTTTCAAAACTGCTAGGAGAAATAAATACCTCAGCCGCAGCCGAGGTAAAATTAACTTAGCATAAGCCCCAATATAAACCTAATGCAGTGACTTGATTTCAGTTTCACTCACACCGACGTCAAGGGTTTTCACCACGCTTGGCTCCTCAGCCATGGGCTCATTTACGGCCCTATCACGGTAGGTGACGGCAACCTTAAACGGTGCTTCAAAGGGATACACGGGCTCGATATTCTCCACCTCGATACGATCGCCAATAAATACACTGCCTAAGTGCTGCAAACGATTTTGACCATAATCCAAGCTAAACAAGCCTAGATACCAAAACACGCCAGAGCCTTGATTAGTAACTAAATAAGGCGCTACAAAGGGCATGGTCTGCTGCTTAGGATCGTCCTGTACTGGCGCATCGCTTTGGGTATCTGGCTCTAATGCGGGGTCAAAATTAAGCGGCGTGATCCGCAGATAATCCAGCAATACCCGCCCCTTATCGCTCCCCTGCTGATAATCCCCCAACGCAAATTCCGTTTGCTTGATCTTAATAAAGTGTGTCAATACCACTGGCAGTTGACTGTCTGGCAGCTTCACTTCAAAGGGATTCGCCGTATTTAAGCTAAAGAGTTTCAGCATCACCTCGGAGGCGTTCGCCAGCGGTTTTACCTCACTTGGTACCACAGATTCGATGGCATCTTCGCTCGAGGATAATGCCGCCTCTTTAGCTTTTGCCTTGGCATCGGCCTGTGCCATAGCCTCATCGTATTGCAACACTTGGCCATCTTCCATGACCATGTAAATATCATCATTGGTCATGTTAAAGCGATAAATGCCCGCGGCAAGAATACTGAGCACAAGGACAGTCGCCGCTATGGTTAATTTGACAAACATACTCATCCGCTCCCCCAATGCGCGCTATAAACGCGCTTTTTCACATCACTCAATTTCACCTGAATGTTGGAGCAGTATTACAGATACTGGAGTTAAAGCGGAGTGGGAAAAGTGTAAAAAAATACCACTATTTGGCAATTTGTCAGGTTAAGTTCAGCTAATTTTGTCCCAAAACTCAAAGGCACTGAATTCTTGTCACCTGACCATCTTCAAGCTTAAAAAAGGCGTCCTGTGGCATCTCTTGCGCCCAAAGCTCGTGATAATCCAGATTGGCATAAATCCCGCGAAACACCGCGCCAGACAACGCATGGGATACGATGATCACCCGCTCGGGAACCATCGGATCCTGCAGCCAATCTTTAATGCGCTCACTGATACTGGCGAACGACTCCGCATTCGGAGCATGGGTATACCAATCGGCGAGATCATTTAACTCTGGCTGTTTTTGCTTGATTTGGGGGACACGCTGCTGCTCCCAGTCACCGAGGCCAAGTTCCTTTAATCGCTCATCTTGTTGTAAACGCGCAATGGGGAAGCCAATTTGCTGGCAGATGATTTCGGCGGTTTGCACCGCTCGCCCTAATGGACTCACATAAAATGCCCAGTCTTCAGCATGTTGAACATACTCGCTAAGCACGTAGCCCAAGGTTTGTGCCTGTAACTCACCGAGTTCAGTGAGCGGTGAATTACAGTGTCCCTGTAAACGTAACTCTGCATTAAACTGTGTTTGTCCATGACGTAATAAATAAATCGTTCTGTTAATCAATTTAATAACCTAAACATAAGGTAAATGCATATTTTGCCTAATGCGCTAGTTTTGCCAATATACTAGGCGACACTTTGACATTGATAATGGGAAATATCGTTATTGAGGATCAAATGGCATCCCTTGGCATCAGAATGTAAGATGCTCAAACTTGTAGGACGAATAGTATTCCACTTAGTTTCAGAGTTTTGATCGGTTAAAAAATGATTGGTTAATAACTTCACCATCAAAGGTTCCATCACAATAAGCACATTGCCTTTGTATAATGCGCCGATATTTTCAACAATCTCTAATAAGCGTTTTTCGACTATTTTTAATTGTGCATGGATGGAGGAACAGAATCCGCGGGATTGCGCCATCATGGTATAAATGCACAGGGATAAATCAAAGCATTCGCCATTAATTTCAAAGTCGGATTTAAAATCTGCTAAGGCTAACCGCTTGATCACAGAGATAGCGCGCTTTCGATTTCTGTTTAATATTTCAGCGGTCTCTATCGATAAGGGTGAGGAGCAAGAATACACCATCTCAAAACGAGTATCCCTTAAGGAATGTGCCAGCATATTCACGTGCACCTCCCCAAGACTGGACAACATAGTTTGAGAAGGTACAGATGGCTGGAATACTTCTACTGCTGCGTCTCCCTGACTAATTAAATATAGATTGGCCAATTTAATCACCTCTACTGCGCCATTAAGTTGGAAGGTTAGCCGAGTGTGACTCACTCAATACACTCGGCTTTCATTTAACAGGTTAAAAAACGTAGCGAACACCGACTGTGAAAACCTTATCGTCGCCAATGTCATGGGTTATACCAGACATTTGATACTCGCCTTCATACATAGAAAAGTGGGTATAAACACGGGTCGATTTGGTCAGTTTCTTATCCGCGCCAAGGGTAAATTGGCTGATATCCACGTCCGTTATTTGCTCATTTGGGCCAACCAGTTTAGAAAAATAACCGCCTAAACCCGAGCTATCTTGGCCAAACTCCGCTTTTAAAGTGGTTCCCCATAAATCATAGGTGGCGTTAATAAAATAGGAGTCCCCTTCCATATTGGAAAATTTCAAACTTTCCGTATGTTGAAAAATCCCGCCCAGTTTCATGTCACCCAGCTTTACTTGGGTCACAAAACGATAGGCATCAATATTGGCGATCCCTTTATTGATGGCGGCGGCAAAATAATAAGGGTTCTTTTTAAGATCTTTATCCCCGAGCGTGGTACTTAAGGCATACAACTCATCATCAGCATCATAATTATCTTGTAATAAATAAGTCGCGTTAATATCCATCAAGCCAAATAACTTAGGCGAGTAATACCAAATACCATCGGCACTGCGCGTCTGACCTGAGACTAATTGATTAATATCGGCATTTGTTGTGCCAAAAATATCGACTTTACCTTCGGCGGTTTTAAAAACCGTATCATTTCGACCGACAAGTAAGGTACCGTAAACCGTTTCTACGCCCAGATAAGTATTTCTCGCAGAGAACACTTTACTGGAGTCATTCGCCCGATTAGAGGTATTGTTTACGCCAAACTCCATCTTGTAGACGATATTAATGCCATCACTGAGTGCAGATTTGCCCTTTACACCAATATTGGATGAGTTGTTTTCAAGATAAGTCCCGCTTTCACCAACCTTGACGCCACTAGTACCGCTATAAACAGTTGAACTTAATTCAGAATGGGTGACGGATAAATCCAGTCGACCATATACAGCGGGTGATTCATCGGCCAACACGGGTAAGGCGGAAATTGCACACACTGAAGCGGTTAAGATTACTTTTTTCATCGTGTTTCTCTTACTTAGTTTGAGATTAATGGTTGAGAAGAAACGCTTTAAAAAAGGTCATGATGATTAACGCCATGACCTCGTCAGGTTAATCAATCAACGACAGTGACTTTTTTCGCGCGCCAAACCGAAGCGGCCAATACAATGGAGAGTACTGAAGTACCTAACCAGAAATATTGCGCACTACCAAAGTCATAATGCTTAACACCAGCTACTTCAGTAACTAGGATTAATTTAGAAGAAACAATCTCTTGCACAGAGGCGGCAAGATAAGAGAACAGTCCGATAAAGCCTTTTACAGCACCTACCGCGTTTTTAGGCATTAAGTCACAGGCCGTTAAACCCGCGAGGAACACCACCAGACCACCGATAGAGAAACCGATTAAACCAAGGCCAAAGGCATCCATCATACGGCTCTCAGAACCCCAGAATAACAGGCTCATACCTACGATATTGGCAAGACCGTATAAGAAGGTCGGAATGTGACGGTTAGCGTTGAAGATTTTGTCTGAAATAACCCCAGACAAGATAGCGCCGAAGAATCCAGCGATCGGGTAGGAAGACATAGCAACACCCGCATCGATCAGGGAATAGTTTTTCTCCGATTGCAGGTACAGAACAGCCCAAGAGCTCATAGCATAGCGTGATGAATACATAGCCGCACACGCTAACGCAATAATCCATACCACAGGTTGTCTTAATACAAAGAGTTGAGCCTTACGAATAGCGACTGGATCATGGCCTTTTACTGATTCGGGTTCTTCGCCATAAGCTGTTGCAGGATCAGGTAAACCGTAGGTACGTGGGCGGTCTTTTAACAGGATTAACATACAGGCCGCTGCGGCAAATGCAGCAATACCGGCACCAACAAAGCCAATTTTCCAACCAAAGAAACTGACTAATGAAGCGGTCAGAATCCAGCTAATAGCTTCACCAATGTTACGTGAGCCACCCCAAATGGAGTACACACTGCCGCGTTGTTTAGGCGAATACCATTGGAAAATAGAGACGCATGAAGGTGCTGAACCCACGGATTGGAACCAGCCGTTCATCCCCCACAGGATCACGAAGAATAAACCGGCAACCCCCATCCCCATCATCATACACGTAATGGAAGAAAGCATGAGAGACACAGACATAAAGCGGCCAATATTGGCATAGTCTGCTAAGAAACCATTGGAAAACTTACCAATAGCATAGGTAAAGAAGAACGCCGAGCCCATTAAGCCCAATTCTTCAATGGTGACCACTCCCGAGTCGAGCATAGGTTTTTTAACTACGCTCAACGCCATACGCACTACATAAAACATGGCATAGCCGAACACTAAGCCAATAAAAACTTGCCACTGATATTTTTTATAAATCGAACGAATTTTTTCGGGCGTTTCGTCCATAATTGGTCGGTCGGCACCGGTTTGGAAGAATTTTTTTATCATAGCTTGCTCCAACAGTTGGAAGTCTAGTTAGCCAAAAAATAACGATGCACATACCAAAAACCCATGTAACATCATTTTCACAGACACACTAATGCCCAGTCAGACTTGCAACAAATTGGGAGAAACGGGTTAGTTTTGACACAAACTCGTCCTTAAAAAGCTAATTCCTATGTGTTAGTACAAAGCGAAAACGAGAAAGATGACTTAAGCTATTTCAAACCCCAAAAAATCGAGTCAAATTTGACTCAACTACCGCAAAACAAGAATTTAAAAATTTAAAAAATATGCGAGTTGAGTCACCAATTAAGGTGTGAATGATATGAGTGGCATTAAAATGGGTGCAAAAAATCCACTGCAGAAAATAAAAATTAACATCTCAAGGTCATTATTATTGCTGTGCGCTAGCCTCTGCTTAAGCGCAACTTTTAATTCCGCCAAAGCGGCTGAACCTATAGTCGTATTAACCACATTTTCTGAAGAACCTATGGGAGCATTATTCGAAGAATTCAAAGAGTTAAATCCCGATATTCCTATCCAAGTGGTTTATCGTCGCACTGGTCCCGCCTTAAAGTGGGTACAACAATCATCAATCAATCCGGTTGATATGATTATTTCCTCCAGCCCAACCTTCTTCCATGACTTAGATAAAGAGGGACTTATCGTCGCCCCCTCGGAGCGATACGAAATGCCAGCCTGGTTAACGGTGCACGATCTGACAAAGAGTAATAAAACCATTGTATTAGGTTACTCTGGCATCACCATTATGTATAACCAGCGTTATCTGGAGAAAAACAACTTACCCATCCCCCTTACCTGGAAAGACCTCGCGACAGCGCAATTTTCGGGGCATATCATGATGAGCACCCCCAACAATTCGGGCACCACGCATATGATGGTCGAAGGGGTATTGCAGCAAAAAGGCTGGGCACAAGGCTGGGCCTTACTGCGTGAGGTAGGTGGCAATTTGGCCTCAGTCTCAGCCAGAAGCTTTGGCGTCAGTGAGTCAATCTCCCGCGGACTCGTGGGGGCTGGGGTGGTAATTGATAGCTATGCGATTGATGCTAAAAACAAATTCCCTTTTACTGATTTTAACTATTTACCCAATACCGTTATTTTACCGACCTATATTTCCGTCACGCCCCGTGGCAGAAATAAAGCCAATGTAGAGAAGCTCATTCAATATTTTCTCTCAAATAATGGTCAAAAACTGATTAGCTCCAATGCCATTGCTAAGCACTCACTCACTGATGCGAGCCTTGCACAAAACTCTCACCCTGTGATTAATGCAGAAATGTTATTTAATCGGGCGACTATTATTAATGCCTTATTTGATCAAGTAATTACCTATCAATTACCTAAACTTCAGCTCGCCTGGAAATTAATCCATCAAGCAGAAGCCGCAAAAAACATTCAGCAAGATGAGCAAAATATAATCAATCAAGCGCGTCAATTAGCTAGCGCGGTGCCGATTGATGAGGCGGAATCATTACAGCTACAGCATCAATTTATTCGGCAGGCGAATGAATATAAACACGCCAACGAAATAGAACAAATAATGTACCAATGGCGTAAGGAAAGTGAATCCCAATTAGACCAAGCCATTAGTTTAATGAATAGTCTAGCTTCTAAAAAACTATGAAAAAGAATTATTTTAAAATACCCACTTCTTTAGGCGGAAAATTAATGCTCGCCTTTGTGAGCATGACTTTTCTGAATCTGTTTATTGGCATTACCACAGTGCTCATTTGGGAGGAGCTGAGTAATAAAATCAATCATATTGTCGAGCATAGTCTGCCACCGCTTAACGGCGCTTATATGCTTGAGCGTTCGAGTGGAAACCTGCAAAGCATTATCTCTAACAGTTATAAAATTAACGATGAACTCGGTTATCAAAACTTTGAGAACGATTTAAAAGATGAAATAGAAACCATAAAACAAGCCTATATCAGCAGTAATCCAGACCGCCAATTACTTCCAGAACAACGGCAGGCTCTTGACCACTTTTCGAGTTTGATTGAACAACAGGACACATTGTTAAAGCAAAAAATTGCTTATAGCCAAGAGCTTGATAATCTTCAGAAACGTATCACTTGGTTGCATCAAGACCTCAATGATGAGATGACCCCTTTGATGCAGGAAGTCGAGTGGCACGTCACTCGGTTACTCTCACACCCAGTCGATAACCTATCGCCAAATGCCTTAATGAATGAGTTCTTTATTCTGCAGGAACTTTCAACCAAGGAGACTGAGCTATTTACCCTAGTCAATGAGATTATTGACCAGAGATACACCCGGGAATTAACCAGTGCCTTCTCATATATGGATCAGAAAATCGCCGAAATTGAAGCGCTTGTGGAGAAACTCACCAGCTTCCCCTCGACGATCAGCCATAGACAGATAATGAAGAATTTAATCACCCTCATCAGCTCTAATGGTGAATTGATTCGACTACTCAAACTGGATACGCAAGCGCAATTGGCTGTATCCCAGTTAGCCGAGCCTTTAACCCAAATGTTAACCCAGTTTCACCTCAAGAACATTGCAACACTTGAGCAATCTAGCCAAGCATTCAATTCCCTCAATACCAATACCAAATCCATGATCATCAATGGAAAGTTGGTTATTGTGCTCATTTCAATCATCTCCATTGTCATCAGCATATTGGTGCTGACGGTACTTATCCGCCAAAGGGTATTAAAACGCCTCAACACCCTCGAAATTGACTTAAAAAATGTGGCCGATGGCCATTTAGATTGGCCAATCACCACCCAAGGGAAAGACGAAATTGGCCATATGGGGGACTGTTTAAGACAATTCTGTGTCGATATGCAAGCCATGGTCAAAAGCAATGCGCTGACCCTGATCAATAACGCCCAAGCTAGCTTGATAACCTGCCATCCCAATGGCGAAATCGAATCGGCCAATCCCCATGCTTTGCAATTGTTGAGTCTAAGCACGCTCGCACCGAATTTGACCCTATGGCAGGCCTTTCCCGCCGCCTGCCAACCGCAATTATTGGCGCTGTTCGCCGTCGATAGCGAGCTGAACCGAATAGGCCAGAGTGAATGTATCCTCAATTTAGTGAAACATAACGCGCCGCAATACTTACATTTTCACCTGCAGGCTTTCGAACACGCTCGGCAAGCCAAATATATGGTGACGATTACCGACATCACTAAGCAAGAGCTCAACACCCGTGAACTCGAACGCTTAGTGGCGGATAGAACCTTAAATCTCACGGTGAAAAACCAAGAATTAACCGCGGAGATTGAGCAACGCAAACTGGCTGAGGCCCATTTACATCAAGCACAGGCGGACCTTATCCAAGCGGCCAAAATGGCGGCTGTAGGCCAAACCATGACAAGCCTTGCCCATGAGTTAAACCAGCCACTCTCGGCCGTCAGTACCTATCTGTACAGTTGCCGCTTGGCCTTAGAGACGGATCAGCTCGATTTACTCACAGACATGCTCGGTAAAACGGAAAAGATGAATCTGCGGATGGCGAAAATTATTGCTGCAATTCGTAACTTTGCACGCAAGTCCCCCACCCAGGTTGAAAGTGTCAGCATAGATATCAACTCACTGGTGAATAACGCGCTGGTACTGGTTGAAACCCGCGCGAGAAATGAAAACATCATAATTCATAATGAGTTAACTAAAGAGTATCTGATCCAAGCGGACGCAGTTCAAGTCGAGCAAGTACTGCTTAACATCCTGATTAATGCCATGGATGCCACCGCAAGTCAGGCCGATAAACACATCTATGTGACTGTGCTTGAACAGACTTCAGTCAAACTGACTCTGGCCATTTACGACAATGGACCGGGATTTGCGCAAAACATTCTTCCGCAAATATTTACCCCATTTACAACCACCAAGGCCGTTGGTCTAGGCTTAGGATTGAGCATCTGCCGCTCGATTCTCGAACGTTTTAACGCCAACATTTATGTGGCATCACACTTAGATGGCGGCGCTATGATTATTTTGGAGTTCCACAATGCCGATTGAAAATTCGACGCCCTTTACAGTGCTACTCGTCGATGATGATGAAGATGTTCTCACCGCATACCGTCATTTATTACAGCTTTCGGGCTACAGCGCTAAGGGCACCCATTCGCCAACTAAGGCCCTTGCCCTACTCAATGAGAATTGGAACGGCGTTGTCGTCTCAGATATTTATATGCCGGCGATGAATGGCATGGATTTACTCAATGAAGTGAAAAAAATCGATCCCGAAATCCCTGTGATTATGATCACTGGGCACGGTGATATTCCTCTGGCCGTCGAGGCGGTCAAACGAGGTGCGTTTGATTTTCTCGAAAAACCGCTCGATTCGGCGCAATTCATCCAACTACTGAAGCGTGCGCAACACATTCGCCAAGGGATAATTGAACAACGGGAAGCCATTACGAGCACCTTTAAGGAACACCTCTTCGGCACTAGCGAGCAAATCAACCAAATCCGCCAACAGCTAAGCCAGATTGCCAGAATCGATAAAGATGTAATGATTGAAGGGCAAATTGGCACGGGTCGCCACTTAGTCGCCTCCGTGCTTCATAGCTTAAGCCAGCACAAAAACAATAGCTTAATCATCCATGATTGCAAAGAGTACCCCAGCTTAGCCGAATTGGAGGCCAGCATTGTTAAAGTTCAAAATGGCACCTTAGTGCTGCGTTCATTAACTCAACTGAGCCATGAGCATCAGCGTTGGCTATGCACTCGCTTGTTGGATCAAGAAAGACTCAACACCAAAAGCCATCGAACTATTTGTATCTTCGATACCAATCCCGACGATGAAGTCAAAACTGGCGCCCTGTTACCCGAACTTTATTACTACTTCTCACAGGCTCGGATCCAATTGCCCACTTTGGCCGAGCGCAAGAGCGATATTATTCCCTTGTTCCGCAACTTCCTTAGCCAGAGTTGTAAGCGCTTTGATATCCCAACCCCTAAAATTGATTTAAATTACATTGAGATCCTTAAACGCCACCATTGGCCAGGTAACATCCGCGAGCTGCGAAACCTCGCCGAACTCTATGCGGTTGGCATTATCAAACTCCCCGGCGAAGAAACCCTAAAATTGGTGCAGGCTCCCGAGGCGCCGCTCGATGAACTCGTCGATGCCTATGAAAGACAAGTGATTGAGAACATTCTTTACCTTTGTTCAGGAAGAGTGACAGACGCCGCCAATTACTTAGGGATCCCGCGTAAAAAGCTGTACCTAAGAATGAAAAAACTGAACTTAGAGAAGGATAAATTTAAGCCTAAGTCTTAGTTAAAACCCCATAAACAACCTAGGCTTGCTGATCCTGCCAATTAGCAAGCCGATTTGCGCTTTTCCATCCCGTGCCAACTCAGGCTATAATCCCCAAACTTAAGGGATACGCCAAGGCCTTGTGATATCCCACAAAAACTCGTTCCCCCTGTTGAATCCTTAAGGATCTGATTGCCTATGACAAATGCATCCACTAGCCCTTTTGCTGTGTTAAATCAAACCACCGCAAACTCGTTTAATGAACAGAAAAACCTGATCAAACGGGTCTTTAAAGGCAAGCCAGTGCAATGTCCACGCTGTAATCAACCCCTTAAAGTCATCCTGCCAGAAACGGCCAAAGCCGACCAAGCCGCAGGCATTTTCTGCCCTAAGGGCTGTACCGATATCGAGCTAGATATGGAAGCCGTAGCAGGCATCTAATCTTTGCCCTTAGTACGAGCGTCATTGCCCGCAAAAATAATGGCGGTTATAGCCCACCAGATTACTGCCAATAAACAACAGCTCCATCAATACTGCTACGGGCTAACCAGCTAAGATATTGTTATATCAAAAAACTGGTGCCGACTATCACGACATCGCTGATTACTGGCTTTGCCATTCACATTCGACCAAAGGCGTTTGGTGTGGCGCATCCTTAAGGCCTAAGGCCACCTTAAATACGCGATTCGGTGGAATGATGCCGACGCCTTTTGGGGTGCCTGTCATCACAATGTCGCCGTCTTCCAAGGTGGTAAAGCTTTGTAATTCGGCCAGAATTGTCTGTGGGTTATAGATCATTAACTCAAGATGACCAGCTTGGGTTAAGGTCCCATCGATAGTTAAGCTGAATTCAAATGCCGCGCAGGCATCATCGATAGCGACAAACGGGCTAAATAGCGCCGCGCCATCGAAAGCTTTGGCCTTTTCCCAGGGTAACCCCTTGCCTTTCAGTTTGCTTTGCAGCTCACGCTTCGTAAGATCCAGCCCTACCCCCGCATGGCTAAAACGCCCCTGCTGGTAGATGAAACACAGCTCAGTTTCATAGTGCAGCGCCTCGCCTAAATGCTCGGTATGTAACACTGTGCTAATCGCCGAGTTTGGCTTGAAAAACACCACCATATCTTCGGAAAGATCATTACCAAGCTCGTGAATATGGTCAACATAATTACGCCCGATACAAAGAATTTTACTGGGGCAAATCTGTTTATCACCAACGTTAACAGTCTTCATTTGACTCCTCAATGGGCTATTGGCTGTAAAGCTATGGCACAGTTAATATCAGGCGTATTCCATTAAAAATTCATCGAGTTGTTCGTTGGCGATTTCAATTTCATCCCCTTCGAACTGCGCAATATGGAACATGCCCTCACCTTCGTTGGTCACAGGTATATTGCTGATCCCTATGATAATGCCATCGGTGGGCGCGCGAATGGCTACGCTATCGCCCCCATGCGGACTGACAATATGGGCGATGATATACCCCTTGTTGACCCGCTGCCCGAGTTTGAGCTTCATATTTACCAAACCATCGGACTCACTGCGGATCCAATAACTGCGTATCGCACTCACACTGGCGACCTTGTTACTGATTCGGCCTTTAAGCATACCTAGGCTACGCATGACATTCAGTACGCCCTTAAGACCCGACTTAATTGCCAGTTCACTAAAGCGCAGCGCCTCCCCCGCCTCATACAAAATACAGGGAATGCCCTGCTGGTTCGCATAGCCACGCATCGATACACTACGCGCCTTAGAATGCATGATAAGTGGCGCCCCAAAGGCATTTGCCATGGCTAACATGGTTTCATCACCAGTATCACAACGGATCTGCGGCAAGTTATCCCTATGAATTGCGCCCGTATGTAAATCAATCACATGGGTCGCATGCACCAGTAATTGGGTCGCAAAAAGGTTAGCTAAACGGCTCGCCAGCGCACCTTTACAAGACCCCGGGAAACAGCGGTTTAGATCGCGTCTATCGGGCAGATAGCGAGATTGTTGTATAAAACCAAACACATTGACTATCGGCACTACAATCAGGGTACCGGCCAGATTTTTAGGATTGACGCGTCCGAGCAAGCGGCGACAGATCTCAATACCATTTAGCTCATCGCCATGGATTGCAGCGCAGACTAACAGTCTCGGGCCGGGTTTGAGGCCGTGAAACACTTCGACATGAATATCGAGCTGAGTATCGGTATAGAGCTTAGCCGCGGGAAGTTTAATCCCCATTTGCGTGCCCGCAATGACTCGCTTGCCATCAATTTCAAACGCTTCGCGTTTTTTAACCATAGTCACTCCCTGATGCTATCCCTAGTTACGCCATATGGCACTCAGTACACAACCTTAAAAATCCACATCTATCAACGTTCAAAGTGAGCAAGCCAAGTCTTTAAAATCTGTTGCAATGTGTCGTGCTCGACGCTGGGCACCCCAGCCAATAATGCGCTCTGACATTGAATATGTTTAGGCAGCGCCGCATCAATCAACGCCTTACCTGCAGTGGTGAGCGACACATGCACGGCGCGGCGATCTTCCTTACTGTGTTCACGGGCAATCAGTCCTTTATTTTCAAGCCGATCTAAACGACTTGTCATGGCGCCAGAGCTTAACATCATGCTCTGATAGAGCTGCGAAGGCGATAGCATATAAGGCTCACCCGAGCGTCTTAGTGTCGCGAGTACATCAAACTCCCCCTGACCTAAGCCAAATTCGCCGTGACACTGGGCGATGGCGTTTTCCATATATTTTGTCAGCCGCGCGATACGTCCCAACACCGCCATAGGGACAAGATCCTCTTTCACCCCTTGAGCCTGCCATTGGCCGAGGATTTTATCCAATCCGTCTTCGACTGGAGTCGACATTTGCTTTGCTTCGGATGATTGCGAGTTTTTGTCCATAGCTTTATCTCTATATAAAGATTCTTCACATGCTACGCATTTTATCGCCTAATTTAACTATTTGTATATGCGGATACTTTTAATAAGTAGGCAAGATAAAATACAGCATAAAAAAACCGCCCAATTCATACAAATTGGGCGGTTCAGGTATCAAGCGGACTGCTTTAACTTAAGTCGATTAAGACTTTTTAACGAAGCAGGTCAGGATCACGATACGAGTGCCATTTACACGGCCTTCGATATGTTCAGGATTATTGGTTAACGAAATATTACGTACCGCTGTGCCGCGTTTTGCCACAAAGCTGGTACCTTTTACGTTGAGATCTTTAATGATAACCACTGTATCGCCCGCGTTCAGTACTGCACCGTTACTGTCTAACGTCGGTGGCGTATCATCGCTGGCGGCAGCAGATTCGGCATCGCCCCAAGCACGTAAATCATCTTCCAGATACAGCATATCCAGCAGATCCTGCGCCCAGCTTTCGCTGCTTAGACGTTTCAGCATGCGATATGACATCACTTGAACCGCGGGTACTTGGCTCCACATGCTGTCGTTAAGACAACGCCAGTGGTTCATGTCCATAGTATCCGGCGCTGCGATTTGGCTGCTGCAGTTTTCACAAATCATAATCTCGTTTTCATGACCATCGGAAGCCGGTAAGTCATAAATAGAGAGTTCGACGTCACTTCCGCAAAGTTCACATTTGCCGCCACAGCGAGTTAGCAATTCATTTTCAGTCATTTTTCTGTCTACATGCGTAATAAAACGCGGATTATGCCATAAATTGGCTTTTCACGGCAGGGGCAGGAGTAAAATAACCATAAACTTTGATAGGACTAAAGTTTATCTCTATGGATGGGGTAAAGACATTTTTCTTAAAAATCATAGTGTAATCAAAGTTCACTCGATAAAGTGTATTAGCTTTTTCGTCATACTTCCCGAAGGGAAACAGCCACAAAAGCTAAGGTTTAAAACATTGAACCTGAGTCATCGAACCATTTGACACATTTAAAATTAAACTCAAGGCTGGCAATATAGAACGCTTACCCACGGCGCGCATAAACATTAAGGGATTTAGAAAAATGGCGATGCAAGTATCTTCAAGCTCACATGCCACCGATACAACATTTACGGCGGAAAGCTTAGATTTTCTCAAACGGCTGGCGCACAATAATTCCCGCGACTGGTTTAAAGCCCATCAGGATGAATATGAGAATCACGTTAGAACTCCTGCGTTGCGTTTTATCGAGCAAATTCAGCCGGATATTGTTGCTATTTCCCCAAGATTAACGGCGGTTGCGAAAAAAGTCGGTGGCAGCTTAATGCGTCCGCAGCGTGACAGCCGCTTTAGCAACGACAAGACACCCTATAAAACCAATGTGGGGATCCAGTTTCGGCATTTTCAGGGGAAAGATGTGCATGCTCCTGGGCTGTATTTACACATAGCCGAGGATGGATGTTTTATTGCTGCCGGTATTTGGCACCCAGAATCTAAAGTGCTGAATGCGATTCGAACTTGTATAGATGAAAACCCCAACGGCTATAAAAAGGCGCTGCAAACCTTAACCAGCCAAGGATTTGTGATGGATGGTGATAGTTTAACTCGCCCGCCAAAGGGATTCGATAAGCATCACCCTATGCTGGACGAACTCAAACGTAAGGACTTTATCGCACTAAAGCCAATCCCCTTTGAGCGACTCTGCCAAACCGATGCCGCCCGTTACTGCGCCGAACAATTCGCCCACTGTAGCCAATTAATGGCCTACTTGTGCTTTGCCCTCGAATTGGACTTTTAGTTTTATCTATGATGAAGCCAAGCGTTCACTTGGCCTTATACTTATCGGTTTAACCTAAACCTTATTTCCCGTCGTCCGGCTTAAGTGGCGTCAACGCGAGACTCTTAAGGTACTCGCTTAATACCTGAAATGCATTATCCAACAAAGCGTATTCTTTCGCCTTGCCTAACACTCTAATCCCTTGTAATTGAAGCACTAAAAAAGCCGCTAACGGCTCAGGTTGAGCAGATTGGGATAACTCACCTTGTAACTGGCTGTAGCGTAATACGTCGGTGAAATGGCTCTGCAACTGAGCAAATAAGCGCTGGCATTCCTGCTGCACGCAGTCATCGTCGAGGCATTTTTCCATCACCGCATTCTGCATAAAGCAGCCGTATTCTTGCTCACGCTGCAATGCCACAAATCGCGCTAAATAGGTCAAGATCTCACTCAATCCCGCCTGCGCATGCAGGATTTGCTCCTTCGCCCCAAAGGAATAATGGTCGAGATAAAAGCGCAGGGATTCGCGATACAAACTCTGTTTATCGCCAAAACTGTTATACAAACTGAAGCGATTAATCCCCAAGTGTTCGACCAGATCGGCAATCGAGGTCTCAGCAAACCCCTTCTGCCAAAACAACTCCATCGCCTGGATAAGCTTTTCTTGTCTATCAAAATTACAACTGCGTGCCATGGTCCAAACCTACATTGATGCCTGCATTAAACGGAATGCCACTGGGCAAAAACATTCTTGACTGACCGTTTAGATATGGCGTAAATTCTATCCTAACCGAACGTTCCGTTAAAGACCTATTTGGCCAAACTTAAAGATAAAGAGAAGGAAATAGCATGAAGCTTTATGAATTAGCCCCTACGCCAAGCGCAAGACGCGTGAGTATTTTCCTCGCAGAAAAAGGCATAGACATTCCGCGCGTGAATGTAGACATTCGTGGCGGTGAAAACCTCAATCCTGAATTCAAAGCCAAAAGTATCAACGGCCGTATTCCCCTGCTCGAACTCGATGATGGTAGCTATCTATGTGAATCCGTAGCTATTTGCCGTTACTTAGAAGAAATCCATCCGAGTGAAACATCGCTCTTTGGCAACAGTCCGCTAGAGCGTGCCAGAGTGGAAATGTGGCAACGCATCATTGAATTACAGGGACTGATGGTTGGCTTTCAAGCCTTTAGAAATCTGACTGGCATTTACAAAGACAGAGAGAATTGCGTCGAGGCTTGGGGCACAGAATCACGCCAACGGGTCATTGACTTCCTGCCGACCTTAGACCAACAATTAGCTAAATCAAGTTATGTTGCCAGCGATAACTTTACGATTGCCGACATTTCTGCATACGTTTTTATTAGCTTTATTAAAAACTTAGATATTCTGGTGGATGACACTCTGCCCCACATTAAAGCTTGGTTTGCGACAGTGGCCCAGCGCCCAGCAATAGTGTCGCTTACCCCAAAAAACTGACAGCGATGCCCTGTTGGGCAGCCAAGTTAAGCACTAACCAGTTAAGACTTAAGGGATAACTATGATTGATTTATATACCGCCGCCACCCCGAACGGTTTTAAAATTTCCATCGCGCTCGAAGAAATGGGTCTCGACTATCGAGTGCATAAATTAGATTTCAACACTAACGAACAGAAACAGCCTGAGTTTCTGGCCATTAACCCTAATGGCCGTATTCCCGCCATTATCGACCGAGATAACGATGACTTTGTGGTGTTCGAGTCCGGCGCGATTCTTCTGTATCTGGCTGAAAAAACGGGTAAGTTTTTGCCTGCCGATCCTAAAAAACGCTCGCAGGTCATTCAATGGCTGATGTTCCAAATGAGCGGTGTTGGCCCAATGATGGGTCAAGCTAACGTGTTTTACCGTTACTTCCCCGAAAAAATCCCTGCGGCTATTGAACGTTACCAAAAAGAAGGTCGACGTTTGTTTGAGGTAATGAATACTCAGTTAGCCAAGCATCAGTATCTGGCCGGTGATGAGTACACCATCGCCGATATCGCGACTTGGCCTTGGGTACGCATCCATGAATGGAGCGGCATCAATATGGAAGGACTCACTCACTTACAACGTTGGTTAGACGAACTAGCCCAGCGCCCCGCCTGCCAAAAAGGCATAGTGACACCTCCGCCTTCGGTCTTGAGTGATGAAGAGCGTGCTAAACAAATCCAGAAGATGGTGACTAAGTAGGTCATCCTTTCCTCACCCGCGCATTCGTTTTCCCCATCAAGCCCCAACTCAGCATTGGGGCTTTTTTACTGCTAGCGATACGTAAAACTGCTACACTCTGCGCCACTTATTGATTTGCTTGGCCATTTTCATCCCATCGGATGAACGTCACTCGGCCGAGCCCCTTTTCAGGCTAAGTTTATGGGCAATCCAAACGGCTTATCATCAGCAACCATGGCATCTACAGTGAATATCGAACCGCAAACCCTCGCGCAAAAACGCGGATTAAGTTATGCTAATACCATTAAGTTATTGTTCGATGAGATTTTAAATACCAAGCAACCCGCCGACCGAGTTCTCGCGAACTACTTTAGGGAACATAAAAAGCACGGTTCTAAAGATCGCAAAGTGATCCGCGAATCCTTATTTAGCCTGTTCCGTTGGTGGGGCTGGTTTAAAGCCACAGGCGATCATCAACAGGCGCCACAATTTTTTGCCATGCTCAGCGCGAGTGCCTTAATCGAAGCCCATCCATGGCAGGATATCGCCAGTGCCTGGCATGAGCTCGCCCAATCGCAGGTTGATTATCAACAACTTCAGTCCCTTAGCGTTAGCAGCTTAACGGATAAATTGGCACTCGTACGGCTGCAATTTCCCGAAGCGTCCTTCGAACTCACGGATTTATTACCCGAATGGTTTTGGCAGGTATGCCCAATTGCCCCAGAGCTGCGTCCAAATCTCATCGAAGCCATGTCTAGCCGCCCACCAATTTGGGGACGTGCGCAGGGAATCAACAGCCAAACGGCAGTCAAACAAATGCAAGCACTTGAGATAGATGCAAGCCTCAGCCTCTATTTTGAAGATGCCATCAACCTTGGCACTAAGAGCATGAATCTCAATGAAATATCACTCTATAAAGAGGGCAAAATCGAGATCCAGGATTTAGCCTCGCAAGTGATAGGTCAAATTTGTGCACCAGAGCCTTGGCAACACTGGTGGGATACCTGCAGTGGCGCAGGCGGAAAAACCCTGCAATTGCGATCACTGATGCAAACGGCCGCGGCTAAGCACAATCCATTCGTGGGCAGCATAGTCTCATCGGATATTCGCGCCCACGCCTTAGAAGAACTCAGCAAACGTGCCCAGCGGGCAAAGTTTGATGGTATCAGCATTGCACGCTGGCGCAGTGATGCACTGCCGGTCGACGCCAACCATTTTGATGGGGTATTAGTCGACGCCCCCTGTAGCTGCACGGGCACATGGCGCCGCAATCCCGATATGCGCTGGCTCGATAGCATCGAGGCCGTCACTGATAAAGCAGCACTCCAACTGGATATTTTAAGCCGCAGCAGCAAAGCGGTAAAACTGGGTGGAAGCTTAGTCTATGCCACTTGCTCATTGTCACCCGTTGAAAATGAGCAAGTGGTTTCCGCCTTTTTACAACAACATCCCGAGTTCAACTTAGTGCCGATCCGCCATCCCTTTACAGGTGAACAAACAGAAATGTTGACCGTGTGGCCCTTCGAAGCCAACACAGATGGAATGTTCGTGGCGCGTATGCAGCGTCATCAGTAGCACTAACTCCTTATTTTTTATCATAACTTGGCACTCATCTCCTGAGTGCCATTCTTTTTGCATCCACACAATATGAATAGGCTTTTTGATTTATTCATTTAATAATCATCAAGATAAGCCCTACAGCGAGGGGTAAAACTCCCAACCTAATCTCATATGGACACATCTCCCCTTCTTGGACAAAACTTTTCACCATCAGTGATGAAATATTTCGCTTTAGCTTAATCTCGCCTTTGGGTAAAAAGATCGAGTGCTGAGAATGGCACAGGTATTTTTGGAATTTTGACCATGTCACACTCCTATGAATTTGACGACGATGATGCGCCATGGGGCGATAACGTCAAAGGTAAGCAAAAAAACAAACGCGTAAAACAACGTCGCAGGGACACTAAGCGCCGTTATTCAGATGATGCAGAGGTGGATTTCTATCAGCATAAATCGAAGTGATCGAACTACGACCCGTTTGCCTTAGCAAATTCGAGCTTTAAAAGCCGTCAAATCCGAGCAAGTTGGATGACCTCCAACTTGCTAGTTAGTCCAAGTTTTCCTTTATCCTTCCGGTTTTAATTCAATTGTAAAATCAATAGGCTAATGAGTTGATTTACCCTATGCTCCTTAGGGTTTATTAATGCCTTTGTCTACAAAACCACCCTATACATCTTAACGGGTTTAAAGGATGATCCCATGGAAAAACAACGCCCCGATTTTATCTATCCCCAAGGCAGTATGCTAATGCACTCTCCCTTAGTGTTGAATAAAGCCGATATGTACGGTTTTTTTCTCAAGGGAAAACTTGCCAACCTGCAGCGCTCCATCGATAAAACGCTTAATCAAGTGGCTGGCAGCGTCATGTACTTTAAAGTGCTGTCGCCCTACGTACTGACAACCTTTACCCAAATCGAGAAAGCCTATTCAGAAGACCCGACCGACAGAGCCAAGGGTTGGATCCAAGAAACCGACATCATCACTTGGGTTATGGTCGGTCGCCAAGACAATAGCAACAGCGCATCCATCAGCCATGTGTATTTTCAGCCACTGCATATTTGGGTGAATGATGCGATGGCCCTGATCAATGGCCGCGAACTATTCGGTTATCCCAAGTATTTGTGTGAATACACTATGCCCGCGGTCGGCGAGCCATTAACCCGTCTCTCCCTCGCTACAAAGAGCTTCTTACACTTTAGCCCTGACACAGAGCTTGCCATGCACCCGCTGATTGACGTGAATTGTAATGCTAAGCCCGAAGCGCAGCTCACCACACTAGAAGCCATAGCCCAAACCTGGCAACTCTTTAAAGAACAAACGGATTTTATTCCAGAGCTGGATAAGCTAGGAGAGGAGCAACTGTTTCATTTGTTGTTTAAGCCCGCTATCGACCAAGTGTTTTTAAAACAGTTTCCGGATGCTTCAGGCCAAAAAGCCATCTATCAGGCGATAACTGCCGCACCGGCACAGGTCAATAAAGTGCACAGTGTCGCCCTGTTGGAAAATGACTTTCTCGCTACCATTTTTGATAACGCCAGTTTCCCACTTAAAGAGACCCTAGGCGTCGAAGTTGGCGAGCAGCATGTATTACTGCCCTACCATGTGAACTTTGACTTTGAAGTACCGCCGGGCGAAGTGCTGGTCGATAACTCTGAAATCAAAAAACAAAAAATTGCTATTCTCGGAGGAGGCGTCGCCGCCATGACCGCCGCCTGTTATCTCACCGACAGACCAGGCTGGCAGAATCAATATGAGATTGATGTCTATCAATTAGGCTGGCGAATCGGAGGCAAGGGCGCAAGTGGCCGTAATGCCGCGATGGGACAACGGATTGAAGAGCATGGCCTCCATATCTGGTTTGGTTTTTACCAAAATGCCTGCGCCTTGATGCGTAAAGCCTATGAAGAATTAGACCGCCCGCCCGAAGCGCCGCTAGCCACCTTCTTCGATGCCTTTAAACCCCATAATTTTATTGTGCTGCAGGAAGAAATTAATGGTCGCTCCGTTAGCTGGCCCATCACCTTTCCCACACTCCCAGGGATCCCTGGAGATGGCACCGAAACCTTAACCTTCTGGAAGGTAGTTAAGGCCGCCTTTGCTTGGATAAAAGAATGGTTGAAGGACATGGACGCCCTGCAGGAAGCCGATGAAAAAGCCATGGCGACGCCGAAAAACTGGCTCGATATCGGCTGGTTTGAACGGCTGAAGGATAAGTTAGAGGATTCGGTCGATGATGCGATGGAATCCCTAGACGCCCTAGGTGACAAGCTCGAATGCCATTTTAATCAAATGATTGGCCGCGAATGCGATGAGCATGTCCACAGCGAGAGTGACGATGGTTTGGTCGAATCCGCCGTCGATGCCCTGCACCAAAGGTTGGTTAAACGCTTTAGCGACCATTTAGACACTAACGATGAGTTACGCCATCTGTATATTGCCGTCGACTTAGGCTTAACCATCTTAAAAGGGATGTTTGCCGATGATGTGTTTGAAAAGGGCTTCGATGCCATCAACGACTATGATTACCAAGAATGGTTAACCAAACACGGCGCCAGCCAAAAATACACGGTCGACAGCGCGCCGGTACGTGGTTTTTATGATCTGGTGTTTGCCTACGAAAAAGGCAACTTCGACAAACCCAATGTCGAAGCGGGGACTATTATCCGCTCCATGCTGCGTATCGCCCTGTGTTATCAAGGCGGAGTCATGTGGAAAATGCAGGCGGGTATGGGCGATGTGGTCTTTACCCCCTACTATGAAGTGCTGAAACGGCGCGGGGTGAATTTCCACTTCTTCAATCGGGTTGATAAGTTAGAATGTCGCGACAACAGTATTCAAGCGATTGAAATCACAGAGCAAGTCGCACTGGCACCGTCGGTTAAAGACTACAATCCACTCGTGGATGTCAAGGGATTAGCCTGCTGGCCCAGCACGCCAAATTACGACCAGCTAGAGCCTGAACAAGCCGCATTGCTAAAAGCCCATGATATAAATCTTGAGCACTTCTGGAGCGATTGGGACAATCTGTACGAGGCGAAATTTGGTCAGGCGCTACCGAAAAAACGTCTGCAAAAAGGCGTGGACTTCGACAAAGTGATTTTTGGTCTGTCATTAGGATCGGTTCCCCATGTGGCGAGCGAGGTTATGGCGCAGAGTCCGGCGCTCAAAACCTGTGTCGATAAAGTACAGACAGTCGCAACCCAAGCTTATCAACTGTGGATGAATCAAGATCTTAATGGTATAGGTTGGCCCAATTATTCAGAGGATGGCGAGCAGCCCGTCTTATCCGGCTTTACCGAGCCCTTCGATACGTGGGCATCGATGGACCAATTGCTCGATAAAGAAGACTGGCGCGGCCTAGAGCCTAAAAATGCCAGTTATTTCTGCTCGGCGTTGCCAGTGGATGCTTATCCTCCGCGTACGGATATCGGTTTCCAGCAGCGCAAAACCGCCGAAGCCAAGGCTGGCGCCATCAATCAACTCAATACAGAAATTCATAAGCTGTGGCAGCAGGTTGGCGATACCTTCCCTTGGGAATGGTTGCACGATGAACAGCAGCGCCAAGGCGAAGCGCGATTCGATAGCCAATATTGGCGCGCCAATGTGGATCCTTCTGAGCGTTATGTCCTGTCAGTGAAAGGCAGCTCTCAATATCGGATCACCACGGATGGTACGGGCATCGACAATCTGTATATGACGGGAGATTGGATTAAAACCGGTCTCAACGCCGGTTGTGTGGAGGCAGCAACGATGGCGGGTATGCATACCGCTAAAGCCATCTGCGGCCATCCGGCCATTATCAAAGGCGAAAAAGACTTCGCCTAAATACCAAGGGGCTGCATTATGCAGCCCCTTTTTTATCCAAGTATTTGTGTGTATTCAAATTTAAAGAGGCGCTCGATTAAATGGAGGCTCTTTTAATAGACACTCTAAATCGAGACTATCTCGCCCGCGCGGGTATCGGCGTATTCCTGACGGCGCTTTTCCATCCGTGACTGATACAAACTGCTATCAGCGCTGCGAAGCCACACGTGGGGCTCGGCCACATCGGTATTAATGGCGAAACCAAAACTAAACTGGCAATCCTTTAACCCCTCAGCGGCAAATTGCGTCGTTAACCCCCTCAAGCAGGTCGTTAAGGTTGCCATACCATTTGCGGGCAGGATCAGCACAAACTCATCGCCACTGATCCGGTAAATCTTAAGTTGAGCAATATTGGTCGCCTGCAAAAACTGCACTAGATTTTGCAGTAAACGGTCCCCCTCTTGATGCCCTAAGGTGTCATTCACCATTTTAAGGCTATCGACATTGAGCAACACCAATGCCATAGGTTGTACCACTTTATCCCCAAAAGTTAATTGTGAATTCATAAATTCATCAAATGCATAGCGATTACCCACTCGGGTTAAGCCATCGAGTCGGGCCTTTTCCCAAGCGATGCCTAACTCTTCGATATGCGCCTTACGTTCTTCGGATAAAAGTTTAAGCTTGTTCGCCAAGGCTAGGGATAATAGCAAGGCATCCACACTGCCACCCAACAACGTTGCTAACTCGGCATGCTCGATGAAATCGGGGGTGATCCCCATATTACCCGGCAGAATAATCACTGCAGGCAGCAATAAGCAGCTAAAGGCCATAATAAAATAGCGTGCTGGAGCAAAGCCCTTCATCAAACACACATTGCCACAGGTGATCGCCAAGGCAATCCACAGCATGATAAGCACAGAGGCAATAATCGCGGTGTAGGACAGTAACCAAATACTGGTTGGCAAGGCTAAAACGCAGGCAATTAACAGGTACTTACTGAGTCGCCATAATCGAGGCGAATAGCTTGGAAGTTGTAAAAAGTGCTTGTAGAACAAAATGTTAAAAATCGGCAAACCGATAAAAAACAGATGATGCAATTCAAGCTGATGAAAGTGGAACAGATGTGCAGGCAAATGAAAGGTTAGCGCCCAACCACCAAAATAGGTCAACACATACAGGCCGTAATATAGGAAGGCCTTATCAAAAATAGAGAAGTAAATCAGTAGATTGTATAGCGCAATAAACACCAATCCCCCTAGACAGATGAGTATCGCCGTGGCTACATGGTCATTGGTTAATTGATGAACTTCTTCCGACTCTAATACCAACTCTGGGGCGGAGGAATAATAGCGGCTACTGAGCCGTGTGACCAACCAATAGTCAGTCCCCATATTCAGTCGAACTTTGCGACCATAATCGAATAAAAATTCATAGGGCGCATAGTAACCACTGTTAGCCGTTTGCACAGAACCATCACTACCGAGTAACCAATAATCGACGTACTCAACAATGGAATTATTGGCATCCACCACCCAATGGGTTTGTCGGCTATTAATCATCACTGGTGACACCATCCAATAATCGCCACCCTTAACATCCACAGAATTGGCCTCATCAAGCTGGCTCATCCATTGAGTAATTTGATTAAAATCAGAGGGGGGAACCTGCTCAACATCTGCATGGAATAAATAGGGGGAATCCAACGCAATTTCAGCGCTAAAGGCAAACGGACTAAATGTCCAAAGAAGCAGCAAAAAGCACCAGAAATTATGTAAGTTAGTTTTGCTCATAGGTATCTTGGTTTATATACCAGCGTCTAGTTCCACACAGAAAATCATTTTAGAGTGTTAACTTTATGACTACATTTTATTTTTTACAATTGATTAGACTAAATTAGTCGGTAATCGGGTATCTTATGCTGATATTTTAGTCGTTCATTTACAGGTTATTACCTTAGCCACAATCTCAGCCGTTAACATGGATACCTATGGCCCCCTTATTGATGATTCTAGCTGCCCAGTTGTTGATTGCCAGCGGTAACCTATTGGTTAAATTGCTTGAAACTAACGCCCCCGTGTTTCAATTGGTACTTTATCGCCAATTATTTGCCACGCTCTTAGTGTTACCTTTTGTTTTGCGACTACAAGGTAATCTTAAGTTAAGCCCCTTTTATAAGGTGCACTTAAGCCGCGCACTGTTAATCGGTTTGGGTAACGCTATCTTTATGTTGGCGGTATTACACTTACCGCTCGCGACCGTCACGGCGGTGATATATACCTCACCCTTGTTACTGTTGTTATTGTCGGCCTTCTTTTTAAATGAGCGCATAGGTTATCGCCGCACCGTCGCGGGCATCATAGGTTTTACGGGGATTTTACTGATAAGCCAACCGACTGAGTTTAATCTCTATATTGGCTTAGCCTTTTTTGGCGCAATGACCTCAGCAACAAATAGCTTGATTTTGAAGGCATATTCAACCCATGAACATCCATTTTCAACACTCTTTTGGTCTAATGCCTTTGCGATGGTTTTTCTGATACCAGCGACCTGGTACGAAGGCGCCGATTTTAGCCTGCCCGTCGCGCAGGTTGGTTTGACCTTAGGCCTGTTTTATATCGGCATGACATACCTCATCATCCACGCCTATCGGCGCGCCGATGCCAGCCAAATGGCCCCTGTGGAGTACACGGGTCTTATTTTTGCCGCCTTGTTTGGTTGGTGGTTTTTAGATGAACACTTAAGCATTGTTGTGTGCATTGGCATTGGGCTGGTGATCTTCTCCTCCATACTCCCAAGCTATGGCGAACTCAAAGCCAAATGGAAAAGCCGGCAAAGATAACCTTGGCCGGCTTTTAAATCGATCTGGCCTTTATTAGGCCACCAAAAATTGCGACGAGATTAGAAGCGGAACTTACCGCCGATGTAAACGCCATCTTCGAAGGTGAAATCACGGGCGTGATCATATTCGAAGGCAATCTTACGGTAACCCACATAAAACGCCATATTAGGGTTTACGTTGTATTGCACCTTAGAATCCAATTCGTATTGACCATCGACATTACCGAAAGACAACACCGATGGCGCATAGTAAGCGGCGGCATGCAAAGAGATATTTGGCCCTAACGCCAAGGCATAACGGCCACCTACGGATATAGTGCTACCATTTGGGGCATCGTCTGCCCATAACTGGCTTAATTTCGCGCCGACTTCAAAATGATGCACACCCGCATCGTGGGTCATGTGCATTGCACCTTGGGCAATATGACCGCTATCGTCTGAATAAATATATCCTAATACTGCATTGACATCTTTATTCACTTGCAGCTCTAACTCGGTAGAGACCACATCGTTGTTTAACCCAAGATTAAATTCTGACGCATTCACCTGCAGCGCGGCTGCACTCAATAATAAGACACTTGCTACTCTGAACTTAGCCATAAAAACACCTCAATAATGACTGTGGGTAATGGCGCGGATCATACCGAATAAAAAAAGAAAATCTGCATATTTAGCAGAGAGTCGCAAAGATTTTTGAATTTAAAACAAAACGGAAACCGTTAAAAAACATCAGTCAAACCTAAATTAAACAAATCGAAAACATTTAGGGTGCAGGAACCCGATCTCCGACGAGGGATTGCATTATGCCGTCAATATCCAGCTTATCTTCGAGGGCTAAGTAATACCAGCCGACGGTATTACCCGTTCCTCTAATACTTAAATAGTTACGCCAAAAGTGAAATCCGGCCTTGAGTAAATTCACTCGGCTGGCGTCGTTTTCATCTCGGATAGTGGCAAATAACAGAGTAATCCCTAGCGTTTTAGCCACTTCAATCCGCTTAAGCGTGAGCCCTTGTGCTATGCCACGGCGTCGGTACAACGGTGATACCATTAAATAACCTAACTCCCCCACAGGGCCAGAACCAGCCTTAATCGCCGCGCAGCCAACAATCTCACCCACGAGGTTTTTCGCTAATACCACGGCGCGGGAGCGAGCAAATGCCTGATGATCGAGGGGATGCGCGTTGTCATCCCGTTGATCGATTAATGCCGCAGCAGCCGCTAATTCGGCTGCATTTTGGCAGAGGAAAAATTGAATATCGTTTTGATTCATACAATTGAGTTAAACAACCAACATCCACTTAGAGATACAGTATCGTCGCCATGCCGAGGAAAGTGAAGAAGCCCACCACATCGGTCACTGTGGTTAAAATGACTGAGCCAGAGAGCGCAGCATCCTGATTAAACCGCTGTAAAACCATAGGAACAAACACCCCAGCCAGCGCCGCGACCGCCATATTGATCAAAATCGCGCAGCCTATCACTATGCCTATGGTGCTGTCGGCAAACCACCAGCCCGCCACCAGTCCAATAACTATCGCCCACAGGGTGCCATTGACTAAACCAATCCCTAACTCGTTCTTCATTAAAGAGAATAAGTTACCCGCCGAGATCTGCCCCATCGCCATACCACGGATCATCAAGGTAAGTGACTGACTGCCTGCAATCCCGCCCATAGATGCCACTATCGGCATGAGCACGGCAAGTGCGACCACTTGAGACAACACATTTTCAAATAATCCAATGGTTGCCGAAGCCAAAAATGCCGTGAGTAAGTTAATCCCTAACCACACGGCACGGCGCTGTGCACCTTTGATGATCGGAGCGAATAAGTCGTCTGACTCATCCATACCTGCGGTAGCCATTAATTGCGCTTCATAATGTTCACGCACTAAGGCAGTTGCGGCCCTTAGGGTGACACGGCCAATCAGCTCCCCCGCCTCATCGATAACGGGTAACTCAATTTCGCGGCTATGTTCTATCGCCTCGGCAGCATCGAGTAGCGTGGTATCCGCAGTTAAGGCACGACTGTCTTCCGATAACAGTGAAATCAGCGGCTCAGAGGGATCATGCTTGAAAATATCATAACGTCTGACCGTACCTAGGTATTTATCCGCCTCATCGACAATAAATAAGTTGTCGTTACAGTCGAGTTCAATACGCCTGAAAAACCGCTGCGCCTGAGCCACTGTCGCCTTATCGCTGAGCACTAACATTTGATGATCGGTATAACGACCAATCTCATTTTCGGAATATTGATCGTACAGCTCGAAACGCTGCCGTTGACGTTCGCCCATCTGCGCCAAGGCACGGTCGGTAAAACTTTCGGGGAGATAATCACTCCACTCAATCAAATCCTCAGGACTGAGCTGCGCGAACAGCAGATCTACCTCATTGTCGGGCATCTGCTTTAGGATCCCCATACGCGGATCGGCGCGCATTAAACTCAGCACTGTCACACGGTCACTAAACTCAACCTGTTGCCAACGCTCGTAACGCTCATCTAAGGGTAAGGACTCTAGCACTAAGGCAACCGTGCCAGGCTCAGCTTCATTTAAGATTTCACTGAACACTTCAGCCTGTTCTTCACCTTCAACTTCAGTGAGTTGCTGAACAACCTGCCCGACATCGGCCTGTGTGTTTGTTTCGTATTCGGCTTCATGTTCAGTCACATAAACGCCCTTCTGCTGAGATAAAAATTAGCGTAACTATATTGATATTGAAGAAGATTAGCAAACCCGCAAAATAAATTGCACACAAACCAATTGATAACAATCAAACTATTATTTATGCTAATCACCACACCTAAGGAGGTAATCATGACATCGACTATCTATAGCCATAGCGCAAACGACATTCAAGGCAATCCAACGGCACTAGCGCAATATCAAGGCAAAGTGATCTTAATTGTGAATACCGCCAGTGAGTGCGGTTTTACACCACAGTACAAGGGCTTAGAAGCGCTCTATCAAAAATATAAAGCGCAGGGATTGGTGGTTTTAGGCTTCCCATGCAATCAGTTTGGCGCCCAAGAAAAAGCCGATGAGAAAGGGATCCAAAGTTTTTGTGAACTCAACTTTGGCGTGAGCTTTCCACTGTTTTCAAAAATCGAGGTAAACGGTGAACACACTCACCCTTTATATCAATACCTTAAAAAGGCCGCGCCCGGCGTGTTAGGCACAGAACGGATTAAGTGGAATTTCACTAAATTTTTAATTAATCGTCAGGGAGAAGTGGTCGCTCGCTTTGCGCCCACCACAAAACCTGAGGCAATTAGTGACAAGATAGAGACGCTTTTAAAATAATGAGCGAGCTATCTCATTGAAATTTTTTATTAAATAAAAAATTTAAGTTATTTTTTATTTTAGATGGAACTTTATACCTATAACTCCCTCAAACATATTGAACAGCGAATGTCTTTTTCATGTTCATCATTCTCCCTGGGGCTTCTAGCGCAGCCCCCTTGACCTAGGAATAGGTCACTAGGCAACCGATTGGTTGCCTTTTTTTATGTCTATGTTTCATATGTAAAATTTATATTTCCAGTCACCAGCCGCTCAATTTACTGATGTCGGCAAGGCAAAAAATAATTTTAAATTTTTTTAGCCGCAAACTGAACTTTACGAAAAGCTCCTAGTCTGACTATGTGTAAGGATTAACAAATCCGCTTTAATGCAGAATTGATTGCTAAATGAAAAGTTTAGCAACGGATTAAATGGATAATATACGCCGTTTAATTCAATGAAACAGTTTCAGGTTATTGCATAGAGTCGAATTGGTTGGTCGTTCATCATCTCCCTTTTGGGAAACAATCGAATACACGCTAGCGCACTGCATTCCTTTGTATCCTACTTTGATTCTTTTATGGCAACCTTAGGTTGCCATTTTTTTATCTCAATTTTATACCTTCAACATCCTATCCAATTGCACTTGAATCGAGGGATGGTAACCCGTCCGCGCACTGGCATAGATTTGTTGTAACTCAGTGTGGTAACCCGCTACCTGCAACTCAGCATAAAGCGGACGGACAAACTTGCCGCGGCCAATACGCTGTAAATACGCGCTTAAGGCGGGTAGCACGGGATCGTAATGATTGCGGATAGCGACTCTAAACCAATCGCAGGCGATTTCGGCATTGCTAGACTGGGTCAACTTAAAGCTATCGTCCAAATCCATCAATTGCACTTGAGACAAGACTTCGGGTAATTGGGTCAAAAAGTACTGCCAGTGATGGACACGCCAGCCTTGAACCTTAAGCTCTGAGGCCGCCTTACCCTGTAAAAAATCATCTAAGGCGGTATCGACTTTATCTAAGCTCCGTGATGTGGGCCCGGCGTAACCTTGGGGCAAACCTTCGCCATAAATCCATTCCAACAGCTCGGCTTCGCTTATTTTATCGGGATAGGCTTCGACTAAAGCCACTTTCACATATTCGACAAACACTTCAGTGGTGATCGCCTTAAAAGCAAAGTGCTGCACATAAGCGAACAGGAACTTATCGAATTCGGCTCGGCCGAGGCGATGCTCTAACTCATGGACGAACATCGATGCCTTATCGTAAGTAAAACGGTTAAAAGCCAGATTAGGATCGGCCTGTTGCACATTGGCGGGCAGCGTTTGCCTGTGAAGTGGTAAAGCGGCCATTTCCTCTTGTAATCTGCCAAATTCAATAACCCATTCCAGCTCGGCCTGCTCCTTGCCATAGACTTCTTCGACAATCCGATTGGTAAAATAGGTTGTAAAGCCTTCATTTAACCAGAGATCGCGCCAAGTGGCATTACTGACCAAATTTCCCGTCCATGAGTGTGCCAGCTCATGGGCGACCGTTGACACTAGGCTCTTATCACCCGCGATTAGGGTTGGGGTTAAAAAGGCTAAACGGGGATTTTCCATCCCACCAAACGGGAAACTCGGTGGCAAAATGATCATGTCATAACGCCCCCATGCATAGGGACCTAATAGCGATTGCGCTACATCCAGCATATGTTCAGTATCGGCAAACTCAGTCGCTGCGTCTGTCAACATACAAGGCTCGGTATACACGCCACTGCGCGCACCTATGGCTTGAAAGGCTAAATCACCCACGGCCAAGGCCAGCAAATGAGTGGGAATAGGCTTTTCCATCTCGAATTGAAATCGACCTTCGAGCGGTGTGTCGGGGTTGTTCATTGCACTCATCACGGCGCGCATGCCCTTCGGCACTTCGACGTGCGCATCGAAGGTGATCCGCACCTTTGGCGTATCCTGCAAGGGGATCCAGCTGCGAGCATTAATCGGCTGAGATTGACTAAAAAGATAAGGTAACTGTTTGCCTGCCGTTTGTTCAGGCATAAGCCACTGTAGTCCTTCAGCCTCTGGCGAGGTGCGATAGTGAATACAGACTCGCTCGCACTCTTCTTCGGGGAGCTTGATCACCAATTTTTGCCCGAGTATTTCGTTTGGCGCTTCAAGCATAAACTCAAGGGGGGCTCGAGTGTTTGTCGTAACCGATAAAATATGTAAATCACGGCTATCTAGCCATAACTCGGCAACCTGTGGCTCAAAATAGCGAAGTGACAGCATCGCCTCTCCGAGCAGAGTACGAGTCACAAAGTCGACCTTGAGCGCTAAGGATAAGTGCGTTACCTGCACTTGGTCGCTATTGGCAAAGGAATGGTAATCTCGAGTTAAATCCCATGCTGTTGGTTCAACTCGCGTTTGCTGATTTTCTAACGGCATCACTTAGCTAACCTGTTATCGGTAAATTATCTAGCCATATTATCGGACGCTGATTTACCAATGCGCAATCGAATAAAACTTCCTAGCATCTGCATTTTGTAACAATGCTTAAGTCTATGCCTACCACAATCGACTTAAGTTAACCTCTTAAAATAAAATTCACATATTTTTCAATGCATAAAGGTTATTAGTAGAAATATTTACAAAATTTTTCAATTCTGTCTGAACTAATTTCGCCCCCTCGAGTCAGATATTATGAACCGAATCTTTGCAATGAGTTTCTTCGTTCATCATCATTCTCCTTTAGATGGTTTCTAGCGCGACCGTCCTCAGATTCCGAATTGGAATTTACAGCAACCTCATTAGGTTGCTTTTTTTATGCCCAATTTTCAGCCACGAGCTTCAGTGAATCATCGCCCAAAAACAAAAAGGGCCTCCGAAGAGACCCTTAATGGTTTAGCGATTAAGAATTAGAGGCGGATGCCTAACTGTTCTAAATCTTTAGCAACTACACTCTTAGGCAGAGTCACATAACCGTCTTTTTCTACCACTTGCTGACCTTGCTTAGACAGCACGTAACGGATGAATTCTTTTTCCATTGGTGCTAAGTCTTTGTTTGGTTGCTTGTTCACGTATACATATAAGTAACGTGATAATGGGTAAGTACCGTTAGCTGCGTTTTCTGCAGTGGCTTCGATAAAGTCGTTACCTTTTTTAGCGATGGGAACGGCTTTTACCCCAGCAGTTTTGTAACCGATACCTGAGTAACCTACTGCGTTAAGTGATTGAGACACAGACTGAACCACAGAAGCTGAACCTGGTTGCTCGTTCACGTTAGCCTTAAAGTCACCTTTACACAGAGCGTGCTCTTTGAAGTAACCGTAAGTACCAGATACTGAGTTACGACCGTACAGTTGTACGTCTTTTGCTGACCAGTTACCGTCAAGACCTAAATCGCCCCAACGTTGGATATCGCTGCTACCACACTTGTGAGTAGAAGAGAAAATACCGTCAACTTGTTCAACTGTTAAGCCTTTGATTGGGTTATCTTTGTGTACGAAAACAGCTAAAGCGTCAATCGCTACACGCACCGCAGTTGGCTTGTAACCGTAGTGCTTTTCGAAGGCTTCTTCTTCGTTAGGCTTCATCTTGCGGCTCATTGGACCGAATTGTGAAGTACCTTCTGTTAATGCTGGTGGCGCAGTAGAAGAACCAGCAGCTTGAATTTGAATATTTACGTTAGGGTACATCTGCTTAAATTCTTCAGCCCACAGAGTCATCATGTTGGCTAAGGTATCTGAACCTACAGATGAAAGGTTGCCTGATACACCACTTGCTTTCTCGTAAGTTGGCAGAGATTGATCAACAGATGCCATGGCAGTGGCAGAGAATACACCAGCGGCAGTCAGGGTCATCGCGCCGACAAGCTTTTTCAGTTTCATTATGTGCTCCAGTAATAAGCTAACTAATTTCTAACTTAAGTTTCTTCAGACGCAGCCAGTATCAATCGCTACAATGACAATTCTATGTCCAAGATGTGACACTTAAATGACAGAAGACATTTTTCGTCTTTTTTGAAAAAAGATCACCATCATACATTTATAAAAACAAAACAGGCCCTAATGGCCTGTTTTAAATATAAAAATAATACTCTAACTCGTAGCGGTTATTTGTTACGAACAATCAGGTGATGCGGGATCACAAAGCTAAAGGTGCTGCCTTTGCCTATTTCGCTACTGATATTGAGCTCACTATGGTGATGACTCAGAGCATGTTTCACTATGGCTAATCCAAGCCCACTGCCACCCGTTTGCCTTGAGCGGGCACTGTCGACGCGATAAAAGCGCTCGGTTAAGCGGTTAATATGCTGCGGCGCTATGCCTTCCCCCGTATCTGTCACACTAAAGAGGCCGCCGGTCGCCACACTGCGCCATTGTACGGTAATTTTGCCACCGGGCTCTGTGTAGCGAATCGCATTCGAAATCAAATTAGAACAAGCACTTCGAAGCTGTAACTCATTGCCATGGGAGTGTAATCCCGCCTCACAATGGAAGCTAAGCTCATACTTGTCCTGCGCCAGCGCCTTGGCCTCTTCCTTTAAGACCTCCATCAGCTGCGCCATATTCACGGTATTCTCAAGGTTGATATCGACCGCATCTTCAATACGTGATAACACCAGGAGCTGTTCCACCATCGACTGCATTCGCCGAGTCTGCTGCTGCATTAGAGCAAGAGGCTTAGCATTCATCGAATCGGGCTCCGCCATACTCTGCATCATTTCTAAATAACCCTGTAATACGGTGAGCGGGGTTTTAAGTTCATGTGACACATTGGCGACAAATTCTTTACGCATACCTTCGAGCTGTCTTATCCGCGTAATATCACGGGCAATCAAGAGTAACTGCCTATCGCCGTAAGACATGATACGAATTTCGAGTAGGCGCCTATCCGAGACAGGCGATGCCAGCTCTAAGGGCTCCTTATATTCTCCCGCCTTAAGATAGGCAGAAAAATCCGGGTGGCGGATCAGGTTATCAATCCGTTGACCATTATCCTGCGGCCACACAAAGCCTAAAATCAGCTGAGCTAACCTATTACACCATAAGATATTGTGCTCAGAGTCGAGCACGACAGCCGCATCGGGCAAGGCCTCAGCACCTTGGCGAAATCGCCCCAACAAGGCAGCTAATTGCCCTACTCTACGACGGTTTTTACCTTGCAGACGATAAATGCCGTTAAACACACCTTCCCAACTACCACTGCCCTGTGGAGGAGTTAACTTTCTATCACGCCATAACCAAAAATTGAGACGAGCTAACTGACGGTAATGCCAGAACATCAGTCCTAGCAAGCCAATGATAAGTATCCAGAGGGGTTTCCCTACCAATAAACCAATTAGCAAACAAAGCAGTAAGAACACCGCTAAGCGCGAAAACAACCGGTACCCTGAATAAGAGTCGAACATAAATAAACCCAAACATCAGGCTAAATAAGAGGAGCACAAGATAGCTTAAAAGCTAACCTGTGCCTATCTCTTATTTGGCACTAAATGCGTGTAGAGAAACGATAACCAGCCCCACGAACCGTTTGAATTAGGCGGTCATGGCCCGACTCTTCTACGGCCTTACGAAGGCGTCTGATGTGCACATCTACGGTTCTATCTTCTACATACACGTTGGTTCCCCAGACGTTGTCGAGCAGCTGTTCGCGGCTGTAAACACGCTCAGGGTGCGTCATAAAGAAGTGTAATAAACGGAATTCCGTTGGTCCCATATCGAGTACAGTATCGCCAACACTCACCCTGTGACTTACGGGGTCGAGTAACAATCCTTGTACATCGATGGTTTCTTCAAGACGGGTCGGCGCGCTGCGGCGTAACACGGCCTTGATTCGGGCCACCAGCTCCTTGGGCGAAAAAGGTTTAGTGATATAGTCGTCGGCGCCCACTTCGAGGCCCTTAACCTTATCTTCCTCTTCACCGCGAGCGGTTAACATAATAATGGGGATCTGACGGGTAAATTCATCCTGCTTGAGGCGTTTGGCCAATTGAATACCACTTCCACCAGGAAACATCCAATCCAACAAAATCAGATCGGGGTAAGGCTCCTTTAGCAGCGCAATGGCCGAATCAAAATCTTCCGCCGCAGAGGTTGTAAACCCATGCTGTTCCATTACAAAAGTCAGCATCTCGCGGATGGCTAACTCGTCTTCTACTATCAATATCCTTGCAGTCATAAGTGATTTTCTGTCAGTGAATGTCAACACGGTTATTATTAGTCATTTTTATTACAGATTTATGAATAAGCGTGCCGCAAAAGCGATATTGTCGCGATAATTGTCATATTAAGTTTATATAACTGTTTGTTTATCGCAATAAAAAAGGAGGCCTAAGCCTCCTTAATTCAACCTTAATGCTGAGATTAGAACTTGTGTTCTAAGCCAACACCTATGTATTTGTCATCGTCGTTAGACGCTTCCATAGAACGGTTGGTATAGAAAGCAAACACTTTCGTTGGCTTACCTAAGCTGTAGTCCGCACCCACTGACCATGAATCACCTAAGTCTTCCATGTCTTGGTATTGCGCTTTTAAGGTCACAGCATTGATATCGTAAGCGGCGCTAAACAGGTAACCGTTTACGCTGTCAGTGTTAACAGGTAAAGCGTTTTTATAAGTCTGTTCCTGTTGTTGATACATACCACCTAAGGTTAAATCAGCGATTTTACCTTGTACTGATGCGCGCAGGATTTCATAACCTTTTACGTCAGAATCGTAAGCGATAGCGGCGTAGAAAGGTGATTTTTTCAGTTTAGCGTCACCATACATTGCGGCTAAGCTGAATCCGTCTTGAGCTTGTTGGTCAGCATCGCCTTCGGCAGCATAAGTTGCACCGAATACGAAACCACCAAATGAGGGAGTTAGGTAAGTAGCAGTTTGACCTAAACGGTTTTCACCTTTGAACAGGCTCTTTAAGTCACCTGATAAATCGTTGAACTGGTCAACGTTACCTTGAGAAATCTTTAACAGAGTGTCGTTACGACCCACAGAGAGAGAACCAAATGCACCTTTTAAACCAACGAATTGGTTACGAGCTTTGAAGTTGTCGCTAGAATCTGCGCCAGTATCCACTTCGTATTCAACTGTGTAAAACGCTTGCAGCGAGCTAGACAGTTCGAAATCACCCTTCACACCAAAACGAGAAGCATTACTTTGAATAGTTGTTGTAGAATCACCTTTCTCATCGTTTGATTGAGCGGTAACGTTCAACTTACCATAAACAGTCAGTGGCTCCGCGGCATAAGCAGAAGCCAGAGTTGCAGAAGCTAGCGCAGAAGCAAGTAGAGTTTTACAAAAAACGTTCATCATTTAATCCTTTCGACGTTTGTTCGTCTTGGTTATTGGTTTGGAACGACCGAAAGTTTGCAATGAATCTGTTTCAGTTTTATTTCAAATGTGACAACTTGAGTCAACCACCATAAAACCGCCTTCCTCTTAAAAGACAAAACCCATATACACCAAGGGTTACAGCCAGATTTTTTTCAATATTACATTTTAATGAATTCTACAACTGGGGCAAAATTTAACGATTTAAGGTAGGTTTACCCCGCAGCAACTATGCCGTAAACTGCGACTTTATTTTTCCAATGAGCGCATCTTATGTGGTTTAAAAATCTTACTCTTTACCGTTTCAATAAACCTTTTTCCATCGAGACAGAAGCACTTGAAACCGCACTCGCCGATTTCACATTTTCCCCGTGCGGCAGCCAAGACGTCAGCAAATTTGGATTTTCCAATGCCTTAGGCAAACAAGGCAGCACCTTAGTGCACAGCGCTAACAATCGTTACCTTATCTGTGTCACCAAAGAAGAAAAAATTCTGCCTGGCCAAGTGATTAAAGAATCATTAGAAGAAAAAGTGGCGCAAATTGAAGACGAAGAAAATCGTAAACTCGCCAAAAAAGAAAAAGATGCGCTGAAAGATGAAATCATCACTAGCCTATTGCCACGAGCCTTTTCACGCCGCAGCCAAACGCGCGCACTGATTTTACCAGAGTTGGAAATGATCCTCGTAGATAGCTCCAGCGCCACTAAGGCAGAGGAATTATTAGCCTTATTACGTAAGGCCTTAGGCAGCTTGCCAGTGATCCCATTAAGCTTTAAAGCACCAGTTGAATCAAACCTCACTCAATGGTTAAAGGATGGCAGCGCGCCATTACCCTTTGAAATGCAAGATGAAGCCGAGCTGAAGTCAGCCGCAGATGAAGGCGGTATAGTGCGCTTTAAGCAGCAAGATCTTAAAGAAGATGAAGTGCTTGCACACCTCGAAACGGGTAAAGAAGTACATAAACTCGCCCTGCACTTTGGCCAATCGATAGCCCTGTTACTGCAATCCGATGCCAGTGTAAAACGCTTAAAATTCTCTGAAGAGTTTAGAGCGGGTAACGATGAAGTTGGCACCGACGATCCGATGGCACGCCTGGACGCTGACTTTGCTTTAATGGGTAGTGAGTTAGTCGCGCTGATGCACGCCTTGGTTTCGGCATTAGGTGGCCTCGAAGAGACCCAAGCTTAATCCTTTATTTAGCTAACGCTCCAAGCGAGCTTAAGCTAAAGAAAGTAAAAGGCGCCGCAGTTGGACTCTAAGTTTACTGCGGCGCCTTTTTTATCTCTTCACTTAGGCCAAGCGTATGGCGCGATTCGAGTAAATCCTCTACTTTCAGATAACGACTCACTCAGGTATCAAACGAGTTAGCTTTTAGCCGCAATATCACCTTTAGCATCCAACGGCCAATCAATGCCCAGCCACGCATTGAAGAAGGCTTTTTGTTGTTTAGTCGCCTTCGCATCGCCTTTTAGCACTAGCTTACCGCTTTGATTTTCACCGAGTGTTAAGGCCACTTGCTTGATTTTATCGTTGTTAAATAAGGTGACTTCCACTTTATCACCCACTTTAAAGTCTTTGATACGCTTATCAAAACCTTGAGCAGTCACCTTTAAGCCATTAATCGCTAGGATCTCATCCCCTGCGACAATACCCGCCTGCCAAGCGGGGCCATTTCGCAAGACTTGAGAAAGCACCAAAGAGCCATGTTCGCTGCTTAAGGTCATGCCCGTAAAAGGCTCGGCTTTGGAGTCTTTACCGTAGGACATTACCAACCCAGCCTGAGACAGCAAGCTTGAAAACTCAAGACTCAACGGGCTATTCACATGACTTTGCCACCATGGACCATAGTCCTTACCCGATAAGTCCTTCAGGATCTGCTTTACATCACTCACAGTGTAGCCATTAGGCACACGGTAATCTTGGTACAATTTGCGGTGTACATCACGGTACGAGTGGGCGAGTTTCGAGTCCGTCAGCAGGGAGAAATCCAGCGCCAGTGAGGCTAAATAACCTTCAGAGTAAATATTCACACTGTGGTTAATCGCATAATCACCACCCATGCTGCTCCACTCGCCTAAACTGGCCTCGGCAACCGATTGAATTTCACGTCCTGGTGTCAGCTCACTTTTCTCGATGCGTTTGGCGAGATCTTCTAAAAACTCCTTAGGTGTCATCACACCCGCGCGCAGCAGTAACTGACCTTGGAAATAACTGGTTGAGCCCTCGGCAATCCACAGTAATTCCGTCATATTTTCATGCTGATAATCATAAGGGACCAAACCCGCAGGACGATAGGCTTTAACGTTCCATGTATGAATAAACTCATGGGAAGCTGTGCTAATAAAGCGCAGGTAGTCCTTACGCTCGCGAAAGCTAAACCGCGGCAACTGGATAACCGTTGAGTTTAAGTGCTCGGTCGCACCACCAGCACCGTTGGTTGCATGCACCATATACACATAACGGTCAAAGGGATAACCATCCCAAATCGCCTTGGCTTGGCCACTCAATGCGGTTAAGTCTTTCACGATGTTATCGGCATCGTAGTTGCCTTCGCCCCAAAACACTAACTCATAGCCTTTACCATCGGCGCTAAATTTTTTGTGTGTACTCACCCCTGTTTCGATGGGAGAGTCAATTAGCACATCATAGTTAGGAGCAATAAAAGAGTGCACCACATTACCTGCTGACATGCCGGAATAACTCTGCCAATTTTCGGGCACAGTTAATTGTACGGTCACTGGGTCAGTCCGAAATTGCGGGCTATACATAAATACGCCACTGGCATCTAAATAAGCGTGGCTAGCATCGATATGACGTACACGTTGGCCCAATTCATTGGCGTAGAGCTGATAACTCACAGTCACACTGGCGGGTTTATCGAGGGCAATTTGCCATTCACCACTGGCGGTGCGTTTCCATGGCAGTGAATTACCATGGCTGTCTTTAGCGGTAAATAAACGCACACCGTCGGATAAAGGTAACACTTGATATTTACCCGTACGCCACACGGGAAGATTGACACTGAATTCGCCCGCTTTAGCCTCTGGGAAGGTCACACTCACCTGCGCAAGATGATGTTCTGGTTGGCTTAAATCAATTTTGTAACCCACATCGGCAAATACGTTAGCCGACCCTAATACACTTAATACCAAAATAGATAATCTACTGGGTTTCACTCTTACTTCCTTCCGTCTTCTGTTATTATGCTTCTTATATTTTTTCCAAGTATAACAAGTCGATGTAGCATCCTCATTAGGCGCTAACAAAAGCTAACAAAATAAGTTCCTTGACTTAGGGAATATAGGGCCACCTGCACATGCATAAACTCATTGTTATTTTCGTGACCTTGTTGATATCTATTTCTTTTCAAACAAAGGCAGCCGATATCGAGGCCGAAGAAATAGAATTGCGTGAAACGCCGCAGAAGATGTATGACAGACTTAACCAGTCGATCTCTTTTCCTATATCTTTTAAGAATCGTGAACAATTTGAACGCGCAGCCCAAGAACAGGGTTACAGCAGCGATGAATTTGAGCATATTTTGCAACTACTGGCGCGGTTAAATCTCGAGCCAAATGTAAAATCTAAGGTAGGATTTCAAGATGCCAATAGCCTCATCGAACTCTTGGCAAGTATCGCTCAATCGCCTTTTGAGCTGGCAACTGTAGCCATGCTGAAGGGACGTTATATTGGCCGCACTGAGCAAAAATACCAAGAGGCCATCGCATTTTATAATGAGGCGCTAACACGGATTAACGACAGTTATGATGTGGAATCCATGCTGCTAAAGCACACCATTCATGAACATTTAGGCGGTCTGCACCTCGTCATCCGCCAAGATGTGCCTGCGTTAATGCATTTTCATACCTATAGGGATATCGCCTACAAGCTAAGAAACGACTACCTCATCGCGGCGGCCGAATCGAAACTTGGGCATTATTACAATAAAAATCAACAACTCACTAAATCATTACAACACTATAGTGAAGCTATTCGCCTATCTAATCGCTCCAATTATCCCTCGATGAAAACCCACCTACAGCTGCAACTGGCTAAAGTCTATCGGGATTTAAAACAATGGAATGAAGCCTTAAAGAATGCCCATGAGGCCGCCGCTGGCTTTAAAAAACTGGGGAACGACACTTATTTATCAAGCTGTATGACGGTCATCGCCATGGTGTATGGCGAACAAGGTGATTGGAACCGCGCCATCGATTACTACCTGAATGCCCAGCAGCTCGACGCCAAACGCGGTAACTACATCGCCCAAGGGCTGAATTATCACAATCTCGGCCAAGCCTATTCACACTTACATGATGAGGTAAACGCCCTCAAATACTTATTGATGGCGAATCAGATATTTCAAGAAAAACAAAGCCATCACTATTTAGTCTATAACGAACTGCTTATCGGTGAGATTGCCCAATCGAAAGAAGATTGGCCGCTGATGATGAGCCACGCCGAAAATGCCTTAGCCTTAGCAAGCGATTTAAAATTGCAGGACGAGCAAAAATCGGCTCTGACACAAATCGCCCTGTCTGCGGAAAAGCTCAACGATCAAGCCAAAGTGATTAGCACACAAAAGCGCATTATCGAATTGAGCGAAGCGCTTGAAAGCACAGCCAAAGATCCATCGGTTTCCGCCTCAGTTCTGGCCGAGCAGCAACTCAAGCTAGAGCTCAGTATGTTACAAGGCAAACTGAACGATGCCGTTGAAACCACTAAAAATACTAACAAGTTGCTCGCCTTTAGTGGTCTGATTGCGACTGTACTCTTAGTGGGGATCATTCTCCTACTCATCCAACGTCGCAAAAATAGCCGCCAAAATGAGGCTTTACTAAAATTAAGTTCGCAGGAGCCCTTTACTCACCACCAAGGATATGCGGCGTTATTAAAGGATCTCTCCCAAAATCCAGCCAATATATCCACTAGTGCACTCGCCTTAATTGAATTTCGCGAGCATGTCAGTACTGACCTGAATCACGGTCAATACTTTGCCAATGCCATCACGCGTCAGTTAACGAGCCATATCACTAATGCATTATCTATGCCCGTGTATGTGATCCGTCAGGGTTTGTTTGCGGTAAGATTTACCGAGGCAGAGGAACCACAGCGGGTGTTACAAAAATTGCGCCTTGAGCTTGATAATCAAGGGCTGGGCTATCATTTTAATATTGGCTTTATCAGCTTGCCGCTGTTAACCAAAGCGGAAATCAAAATTGCCCCTAAATTGCTGCTTGAAACGCTCCAAATGGCCCTCGCGGGAGCACGCAGTTTACCGAACGATGCTAGCCATTATGTGAGTCTCAGAGCCTTAGATTTTGTGCCGCCGACACTCTTTGCCGATCCGCTGTTTTTGCATCTCGAAAAAGGGATTGAACGAGGACTGATAAGAGTCGACACCAATGCAACCAAGGAAGACATTATTTGGCCCAGCTGGGAAAATAACCAAGATCGACACTTATTAGAAAATATTTGATCAATATCGACAATTAATCACTGTGGCGTAGGTAAAGCAATTTGCACTCTATCGCCATTGTTATAACATTAGAAGCATATGAGTTTACCGCTAATCTGGACAGAGGACGTCATGCTTTTTAGCCCTACAGAGTTAGGAAAATACTCCGGATGAAGGATTCCAACGCGACAGTGACACAGCTGGCATTGCTTCAGCAAAAACTTCACTCGGCAAAATTGGCCCTCGAGGAAGTAAACGAAGACAGGAATGCTAAGTTACAAACACTACTCCAATTTATTGGCCATTTAAGTCTTGCCTGCAAAGGGCAAAATTTAGAACTGGATAATAAACTTGCCAAACTTCGCCATAATTTAAATACCTTTGAGCGAGTCGATGAAGCATTACCGGAGTTGGTTGATGTTGAACGTCTCTTAAAGGGTCAGTACAACCATGTGATGGTGCAACTTGAAGAAAGCCGTACAGGGCTTGCACAGGTCGTCCGCCAGATCCAACGGGTTAACTCGGCACCAGAAAAGCTCAAAAAAGAAGTTAATTACTTTAAGCAGGATCTCTCCAAACCCTTCCACACAGTTTGGGAATATATCCCTAAAGTTAAACAAATCATTGGCTTCTACGATATTATCCTGCAGCAACAGTTCAATGAGACTGAAAAGTTAGATGTATTGCCAAAGCACAGGCAACTTGCCCACGAACTCGCGCAGATGATTTCGGAAATTGAGTTTCGTAAAGATCAACGCGACCAAGTGCTCGTAATAAAAGAACTGCTGGCATCGGAAGTCGAAATCGATACCTTGCTCGAAGCTTACCAAACCATTTTATCCCTGCTGCTCGATAACATCGCCCGCGAAAAATCGGCCTCGCAAGAATTTTTATACGCGTTAAACGATGCCTTAGCCGCTGTGCGTGAAGTAGTGAGTGAATCCTACAATCACAATCAACGAAGTTTTCAACTTAAGACCCAACTCAATCGGGAAATTAATTCTCGCGTGGATAATGTGGGTGAAGCCATTATCGACACCGACGATATTGTTGACCTGAAAGCGCAATTGACCGAGCAGCTCAACTCGATTCGCTCTGCCCTCGCCCGCAAAGAGGCGCTAGAGCAGCGGGAGCAAGCCTTGCTACGTAAGTCGATGGAGACGATGCGCAAAGAGCTTAATGAGCTAAGCAACGAGGCGAACACCTATAAAGAGCGACTCTTTGAGCAACAAAAACTCAATCTATTGGACAGCTTAACCCAATTACCTAACCGTGCCGCCCTCGAAGAACGCATGGAGCTTGAGTATCGCAATTATCAGCGCCATAAAACCCCGCTGTGGATCGCGGTTGCAGATATAGATCACTTTAAGAGTATCAATGACAGCTTTGGGCACAGCACAGGCGATAAAACCCTGCAGGTCATCGCCATGGCATTAAAGAACTCCCTACGGGATACCGAGTTTGTCGCCCGCTACGGCGGCGAGGAGTTTGTGCTCATCCTGCCAGATATTGGTGGTGGTGACATTGCTCAACTTTTAAACAGAGTCCGTGAAAAAGTAAAAAATATTCCATTTAAATTTAAAAATCAGCGAATTACAGTTACAGTATCTATAGGGGCTGCGCAGGTTATGGGGAACGAGCTCATACATGAAACCTTCGAGCGCGCCGATGCAGCACTCTACAAAGCAAAACATGAAAGCAGAGACAGGGTTGTGATTGACGTATAATTAAGTCAGCCTATACGTCGCTTCTTATCACTCCTGTCGAGACGAAGGAGTGGTAAATGATAGTAAAAGTTAGCCCCAAGGGCAGCATGGATCAGCTTTCACAACTCGAAGTTGATCGACTCAAAAAAAGCGCCAAGAGCGCCCTATATCAACTGTATCGAAACTGCTCACTCGCCGTACTCGCCGCAGGCCTCAAGACCGACAACTCTAAAGCGCTATTCGAGCAATATCAAAGCTTCGATATCAATGTGTTGCAACGTGAGCGCGGGGTTAAGCTAGAGCTTATCAATCCCCCCGAGCAAGCCTTCGTCGACGGTCAAATTATTACAGGGATCCAAGAACACTTGTTTTCGGTGCTCAGGGATATCCTCTATATCAGCGACAAGTACGACACCCTAAAACATATCAACCTCACTAACGCGAGCCACATTACTAACGTAGTGTTCGATATATTGCGTAACGCCCGCGCCATTGCACCGATGAAAGACCCGAATGTAGTCGTCTGTTGGGGCGGCCACAGTATCAACGCTGTCGAATACCAATACACCCGTGAAGTGGGCTATCAACTTGGCTTAAGGGAATTAGATATTTGCACCGGCTGTGGCCCGGGTGCGATGGAAGGCCCGATGAAGGGCGCCGCGATTGGTCATGCGAAACAACGGATTAAAAACGCCCGTTATATTGGCCTCACCGAGCCCAGTATTATCGCCGCCGAGCCGCCCAATCAGATTGTTAACGAGCTGGTGATCTTACCCGATATCGAAAAACGCCTCGAAGCCTTCGTCCGCCTAGGCCACGGCATTATCATCTTCCCCGGAGGTGCTGGCACCGCCGAAGAGCTACTGTATATCTTAGGGATTTTACTCAATAAAGAAAATCAAGAAACCCCCTTCCCATTGGTGCTAACCGGCCCCAGCGAGAGTGCGGACTATTTTATTAAAATTGATGAGTTTATCGCCGCCACCTTAGGGCAAGAGGCGCAGCAAAAATATCAAATTATCGTAGACAATCCCGCCGAAGTCGCCCGAGTGATGAAGCAAGGTATGGATCAAGTGAAAAACCATCGCCGTGCTACCGGCGATGCCTATCAATATCAATGGGGACTTAAGATAGAACCCGAGTTCCAACTGCCCTTTATTCCAAGCCATGAGGTGATGGCAAACTTAGATTTGCATTTTCAATCGAATAAAGCAGAGCTGGCCGCCAATTTGCGTAAAGCGTTTTCGGGTATAGTGGCAGGTAATGTAAAATCAGACACCATCAAACAGATAGAAGAATTAGGCCCCTTCCACATTAAAGGGGATCCGCACTTGATGGAGTTGATGGACAATTTGCTGGGGGCCTTTGTAGCCCAACATAGGATGAAACTGCCGGGAAGTGCTTATGTTCCCTGCTATCAAATAGTGAAGTAAAACAATAACCACCAATGAATAAGTTTTTAATTATCGATGGTCTCAACTTAGTTCGCCGCATTTATGCGGCGATCCCAGATGAGAACGATATGGACAGTTTAACGGAGCGCGTGAGCGTTGCCTGTACTAAACTGCTGCGCATTCACCACCCCACCCATGTCGCTATCGTCTGGGATGGTGATGAGATGTCTTGGCGAAAACAGCTTTACCCCGATTATAAAAAGGGCCGTAAACCTATGCCTGAGCCACTTGCAGCTGGCTTATCGGCACTGCAGGAACAGCTTAAGAGCTTACAAATCCAATCGATTTATGCCGCCGCCGAGGCCGATGATGTTATCGCCACCTTAGCGATGAAAACCGCCAAAGCTCAAGGCGAAGCCGTTATCGTGTCGACAGACAAGGGGTTTAGTCAGCTCAATCATCCGCGGATCAGCCAGTGGGATCACTTTAATCAGCAATACCTAAACATTGCTGAACTTGAGCAAAAACTGGGTGTTGATCGAAACCAATTTCTTGATTTAATGGCACTTGCTGGAGATAGCGGCAATAAAATCCCCGGTATCGCAGGCATTGGCCCCAAATCGGCGGCCGAATTACTGCGAACCTTCAGAACCTTAGCGACACTATTTTCCTCTCTATCCAATCTCGGTGCGAAACAAGCCAAGAAACTGGCCGAAGGGCGAGATATGGCGCGCCTCAGTTATAAATTAGCCCAGCTACAAACCGATTTACCCTTGAATATCAACCTAAAGGATTTTAGGGTCAATGGCCCCGCCAATACGCAGTTGGCCGAATAACCCCCTGTTGTTAACACTAAGTTGCAATAAAGCCGTTTACCTTGGCGCATCAAAGGCGTATTTTATTGACTTGCCAAATAAAACATTGGATATGCAAAGGAATTAGATTCAATGAAATCAAAAGCTTCTGTCATTATTGGTAGTATATTTGCCGCCTATGTCGCCTTCGTTGCTGTAGTGGTACTCGTATATGAACCCACCCCAGATGAAATGGATTGGGAAGACAGGCAAGTCTATAACAGCCAGAAATTAAATGATTTAACGCTCGGGCAGGATATTGCCACCGTCAAAACGATGTTTGGTAAGGCCGACTTCTCAGAGGCAAAATCCATTAAGGATGGCCAACTACAAGTGCTCTTTTATCGTACTCACCATGAAAAATCCGACGGTGTGACCACCAAAGAAGAGTGCACCCCGCTGATGTTTAAAGACGATAAACTCATTGCTTGGGGCGATGACACCTATAAACAGTACCTCGAAGCCGGAACAGATATCGTCAGCCGCACCACCAAAGAGGCTGAAAGTTCAGGCAAAAATTAACTTTACCTAGGCAGCTCCCATAATTCACCAATACTCAACATAAAAAACCACCTCTGCAGGGAAGGTGGTTTTTTTAGTCACTAGCGGTTTTTAAGAGTTTGATTATGGGGTGACAAAATCAAACTTCAAATGGCAACCTTGACAATAATTTTCAGACTTTTCATGCACATGATGACACTTCGCACAGTCAGTTTCGGTACTAAAGTGACGATTGTTATGTGGATTTGTTGGTTTAAAATTCTCTGTTTTTACCGCTAACTTAGCGGTATTGTGGCATTGCACACATTTCAGCATAGGCACGGCTTCACGGGTTTCCCCTTGGTGACAGCTAGTACATTTTAGACCTTTGGCCATGTGAGTTTGGTCGAGTAACTGCTCTGCGGCAAAGGTGCTGCCTGCAAATAGGCATAATACCAGTGAAAGTATAATAGTTAAGTTCTTCATGGTTTGATTCCGTTTTTCATTTTGAAGGATGCCTTATGTGCAGGCACCACTATTGATGACGTTATGGCTTATAACTTGGCAACATACTTGCCGGTTAAGTAGCCGAAGGTGTAGCAACGACCTAAGGACAGACCAAATACCGTTAATGGATAATCAACGCCACCGTAGAAACCGCCCCCCATGTTACCGACGATGAACAAGCCACCAATGGGTTTACCATCCGCATCGAGGGCTTGATGGTTTTCGTTAACTAATACGCCCGAAGTGATTGCCGATAGGCGCATGCGACGGTGAATACCATAGAATGGAGCCTTTAACACAGGAGCCATTTTGCTTGGCGCTTTACCAAAGTCCTCGTCCCGCCCGGTTTTGCATAGCTCGTTGTAACGGTTAACGTTTTTCACGAAGGTTTTAGGATCGCAACCTAATTTCACCGCTAATTCTTCTAGGGTGTCAGCCACGAAGGTATTGATTTGTGATGGGAATACACCTTTCTTCTCAGAAGGATCTTCAGGCATGTAGTTCTTCAATTCTTCAGGTGTATAGGCTTTACCTGGCCAGTTTTTGGCTTGTTCCATATAGTTAGAATCGAAAACCTGAGAGTAACAACCTTGGTCTGCTTCACTGCGCAGGTAGTTATTCATCAGTGACATTTCTACTGCTTCGTTGACAAAACGTTCCCCTTTACGATTTACCACGAGGAATGGCATATCGCACATTGCCGCCGGACCTGCGTCAAAGTCGTGGAGCATTTTAGTGTGGCCAGCAGGTTCGATCACGCCGCCCGCCCAATACGCCATGACAAAACCGTCACCGGTTCTATCCATTTGCTTGCGCTCGAAGTTTTTCAGATCGGGGATGAAGAAGTCACACATGGCTTTGTTATTCTGGTAGTCACCTGCGGCCAAAATCACACCCTTTTTGGCCATAAACTTATGATATTTACCATCACGATTTTGGGCGATGACCCCAATCACCTTACCAGTGGCATCTTGGATCAGTTGGTTAGCCGGAGTGTTAAAGAAGAATTTGACCCCTGCTTTTTCAGCCGTTTTTGCCAAAGCACGCATACCGTCACCAGCGGTATAAGGCTTAGGACCAAAGAATGAAGTCACAAACTCCAGTGGATATTCGGTAATGCCCTTGATACCGTGCTGTGGCTTAGTACCTTGGTCGACAACCGTTGCACCGCCTTGTTTCGCGCGATCGATAACCCAAGATACGGCTTCGCCTGAATTGTAGGCCCAGCTTCTTAGTAGTGCAGGGTTGCTGCGGTGGGCGTTGTCGGCCATTAGGCGGTTTACCAGAGCTTCAATACCTGCTTTATCGCTCTTTTTCAGATCTAAACCAGAGCCAGTGTTCCCCTGTGCGACAACGATGGCTTGTTTCTGAAGAACGGCAACCTTAGCACCGTTTTCTGCTGCCGATAATGCAGCTGGAACACCAGAGGCACCGGCACCCACCACAACCACATCGAAGGTTTGGGTCGAAGCAATTTCACTGTCAGGAATCGCCTTTGGCTTAGGCATAAACTCCAGTGTTGCGTGGCCGATTTGCGCATATTCCTGGGCGTGTGTAGAAACTGGTGAAGCACTAGCAGAACCTGTTAATCCGGCAAAGGCTAAGCCACCGGTACCAATAGCGGCGCGGGTTAAGAAGCTTCGGCGTGATAGGCCATTCTGCAAAACATGTGCGGTATATTGGTCAATTTCTCTCGATTCTTTACTCATTTTCATTACTCCGTTGACTATATCGTTAGGCGATATTCGCTCTGAATAACGACATAAGATTTGGCCAAGGGTCATACTGGCAAACGGCTCGTTAGCCAAGTGACAAAGGCCTAAAAAAAGGGGTGTATCCAAAGGACGTTAATACACCCTGTAAGTAGGCGCATGGGAGCGCGCGAATTAATGACCTAAAGCGAACTTGTAAGTCAGGTATAAGCGGAGATCGTTGAGATCTTCCTTCTGGTCAAAATCGACCATTGCATAGCGTGCTCTCACACCTAAGCCCTCAAAGACACCGCCAAACTTATAGGTCACAGAGAAGTTAGTTTCGGTAAAGTCATTCAGACTTTCGGGAGAGTCATAATCGCCGTAGAAGGCATAGGCGCTTAGGCCCTTAGCACCGACTTGGCCGAAGTCGTATTCCAGTTTTAAGGCGTTGACTTCTTCATTGGCGAGTGCAGATTGGTATACCTGTTGAATCACAACCTTGTCGTCACCCCATGGCGTCAGCACAGTATCGTCACCGGTTTTAGCGTACATGTAAGTGGCATCCACGCCGGCAAATTTAGCCCCTAGATGGAAACCATATTGATAGGTATCCAGCTCACCAGCGGATTTATTACCCGTTGCCTGTTGATTGAGATAGGAAGGAATGAAATACAGATTAGCAGCACCCAATTGGGTCGAAAGATTTACCTTGGCATAGGTCTGTTGGAATACATCTTCCATATAGTATTGCCAGAGGTTGAATTGGGTTTTCACCGTTTCAAATGGCAGTTGATATTTGGCGCCAACGGCATACATTGGATTGTCTTCTACATCAACGACATTGCCGGTATTACGTTTGACTTCAGCTTTTACAGCCTCACTCACAGAGATAAAGCGTTCATCGGTCCACCCCATAGAATCGGTGATATAGAGTGCCGATAGTGTCAGATTATCGATGCTGTGGTTTTCGGCTGAAAAGCCACGGTAGGTACGAGGTATGGCGCGGATATCATGGGGATTCATCATTGGGGTGCGCAACTCTTGGGCACCTAATCTGAATTGGGTATTCCACCAGTCACCTTGAACATAGTATTCCTGCATGCGGTTGACACTTTGGTGATCACCATTGGCATCCCGACCGACTAAGTTGTAAACCGCGTCAGAATCGTTAACCCAAATCGGGTTAGCAGAGGCGAAGCTAGTGCCGATACTCAAGCCATTCACTTTTGCAGTATTGTAATAGAACAGACCACCTAGTGATGTGGTGTGCTGGGTAGTGGTACCTTCATCAAAATCTTTGGTGAAATCTAAAAGACGTAACTCACCTTTCACAGTGCCTTCACTGAACATCTTGTCGATCGTGGTGTCAGCGATTGCAGGTACCGCTAGTGCTGACAAAACGACCAAGGATAAATAAGACTTTTTCATCATCATCTCTTCCTATTATTAGTAGCCTAAAGCAATTTTTAGGCTTTTAAAAAGCCGCAAAAGCTTTACGTTAAATGTATGACGTATGAACAATGTCATCAATGGCATGTTTCGAGATATGAGAATTCAGTTACGAAATTCGTAGAGATGTAACTTAGATCAACAAAAATGAATGTTTTTTAATCTCTAATGTAGCTGTTGGTTGATTGCAAAATAGACGAAAAGAGATGCTAGTCTTAACTGGATATTTAAATTTTAAAATCAATTTAATTCAAAGTCTTATCCGAAAATCAGCAGATTGAATATGACCTTAAACCGAGGACTCTCCTGAGTACATAAATGTCAGGCTTAACCTAATGAAAATTCAGACATTCGCCTAATTTATGTTAAGATTTCAATCTAGTTTTGATTCGAGATGACAATTTGAACACCTTTAAACCCGTTAAGCAGCTAAGAGCATCGACAGAAGTTGGACAGCAACTAAAAGAAGCCATTTTTGACGGCAGGTACAAAGCTGGGGATAAGCTTCCTTCGGAGCGGGAATTAATCGATCTGTTTATGGTCAGCCGCACTGTCGTCAGAGAGGCCGTAAAAATCCTCGAAGCAAGTGGTTTAGTTGAGATTCGTCAGGGAGCCATGGGAGGCGCCTTTGTTAAACAGGTTGGCTACGAGCGCTTAAGCGATTCCTGTCAAGATCTACTCACTATGGGTAAAATGTCGTTGCCTGAAATTGTCCAGGTGAGAATGTTGCTCGAACCACAGGTTGCTCGTTTAGCTGCGAAAAACTGCACGGCCGAACAAGCGGCAAAATTACTTGATGCCAATCAACATGAAAACGATACCTTAGAATACCCCACCACAGTGTTTTTGCGTTCCCAGGTACATTTTGTCTTGGCTGAAATTTGCGGCAATCGTTGCTTAGAAGCCATTAGTAAGTCACTGCTGTTATTATTACGTCAGAATTCTATAACCTTTGAACCGCCTACAGACGAAATCCATCCCGCTGGATTACATGATAAATTGGTTCAGGCTGTCGTTGATGGGGATGAAGACAGAGCTGAAGCTGAAATGCGCGCTCACTTGGAAGATTTTTGCGAAAGAGTGGCCGAGGTTGAGCGTAAGTACAAAGAGCGCTAACCTTTGGTACGACCTATCTTTCTACAAATCCCGAATTAGTTCGGGATTTTGCTTTACGAGGGCGTGAATTCAATACATATACTGATGTCATTAAGACCTCTTATAGTACCCATAAATCAGTGGGTACTAGTTATGCGTCGACACTGCCCCAAAGATATCGAGTACTGGCTGGGGAATAGAAGAATGGCGAACTAATTGTCTTATCAATTCTCGTCTTCAGTTTTGCTAACTCTTTATCGGGAATAGAGAAACAGTAAAGACTTCCTCCTTCCCCATAAAAAACGCCACCTTAAGGTGGCGTTTTTTATTCACGAAACTAAAGCAGAGAATTACTCATCATCGGCTTTATATTCGACATAGGCTTCGCCTTGGCTTAACCAAGCTGGGGCCGGTTTACCTTTAAGATAATGGTCGAAGTATTCCATCATGCGAATGCTGTAATCGAGCTTATTAGGGTATTTCTTCAGGTGATGTGGTTCATCTTCGTATTGTAAAAACACCACATCTTTACCCGCACGGCGCATGGCTAAGTACATTTCAACACCTTGCTCCCAAGGCACCGCATCGTCTTTATCGCCAAACATAATCATCAACGGCGTTTGAATACGATCGGCATAGAATACCGGCGAGTTCTCAATATACTTTTGCGGCGCAGCGAAGAGGCTTTCACCTATGCGGCTTTGACCAGTTTCGTATTGAAATTGGCGCGCAATTCCAGTGCCATGGCGAATACCACTGTAGGCGCTGGTCATGTTCGCCACAGGTGCACCGGCAACGGCGGCCTTAAACATCTTAGTTTGAGTGATGGCAAAAGCCGTTTGATAACCACTCCAAGAATGTCCTTGTAATCCAATGGCATTAGCATCGGCAATGCCCATATCAATCAGTTTCTGTACGCCAGAGGTTAGCGCTTGAACCGAACTGGCACCGGGATAACCGATATCGAAGCGAATATCTGGCAAGAATACCGCGTAACCATTATTCACATACCAAGCGAAGTTAGGTCTGTGGTTAACCTTCATTTGCGGGAAGGCATGCTGTCTGTCGGTCATAAAGCGATAGTAGTAAACCAGCACAGGATAACGCTCGCCCGCTTGATAGTTGGTCGGTTTTATCAACACGCCATCGAGCGGTTTGCCATCGCCATTGGTCCAATGCACTAATTCAGCTTGGCTCCAATTAAAGGCTTGGCGCTGCTTATCTAAATCGGTTTGCTTCACAGCATTTTGTGGAGCCTGATAACTTGCGGTATATAAGTCAGGGAACAGATCGAAGCGCTCCTTAGAAAACACCAAAGTATCCGCATCTTTACTGCGCCCAAGCACAGTGAGCTTATACTCGCCATCCATCAAGGTCTTAACGCCCGCTTCGCCTAAGGTGGCTTGATAAAAACCGTCGGCTTTGGTCTTATCGCTGTAACCATGCAGCAGCACAGTGGCATTGTAGGGCAGTGTGGTTGGCTCATCGGGATTATCGACTAAGCCTTCAACACGATATTGGATTTTTTGAGCGCGTCCCTGCCCCGCAGTTAAGGCAAATCCGCTTTTCGATGCAGTATTAAATTGCCACACATCGTATTTGTCGTAGACGAGGAAACCTGCATCGTCCTTAAGCCAAGGGCCAAAGCCATAACCCGGTGCATTGGAGGGATAATCATGGTCTTCATCGGCAAAACTCACCTTTAAAGACTTGGTCAGATTGGTGCGACGACCTTCGGCAATATCGTATAAAAACACATTACCTTGTTGATAATAGGCAACATATTTGCCATCACCCGATAGGCTCGGTTCAGAATCGTTTGGCTGTTGGGTTAACAGTGGCAACTTGCGGCCCGTATTGATATCCACCAAGTAATAGTCTTGATAAAAACCCGCCCAAGTAATCATCTTGCGATAGGGTAAGTCTGAGCTTGCCAACATATAGCGCTTATGTTGCGACTGGGTCACATCCGGTACCGTTTTATCTCCAAGCTGCACCACATTGTTTGAACCTAGATGCAGCACAGCTAAATAAGTGCGCTTTTGCTCTTTATCATACTGCTTGATTTCATGGGGTTTAATCCGCGGATCGTCCCCATGCCAGACCTTAAGCCCACGTTGGCCTGTGACTATCTCTTTGTCGTAAAGGTCTTTTTCTTCTGCGATTTTCTTCAGGCTAAGCTGCTGGCTCACCTCGGGCACACGGCCAAAGAAGAGTCGCTCACTGTCTAACGAGAAGTTTAAACTGGCGTAACGGTTTAACGTCCACTCTTTAGTGTTTGGCATTGGGCGAATTTTGCCTGAAGCGATATCGACTAGGCTTAACTCATAGCTGCGGCCATAGGGTAATTCACTCGCATCCCCTTGAGTAAAGGCCAGCCAGCGGCCATTTTTCGACAGTGAAACCGCACCAATTTGTTGGGTTTGGGACTCAAATACTGTTGATTTTTTGTAGTTTTTTAAATCAATCAGTTGCAGTTGATGTTGCTTGGCCTCGATATCATTGACTGCGGCAGCCAAGCGGCGACTGTCTTTATCGAAGTGATAGGCGGTCACATGCTCCAGCTCCACACGCTGGGACAGCGAAGATAAATTCACTAGGCTAAAACGACGCCCCTGATCGAACTTATCGACCTTCACCTTCTCAGCTTTGGGTTTGTCCTCGGCGCCTTCAGTCTTCTCTTTAGCGTCCTTCTTGGCCTCTTCGTCGGCTTCAAACCAAATGGCTAAATGCGCGCCATCGTCACTAAAGACAAATTCCTTTACCCGCTCAAATTTGGTTTGGGTGCCAGTTTGGGTGTCGAGCAGCACCATATCGGCCTTGAGCTTTTTCTTCGCTTTAGCATCGCTGGTTTCAACGGTGAGTAAGCTGGGCTTAACCGCCATCGCCACATAACGGCCTGTGTGACTCACGATAGGATCCGAGCCACCTTCAATTTGGAACGCTTTACCTGTCTGTAAATTCTTAATCAAACCATGGCTATCGCCACGATCCGGCGCCACCTCGACCGCCAACACTTGACCATTGTCAGCGATAACGGGCTTTTCGAGGGACTCAAAATGCATAATGTCGGTAAGGGTAAGCGGTTTAGTGCTAGTTTCTGCATGGGCATTCGGCAATATTCCGAGGGATAACAGCACGAGCGATGTGATAGGTAATAACTTCAATGTCTTCCTCTTTTATATAGTTGTTAGACTAAAGTAGACTTTTTTAACCATTGGCTCTCCATCATCGTTATAACCCAGTATTTTTACAAGTTTTACCCAATAAAAAATCGTGATATTGCTCACTATTTCCTGTGAAGTTTGACCAAAGATGGTTAAAATAATGGGGAGAAAAAATACCAAATTCATAGTCATGTTACCCGGCTTATCCCGGGTCGGACAATTGCAGTAACGACGAACCGTGGAAGGACTTCTCCATGTCAAAAAGAACGATAACCGTAATTCCAGGTGATGGAATTGGCCCAAGTATTATTGATTCAGCCTTAAAAATTCTTGATAAAGCTGGTTGTGATTTTGAATATGAATTTGCCGATGCAGGCTTAACCGCTCTCGAGAAGCAAGGCGAACTACTTCCGCAGCGTACTTTAGAACTTATCGAAAAAAACCGCATCACCCTGAAAGGCCCGCTGACTACACCTGTGGGTGAAGGCTTCACCTCTATCAACGTCACATTACGTAAGAAATTCGGCCTGTACGCTAACGTACGCCCAGTGTTGTCTTTCAAAGGCACACAAGCTCGTTATGAAAACATTGATATCATCACAGTGCGTGAAAACACCGAAGGTATGTACTCAGGCCACGGTCAAAAGGTTTCTGAAGACGGCACTACCGCTGAAGCCACCAGTATCGTCACTCGCCAAGGCGCTGAGCAGATCGCGACATTCGCCTACGAACTGGCCCGCAAAGAAAACCGTAAGAAAGTCACTATCGTGCACAAAGCAAACATCATGAAGTCAACTTCAGGTCTGTTCCTGAAAGTGGCCCGTGAAGTGAGCCAACGCTACCCAGACATCAAAACCGAAGAAATGATCGTCGATGCAACTTGCATGAAGTTAGTGATGAACCCAGAAAACTTCGACGTCATCGTGACCACCAACCTGTTTGGTGACATTCTGTCGGATCTGTGTGCTGGTTTAGTTGGCGGTTTAGGTATGGCTCCTGGCGCCAACATTGGCCGTGATGCTGCGATTTTCGAAGCGGTTCACGGCAGCGCGCCCGATATCGCAGGTAAAAACCTCGCTAACCCAACATCAGTGATCTTAGCCTCTATCCAAATGCTGGAATACTTAGGCATGGCTGATAAAGCCGATCTGATCCGTAAAGCCGTATCGGCAGTGATTGAAGAAGGCGACCGTACGACTCGCGATTTAGGCGGCACCCACGGCACGACTGACTTCACTCAAGCGGTGCTTGACCGTCTGTCATAATCGCTTTGCGCAAAACAAAAAACGCACCCTAGGGTGCGTTTTTTTATGGCCGCAATCTAGCTGAACAGCCAAATAAAAAGCCCCTGATATGACTTGGGGCTTCACTTACTAACAGAACGGCCAAAAACCGCTGATTAGTTCCAAGCCTGGCTCGGTCTAATCCACAGGTGCACAGTCACTTCATCACGGTCATGGTATAAGTGCTTACATTGTAACTGGAATTCGTTGATGCCGTTTTCCTTGAGGATTTCCTGCATGGTATTCAAAATCGCCATCACTTCTTTATAACGGCTCTTCATCGGCAGCTTGAGGTTGAAAATCGCTTCTTTAAACCAGCCATTGATGGCCCAAGCTTCGATCAGCTCAGCCACGCGCGCGGGTTTTTCAACCATGTCACACACTAACCAATAAATGTTTTTACGCTGTGGCTCGAAGCGGAAACCATCCTCGCGAAAATGTTTCACTTGCCCGGTTTCCATCAGCTTTTCGTTCATCGGGCCATTATCGACCGCGGAGACCATCATGCCACGACGCACCAGTTGATAGGTCCAGCCGCCAGGGCAAGCACCTAAGTCCACCGCATTCATGCCGCTGCGAACCCGCACTTCTTGCTCTTCTTTAGGCACAAACTGCGCGAAGGCTTCATCGAGTTTCAAGCTTGAGCGACTCGGCGCATCGGCAGCCATTTTCAGGCGCGGGATCCCCATAAAATAGGGTGAGCTGTTGTTGCTGAAGGAATAACCTGCGTAGGCGCGACCTGGGCCGATAAAACAGACGTGGATAATCGGACGCTTAGGATTTTCCTGTGCCAGCAAACTGCCGGATTTTTTCAAATGCTGGCGCAAAGGCACGGTAAACTTACGGCAAAATGCCGACAGCTCTTTCGCCTCGTTGGTGTCAGGGGTTTCAACCCTCAGCTCACCCGCTTTACTCACCTCACCGAGCGCCGCCACAATCGGGCTGACACGATCAGACTCGGGTAAATCGGCCAGCAGCTCGCTTGCGGAAAACATCTGACGGGCAAAAATCAGCGAATTTAACGGCAATTGCTTCACTAAGGTATCGCCGCCGTCTTCTTCAAAACATTGATATACCACGTAGGCATCGTTGTTGTTGGCCTTAACAAAGCCACCCACATTGAGCTCGGCGGCTCGCTGTTGGATTTCTGCTGCGCATTCTTTCTCATAACCTGCACGGCAAAATAAAAATAGGTTTTTCATGGAGATCCTTAAGAAATCCAAGCCATAAACATGGCCGACTATCGATTTGGGCGCCAGTATAGCAATTTCAATGCACAAAAGCCCGATTTGCTATCGGGCTTTTGTGTTATTGGCAGCATGAACGCACGGCGCAGTGGCTACGCCACACAAGCATTATGACTCGTTGCCATCCACCACTTTATGGCGCCATACGGCCGCGGCCAGCAATAACCACCCTAACAGGAAACAGCCACCACCCATTGGGGTAATAGGGCCTAACCATTTGCTACCGACCAGTGCTAAACCGTAGAGCGAGCCAGAAAACAGCACTATGCCTGCCATAAACAGGTACGCCGCCCAATCTAGCAAGCGTGAGGTTAACCACTGCCCGGCAAAGGCCACGGCAATCAGCGCAAAGGTATGATAGAAGTGATATTGCACGCCTAGATTAAACACATCAATCAGCTCAGGCGGCGCGACAGCCCTGAGTCCATGGGCACCAAAGGCGCCTAGCGCGACAGCAAAAAATCCGCTTACCGCGGCGAGTAACAACAATCCTTTACGCATTTTTACCTCCAAAAACCAATAGGCTTTACAACAGACGACGCTCTAGCTGTTACGCCTGAGCGCTTTAGGCCATATCAAGAATAAGCATTAGCCAATAAATTTTGCTGATAAATCAACAGCCAATGCAAGGTTAGCCGCTTCGGTCGTACCTGACGACTTTCTTGGGACAAAACTATGATCCCCATCGGCTAAGTATTCAATTTGTATATCACTGTTAAGTGGCCAACTTAGGATCTGCGCCTGAGTGCCAAACTTATCCCGCTCACCCTGTAGCACTAACACCGGCACTTGGCAGTCGTTTAGGGGTTCTAACCTAGGTTCACCACCCTTAAGCGGAATAAAGGGATAACCTAAGCAAATGACCCTATCGATACGGCTCGCTTGCGCGCTATCGCAGGCTAGTAACGCCGCCATGCGTCCGCCCATGGATTTGCCCATCAAGACCACACGCTTAACCTTAGGCTGAGCATGCGCCACATCGAGCATCTCACTAAAACAGACAAGCAGCTTTGGCGCTCTGTCAGGCGGGCGCTTTTTACCATCTAGGGCATTGGCCTGCATGTAGGGAAAGTTAAAGCGCATCACTTGAAAACCCTTTGCGACAAGACCTGCGGCCATTTGGCACATAAAGTCTGAATCTCGATTTGCTCCCGCGCCGTGAGCAAATAAAATCAAGGTCTCTGAGGGCTCGCCTTCTAACACATAGGCACTTGGCGCAACATCCTCGTTGACCAAGGGCTTATCCGGGCAACAACTCACTGCGTGACTCCTCGGCAAACATATCTAACATCCACTCACGGAACGCGACCACTTTACCCAGCTCGGCATGATTCTGTTGGCAGACGAGGTAATAGGCATCTTTGCTCACTAACACTTCTTGGAATGGGCACACCAGTCGACCCGCCTTTATATCGGGGCGAGCGAGTACGCTATAGCCCAGCGCCACACCTTGGCCGTGGGCCGCCGCCTGCAAAACGAGGGAGGAATGGCTAAAAATCGGCCCTTGGTTGACGTTGATATCGTGAATGCCACATTGTCTAAACCAGGCCTGCCAATCGTGACGGCTCATATCGTGCAGCAGCGTGTGGTGTTTTAAATCTTCCGGCTTAGACAAGGGCTTAGGGCCGTTTAACAGCATGGGCGAACATACGGGGATCAGCACTTCATTACGGAGTTTATCGGCGCGAAGCCCTGGCCAATTGCCTAAACCATAATAAATGGCAACGTCGACATCGTCGGTTAAGGAGCTGGCCTCTGTGTCTACCGCCTTAATTCGTACGTCAATATCGGGATTTTTTTCACTAAACTTGGACAGGCGCGGCACCAGCCACTGAATAGCAAAGCTTGGCGACATGCTCACGGTCAACGAACCAATGGCGCTGCGTGCAAGCAGCCTGTCGGTCGCATCTGCCAGTTGGGTGAAGATATCTTTAATATCGAGAAAATAGCTCTGGCCTTCTTCGGTCAGTAGCAGCGAACGATTCTTTCGGCGAAATAATTTTAATCCGAGAAAATCTTCCAGCGCTTTAATTTGATGACTCACCGCAGCCTGAGTCACAAACAATTCTTCAGCCGCTCGAGTAAAGCTCAAATGCCGTGCGGCGGCCTCAAATGCTTTAACCGCATTCAGTGGTGGTAAGCGTCTTGACATAGTGATCTCTATCTCAATTTTTAATTAGTTTTTCTAATCCGTATTGTTACATTTAATCGTTTGTAAAGGCCAGCATTTTTGATTAAATTTTGCGCCAACGAAACACATGAGTTGGACAATCTCGAACGGGTGATGGGAATGTCTGACAGCAATACTTTGTCAGCCCGGAGGCGACTATGTTCAATTTAAAATCTGCTTTTGCGTTAGTGTTAGTCACCGCACTCAGTGCCAATGTCAGCGCAAATGTTATCGATGCAGAAATTATCATCGACACCAGTGATTTACAGGCAAGCATCAATGCCGAACTGACTGCGACGATGGAAAAAATGCATGAAGAAGCGCTGCAGGATCCTACCTTATTGCTTGCCGATGAAGTGTTACCAGCCCAGCAAGTGGTCAAGACCGAATAAATTGCACTGCTGATCAGTAAAATAAAAGCCGCATTCCGATGCGGCTTTTTTGTATTAATTTACCTGCTCATTGGCACATCGAGGCCCCAATTAATGCGCGTTACTGGCTATCGCTTAAGGGCGGAAAACCTTAACATTGTGATAACCTTGCTCAATCAGGTATAGCGCCTGTAATTTACTCATCACACCACGCTCGCAGTACAACAGGTAAGTCTTCTGCTTATCGAGATCGGCAAACTGAGTCGCTAATTTGAAGAAAGGAATGCGCTTGATTTCCACGCCTTCAATCTCCAGCGGCTTGTTCTCTTCTTCCTCAGGGGCACGAATATCAATCACCACTTCATTGGTGTCGATAGCAACAACGGTTTCAGTTTCAGTGATACGCGTATTCATTTGTTCTGCTATCTCCCTGATATCAATGGCAACAGCCTGCTCAACGATACGGTCAATCAAGTCCTCAGAGAATTTGGTCTCTTCGGCCTCAACCTTAGCCAGTACCGCCTTCACGGTTGGCTTTTGCGAAATCACGCCGCAATACTCGGGCATAGATTTAGCAAAATCTTCGGTGCCGATACGGCGACATTCGTTGATGATGTCCTGCTTGTCCATGGCAATCAGCGGGCGCAGGATCAGCATATCGGTGCAGCGGTCAATCACGTTCAAGTTAGTTAAGGTTTGGCTCGATACTTGGCCTAAACTCTCACCTGTGACAATCGCCTGAATGCCCATACGCTCAGCAATACGCGCCGCGGTGCGCATCATCATACGCTTGAGCACCACGCCCATTTGACCGTTGTCGATTTTCTCTAAAATCTCGGCCACCACAGGCTCGAACGGTACAGACACAAACTTCACCTTGTGGGATTCACCATAGGTTTTCCACAAATGGTAAGCAACCTGCTTAACACCAATTTCATGCTGCGCGCCACCGAGGTTGAAGAAACAATAATGGGTACGAGCGCCCTTCTTAATAAATTGGTAGCTCGACACGCCTGAGTCAAAACCGCCTGAAATCAAAGACAACACATCTTCCTGCGTCGCCATAGGGAAGCCGCCTAAGCCTTCGATACGCTTAGTCACCATATACAGTTTATCGCCCTCGATTTCGAGGTTAACTGTCACTTCTGGGTTCTTCAAACGCACGCCAATCGCATCGGTAAACTGGTTTAAACCACCACCGACATAACGCTCGACTTCAATAGAGTTAAAATCGTGTGAGCCAGTGCGTTTTACGCGCACACAGAAGGTTTTACCGGCAATTTGGTCGCGATATACGGGTAAAACTTGCTGGTAGATATCGTCAACAGAGGTAAAGCTGTATTCATCCACTTGCACCACATGGGCGATCCCAGGAATACAGGCTAAACGCTCACCAAAGGCCTGAGCTAATTCAGGTTTATCATTTGGCACCTTTACCCAGATACGGTCCCATTGACGTTGCACTTTGGCATCTTCATCAACTTTTTTGAGCACGTTACGGATGTTGGTTTCAAGCATTTTGGTGAAGCGCATGCGCACGGGCTTGCTCTTCATCATGATTTCTGGATACAGCTTTACAATAAACTTCATGGGATTTCCGCGGGCAATTTTGTAAACAGCAAAATTGGTTAAAAGAATAATCGCCGGATTATAACAAACTCACGGCGATTGGCGCACCTGTTTCCACACTCGAGCTGCTCGTGGCGTGCGCTTATGCACAGTTGAACTTATAGTCAAAAAATCACAAATAAAAAAGCCGTGAGCAAGTCACGGCGTTTTTATCGAATTACAGGTTTGGATTAAAAGCTATTTACCTACTTGAATTTCTTCGGATTCTTTAGCTTTACCCTGTTCAATCGCAATCTCAACGCGGCGATTTCGCGCGCGGTTTTCAGGTGAGTCATTGGGCACGATGGGATTATTCGACGCCATACCGACCACTTTCATCCGCTTAGGATCGAAGCCCTTCACTTGCAGCAGCACATCGGCCACCGCCACAGCGCGTTTGCTGGAGAGATCCCAGTTCGAGCTGTATAGCTCATCGCTTATCTGCATATCATCGGTGTAACCGGATACTGTAATAATTCCTGGCACATCTTTTAGCAACTCACCCACCGAGCGCACTACAGGCTTAAACCTTGGTTGCAGGAAGCCCGATCCCGAGGCAAATGAGCCTTTCTCGCGGATACGGATAATAATTTGCTGCCCAAGTGACTCAATTTCGATCGCCCCATCGGTGATCTCATTATTGAGTTCCTGCGCCATTTTCTTCACTTGCTGATTGATTTTATCCTGCGCCGCAGCAGCTTCAGCCTTAACCGCATCCGCCGTTTCTTGGGCCGTCGCCGAGGCTTCGCCGCCCCGCTGCGAACCATTTTGCTGTTGCACACCACCCGCGCTATCATCTTCGCCCGCTTGAAAATCCAATACGGGTTCGGTCATTTCATTGGTTTGTTGGTTAATGATTTCAATCGGCGTGGGATCGGGACGGCCAGGACGAAACTCCAATGCAATCACTGACGTTCCCTTAGGAATGTCTTTGACTTCGACCTTATTTTGCACCCCGAAGGCATACTTCATCGAGCCTGCGATCTGCTTAAACTTCATCACATCCATTTCGGAGAATGACAGCAGCAGCACGAAGAAACACATCAAGAGGGACATCAAATCGGCAAATGTAGCCAACCAGAGCGGTGCTCCGGGGGGTGGACAGTTGCACTTAGCCATGGGCTACTCTCCGTCCGTTGTATCGATTTTCCGCTGTTTTTCAGCAAGATAATTCTTTAAGAAGCCTTCAATCACCCGCGGGTTTTGGCCATCTTGAATCGCCAGCACCGCATCCATAATCAAGCTACGGTTAAGCATTTCTTCACCCATACGTAGGGTGAGTTTATCGGCGATAGGAATAGCCACCATGTTAGCAACCACGGCACCATACAGCGTCGTTAACAAGGCAACCGCCATGGAGGGACCAATAGATTTAGGATCTGACATATTGGATAACATGGCCACTAGACCCACAAGGGTACCAATCATCCCCATCGCAGGGCCAACATCACCAAAGGCCCTGAAAATCGCAATCCCATTGCGGTGACGTTCTTCGGTGAGGGCGATGTCTTTTTCCAGTGCGGCACGCACCACTTCACCATCGTGACCGTCTACCAGCATATCGACGGCTTTTTGCATAAAACTGTTGGAAATTTGCGCTTCTTCAAGGGCTAGGAATCCGCCTTTACGGGCGGCATCGGCCATAGTGACAGATTGCTCGATAAGATCTTCAGGCTTATCAATCTTAAACATAAAGGCTTTGACGGCAATTTTTACCGCACCAAAAAACTGTTTAAGATTGAATTTCATCATGACGACGAAGAAGGAACCACCAAATACGATGAAGATAGAGGGCACGTCGATAAAAATTGCAATGCCGCCACTGGTGGCCATAGCCCAAATGATAAAACCAAAGCCCCCGACTAGTCCTATAACTGTAGCTAAATCCACAACGGCTCCTCAATATTCGGTATAAACGACATGATACTGACTCTATTCGCAAAATAACACAAAATGTCACCCGCATACGGGTTACACTTTGGTTTTAACCTGAGCCTTATTCTATGATGTCAAAGGATGATTATAAGCATAATGCTATTATTGTCATTTATCGGACAAGCACTAAGCAAGTTTAGCGACAATTTCAATTTTCTGAAAAAAATTCAGCAACAAAGCGTGCTATTGAGCAAATAACCGTCGACTGAATTTGACCCTTGAGTCGCCCTGATATACCTTGTGTCCGCTCTTTCAAAGGAATTATTAACGTGGCGAAGAAACCCGAAAATCTCAGTTTTGAAGAATCCCTTGGTGAACTCGAGCGCATCGTTGCCGAATTAGAACAGGGCGACGTCTCTCTGGATGATGCGTTAAAACAATTTGAACGTGGCATCAATCTGGTGCGTAACAGCCAAGCAAAACTCGAGCAAGCTCAGCAAAAAGTGGGCATTTTACTCAAACAGGATGAAAATGCGCCCCTATCTCCCTATGCCGTTGAGGGCGAATAAGCGTGTTAGTCAATGCAATAAAAGAATATCAACTACGGGTTGATGACCAATTAAAACAACGTTTTAGCACACTCGAAGACACAGCGCCGCAATTGAAAGCCGCCATGACCCATGGCGCGCTGTTAGGCGGTAAGCGTATCCGTCCCTTCCTAGTTTACAGCGTGGGGCAAATGTTTGGCGTGCCGCTAGAAAAACTCGACGCCTGCGCCGCCGCCATTGAGTGTATTCATGCTTATTCGTTAATCCATGATGATTTACCCGCCATGGACGATGACGACCTTCGTCGTGGTCAGCCCACAGTGCATATTGCCTTCGATGAGGCGACCGCAATTCTTGCTGGGGATGCACTGCAAACCTTAGCCTTTGAAATTGTTACCGAAGCTGTGTCAGGGATCAGCAGCGAGCAGCATATCGCTATGGTAAGAGCGCTGGCAAAAGCCTCGGGTTATCGTGGTATGTGTGGCGGCCAAGCGATTGACTTAGCCTCTACCGATAAGCTCATTGACCTTAAGGCCCTAACTCAACTACATAATATGAAAACGGGCGCCCTTATCAGCTGCGCCGTTGAGTTAGCCCTAATCGCCGCAAATGCGCCAAAAGATGAATATCAGACTATGATGGAATTTGCCCATGCGGTAGGACTTGCCTTCCAAGTGCAAGACGATATTCTGGACATCATTGCCACCACGGAAGAACTCGGCAAACCCCAAGGCTCTGATGCCGAGTCCAATAAGAGTACTTTTCCGCAACTACTTGGACTGCAAGGCGCCAAAGATACCGCCGCGCAACTGATCCAAGAGGCACTATCAGCGCTGGCTAAATTGCCATACAATAGCCAGTTAATCGCAGACTTCGCCCGCTATATCATTGAGCGAAGAATATAATAAGAGACGAAGTATCTCGCTATGAGTTTGGACATTTCACAGTTTCCCGTGTTGGCTCAGGCCAACACTCCTAATGAACTCCGCCAGCTTCCTCAGGCCCTGTTACCTCAATTGGCCGATGAGTTACGGGAGTTTCTTCTTAAGTCCGTTGGCATGTCCAGCGGACATTTTGCCTCTGGACTCGGCACGGTCGAACTGACTGTCGCCCTGCATTATGTCTATAACACCCCGTTTGATCGTTTGATTTGGGACGTTGGCCACCAAGCCTATCCCCATAAAATCCTCACCGGTCGCCGTGACAGAATGCATACCATTAGGCAAAAGAACGGTTTACACCCTTTCCCTTGGCGGGAAGAAAGTGAATACGACACCTTTAGCGTGGGTCACTCTGGCACATCCATCAGTGCCGCATTAGCCATGGCCGTTGCCGCCGAAAAAGAACAGGCAGGCCGTAAAGTGGTCGCCGTGATTGGCGATGGCGCCATGACGGGCGGTATGGTGTTCGAGGCCATGAATCACGCGGGTGATTTGCACAACGATATGCTGATGGTGCTGAACGATAACGAAATGTCGATTTCAGAAAACGTCGGCGCGCTCAACAATCACTTGGCACAACTAATGTCGGGCCGCCTCTACACCACGATCCGTGAAAACAGTAAGAAAGTGCTCAAGGGCATGCCAGTCATCAAAGAGATGGCCAAGCGCACCGAAGAGCACCTCAAAGGTATGGTAGTGCCTGGCACCCTGTTTGAAGAGTTAGGCTTTAACTATATCGGCCCAATTGATGGCCACGATGTCGACGCCCTAGTGGAAACCCTGCGCAATATGCGCTCTCTGAAGGGTCCACAAGTGCTGCATATCATGACTAAAAAAGGTCGCGGCTATGAGCCTGCCGAAAAAGACCCTATCGGTTGGCACGCGGTACCTAAATTTGACCCATCACAATTTAAAAAGCCAGCCACTAAGCCGGGACTGCCAACCTTCTCCCAAGTGTTTGGCAAATGGTTATGTGATATTGCCGCGCAGGACGAAAAAGTCTTAGGCATTACCCCTGCCATGCGTGAAGGTTCGGGCATGGTGGAATTTTCGCAGCGCTTCCCGAAACAATATTTCGATGCCGCCATTGCCGAGCAGCATGCGGTGACTTTAGGTGCCGGATTTGCCTGTGAAGGCTTTAAGCCTGTGGTCGCCATTTACTCGACCTTCCTGCAACGGGGTTATGACCAGCTGATCCACGATGTGGCACTACAGCGTTTGCCTGTATTGTTCGCCATTGACCGTGGCGGTATCGTCGGTGCCGACGGCCCAACCCACCAAGGAGCGTTCGATTTAAGCTTTATGCGCTGCATTCCGAATATGGTGATCATGGCGCCATCGGATGAAAATGAATGTCGCCAGATGCTGTATACCGGTTATTGCTACGATGCAGGCCCGAGCGCGGTGCGTTATCCAAGGGGCAGCGCCACTGGCGCGACTCAGGTAGAAGCCATGACGGCACTGCCGATCGGTAAAGGCGTGATTAAGCGTTTAGGCAAACGTATCGCCATGCTGAACTTTGGTACCACTTTAGCTGCCGCCTTAACCGCCGCAGAAAGCTTAGATGCCACCGTCGTCGATATGCGCTTTGTTAAGCCATTAGATGCGGATTTAGTCAAAGAGATGGCGCAAACCCACGATGTGCTAGTCACAGTGGAAGAAAACGCCATTATGGGCGGCGCAGGCTCTGGTGTATTAGAACTGCTGCAAAAGCTTAAAATGCCAAAACCTGTGCTACAAATCGGCCTACCCGATGAGTTTATTAAACACGGCTCACCGGAAGAAGTGACCCATGATTTACAACTCGATGCCGAAGGCATGTTAGCGCAGATTAATGCCTTTCTTGCCGATTGAGTGTTGATGGGGGCTAAGCTCCCAGCAACAATGCAAAGCGTGATGAATCGCGATTAGCAGGCAAATAACAGACAAATAAAAAGGACTACCTCGGCAGTCCTTTTTATTACTTAACGCTTAACACTCGACGCGTTAACTTAGGCTTCGATATTAATTGAAGCGGATTCTTGGCTAGGGCCGCCCTGTGACACCATAACCATGGCTGGACGCAATAAACGGCTGTTTAGCTCATAACCCTTCTGCATCACTAACATCACAGTATTGGCAGGGAATTCAGCACTTGGCTGCATACCAATAGCTTGATGTTGGTCAGGGTTGAAGGCTTGCCCCTGTGGATCGATAGGTTTTACCCCAAACTTAGCCACGGCGGTCAAGAAGCTCTTTTGCGTGAGCTCAACACCTTCAAACAGCGCTTTGGTGGTTTCGTCCTGTGGATTAGTACCTTGCAGCGCACGTTCCATATTGTCTAACACTGGCAGTAATTCGTTGGCAAATTTCTCCAATGCAAATTTGTTAGCCTTTTCCACATCCATCGCAGCGCGGCGACGAATGTTATCTACTTCGGCAGCAGCACGGATAACTGAATCTTTTTGCTCTTCAACTTTCGCCAAAGCGTCAGCGAGTAACTGTTCCAGCTCTTCAATACGGAAATTGGCTTGGGTAAGCTCGTCAATCAGACTCGCTTCTTCGGTAGAAACTTCAGACTCTACACCCTCTTGGATCAGATCCTGTTCTGCTTTAATCGACTCGTTGCTCATTTTCACTCCAGCTAAAAATGCTTTGTTTCTAAATACTCTGGGCATATTATGGGGATCAATTTTGACGTTTCAAGGCCTAAGGCCAGATCTAGCATAAATATGACCACAAAGTTCCACACCATTGGCCTGATTGGCAAACCGCACCACCCAGGGACAAATCAAACCCTCAAACGTCTGCACCACTGGCTGACGGTGCAAGGGTATGAAGTCCTCGTGGAAGAGCGCGTTGCCAGCGAGTTAGGGACCAATATCGTCGCGGTCGATTTATTAGAGATTGGCGCACGCTGCGATTTAGCCATAGTCGTGGGTGGCGATGGCAATATGCTTGGCGCCGCCAGAGTGCTGGCCCGCTTCGATGTGGGCGTGATTGGTGTAAACCGTGGCAACTTGGGCTTTTTAACGGATTTACCTCCCGATGCCTTTGAAGAAGCGCTCGCCAAAGTGCTCGATGGGGAATTTGATACCGAGCACCGCTTTTTACTCGAGGCCGAGGTCTATCGCCATGGCATGTTAAAAGCGAGCAATACCGCCGTTAATGAAGCGGTGCTGCACCCGGGTAAAATCGCCCATATGATTGAATTTGAAGTCTATATAGACAATCAATTCATGTACAGCCAGCGCGCCGACGGCATGATAGTCTCAACGCCGACAGGTTCTACCGCCTATGCCCTGTCGGCAGGTGGCGCTATCCTCACTCCCAATCTACAGGCATTAATCCTAGTGCCTATGTTTCCGCATACCTTGTCGTGTCGCCCTATTGTGGTCGATGCCTGCAGCACCATTAAGATGGTCGTTTCCCCTGAAAATGGCGAAAATTTAGAGGTAAGCTGCGATGGCCACGTGCATTTAGCTGTATTGCCCGGCGATGAAATCATAGTGCGCCGTAGTTCTGAGCAACTCAGGCTTATCCATCCTAAAGGTCATAATTACTTCCATGTGTTACGAAGCAAACTCGGCTGGGGCAGTAAGTTGTTTTAAGCTCACCAGATTAAAGCCCATCCAACTCGCGCTGGGCTTTCATTGTAAATCACAAAAGATAATGGCTAACAGCTGTTGTTAACACTATGGAGCTTAACGGCTGCGAGGCTGTAAACAGCTTTACTAATCGTTATTAAATTTCAAATTAAAACAAATTTCATTAAGTGACATTCATCACGTGAAATTTAGTTATCACTAAAACTTGATCGCGATCTCATTATTTTTCGCTGCACAAAGCCAAATAAAAACTGATAAATTCATTAGGTTACCAAATATCATTCAACCGAGATATTTTCTGCGCCATATAAAAACGAGATGCAAATCACACCTTAATATTGTCTTAAAAATTCATTAAGCGCTCATTAATGAAATAAATGGATCAGTTAATTGCAATACTGATAGCTAATTTAGCGAATATGTCGATTTTTAGAACTTGAAGGAATAGAAGTTAGCAAAAAATCCCAATATCGAAATATAAAAAACTGCCTTCAAGTGATATGGATCACAGTTAAGAAAATCCCATGAGAGAAGCCTCCCGCAGCACTGTAAATTAGCATTTTATACAGCAGCCAAAATGATCTAGATCATATTAGTTAAGCCCCGAATAGCGTCTAGTACACACCACAGAATGTTGTGACTCATGGTATTGGCAGTGAAAACTGCTGATTTATCAGTCGGAGAGTCTGACAGGAAAACACTAGCAAGCTCCAAATATAAATAATAAGACAGACCACTTTATGTAGAGGCAAGCATGACAATACTTCAACTCCTCGCCAGCTTGACGCCAGTAATCAGTGTAATGATCTTTCTCGTATTACTCAGAATGCCAGCGTCCAAAGCTATGCCCATCTCCATGGTAATCACAGCGCTTGCCGCCGTGTTTATTTGGCAAATGGATACCACGCTGTTAGCCGCATCGGTTCTCGAAGGACTGCTGTCAGCCATCACTCCCTTAACCATCATCTTCGGCGCGGTATTCCTGCTCAACACCCTGAAATACTCGGGGGCCATGGATACTATCCGTGCGGGCTTCACTAACATCAGTGCCGACGCCCGTGTGCAGGTGATCATCATCTGTTGGTTATTCGGAGCCTTTATTGAAGGTAGTGCTGGCTTTGGGACTCCTGCCGCGATTGGTGCGCCGCTGCTAGTATTACTGGGTGTTCCCCCAGTTGCCGCCGCGGTTGTGGCCTTGATTGCCGACTCAGCCTGCGTATCCTTCGGAGCGATCGGTCTACCAGTGCTATTTGGTATGGAGCAAGGTTTAACCCAAGGCGGTGTAAGCTTGGCAGCTGAGCAGTTCGCAGCCCATGGCGGTAGCTACGTTGGTTATGCTCGCTTTATCGTGATGCATATGATCACTATCGACTTAGTTACAGGTACCTTAATCCCACTGGTCATGGTGACCATACTGACAGGATTCTTTGGCCGCAATAAATCTTTTAAAGAAGGTTTAGCGATTTGGAAATTTGCGATTTTCGCCGGTCTTGCCTTTACCGTCCCAGCATGGATTATCAACTATCTTGCAGGTCCTGAATTCCCATCTGTTATCGGTTCATTGGTCGGTATGGCCTTAGTCATCCCTGTTGCCCGTAAAGGCTACCTATTACCAAAAACCCCTTGGAATGACTTTGCCGAAAATGATACTCAAGAAGGCGCAAAAATAGAGACTACTGCTAAGTTCTCACAAATTGCCGCTTGGACACCTTATATCATCATGGCTGCGCTATTAGTGTTATCACGTACCGTTGCGCCACTAAAAGCTTGGTTATCCAGTTTCAACATCAGCTGGACAGGCCTAATGGGCACTGAGCTTAAAGCCAGTTTTGCAACCTTATATGCTCCTGGCGCCTTCTTCGTGGCCGTGTGTATCTTAGGTTTCTTCCTATTCAAGATGAAAAGCCCTGCGATTAAGCAATCCATCGGCGTTTCATGCAAGTCTATGTTACCGACTATCATTTCATTAGGCGCATCCGTGCCTATGGTGAAAATCTTCTTAAACTCAGGTGTTAATGGTGCTGGTCTTGCGTCTATGCCAGTCGCCTTAGCTGATATGTTAGGCCAATCTATGGGCGCTGTTTGGGCATGGATGGCACCGATTGTGGGGATTTTTGGTGCGTTCCTATCAGGTTCAGCCACCTTCTCCAACATGATGTTCTCCAGCCTACAATATAGTGTGGCCGACAACATTGGCATGAACCACACATTGGTATTAGCACTACAAGGTATCGGTGCTAACGCGGGTAACATGATGTGTGTAATGAACGTGGTGGCAGCTGCGACCGTTGTGGGTATGGCGGGTAGAGAATCTGAAATCATCCGTAAAACTATGCCTGTTGCCATTGGCTACGCGTTACTTGCAGGCACTATCGCAACACTTTGGGGTGGCTTCTAAGCCAATCTAAACCTAAGGCCGCGTTGGCGGCCTTAGTCATTTTTAGCGTTGAGAGAGTAACTTATGTCTATTAATTATGACGCTGTTTATAAAGAACTAATTCAACAACTCGGTGAGTCAGCCGTCTCAAATGACCCTGTGCGCCGCTTTGCTTGGTCAACGGATGCCAGTTATTTCCGTATTGTGCCAGAAATCGTCGTTCACGCAGATACCCTAGAACAAGCCAAACAGACCTTAGCCATCGCCCGCGCCCATAAAGTGCCAGTAACCTTCCGTGCGGCGGGTACCAGTTTATCGGGACAAGCCATTGGTGAAGGGATTTTATTGATCTTGGGCCACGATGGTTTTAGAACCATAGAAATCAGTTCTGACAGCAATAAGATCACTTTAGGCGCGGCGGTGATTGGTGCCGATGCCAACGCGGCGCTCAAGCCACTCAATAAAAAAATCGGTCCCGATCCCGCAACACTTGCCTCGGCCATGGTCGGCGGTATCGTTTCTAACAACGCCTCTGGCATGTGCTGTGGTACCGCGCAAAACAGTTACCAGACTATCGCGTCCGCTAAACTACTGTTTGCCGATGGCACTGAGCTCAACACGGGTTGTGATAAGTCTAAGGCCGCCTTTACTCAAAGCCACGGCGAGCTACTCGATTCTCTGACCTCCCTCGCTAAGCTGACCCGCAGTAATGAAGTATTAGCGCAGCGTATTCGCAAGAAATACTCCATCAAAAATACGACTGGCTATAGCATCAATGCCCTCGTGGATTTTGAAGACCCGTTCGATCTGATTAACCACCTCATCGTCGGCGCCGAAGGTACCTTAGCCTTCGTCGAAGAAGTCACTTACCACACGGTCGATGAAGCCAAGTTTAAAGCCTCGGCCATGGCGGTATTTTTCAACATGGTGGATGCGGCGAGTGCCATTCCGCCGATTATTGGCGATAGCGTTGCCGCCGCCGAATTACTCGACTGGGCATCCATCAAGGCCGTCACCGGCAAAAAAGGCATGCCAGACTGGCTCAATGAGCTGCCAGAAGGCGCGGCGATTCTATTGATTGAATCCCGCGCTAACGATGCCCAAACCTTAGAAAGCTATACCCAAGATGTGATTACCAAACTCGCGCACATCAAAACCGAGCGCCCGATTAGCTTCAGTAGCGACGCCAACGTGTACAGTAAATACTGGGCAATGCGCTCAGGCCTGTTCCCCATTATCGGTGGCGAGCGACCAAAGGGCAGCTCAGTCATTATCGAAGACGTGGCCTTTAACGTTGAGCATTTAGCCGCCGCAGCCGCCGATTTAACCGAGCTATTCCATAAGCACGGCTATCCCGAAGGCGTAATTTACGGCCATGCACTGGCGGGTAACTTCCACTTTATTATCACCCCGACTTTCGCCTCCCAAGCCGATATCGAGCGCTTCCAAGGCTTTATGCAAGATGTGGCCGAAATGGTGATCCATAAGTACGATGGCTCGATGAAGGCCGAACACGGTACTGGCCGCGCCGTCGCACCTTTTGTGGAAATGGAATGGGGCGCCGATGCTTACACTCTGATGAAACGCATCAAGCATATTTTCGACCCAGAAGGCCTGCTCAACCCCGGCGTGATCTTGAACGACGACAGTACAGTGCACGTCAAAAACATCAAGCCTTGTCCTGTGGTCGATGACTTTGTCGATAAGTGTATCGAGTGTGGTTTCTGCGAAAAGACCTGCCCGACTTCGGCGCTGAACTTCTCACCGCGGCAACGGATCGCCACCCTGCGTGAAATTGAACGCTTAGAGCAGTCTGGCGATAAAGTCGCCGCCGATAAAATGCGTGCCGATGCCAAGTATGATGTGATTGATACCTGCGCAGCTTGTCAGCTCTGTACTATCGCCTGCCCTGTCGACAACAGCATGGGTCAGTTAGTGCGTAAGCTGCGCACGCCTTATATCAGCACCACTGAGCAAAAAGTGTTGGATTTCCAAGCCAAACACTTCGGCGCCGTCAACCAAGTGATCAGCACAGGCTTTGATGTGTTGGGAGTCATCCATAAAATCACTGGCGATGGTATCACCAACGCGCTGATGAAAACCGGCCGCTTACTCTCCAAAGAAGTGCCCTATTGGAATCCTGATTTCCCGAAAGGCGGTAAACTGCCTAAACCGTCGCCCGCCAAAGCAGGTCAAGAAACCGTGGTTTACTTCCCTGCCTGTGGTGGTCGCACCTTTGGCCCAACACCGAAGGATCCCGATAATCGCACTTTACCTGAGGTAGTCGTCACGCTACTTGAACGTGCGGGCTATAACGTTATTACCCCAGAGAAGACCCGCGATTTATGCTGCGGCCAGATGTGGGAATCTAAGGGCGACTTTAAAAACGCCGACGCTAAACGCCAAGAGCTTATCGATGTGGTCAGCAAGATGAGTAATGGCGGCAAAATCCCAGTATTAGTCGATGCTCTGTCTTGTACCTATCGTACCCTCACGGGTAACCCTCAGGTGCAAATCACCGACTTGGTTGAGTTTATGCACGACAAGCTGCTGGATAAGCTGAGCATCAACAAAAAGGTCAATGTGGCTCTGCACTTAGGTTGTAGTGCTCGTAAGATGAAGTTAGAGCCTAAGATGCAAGCCATTGCCGATGCTTGTTCGAGCCAAGTACTCAAACCTGCGGGCATTGATTGTTGTGGTTACGCCGGTGAAAAAGGCCTGTATAAGCCAGAAATCAACGCCAGCGCACTGCGTAATATCAAAAAGCTCATTCCTGTCGAGATTAAGGAAGGCTATTACGCCAACCGTATGTGTGAGGTCGGCTTAACGCAGCACAGTGGCATTTCCTACCGCCACTTAGCGTATCTGCTCGAAGAGTGCAGCCGCTAAAACACTGAATAAACGGGGCTAGGGTTAGCCCCGTTTTTCTTAAGAAGAAAACTATTCTCATTTATCGACTAACACAATAAAAACAGGAGCCAAACCACAAAATAAAAACCTAAATAAATAATTAAAAATCAATATATTAAAATATTCTCATTTTTGAAAAAATCAACAGGGTCATTTACTAAATTAGCGCTACTTATTTACTTAAGATAAGCCTATATTTGATCAACTACCTTAGCATTTGTGTGGACTTTGGGGTCACAATGCAAGGCAATGTCGTTCACTAACAAGAAAGAGAAAAACACAATGAAAATCGCTCTTTTCATCCCGTGTCTCGTTAACCAAATGATGCCAGACGTGGCGATTGCAACCCTGGAATTACTGGAAAAACTCGGACACCAAGTGATTCTACCCGCAGGCCAAACTTGCTGTGGCCAACCTATGACCAACTCGGGTTGCTTCGATGCAGCACGCAGTACTACCTTGAAATTACTCAATGCTTTCAAGGGAGTGGAATGTGATGCCATTGTTTGCCCTGCCGCCTCTTGTTTAGTGGCCGCCAAAGAGAACTTCCACGAGTTTGACAACAGCCCTGAAGCCCAAGCCGTTATCGACAAACTCTATGAACTGACCGAGTTCCTCCACGATGTCGCCCCAATCCCCGCCTTCAACAAGCCTTTTGCCCATAAGATCAGCCTGCAACTGAGCTGCCACGGCATTCGTATGTTGAGCCTTGCCACACCGAGCGAGCAAATGGGCCCACGATTCAACAAGGTAGAAGCCGTGCTCGCCAATATCGCCGGAATCGACATTGTGTATCCAGACCGTCGCGACGAATGCTGTGGCTTTGGTGGAACTTTTGCCGTTGATGAAGGCGCCGTATCCGCCAAGATGGGTAAAGATAAGGCCCAAGCCCACGCGGCAACGGGCGCGCAATATGTGGTTGGCTTCGACCCTTCATGCCTATTACACCTCGATGGCATGATCCGCAGACAACAATTGCCAATTGAAATTCGCCACATAGCGCAAGTGCTTAACGCCGCGCTCTAGGAGACCCACTATGGCATATCAACATAATCACGAGGCAACGGGTTCACAGGTTCACGCCCACAAGGCCGATATTTTCTGCCGTGATGAAACCCGTGTTGACTGGCACTCAAAAGCCCTTTGGGTGCTGCGGGAAAAACGTGACCGCGCCGCAGGCAGCTTACCCGAGTGGGAACAACTGCGTCAGTTAGGCTCCGAAATCAAGCTGCATACCTTAACCAACCTTGCACAATACCTTGAAACCTTCGAGCAAAACTGCCTTGCCAATGGTATCAAAGTCCACTGGGCAAAGGATGGCGCCGAGCACAACCGTATCGTGCACGACATCTTAGCTAGCCATAAAGTGAAGAAGTTAGTTAAGTCTAAATCCATGCTCACCGAGGAATGTCACCTCAATCCTTACTTAGAGCAACGTGGAATTGAAGTCATCGACACCGACTTGGGCGAGCGGATTATTCAGCTGGCAAAAATGCCGCCTTCGCACATTGTGGTGCCCGCCATCCACATGAAGAAAGAAGAAGTGGGCGATCTGTTCCATGACAAATTAGGCACTAAGACAGGCGAGTCCGATCCGCTTTATTTGACCCGCGCTGCCCGTGCTCATTTACGTGAGCAATTCCTCAGCGCCGATGCCGCCATGACAGGGGTAAACATGGCGATTGCCGATAAGGGCGCCGTGGTCGTTTGTACCAACGAAGGTAACGCCGATATGGGCGCGAACCTGCCCAAGTTGCAGTTGCATTCAATGGGTATCGACAAAATTGTCCCCAATATCGACAGCGCCGCCGTGTTACTGCGCACCCTAGCGCGTAACGCAACCGGTCAACCCGTCACCACCTATAGCGCCTTCTACCGTGGGCCACAGGTCGATGGCGAGATGCATGTCATCATCGTCGATAACGGCCGTACAGAGATGCTCAAGGATAAAATCCTTGCCGAATCATTGAAATGTATTCGCTGCGGCGGCTGTTTAAATACTTGCCCTGTGTATCGCCGCTCCGGTGGTTACAGTTACAACTACACTATTCCCGGCCCGATTGGGATTGCCGTAGGTGCCAAGCATGATGACACTAACTCCATCGCTTGGGCTTGTACCCTGTGTGGCAGTTGTACTTATATCTGCCCGACTAAGGTGCCGCTCGATAAGATTATTTTCCACCATCGACGCCTTAAGGCCGAAGCAGGAAAACTCCCCTATGGCAAAAATGGTTATATGCCATTAGTGGGTAAATTTATGGCAAGCACTACCCTGCTCAATTGCTCAATGGGTGCGGCCCGTACCGCCCTGCGCATTCTGCCTGGCAGTCTGCTCAAACCCTTTAGCGGTGCCTGGGGTAAATACCGGGAACTGCCAGTCGCCCCTAACTCCAGCTTCGAAGCTTGGTTTAAGAAACACAGGAGCCTATAAGATGTCTAGTAAGCACGAAATTCTCAATGCGCTCAAACTGTCGGCTTTAACAAACCATCCAATGCCAAGCATCGATGTAGCCCCAAGGGTGGAAGATCTGGTTAGCCAGTTTGAAACCAATCTTAAAACCGTGGCGGGCACGCTGCATCGCGAAGGCGGTCTTGCGGCGCTGCAAGCCAAAGTGGATGAGCTTGTCGCCCAAGGCTTACAGGTTATCTCCCTCGTTGAAGGCGTCACGGCGAACCGTGAAGTACCGCCAACCGCCCACGAACTTAGGGATATCGATTATGCGGTAATTCCTGGGGATGTTGGCGTTGCCGAAAATGGTGCCATTTGGGTGAACAATAAGAATATAGGCCACAGAGTGACGCCTTTTATCTGTGAAAACCTGATCTTAGCGCTACCGAGCACTAAAATTGTCCCCAATATGCATCAAGCCGCAAAAGACATTAACTTAGATGCCGGTGAGTTTGGTGTGTTTATCGCGGGCCCCTCGAAAACCGCCGATATCGAGCAAGCCCTTGTCGTCGGTGCCCATGGTGCCTGCAGCTTAAATGTGTATCTGGTTTAATTGCTAGCACGCTATAAACCACTAAAAGCCGCCTTAAATGGCGGCTTTTTATTGGGATAAATCTTTAAATTTGACTAATTGAGACTATCGAGAGCTTTGTTTCCTAAATCGGTTGAACTAAAGCTGTAGCCGCTGATCTGATCGACACAGCCTATCAACTACCCCCTCAACCGTGCCAAAACCTCGCTATAAAACAACCAACTGGAAGCAATACAATCAAGCTTTAATCAATCGTGGCTCACTTACCTTCTGGATTGATGAAGGCGCTATTGCCCAGTGGAAGGCCAATGCAGAGCAACCTGGGAAAGGTCGCCCTCGCGTGTTTAGCGACTTAGCCATTACCACTGCGCTGATGGTTAAACGTGTTTTCTCTGTGCCACGGCGAGCGCTGCAAAGCTTCATTAACTCGGTGTTTAAATTGGGTGGCATTCCGCTAATGTGTCCACATTACACTTGCATCAGCAAACGCGCAAAAACGGTCAATATTGCTTTTAAAACCAAGACTCGCGGCATCATCGAGCACTTGGCTATCGACTCCACAGGCTTAAAGGTTTACGGCGAAGGTGAGTGGAAAGTGAAGAAACATGGTACAGATGGCAAACGCCGAGTGTGGCGTAAACTACACATTGCCGTTGATACACATACTCACGAGCTCATTGGTGCAGAACTCAGCTTATCAAATGTGACCGACGCTGAAGTCATGCCGAATTTGCTCAAACAAACCCATCGAAAAATCCGCATTATCTCAGGTGATGGTGCTTACGACACAAGAGCCTGTCACGATGCCGTTCTTAGAAAACGCGCTTTAGTACTCATTCCACCGAGGGAAGGTGCCGCACTCTGGGAATCAGGACATCCACGTAACTTAGCAGTCAGTTGGCAACAACTTCTGGTTCAAATAAACAGTGGGAGAAGCGCTATGGGTATCATCGTCGGTCGATCTCAGAAACTGCCATGTACAGGGTGAAGCAACTATTAGGTGGCAGATTAAGCTTGCGAAATTATAACGGTCAGGTAGGAGAAACTTACGCGATGATAAGGGCGTTGAACAAGCTCACAGGGCTAGGTATGCCTGAAACTCACTATGTAATTTGAAATTTGAACAATTATGAGGGGCTTTGTTCGCTGAGTCGATTTAGGAAACAAAGCCTCATCAGAGATGATGCCACCTGAACGCTGCGAGATGGTAAAAGGTGCATTAGCAGCAAAGCATTTACATTGGCTTTTCAGGCGTTCAAATCAGTAGAAGCGATTATCACTTTTATTGGAAAACTCACATTAGAATGTCTAATTGCAGATTGATTGATACGGTTAACAAGCAACTAAAACAATGGTTGCTTTGAACAGATTTTGGCTATCATCGGAACCGTTAGTGTGTTTACCTAATTTACTTGGAGCAGGAATTAAAACTACGCATCATGCCAATGAAAGGCCAAACCACTGAAAAACAAGAATAATTAACAATATCAAAGAACACCATTGTGATATATTCAACCGGGTAATCCGCAGAAAAATGCTTACTATAGAGCAATATATAGCAGGGACAGATATATTTGTGTCTATGTCAGAGGAACAATAACTTACCACTAAGTGGCAATGGCTTTAATAATAAAAAACCTAAAATGCTAGTTGTTTAGATAACACCAATGTGGCACTTAGCATACTGCACAAACTCAACTTATGAACTCAACTACAATGAAGTGATGATTATTTGGTAACTACCAGAACTGACTTTATTAGCTCATGCAGAAATGATGTTAATGGAGCAGAGCGATAACTTTGTTTAAAAAATGACGAAAGGGAATAGCTGCCCATAGCTTCAAAATCCCAAATATTGACTTTAGTATTATTGCACATGTAATCCGGCAAAAAGGAAACTGCGGGAACATTTTGAATAATTTCGAATGCTGACAATAACGAGTCGACATAAAGAACTTTATTGGGTTGAATTTTCAGCCTTTCTAATAGGCGGTATCGATGTTCATTCCAAGAAGGCAATTTAGCCACAACCAATAAATGATCCATTACATCATCTAATTTATTAATATAAATATCAGGATGGCTTGCTAAAAAAACATGGTGATTAGAAATATTTTTCTGAGTTATATCCTTATTTGTTTCCACATCAGTAAAATGAACTCCAATGTCCACCTGCCCTTGGCTAATTTCATTTATCGTATTGCTATTCCAGCGTTGTATATGGATTCTGGCCTGCGGTAAATGTTGAAGTAACACTGTAGCAATTTTTGCAGTAGCGTATTGATAAAAATAAGAGTTGAGAGCAACTACAACTGGTTTTGAATATTGAGAAAAGTCTAATTTTGTTATCGTAGCCTGTTTTAATAAATAGGCTATTTGGTTGTAACATTTTTCTATTTGCGGCGCAATTTCTTGTACTAAAGGAGTAAGTTCCATTCCCTGTGCACTGCGGATAAAAATAGGGTCATTTATTTTTTCACGCAGTTTGGTGACATCTCTGCTAACTGCACTTTCTGATTTATTAAGAATTTGCCCAACTTTTTTTAAATTACGATAACGATTAAGCAGAACCATTGTTTTCATCAAATCTAAAGACAAATCTGTAAACGCTGGTGGCAATTCCATTCGCAGCTCCATTCAGCCATCTTGATCAAAACGCAAGAACATATTAACTATGAAAAATTAGAATAACAAGCATATACTGATAAAAGTTCTTAACAACACAGGTGATAAAGCGATGAAAATGGATTTCAATAGCATAGGTAATATTGCGATGAAAAAGACGATTATTAACATTTCGTTATTGTCAGCACTTAGTTTGACGACAACAGCGTCATTTGCTGTCAATGATGTAGATTTTAGCTCGCCTTATATGAATGCTAAAGGTACGCCATTAGTTAATTTACCTGAAAATGGAAATAAAGCTAAAGTCAATCAAGAAACTGCAAGATATTGGAATCTCGCTAAAAATAGCGAACAACGAGCATCTTATGATGAACTTACTACGGTAAAAGTTGCAGAGGGTATCTGGACTTTTGGTTCACCTTCACTTGTCAATATGCAAGCAATTGAAGCACCTAAAGGCCTAATTATTTTCGATACCGGAGATAATGCAAAGGATGCAGAAGAGTTCTATACGATGCTACGCAAAGAGACGGATAAACCGATTGCTGCGATTGTTTATTCACATGAACATTACACGTTTGGTACACGCTATCTGTTAGAACAAGAGGCAAAACGTGGTAACAAAGATATAAAAATTATAGGTCACCCCAATACTAACGGCTCGATTGCAAAAAATGGTGGTTTATCATCAATCCACCCTGAAACAAGTGGTGTGTTAATGGCTCGTAGTATCGAGCAGTTTAATTTCTATCTACCAAATACTGGTGACAACGCAGGATTTAAAAATACTGTACACGTAGATGCGACCGGCTTTATTCCTGTTAACTTATCGCCGACTCATGACGGTCAAAAAATCAACATAGCTGGCCTTGACATGATTTTTTATATTGAGGGCATCGGAACTGACACCTCGAACCAATTAATGGTTTATGTTCCCAGTAAAAAAGTGTTACTAAATAATGTGATGTGGGGTTGGTTCCCCAATATTTACAGTGCGCGTGGAGGCCGCTATCGAAATCCTAATGAATGGGCTGCGGCGGTAACCAAGATTGAAGAATTAAATCCTGAAATTTTGCTTTCAACCCACTCTACTACTGTAGTTGGTAAAGATAAGATTAAAGCCCGCCTCGATTATTATCGTGACGGCTTAGCTTATGTGCTTGACCAGTCATTGAAACATATCGCTATGGGCCAAGGTCCTGACGAACTTCGCTATAGCGTAAAATTGCCGAAATATCTTGCAGATTCTCCTCTGTTAGTCCAAAACTATGGAGAAATTTCACTCATGGGACCACGTATTTTTACGGCATTATTTGGTCAGTTTGATCGTGATGCTGCTCATTTGAATAAACTGCACCCCAAAGATGAAGCTATGCGCATGGTTAAAGCTATGGGAGGGGAAGAAAAAACATATGCAGTAGCAAAAGAAGCTTTCAATAATGGTGACTACTTATGGTCAGCTCAAGTTGCTGATTATTTGGTAGAAACAAACCCAACTAAGGCAAACAAAGACCTAAAAGCTGATGCTCTGGAGCAAATGGGCTACCGTACAACATCAACTAACTCGCGTTCTTTCTACTTAGCACAAGCAGCTGATCTACGAGGGGAAGTAAGCATCATCACTAATGTGCCTTCAAATCCAGAATCAGTCGTCGCAAACATTGCTGACTTTGTTAACTACTATCGTATCCGTATTAACCCAGAACGTTCAGGTAATACACAGGCCACCATGCAGTTTGATTTTGGCGGTGACAATGTGTTTGGACTTGAAATTAATCGGGCTGTTGTCAAATACCTAGACAACAAGAAAATCAAGAACGCAAAAGCAGACGTTACGATGCAAATGAAGCCTGAGGTATGGGCAGAAATTTACAACAACACAGCAACGCTGGATAACTTGCTAAAATCAGGAAAAATCAAAATAACTCAAGGTGATGAAGCCAAAGCTGTTCAGCTAATGGGCTTATTTGACCCAATGTATGATTGGCAAAATGACAAAGGGTTGCAATACCTTCAAAAACTGTCGAGCAAATAAGCCGCAACTACTAAGTAAATAAGTCATTGTAACTAGTTTTAGTAGCTAATTGCGGCTACTAAAACTAATTTGGAGAGACTCTATGAATACATCAAATCTAGGCCGAAGCTTTCAAGTTAAAAACGGTGATATCACCATTCAAGCATATGAAAAAGGTCAAGGCGAACCGATAATTTTTGTACATGGATTTCCTGACTCTGCAAATGCCTGGCGTAACCAAATCAATCCATTTGTGAATGCAGGTTTCCGTGTTGTGACTCTAGATATGCGTGGCTACGGTAATACTTCTAAGCCAGAAGGAAAAGGGCATTATCACGTTAAGATACTGGCCTCTGATGTTAAAGCAGTATTGGATCATTTAAATATTGAAAAAGCTCATGTCGTTGGACACGATTGGGGTTCTGTTGTGTCCCAAGCATTTGCGGGAAACTATCCTGAAAAGACAAAGTCTCTAAGCATTATCTCAGTAGGCCATCCATTTGTGATACTAGGTTCGCCAGAAATACGCCAACGTGAAATGTCATGGTATGTACTCTTGTTCCAACTCCCCTTTGCACAAGACATGCTCGCAGCGAATGACTGGCAGCTATTTAAAGAATGGATCCGTAATCATCCAGAATGGGAACATTGGAAAAATGCCTTTAAAGAACCTAAAGATATCGTTCCAGCGTTAAACTGGTATCGCAATGCGGTTGACTTAGAGAGCCCTATGACACCGGAAGACATTGGCGAAATAAAAGCACCTTGCCTAGGTATCTGGTCTGAATTTGACTACTATTGTGGTGAAAAACAGATGAAAGATACGGCGGAATTTTTTGCAGGAAAGATTAGCTTTGAATATGCTCGAATCAATGATGCTACACACTGGGTACAGCTTGATAAGCCAGATGAAGTCAATGAACTATTACTAAAATTTACGGCTAAACATATTTAAAGCTTCACTACAGATGTTCTAACGCAGCCCTTATCTAAACAGGGATTCACAGATAAGGGCTGTAAACTCTCAAAGTGAGCGATATTTTTCTAAGCTTTACCAAGTTTTTATACTGCTAAAATGGTAAACGCAATACTCATGATCTTGTATATCATTTGATAGCTAAACATCAAAATCAGATCTGTTCCTGTTAATTTTTACCCAAAACTGCTTCACTATTTACATAGAGCTGAGCCAATACTTTTGAACATCTCACTAAGTGTTTGGCTCCAGTAATAACGGACATTTAGTGTCATATATCAGTCACACCAACTAAAATGATCGAACCCAAAGCGATAACAAGCATATCAGCACGCTGGCTAAATGAACTTTTTATTAATGTTATAGCCCTCACAGTTTAATTGCGAAATAAAATAAAATTATTCACAAATCTGAACTAATATGTAATTTGCAAAGAGGAAGATAGCAGAAGTGAGGGGTAACCATACTGAAAACATGCATTTATCAGTAATTATACATGACTAGGGTTACTGCTAGCTTGTCGCTATTAGGTGCCTAATCATCTTCATCAACACAGTAACATCAAGGATCTGCTGCTCTGTAGAAATACAGATGATTCCAGTTATAGGTTTATAACTCGTTGAGGTAACAACGGAATGGAAAACAACGAATTAATCGCGGTTGAAAATCGTATCGTCACTAAGTTTTTGGACATGTTTATCAAGTTTGGCATGCTCCTAGCACTAGCGTCCTTCTGCTACACCATCTTCTCCCCGTTTTTAAATATAATGCTTTGGGCAGTGATTTTAGCCGTGGTCATTTATCCCTTTCATCAACGTATCGCTAAACGTCTGAGTGATAAGCAAGGGCGAGCCGCTACATTATTGATTGTTTTAGGGTTAATGCTACTAGTGTTACCAACTATTATGATGGTCAGTTCCATGACCGATAATATGGGTAGCTTGGTTGAGCGCGTCAATCAAAACACCCTTGAAGTTCCTGCACCAAAGGAAAGCATTGCCAATATTCCCTTTGTTGGAGCAAAAATTTATGACTTTTGGCAGAAAGCATCGACCGATTTACCCTCGTTAGTCAAAAGTTTACAACCGCACTTAGGCGATGCTGCCAAACAAGTCATTCATGCGTTAGCCAGCATCAGTGGCAGTCTGTTGATGAGTATGTTTTCCTTCATCATCGCAGGCATCATGATGGCCTATGGCCGCGCCGGTGCACAAAGTTCGACTCGTATTGCCACTCGGATAGCCGGCCCTGAGCGCGGCGCCAAACTGGTCAATATCTGCTCTTCTACTATTCGTGCCGTGGCGCTTGGGGTTATAGGTGTTGCCTTTATTCAGGCACTGCTGGTCGGTATTGTTATGACCGTCGCAGGTATCCCCTTGGTGGGTATCTTCTTTATCTTGGTCTTAGTGTTAGGGATTGCACAAGTTCCCGCGCTATTAGTGACGCTTCCAGCGATAGCTTATATCTGGATGGCGGGTGACAACGGCACGGTAGGCAGCATCATCTATACAGTGTTGCTAATTCTTGCGGGTGCGGTGGATAACGTGCTCAAACCTATTTTCCTCGGCCGCGGAGTCGATGCTCCCATGCCAGTGGTACTCATCGGCGCCTTAGGCGGCATGGCTACCAGCGGTATCTTAGGGATGTTTATTGGCGCCACACTCCTGTCTATCGGCTACCGCATATTTATGGCATGGGTGGACGAAGGTCTTGAAGATTCGTTGAGAGAGCAAGATGGCAATTGATCGCTTGTTTCCCCGCCTACTGTTAGGCGGGGCCTGTGCTCTGCTCAACGGCTGTACTGTGTTAGGCCCAGACTATCAACAGCCCGATGTGCCAGAGATCCAAACATGGCAGAACGCCAGTTCGCAGTTATTTAGCGCGGCGCCAGCAGCCAGCGATTATCAACAATGGTGGTCGCAACTTAACGATCCTGCGCTTAGCAGTCTGATTGACGAAGCCTTGCTGAAAAATCCGGATGTTCGAATAGCAGGATTACGCATACTCGAAGCGCAAGCACAATTAGGTATCGCTGAAAGCCTTAAAAATCCCCAGTTAACCCAGGCCACAGCCCAATGGATTGGCGCAGGCCAAACCGAAAGTGGCAACAGTACTTCAGGCAGCAGTTACGGCGCGGCATTCAATCTTGGCTGGGAACTGGATTTTTGGGGTAAATTCCAGCGCAGTATCGAGTCTGCCGATGCAAACTACTTTGCCACCATAGCCCAATATGACGATGTACAAGTGTTGATGATTGCTCAGGTGGCGCAGCTGTACGTAACCATTCGCACCCTAGAGGCGCGGCTGCAAATTGCCCATGAAAATGCGCAAATCCAAAAACGTAGCTTAGAAATCACTCAGCATCAGTTTCGCAGCGGTAATACTGCCGAGCTGGACGTGCAACAAGCCAAGACTCAGTATTTAAGCACACTCTCGACGATTCCGACATTAGAGACAAATCTGCGCCAAAGCCAAAATGCCCTAAGCACGCTACTGGCAAGAGCGCCGGGGCCATTACCCGAGATGGCGAGCAATACAGGCGTGATCCCACAGGGGCAATTGGCATTAGTCACTGAGATGCCTGCAGATTTATTGCGTCGGCGTCCAGACGTAAGAACCGCCGAGCGGCAACTCGCCACCCAATCAGGGCTGATTGGCATTGCCGAGAGCGATCTGTATCCCTCTATCACCTTGGCTGGCACGCTAGGACTAAATGCCACGGGCAGCGGTCACAGCATTTTCTCTTGGGGTGTGGGTCCATCGATTAGCTGGAATATTCTCGACAGCGGTAGATTAACCAACCAAATCCTAGTGGAAGATGCACGCTTTGAGCAATTACACGAACTCTACCGTGAGACAGTGTTTAAAGCGGCGCGGGAAGTCGATGATGCTGCCATTGCTTATGCCAACAGCGCAACCGAAATTACCTTGCTGACTCAAACAGGTGAAGCCGCGAGTCGTTCACTCGAAATTGCCAACACTCAATATCGTGAAGGCATGGCAGATTTCCAACGCGTGCTCGATTCGCAGCGTGCCCTCTTTAGCCAACAAGAACGGCTCGTTAACAGTCGCGGCGCCCATATAGGCAATCTCATCACCCTCTACAAAGCGCTTGGCGGTGGATGGGAGCAAGGGCGACAACGCCCGCTGGTGAGCTCAGAGGTAGATAAAAAGTTTCGTAAGCGTGATGAATGGCTGCCGCATCTCGATAACAAGCAGTTCGATGCGAATCAGCCCAAAGCTGGCACTCCAGCAGATGCTCAGCCAACATCGACTATTCAAAAGGGAATTGTGAATGACTGACAGTACAGCGACTCCAGGAAAGGCCAGCAAATATGCCACCCTTGGCCTTCTGGCAACAATAGTAATCTTGCTGTTCTGGTATCTTTTGGCCGACAGAATGACTCCCTATAGTTCGCAGGCGAGGGTTCAAGCCTTTGTGGTGCCGATTGCAACTGAAGTCACCGGGCAGATCTTAAAAGTGTATGTAAAAGATAATCAGGATGTTGCCGAGGGCGATCCCTTATTTGATATCGATCCAGAGCCCTATGATATTGCGCTTGCTAAAGCAAAATCTGACTATGAAACTGTGTTAAATAGCGTTAAAGCCAATAACGAGGGTGTTAAAGCGGCAGAAGCAAAATTACAAGCGATGCGGGCCTCTTACAGTAACGCAGTTAAAGATGCTGAGCGACAAGAGCGTCTCTATCGCCAGGACCCTGGCGCCATTTCGGTACGCCGACTCGAAATTGCGCAAGCATCGCGAGAAACCGCCAGTAGTCAAGTAACGGCCGCCGAGGCCGATGTCAGACGTGCCATTGAGGCCGCTGGTGTTAATGGCGAAAACAACTCACAACTATTAAGTGCCCGCTCGGCGGTGAACAAAGCCGAGCGTGATAGGCAAAATACCCATGTCGTCGCGCCAAGTCGCGGCGTTATCACAGACTTAAATACCGACGTGGGGCAGTTTATCAACGCTGGCGCCCCAGCGATGACCCTTATTGCCATTCATGATGTGTGGATTTCAGCGGAGTTAACCGAAAACAACCTAGGTAATATTCAAGTGGGTGACAGCGTCGCTATCCTGCTCGACAGCATGCCAGGACAGCTTTTTCATGGACAAATACGCAGTATCGGCTATGGGGTCGACGATGGTAAAAAGCAGGCTGTAGGTTCACTGCCAACGGTCAGCAATAGCCGCGATTGGCTCAGGCAAGCGCAGCGATTCCCGGTTAAAGTGTCGTTCTCATCGGACGATATGCCGCCAGCGGCGAGCTTACGAGTTGGAGGTCAAGCGGATATTTTGGTGTATACCGAAGAACATAGCCTCATGAACCCACTCGGCGCCCTCTATATCCGGATCATGAGTCTCTTCTCATACCTGTATTGAGGCCAGACATGCATCACGCCGACAGCGCAGTACTCAGAATTAGCCTAGGCACCGCATTAACGGTGTTTGTGTGTTTTGGTTTAGGGCTACCTATGCCACATCTTGGTTGTATTATGGCATGGGTCATATTATGCCGCCCCGGTGAGGCTCTGAGTTTAAAAAAGGGCATTATCGGCGGCGCGCTCCTATCGCTAATCATGACTGCGGGCATATTGTTAGTCCCCCTACTGAGTTATTACACCCAGGCCGCAGTGCTTTTAGTGGCCTTACTGCTGTACTACTTGATGCTCATGTCGGTCACAGGCAAAGGCGTACTCGCCATGTTACTGACGATGGCCATTACGCTCATTCCTGTGGCGGGATTAATGGAGCAAGCATTGGCACTCGCTATTGCACAGTTGATAGCTGTCGGGGTATTAATTGGCACTTTAGTTAATGGCATCGCCCATGCCCTTTTCCCCCCCGCCCCCTTAACCGCCGCAGAACAACCAGTGCTATCCCCACCAGAACACCCCAAAAGACTGGCCCTACGCGCCACGATTATTGTCATCCCTGTGTGGTTACTCGCACTCAGCGATCCGGCGTTTTATATCCCCGCGGTGATGAAGACTGTGATGCTGGCACAACAAAGTACCCTGCTGAATGCAAAGCAAGCGGGTAAAGAGCTGGTGTTATCCACCCTAATGGGCGCCCTACTGGCATTCGCGTTGTGGATGGGATTAAGCATTTGGCCTTCGCTCTTAATGCTTATTCTTCTACTTAGCCTAATGACGATATGGCTGGCACAACGGCTTATCCAATTAGTACCAACGGGCTTTCCTCCTTCGTTTTGGAGTAATAGTTGGATCACCGCCCTCATCTTATTTGGGCCTGCGATTGCCGACAGCGCGAATGGTAAAGATGTATGGTTAGCCGCCGCGATGCGCTGCGGTCTGTATTTGTTAGTCGCTGGATATGGTTGGCTCTGTTTTATGGTACTCGAGCAGCGATGGCCCGCTGGTCGGCCCGCCGCAGAAGCCCCTGTTGGAGAATAAAATGTTATCAGCATTAGTGGTTGGCTTACCCATCATATTAATCAATATGTTACTCCAATCTCTTGCCACTATGTGGTGTATCCGTTTTTACAAAAAGCGGGTACGGGACCACGAAAGTTTAACTGCAGGGGTATTAGGCCTGTTTGGCATCACAACGATTGTGATACTAGGCAATCTTTTACAGATTGTCGCTTGGGGCAGCTTGTTTCTGTTTTTAGGCGAGTTCGATAACCTGCATCAAGCCATTTACCACTCAGGGGTCAACTTCGCGACCTTAGGTTATGGCGATATTGTGATGAGCGAAAAATGGAAATTATTAGGTCCAATAGAGGCTGTAAATGGCGCCCTGATGATCGGCTTATCGGGCGCATCTATGTTAGCAGTTTTACAGCAATATGTTCAGAAAAAATAACCGATAGAACCTAATGGTAAGAGCCGTCAATAGTGACCCGAACATCCTTTGGAATAATGATCTATAACACTTACAAAAAGCCGCCTCAGTTGGGCGGCTTTTCTATTGGATGGGGAGTTAGGGTAGACAGCATGTGCTTAAAGCGATGGACTCGAAGTAAACTCGTTTAGTGCCTCTTCCGAGGTTGACTCATATTCCACTACCAGTTTGTTGGGAGTCAGTCGATAGACTCTAACCTCAATATTGCCTCTCATTGCATAAATTAATGCGCCGCCATGGGTCGTTTCAGGACCTAAATCTCCTGCTGGCACTTGCTCCGCGGCGCCTATATATAAACACCCAGACAATACGGTTAAGTTTGCACTGAGATAATTCCCGCTGAGTCCCGCCTCCCCTAGCTTGTGGAAAATATCGACCTCATAACAGCCATCGGCACCGAGTCCGACAAATAACACATGGCCTTGATTGATTTCTGAAATTTCATCACTTGGCACTGACCACCAATCGGCCGTATCTTCGCAGCGATGGACTAATGCCGCGGGGTCGAAGACCGCCATTGTGGCGGTATCTGTGTCAAATCGAGTGCTTGTATAGGGTTGACTCATCATCCTTGCCTACGAACAGAATATGATTCTGACGTCCTGTTATATCCTTAATAACCCCAAAGCTAAAATCGAAAGCCTCATGATTTTAGTCTGTTACTGCCACTTAGCGATAAGCATCCCACTACATAAAGGCCTTAGTAAAGGCTTCCTTCGATTGACGAATATAGTTGCGTGCACTTTGGGCATGTTGTTCCCATACCGCCCTATCGCTTGGATCGGTGAAGGGATTTTGCTCGGCGGCAATCGAGCGCTCAAAACGGTCGTAGAAGGTTAACATGGCCGAAGTAATTTGGTTAAAGCGTTCTTTAAACTCCTGAAACTCATCCATTTTTTCAGTGGTTTTAATCATATATTGCACTAGCTCGGCATTGCTGTTCGCAGCTAATAAGGCTTCTGCCTTGGCGCTGATATTGGCATTGACGTCAGCCATAATTTGCGCCCGTGTCTGCTCATCTTTGCTCATCACCTTACTGTAATTTTCAGGGGTGCGGGCAATACTGGCGTGTTGCAGGTAGCTGCGCAGATGCTTATCTAAATCCTTACGGAAATAATCTAAGTTCTTCTGCATACTAACTAAATCATTATCGAGCGCCGTAACCTGTTGCAGCTCTTTCTCGATTTCAGCCATAAAACGTTCGGCCTGCTGATAGATCTTAAGGCCATTTTCCTCGGCAAACTTTTTATCACTGCGGCTTAAGTCGCTGTTGTCATAGTTTGAACGGTCAAAGGTTGCCGCGAGGAAAGATTTAAAGGGTTCGGCAAACGCCGAATAAGCGCCTGCGCTCACCACATTTAAGGTGGCGGTGGCTAAATCACCAAAGGGTTTAACCATAGAGCCTAAACGCGCTTGCTGAATGGGCGACGCCACCCGCTTAGCATCGGTCAAGACCGACCTAAAGGTGTTATAACCCAATGGGTTAGACATTTTATTACGTTCAGAGGTCGCCAATACGAAGGTGATGCTCGAATAAATCGCATTGGAATATTCGAGGTACTGTCTTTGGCTTTCGAGCTGGGCGGCATAGTTTTTGCCCAGGGTTCTAAAGGATTCGGCCTGAACCTCGTAGTTTTTGTCTTCTTTAAGCTTATCTAAAATGCCGCCAATGATTTTTTGCTCGTTTTTTTGCAGTGCAATATCGAGGCGAATTTTATCTAGGGTTAAGTCATCCAAACTGATGGGGCCATTGATGGATTCGATATCGAGGCGAATATACTGGCGGCTCGGGTCGTCAATCGACACCCTGTGGGCCAAATATTCGGTAGTTGCAGGGGTGATATCAATAAGCGCCACATGCTGCCACTGAGCATCCAGTTTTAATACGGGCGATGTGAGTACATTAATCCGGTATTGGGTTTGGATATTTTGTGTCTTGACCCAAAACTCCAACAGACCCGCTTCGGAGACAGGGAATTTACTGACAATGCTGCTATTGCCTTCGGCACATAACAATGCGCTCTCACCACTGTGGGGCTCTGCGCCCTCAAATTGGCAGCCCATGATCCAAGACCAAGGTTGGGATAAGCGGTTACCCTCAAAATCGCTAGCAAACACTAGCTCATTATCCTTGGCACTGGCATTAACACTGGTTAACACGCCAAACAACAGCATTGAGATGACTGCAGCGGTGCGCATAAGAGCCTCATAAAACATAAATAACAAACGACGAGCCTAAACGGCCCAGAATTCTATCCTATCCACACGCTTTTACCGTCAGTCAGCAGCCGTATTTTTGTGACAAAAAACACGCTAAAAACTGCGCTAATTTTAAGCTGGGATTAAACCAGCGAAATGTATCAGAGCGCATGCCGACACGCTAGTATTAAGTCGGTTTCAAGCATAAAGATAATGCCAAACAGTATTAGGCTTTGGCTTTAGCGTTAACTTCGAGCCGCCCCATAGCGATAAACATCCAAATCACCAGCATAGTGCTACAGGTCGCGAGCGACACCCACACACCAATCACCCCAAACGCCCAAGCAAAGCAATAGATAATGGCGGCGATCAGTAGCAATTTCACCCCAGTGAGAATCGATGCCTGTTTGGCACAATTAATCGCTTGGAAGAAACTCGCGCCAACTAAAATCAAGCCTTCCATCGGTAAGCCCCAGAAATACCAACGCATGCCTTCAATCGCGACGGGCGTTAAGCTTGGGTTATCACCGGCAAATAAGTACACCAACCATTCGGGGCGGGAATAAATCAACACTAAACCGAGTGCCGCTGTGAGTAAGGTCATGCCAAAGGCGATATTGCGTGCCTGCTTAACCCTGTCGAAACGCCCTGCCCCCGCATTAAAGCTGTAAATCGGTTGAGTACCGAGGGCAATGCCTTCAAAAATCAGATAGAAAAACGCTTCGGTGTAACTCACAACCCCGTATGCCGCCACATGCAGAGGACCACCGACCCATAAAAATGCGGTGTTATGCAGGGTCAATACAATCGACAAATACAGGTTCATCAAAAAGCTTGGCAGGCCAACACGGGCAATATTGAGGCAGTTGTCGAGCTTTAGCTTCATCTGCTCAAGATTGATTTTGAGCTGCGTGCGCGCCCCAAAAAAATGCTGCAGGCAGAGTAAACCAGTCACGGCCTGGGACAACATGGTGGCAATCGCCGCCCCAGCCAAGCCGAAGGGAAACACCACAATAAACAGCCAATCTAAAAAGGTGTTCAGCACACCACCTAAAATCAGCACAAAGGTCACCATAGACGGACGACCATCGTTACGCAGCAAGGTGGTAAATGCCATTGAAATAATAGGGAAATGACATAAGGCAAAATACCAGAACAGGTATTCGTTAGCGTTTTCGAGTATCTCTCCCTCGGCGCCGAGGGCAATTAAAATATCCCGAGAAAAGATCCCGCCGACTAAGGCAAAAAATGCCCCCGCCAGTAAACACAAGCTAAAGGCGTTGCCGAGCAACTTACGCGCCTTGGCGACATTACCTTGCCCTAAGTTAATCGAAACTAACGCCGCGCTGCCCATGCCTATCATGGCGCCAACTGCATAGAGAATCGCGCCCACGGGATAGGCCAACATCATGCCCGCCAATCCAGTTTCACCGAGATAATGACCAACGAAGATACCATCAATGGTGACATACACCCCTGTCACCAACATGGAAGCAATCGTTGGAATGGTATAGCGCCAGAAAAGCTTAGAAATCGGCTCTTGCAGCAGGCGTTGATCCGTTGCGCTATGGGAAATAGCAGTCATAACCTAATCTCACAAAAATAAAGGCAGGGTGCGCACTCAGATTGTTCTGGCGGTATTCACTTAGATAAATAGAATGATGAACAAAAATGCGGCAGTGGATTGTACCTAAATTTTACCTTAATACCAATCGCGTTTAACGGGATAGAGTTGTAACAAAAACTAATCAGCACAATACCTTACCACCAGACACTTTTACCCATCCATGGCGACAAATTCGCTACCACTCAATAACAGATGTGGCGAAAGTCATCATTTTTCACTACTTTTTTGGTATTTAACCCTTAATTAGGTAAAGTGTAGGTTTAAATTGCCCGAAATAGGTTAATTATCTAGGTATTACTTGCCGAAATAATTTAGCTAATCATCTAATTAATAACAAATTAGCGGCATTAAATTCAATAACAATAATAAAGGGAAGGACATGAGTCACAGTAGTCCAAATGCAGAGAATGATCTGCGCGAAGTCAAGCAGTTAGGCATGTGGGCCTCCATCACTAGCCTAAGTTATATTTTTTGGTTAGTGGGCGGCATGGAGCTGGTCGAACGTATCGCCTATTACGGCGTCAAAGCCAGTGCGGGCTTATACGCCAAAGCCCCCGAATCAGCTGGCGGTCTTGGGATTAGCCTCAGCGACTATGGCATCATTATTTCGCTCTGGGCCATTATGCAGACCTTTGTACCTGTCTTTACTGGCGGGATTTCCGACCGGGTCGGTTACAAGGAAACCATTTTTGCCTCTACCGTGATTAAAATCATAGGCTACCTGACTATGGCGTTCTTCCCGACCTTTTGGGGCTTTTTATCGGGAGCACTGTTACTCGCCATCGGTACAGGTATCTTTAAACCCGGTATTCAAGGCACCTTAGTGCTCTCCACCAATCGCAATAACACCTCCATGGCTTGGGGGATATTTTACCAAGTGGTGAATATCGGTGGCTTCTTAGGGCCACTCGTTGCCGTACATATGCGCCAGCTTTCTTGGGATAATGTGTTTTATGCTTGCGCCGCGATTATCTCGCTAAACTTCCTGTTTTTATTGACGTATACCGAGCCAGGCAAGGCCGAGCGTATCGCCCGTAATCAACAAATTAAATCCGGTGAAGTTAAGCAAGAAGCCCTATGGCGCGATGCTTGGCATGAACTGAAAAAGCCTATCGTGATTTATTACATGCTGGTGTTTGCAGGCTTTTGGTTCCTGTATAACTCCCTATTCGACGTACTGCCCATCCATATTTCGGAGTGGGTCGATACTAGCGTGATTGTGACCAGCCTGTTTGGCAGCGAAGGCACCAGCAACGGCATTTTACAATTCTGGCTCGGGTTAAATAACGAAGGCACTAAGGTAATGCCCGAGGGCATGCTTAACCTCAATGCGGGCCTAATTATGACCAGCTGCTTTTTAATTGCCGCCCTGACCGCCAAATACCGCATCACAACCGCCATGCTAATTGGTTGTTTACTGAGTATCTTGGCCTTTGTGTTTATCGGCGCCTTCCATGCCGCTTGGTTTATCGTGTTCGCTATCGCCATGTTCTCGATTGGCGAAATGATGATAAGCCCAAAGAAGAACGAGTTTATGGGTAACATTGCCCCCGAAGGTAAAAAAGCCATGTACCTTGGCTTTGTGATGCTACCGCAAGGGATTGGTTGGGGCTTAGAAGGCTATTTCGGCCCTAAACTCTATGAGATTTTCGCCTCTAAAGAGTTGTTCTCACGCGAGTTATTACTCGAGCGAGGCATGAGTTCGGCGGATGTGAATGCTATCCCGCAAGGGGAAGCTTTTACTACCTTAGTCAGTTTTACTGGCGAAAACGCCAACGACCTGACTCAGCTGCTGTATCACAGCCATAATATCGGTATGGCTTGGTATATTATCGCCGCGATCGGCACCATTTCGGCTGTAGGGATTTATATCTATGGTAAGTGGTTACTGTCGCAGCAACGGGCGCAACAAGCAGCGCATTAGTGGATTAATTTTTTAGGGGCGATATCAAACCCCAATATCCTAAATCTAAAAAGTGAGTGTGCAAACACTCACTTTTTTATTGGATGCTTGACTAAAGCCACTAAAAGCCCGCTAAGAATTCGACCTCAAATTGCTCGGCCGACAGGGTTAATCCCAAGGCGTCGCACTGTGTTTGCAACTCTGTCAGTTCCTTATCGACGGTGGATAAGGTCAAGGTATTATCATCCAGCTGATAGACTTGGCGTAAACTGGTGAAGTAAAACAGCATTGTAATCAAGGCGTTTATATCATTATTCGCCGCCGCTGCCCGGATTTTACTCAACTTACGATAAATGCGATTTTGCAGCTGCTTTAACTGCCAGACGTAATAGATTTCTTTAAAAAAGGGCTGAGTCTTAAGCTGATACACTATGGCGCTACAGAGCAACACCGCCAGAATCACCCCGAGTAGATTCCAATGGAAATTCCCCGTCGGCTCACCGGGCACAGCCTCTACGCCAAAGAGCGCAATCAATCCCGCCCCAAAGCTTAGGGATAACACAATCAAGCCTAATACCAAGGCCACCATAAACAGGTTCATATTGCTACGGTAAATCGTTTTATCTACTTGCTGTAACTTCATCGGCTCACTTCTTATCGAAAAAAACGCATGGCGGCGCAGCATACCTCAGATAGCTTGAGCCTGCCTGAATATCCGCGTCGTAGATCCATGCCCAGAATTAAACAGATACAAATTGAAACAGGTATAACCAGAGTAAAAACAAGCAAAACACTAATGAATTTATTTGTTTATCTTCCATTTAAGGGAATATTCTTATCCCATTACCTCTCTTTACAAGCTGCGAATAAGAATAAAAATCGGTGTACAATTTGCCAAGATTGCGGAAAAAGGATGTTTAACAACTCACCGCCTCAAAATTGAACTAAATTCCTATAGTAGTCATAAAGGAACCGTCAATGGCATTTAGAAAAGTGCTTATCTCTTACAGCCTTTTTATCCTCGCTAGCCTCTGCCCACAAGCGGAGGCGGAGGAACTTCTTGCCGTTGGCACCTCTTTTAGTCAGATTTTTGAACAGAACGCCAATGGCGAATACAGTGGTTTAGGTGTCGATATTCTGAATCGCTTTGCCGAAAAGCAAAAAGTAACCATTCACTATCAAATTGCACCTTGGCGCCGCGCCCAATCCATGGTCGAACGAGGGCAAGCGGATATTCTGATTGGCCCCTATATTTCCGAGGCACGGCAAAAAATCTTAGCCTTTTCCTCCCTCGCCTTTTACCGTGATGACATCGTTTTTTACGCCAGAACCGATAATCCCTTACCTTGGGACGGCAACTACGACAGTATTCGTGGGCTTAGAATTGGTAAAATGCAAGGCTGGAGTTACGGCTATTTGTTTAACGAGCGCACCAGGTCGCTCACAATCAATGAATTTTCTGATCTTAAGAGTGGTATTGAACGCTTATCCCGTGGCGATCTCGACCTACTCGCCAGTAATATCCGCAACACCCAGGCACTACTAGCTCAAATCAAGATCCCACAGGCTATTGCGCCAATTTCACCCACGATTGATACACAAGATGGTTTTATGGCTTTTCCGAAATACTCACAATTTCAACCGCTTCAGGAAAGTTTCGACCTATTTATGCAGGACATGGTGCAAAGCGGCGAACTGGCTAGCCTTGCCAAGGCTCGTGGAGTATCGATTCCCGACACTCAGCTCACCAACTAGCGCCAGTCTCTAAACTTACACCTCTTAGCTTAGCGCCTTAAATAATGTGATTAGCTTGATGCTTAAGCACCATCTCGTTGGACTAAACCACTAAACAGCCAATTAATGCCTGTTCAACCTCATCCCAATTCATCTCTTGGGTCGCAATCATTTCTAAGCGCGAGTCTAGGCTATCGTCCAACTCAGTGACCGCCATGTCGCCATCGCTCCAATTGATCCCCGCAATGCCATCGCTGGTGATCATCACTGCCTTTAACCTTAGTAGCATCGAATTGGCCTGCGTCTGCATCGCAATAAACTGCAGCAATTTATCAAAATCAAATTCCTGCATCGGCTCAAATACCCAGCCGCAGCTAAAACAACCTTCGCCCTGATTGTGTTTACGCACTATGCCGCGCGCATCGAACCTAAATCCTTGCCTGCTGGCGTCCCCGGCAAAAATCCCCTGTTGGCCTATAGTGTCGGCGGTAAGACGCAAGAGACTCGAAGACGAACTTATAGGCTTAAAAGCCGCGGACTTGCTACTCGATGTCTTAGCGAATTGACGTCTGGGTTGCCTGAGTGATTCAAGTAAGGATGCGGATAATTCCTGTGATGCACTATGCTCAAGTACCAAGGTATGACTCAGCTGTAACTCATTGAGATATTCTATTAATTCGTCCGCTAATTGCCCGCCCTGCGCCGCTTCAAACTCGGGGTATAAATCGGTTTTCGTCGTGACTATCACATCGGCGACTTGCAACTGCTGGATAAAATTATCGTGCCCACGGTAGCGTTCATCCCTTAATTTACGGGCATCAATAAGGCATAGGGTGCTACGCAAGCTGATCACATTGTGATAATGGGGCGCGCTGAGCACTTTGATAATTTCATTGGGATGACCCAGCCCCGTCGGCTCAATCAGCAATCTATCGGGCTTAGCGCGGGCAATCAGTTGGTTAATGGCCACTTGAGTAGGCACGCCCGCGGCGCAGCACATACAGCCACCAGCTACTTCGCGGATTTGTACGCCGCTATCGCTGGCATCCATCAGCCCGGCATCAATACCGACCTCACCAAACTCATTCACTAATACCGCCCAGGTTTCTCCCTCGGGTTTGGTCTTGAGGAGTTGCTTAATAAGGCTGGTTTTACCTACGCCTAAAAAACCTGTGATGATATTAGTGGGAATGGCTTTGACTATCATGGACGACACTCTCATGGCAACGAACAGAATTGAGGGCATTCGAGTGTAGGGATTATCCCTTTAAAGCTCAACAAAAAGCGCGCCTTAGGCGCGCTGATGCAGTGATAAACCCATCACTTTTTTAGTTTATTGCCACTCTGGGGCTTTCCACGAGAGAGCGGAGTCTGAGATGAGCTAAATTTCGCCTTATCCTTTGAATACTTACCTTCGCGGGATGGGGATTTTCGGGCACGGGCTTGGCTCTCACTCGACTTTCCGGCAGAACTTGCTTTGCCAATAGTCCGATCCTTTGGCGCTTTATAACTCCATTTGGTCTTAGTGGTTGCCGCAGGTGCATCACGGTAGCGCGCGGGCAGCGGCGTGCCTTCTTCATAACCAGGTTGCACAGTGACAGGCAAAGTTTGTCCGATTAAGGCTTCAATCTCGGCCAGCATCTCATCGTCTGCGGGGGAGACAAATGAAATCGCGCGGCCCGAGAGTCCCGCACGACCAGTACGGCCAATACGGTGAACATAATCTTCTGCTAGGAAAGGCAGCTCTAGGTTAATCACTAAAGGCAGTGCCTGAATATCTAACCCACGCGCGGCGACATCCGTCGCCACCAGCACCCGCAGTTTGCTCGCTTTAAAATCTTCGAGCACACGATTACGTGCACCTTGGGTCTTGTCCCCGTGGAAGACGCCAGCACTGATCCCATCTAAGGTTAATTCCTGCAATAAATGCTCGGCGCATTCCTTGGTACTAGCAAACACCAGTACTTGACGCCAATTGTTGCGCCCCACTAACTCGGACAATAACTCGGCCTTACGGCGTTTATCGACTCGATAAACGAGCTGTTCAACTGTGGATGCAGTGGCATTTTCGGCCACATTGACCCACTCGGGTTGATTGAGCATCTTATGGGAGAGTTGCTTCACCGCATCGCTATAGGTGGCTGAAAACAACATGGTTTGGTGCTCTGTCGCAATAAGGCGCTTCACCTTTTCAATGTCGCGCACAAAGCCTAAATCGAGCATGCGGTCCGCTTCGTCGATCACTAAGGTGGTCACAGTGGACAGATCTAAATTGAACTGGCCAATAATGTCGAATAATCGCCCCGGCGTCGCGACGAGAATATCGACGCCTTGCTCCACCCCTTTGCGCTGGGGATTCATATTCGCACCGCCATAAACCGCTAAGGTTTTCAGGGGTAAGAACTGACTGTATTTTTGAATATTAGCGCAAACTTGAATCGCCAGCTCACGGGTCGGCGTCATCACCAGCGCCCTAAGCAAAGGCTTATCATTTGACTGCTTTGACAGTTGCTCGAGAACGGGTAAAGCAAAAGAGGCAGTTTTGCCCGTTCCCGTTTGGGCGCAGGCCATAATGTCCTTCCCCTCGAGTGCTAAGGGGATCACCTGCTGCTGCACTTGCGTGAGTTGCTGATAGCCACACTCAGTTATCGCATTCAAAATGGGGGAAGATAAGCCGAGTGTGTCAAATTTCATAGGAACTCTTAGGTGTTAGTCGATAGGATTTGCTAAATGCGCAGCAGAAAAGAGAAGAATCGAAGAGATGATAAATCATGTTCTTCAAGATTGTTGATTTCTGCATCATGCCCTTAAACTGGGCCGCGGAGTCTAGCAAAATTTGCGCTACATTTATAGGCACAAACGAAAGACTATTGCGAAACAGGGTGAGTCACTACGCCTCTTTGAGTAAATACTGGTTCGCAAACTCAGTCGCTGTCACGGGTTTAGAAAATAAATAGCCCTGTCCGTAGTCGCACCCCGCATTGAGCAATACTTGGCGCTGCGCCTCGGTTTCGACCCCTTCTGCAATGACCTTCATTCCTAATTTATGGGCCATTACGATAATCGCCTCGCACAGGGTTTGGTCGCTTTCATCGGTATCGATATGGCGGGTGAAAGATTGATCAATTTTCAAATAGTCGATATCGAATTTTTTCAAATACGCCAGTGATGAATAGCCTGTGCCGAAGTCATCTAAGGAAACTTGCACGCCAGCATCCCGATAGGCGAGGAGTTTTTCGGTGACGCCCATACTGGCATCGAGGAGTAACCCTTCGGTAATTTCGACGCACACGCCCGTGCCGGTGACATCTAATTTCTGGAGTAATTCGAGCCAATTGTGCAGCAAGGTGCCCTCGTCCCGAAACTGGATAGGGGACTTGTTAACGCTGATCTGGATCTCGATTCCAAAGGTTTTGCGCCACTGAGCACTTTGGCGTGCCGCTTGCTCAAATACCCAGTTACCAATCTCAACAATCAGCCCAGTATCTTCCGCAACGGGAATAAATTCCGCCGGTGAAACCTGCCCCCGTTCGGGGTGGAACCAACGCAATAACGCCTCGGCCTTAAGCACCTCGCCAGTCCCCATAGTCACTATGGGTTGATAATGCAGTTCAAACTCTTTGTTAACAACCGCTTGGCGTAAATCTTGGATTAAGCGCATCCGATACTTGGCATATTCCTGCATCGAAGGAGTGAAGTAGTTGAAACGATTGCGGCCCTGATCTTTCGCCGCATACATGGCCTGATCCGCATGTTTGAGTAGCCCTTCGATGCTGGTTGCATCATCGGGATAAAGGGTAATCCCGATGCTGGCACTGATATAGGCGGTTTCCTCCCCGAGCACATAAGGCTCGGCAATGCGCCTTAAAATATGTTCGGCGACCCGTTCAATCCCCTTATGATCCGCCATAGCACTGAGCACGACAGTAAATTCATCGCCGCCGAGTCGCGCCACCACATCGGCATCCCGCACACAGGATTTCAAGCGATTGGCGGTTTCGATAAGTAACAGATCCCCCATGGCATGGCCTAGGGTGTCGTTCACTTCTTTAAAGTAATCCAGATCGAGGAACATCAAGGCAAAGTGATTGCGATTACGGTCGGCACTCTTGATTTCGGCGCCCAAATACTCGAGCAACATACGCCGATTCGGCAAGCCCGTGAGCGTATCGTAGTTAGCCTGTTTCCAAATCAGATGCTCACTGTGCTTTTTATCCGTGATATCGGAAAACAGCGCCACACGGCGATAAGGTTGGCCATCTTTATCGTTAATGGTGTTTATGGTTAGCCAAATAACGTATTCCTCATTGTTTTTACGTCGTTGGCGCATTTCCCCCTGCCACTGGCCTTTTTCGCGGATTTCATTATTCATCTCGGTATAAAAGCCGTGGCCGTTGAGATCGCAGTAAAGCATGCGAATATGCTGCCCACGAATTTCCGATTCACTATAGCCAGTGATCTCGGTAAAGGCCGCGTTGACTGTGATGATAATGCCCGTTTCATCGAGTACACTCATGGCCTCAGAGCTGTTGTCATACACCAGTGCCGAGAGCTTTAGGGATTCTTCAATCAACTTAGCCTCAGTAATATCGGTATAGGTACCGCACATTCTCAAAGCATTGTTATCGGCATCACGGCTCACGACCTTGCCAGTATCTAAAATCCAGCGGATATCACGATTGAGGGTTTTTAAGCGATATTCCATCTTATGTTGTGGCGTTTCCCCGCGAATATGGGCTTCGATAGAATGCAGCACCTTGGGTCTATCTTCGGCCACTATCGAGTCCATCCACTGGCGGCTATTGGCATTGAGCGTGTCGATGTCACAACCTAAAATATCGGCGCTGCGGGCATTGCGCTCAATATGGTCATTGCGGATATCCCAATCCCACACACCGAGATCGCTACTACTCAATACCAGCTCAAGTTGCTCACGGCTAGCGAGCACTTCCCTATCGGCTAGGGTTTGCGCCGTGACATCCAAATAGCCTGCAATCACCAATAACACATTATGACTCGCACGCTTACAGGCCACCGTCATATGGGTATAAACAACTGAATTATCTTTGGCGATAAAGCGCTTATCCATTTCATAGTTATCAATTTTGCCCGCCAGCATTAACTCAAACTTGACTATGTCCGCCTCAATATCGTCGGGATGGGTAAGTTGTTTCCAGGTCATATGCAATAACTCATCCTCTGAGTATTTCAGCATCTGGCACAGTCTTGGGTTCACCTTGATCCACTTTTGATCTATATCTGTAATCGCAATCCCGATATTGCCGACATTAAACTGGCTGCGGAACAGAAAATCATCCTGAAGGCGGATCTGCTCGTCACGCTCCAGCTCAAAACGGCGGGAGAGCAAGCGACTCAGTAACCAAGTCGCGAGGGGATATATGGTTAACACGGGTAACATGATTTTTTGCAGCAAGGGAATGGCGACATTGCTCGGCAGCAGGAAAAACCACAACAGCATCACTATGTGCACCACAAAGGCAAAACTGAAGATTTCTCTACCCGAGATATTGGCAAGATAGGACTTACGGTATTGACGCCATATCACGCCAATCAAGCCCGAGGACATAATGACGCCAAGACCGACCCACATGGCCGCGCCACCAATACTGATCCGGTAAATACCGGTAATAATTACCGCCACCACAGTGGGCAAACCACCAAAAAAAAGGCCGGTGACACATAAAAGCACTGAGCGAGTGTCGAAGATAATACCGGGTTCGTACATCCATGGGGTACTCATGATAGTGACACCTATGCCACCTATGAGTAATCCGATCCCCAACCGCCACAGAAGAAAATACTGTCGCTGATGCTTTTTAGGAATAGCATCGTACAAAAACACGAGAGCGAGCAATAACGCCGCATTTTGTACTAAGGGTAAGAAAATGCTTTTATCCATGAATGTGGAAGCAACTCCAAAAATGAGGAAACGGTTTATCTTACATAAAACTATCCCTCACAAGTGTAGCAGAATCGCTTACAAATCATGATCTAATTACAAGGGGTAACTCACAAAATGTTGTAGAGATGTTTCTTGTATTCAAGTGCTATGTCATGCCATTCGAAGCGCCGCGCTTTCGCCTTACGTTTTAATTGCGTCCAGTCGCTGCCGTCAAATTTTACCAGCGCTTCGGCAAGTTTTACCAGCAAGGCCACGCCCTGATGCCTAGTATCTTCGCCATAAAACACAAAGCCATCGATATTGTCCTCGACCGTATCTTGTAATCCACCAACGCCGTGTACTAGGCAAGGCTGACCGCAACGCATAGCAAGCATCTGGCTTATGCCGCATGGCTCAAAGGAACTTGGCATTAAAAACAAGTCTCCGTGCTGATAAAGACTCAGGGACAGCTCCTCATGGTATCCCTGTAAAAACACAAAATGGGCATACTTAGCAGCAAGGGTTTGAAAAAATTGCCCTATCTCTGGGTCACCACTGCCAAGCATCACAAACAGTGCCTTGGGCTGCATCTGTTGTAATTGCAAGAGTAGTGTCTCTAATACGGATAACCCCGAAGGCAAAATATGGCGCAGGATCAATACCTTTTGATCGGTAAGCCGACCAACCGACGTCAGCAAAAATGCTGGGAACTCTCCCGATGAGGCTTGACGCCACAGCGCCTGCAGTCGAGTAAAGGCAATCATATCGACGCCACTGACCTGACTCTTAGCTCCCTGCCACTGGACTAAAGCCGACTCGATACCCCCTAGTAACGCCCTAAACTCAGTTAATCCCATGCGTTTTAGGGATCTTTTACTTAAAGCCTCGGGGTATTCACAACCGTTTAAAATACCAAGCACCCGCCCCTGCTCGGCTTTGTGTTGCAAATCGGCTTCTAGCCCTTCGCCACCGAAGAAGCCCAATTCGGGACGAGAGGGAAGCAATACCTCCTTGGCATAGGTCGGTGAGACTAAATGAACTTTCCCAGCCAGAATGATCCCCATCCGCATCGGATTGATGCAATGGGGATAACGGGGGTCGATAATCTGGGCGCGTTGGCTTTCATCTAACTGAGTAAATAAGTGAGGAAACCAAGCCGCAAAGCTTGAGGTATCATGGCTGAGCGGCCTTATCCCCTGCAGCGCAAGATTATGAATCGAAAACACACATTCTATGCTTTGCAATGCATGATACTCAGGCGCCAGCGCCCGCAGCATGGCTAAACATCCCGTATGCCAGTCGTGCAGATGTAAAAGCTGAGGCATAGGCACAAACCCAGTCACTAAGGCTTTGGCTACGGTTGCACACAAAAGTGCAAACTTAGTCGCATCATCGGCAAAGGGGCGATCATTCGTGCCTTGGCTATAAATCTGCCCGGGGCTCGATTGCCACAGTCCATGTTCGAGCAAGTAAATATTGGCGCCCTCAACCTTAGGATGCGCCAACCAATACAGCTTAATCGGTTCATTACGCCCGGCAAAACTCACCTCGAACTCATGAGTAAGTTTTGCCCCAAGACCCGTTAAAAATCCGTAGCTTGGCATAATGACATCGGCTTGGATCTCAACACCAGCGAGGGCTTGGGGCAAGTCACGTATCACATCCGCCATACCGCCCACTTTTGCGCCTTTAAGCGCCCCATTTTCCGCGGCGACCATTAATATGCGTTTCACCTAACTTCATACTCCAACAGGGTTAATATTCAAGCAAATTATCGGCTTGGCCTTACTCGTAGCCCACCGGCAGCCCCAGCATATCGCGGGTGACTAAGGTGATGCCTTTCTCGGACACCCTAAAGCCTTTTGCCCTGTCATGGTCATGGTTATAACCGATCACTGTGCCTTCGGGGATGATGCAGCCCCTGTCGATGATGGCGTTTTTAATCTTACAATGGCGCAGCACCACCACATCGGGCAGTACTACCGAATCCTCAACCACAGAGTAGGAACAGACCCGCACCTCGTTAAACAATACGCTGCGGCGCACGGTCGCGCCCGAGATAATGCAGCCGCCGGAAATAATCGAATCCACCGCCATACCGCGTCTATCGTCATCGTCGAACACAAACTTGGCGGGGGGCAATTGCTCCTGATAAGTCCAAATCGGCCATTTGGCATCGTATAGGTTTAAAGCAGGCGTTGGCGATAACAATTCCATATTGGCCTGCCAGAAGGAATCCAAGGTGCCCACATCGCGCCAGTAGGCTTGCTCGTTGGGGAAGGCGCTCTTAAAGGGATAGGCAAACACTTTATGTTTTTCGATGATCGAGGGAATAATGTCTTTGCCAAAATCGCGATCGGAATTGGCGTTTTGCGCATCTTTCTTCAACTGTTCGAACAAAAACTCAGTGTTAAACACATAGTTCCCCATCGAGGCGAGGCACTTCTCGGGATTGCCAGGGGAGTGTTTAGGATGTTTGGGCTTTTCTTCAAATCCTAGGATGCGCATCTCGTCATCGACTTCCATCACCCCAAATGCACCCGCCGCTTCTGCCACGGGCACTTCGAGGCAGGAGACTGTCATATCGGCGCCGGACTCGGCATGGGCGGCCAGTAAGCCAGCGTAATCCATGCGATACACATGGTCACCCGAGAGTACCATCACATACTTAGGCAACTCATGGCGGATGATGTCGATATTTTGGAATACCGCGTCGGCCGTGCCTTGATACCAATTCTCAGAGTAACGTTGTGAGGCAGGTAAAATTTCCACCGACTCACCTAATTCCTTTTTAAAGTGGCCCCAACCACGCATCACGTGGCGAATTAACGAGTGCGACTTATATTGGGTCACTACCCCAACGCGGCGGATCCCCGAGTTGATGCAATTCGACAGCGGAAAATCGATGATCCTAAACTTGCCCCCGAAATACAGCGCGGGTTTGGCGCGCCAGTCGGTGAGTTCATGTAAACGCGAGCCTCGGCCACCAGCCAAAATCAATGCATAGGTTTCACGAGTTAAATTACTGATATAACGTACATTAGACATAGGCTCTACTCCCCAAATAGCACATCAGTGCCGATTGCTTCACAACCACTCTTCCCTGCCGCCCTAAGGCCGCAGGATTGCATACAACTGCGCATTCCTTTGCTCATTAACCTCTCCGTTACAGTTTCCAAATATCATCTCGATAGCCAGCAATCGTCACATCACTGGAGAAGCGACCACTGGCCGCCGTGTTGCGAATACTCATTTGTGTCCACTTTTTCGGATCTTTATAGGCCTTCGCCACCGCTTCTTGAGCGAGGCGATAACTGTCGAAATCCGCCGCCGTCATCCACTGATCATCCGCGCTTTCAATCGAAGCGATAATAGGATCGAAAATCCCCGGTTCCAGCAGGTTAAAATGGCCGCTCTTGAGTAAGGCCATGACTTCGGATAAGGCGTGGGACTCGGCGATAATCCGTTGCGGTTGATAATCGCAGCGCATTTGGGTCACTTGCTCGGCGTTGAGGCCAAAGAGGAAAAAGTTATCCTCGCCGACCTCTTCGAGCATCTCGATATTGGCGCCATCTAAGGTGCCTATGGTGAGTGCGCCGTTCATCATGAACTTCATATTGCCCGTGCCAGAGGCCTCCTTACCCGCGGTGGAGATTTGTTCGGAGACATCAGTTCCTGGGCAAATTTTTTCCATGGCACTGACGTTGTAATTGGGCAGAAACGCAAAGCGCAGATAAGGCGCCACCACAGGATCGCAGTTGACCATATGGGCAACATTACTGGCGAGTTTGATGATGAGTTTCGCCATAAAGTAACCTGGCGCCGCTTTACCGCCAATCAGCACACAGCGTGGCACTAGATGCTCCGTGTGCCCCTGCTGGATTTGATGGTAAAGATGGATCACATGCAGAATATTGAGTAACTGACGCTTGTACTCGTGGATCCGTTTAACCTGCACATCAAACAGCATTGCAGGGTCAAACTCGACGCCACATTCCTTGGCGATCATCTTGGCGAGTTGCACCTTGTTGGCTTGTTTCACCTCACGCCACTTTTGAATAAAGCTAGCGTCTTGGTTTAAGGCATTGAGCGCCGTCAGCTGGCTTAAATCCGTCACCCAGCCCTTGCCTAAATGGCTGGTTAACAGTTTGGCGAGCGCGGGATTGCAGTGGGCTAACCAACGTCTTGGCGTCACGCCATTGGTGCGATTGTTAAACTTCTCCGGCCACAGGCTATAAAAATCCTTAAACAGGCCCGATTTTAATAATTGGGTATGCAGCGCTGCCACGCCGTTTACCGAAAAGCTAGCCACTATGGCTAAGTACGCCATGCGCACATGGGGATCGGGGCCATCTTGAATGATCGACATGCTGGCCAGTTTGGCACCATCCCCCGGCCAGTGATGGGCAACTAAATCGAGGTATCTGGCGTTGATTTCATAGATGATTTCTAAAATTCGCGGCAACATCAGCGCCATCATACGCACGGGCCAGCGTTCTAACGCCTCGGGCAATAATGTGTGATTGGTATAAGCCATGGTGTGGCTGGTAATCGCCCAAGCGGCGTCCCATTCGAGGCCATATTCATCCACCAGCAGCCGCATTAATTCGGGTACGGCAATACTGGGGTGAGTGTCATTCAGTTGGATCACATTTTTCGCGGCAAACTCACTGAAGTCATGGCCGTGGTGATGCACCCAACGCTTCAAGATCGCCTGCAGGCTGGCGGAGGACAAAAAGTACTGCTGACGTAGCCGCAGCTCTTTACCGTTTTCGCTAGCATCGTTGGGGTACAACACCATAGTGATTTGTTCAGCGAGGTTCTTGCATGCCACCGCCTCTGTGTAATCCCCTTGGTTAAACTCTGCTAAATCAAAGTCATCCGTCGCTTCGGCCTTCCAGAGTCTGAGGCTATTCACCCGGCCATTGCGATAACCTGGCACGGGCATGTCATAGGCCACGGCGAGCACATCTTGAGTGTCGACCCAAATCATGTGTCTGCGCCCTTGTTTATCCACATAGGATTCGGTGTGACCGAAGAACTTTACAGTCACATTATGGTGCGGAACGCGTACCTCCCACGGGTTGCCCTCACGCAGCCAGCGGTCAGGACGCTCCACCTGATAGCCATCGACAATCTTCTGGGCGAACATGCCGTATTCGTAACGAATGCCATACCCAGTCACGGATAAGTCCATGCTGGCGCAGCTATCGAGAAAACACGCGGCGAGTCGCCCAAGGCCACCATTGCCTAAACCTGCGTCGTGTTCGGCCTCTTCAAGCTCCTCAAGAGACACGGAATATTGGCTAAGCGCCTCGCGGCTATCTTGGTCTAAATCTAAATTTAACAAGGCATTACCTAATGCCCTGCCCATCAGAAACTCCAGCGATAAGTAGGCCACTTGCTTGTTGTCATAGCAGCTATCTTTGATGCGCGTCTCACGCCACTCATCTAACATTTGCTCTTTAACGCTGAGTGCCAGCGCTTGAAATAACTCACCGTGAGCCACTTCGCCGCGGCTTAATCCGTAACGCACATGGCGATTAAAGGTCGCGGGCAGGGCATCACAGGGCTCGCAGGGTTCGAGTGTCGCTTTTGGCTTACTCGGCGCGGCCTTAGTGGCACGTTTTTTTTGGGGAACGCCGCTGGTATTTGGGCTCAGCTCACTGTTATGACTCATAGTTAATTCCTTATAAAATCAGCATGAAACAGCATAAGACTGCGATCCTGTAGCAAGTACCGCGTCGGTGAGGACTGAGCATCCAGCGGCTCAGTGGGAGTTAAAAATTGTGGATCAGTTTGGGTATGCAGCAGGCATTGCCACGGCCCTAAACCGTCAAAAATCGGCAGGGTAAAGGCCAAGGGATGCTCATCGGCATTGACCATCAACAGCAGCGCTTGGAGGCTGTCACCCTGAGCCTGTGGTTGAGTGGCGGTTAAATTACCCGATAACACCACGCAAAGGCTGCGACCCATGGACTCACTCCACAGGCTTTTGCTCATGGGCTCACCTTGGCGACTAAACCAATCCAGCCTCGCCCCCAATGGGGTTGATACAGGGCTTGCTGCTTGAGTTGAAGATGAATCAGACGACCAATCGAAGGCATTGGCCACTAGCTGCTCATGGATAAAACGTTTGGAACACAAGAGTGGAAAGCGTTTACGCAAAGCAATCAATTGCGATGTGAAACTCAGCAGTGATTTATCCATTCCATCTGCTGACCAATCAAACCAATTCAATGAGTTATCTTGGCAATAAGCGTTATTATTTCCACTTTGAGTGCGGCCTGTCTCATCGCCGCTGAGTAACATGGGCACGCCTTGGGATAGGAATAATGTGGTCAATAGATTGCGTTGCTGGCGTGCGCGCAGCGCGAGAATGGTGGCGTCGTCGGTGTCGCCTTCTACCCCATAGTGATAGCTAAAGTTCTCATGGTGGCCATCGCGATTTTCCTCACCGTTGGCCCAATTGTGCCGCTCGCAGAAACTCACTAAATCTTTAAGGGTAAAACCATCGTGACTGGTTAAGAAATTGATACTGGCGGCAGGAGGTCGACCACTATGCTCAAAGAAATCCCCCGAGCCATGAAACCGCCGCGCAAACTCGGGCAACATGCCGTGATCGCCACGCCAAAAACGCCGCATAGTGTCTCGGTATCTGTCATTCCATTCGCTAAAGGCCACCGGGAAACTCCCCAGCTGATAACCGCCAGGGCCAATATCCCAAGGCTCGGCAATCAGCTTCACCCGGCACAATACAGGGTCTTGCAGCAGCGCATCGAAAAAACCACTTCCAGGGTCAAAACCATAGGCTTCACGGCCTAGACAAGCGGCTAAATCGAAGCGAAAACCATCGACGCCCATCACTTCGACCCAGTAACGCAGCGAATCTAACACCAACTGCAACATGCGCGGATGGTTGAGGTTTAAGGTATTACCGCAGCCAGTATCATTGATATAAAAGCGTTTATCATTTGGATGCAGGCGGTAATAACTCAGATTGTCGATACCGCGAAAACTAAAGGTTGGCCCGAGGCGACTGCCCTCGGCACTGTGGTTATAGACCACATCGAGAATAACTTCGATGCCCGCGCCGTGCAGCGCATCCACCATAGTGCGAAACTCACCGATATCCTCACTCGACAGATAACTCGGCTCAGGCGCAAAAAAGCCGATGCTGTTATAGCCCCAATAGTTAGATAAGTGTTTTTCAAGTAGAAAAGGCTCGGAGAAGAATGCCTGAACCGGCAGCAACTCGACACAATTCACCCCGAGTTTGACTAAGTAATCTATCGCGGCATTCGATGCCAGCCCTGCAAAAGTGCCACGCAGCGGCGCATCTATTTCAGGGTGCAGCGCGGTAAATCCCTTTAAGTGCATCTCATAGATAATGCACTGCTCAAATGGCAATGGCTCACGCTTGCTTTCAAGCGGCCGAATAGTATGCGCCTTAGCGGCATCAAAAAGGGGCCGAATATCGACCACTTTACACTTTGGCACAAAGTCCGCGTTATCTAAGGTGCTGAAAGATAAGTCTTCACTGGGGTTATCAATCTCATAACCAAAGTTGGCAATATGGTGGTGATAACGCCCCACGAGCTGGCGCGCGTAAGGGTCTAACAGCAATTTATGCGGATTAAATCTGTGCCCTAATTGCGGCTCGTAGGGACCATAAACACGGTAGCCATACAGCTGACCGGCACTCAGTCCATGCACATACAAATGCCAGATTTGCTGGGTCTGCTCCGTCAAGGCGATGCGCTGAATTTCCACCTCGCCTTGGGCATCAAACAGACATAACTCCACCCCTGTAGCATGGGCCGAAAACAGGGCGAAATTCACCCCGCCATCATCGACTGTCGCCCCTAAGGGAAAAGGTTGACCCGCGCTTAGGTTATACAAGGTTGAGCCATCAGCATCTACAGGCGCAGGATTCGTCATAGGCTGGTATCTCTTGGCACACCCGTCGCAGGCCCAAGGATTAAGCACCCTAGAGGCGGCACAGTGATCAGCGCACTCGATGCCATACCCTGCCAAGGTAAATCTTCGGCAATCACCTTGCCCGCATTCCCCTGATTGCTACCACCATAGAGATGACTGTCGCTATTGAGGTACTCACAGAAATCTCCGCCTTGGGGCAAGCCGATACGAAATCCTTGGTGCAGAGTGGGTGTCATATTCACCACAAACACTAAGGGCACATCACTACCCTCGCCATAGCGAACAAAGCTAAAAATACTGTCGCGGCCATTGTCACAATCGAGCCAGCGAAAACCCTGTGACTCATAGTCGAGCACGGATAAGGCGGGGTATTGTCGATAAAGCTGATTCAGATCGCGAAGCCAGCGATGCACGCCTTGGTGGGGCTCAAAAGCAAGCAAATGCCAATCGAGACTATGGTTATGGTTCCATTCGTCGCGCTGGGCGAACTCGCTGCCCATAAACAGTAATTTTTTGCCTGGATGCCCCCACATAAAGCCGTAATAGGCCCTGAGGGTGGCAAACTTTTGCCAATCATCACCGGGGATTTTATGCAGCAAAGAGCCCTTGCCGTGCACCACTTCATCGTGGCTTATCGACAGCATAAATTGCTCTGAGTAGGCATACATCAGGCTAAAGGTCAGCTGGTTATGGTGATGCTGGCGATAGATGGGATCGCGCCCCAAGTAGCTTAAGCTGTCGTTCATCCAGCCCATATTCCACTTAAAGCCAAAACCCAGCCCAGCGCAGTCCGTCGGCTTAGTCACGCCCGCAAAGGCGGTCGACTCTTCAGCAATCATGCAAATGCCGGGGAAGGCTTGATACAAACGCTGATTCAGCATTTGCAGAAAGTGAATCGCCTCTAAATTCTCCCGTCCGCCATAGGCATTGGGCAGCCATTGCCCGGGTTCACGGCTGTAGTCGAGGTACAACATGGATGACACGGCATCTAGCCGCAGGCCATCTAAGTGAAATTCCCGCAGCCAATAGCAGGCATTACTGAGCAGAAAACTGCGCACCTCACCACGGTCATAGTTATAGATCAGAGTATCCCAATCGGGGTGCGTGCCTTTGCGCGGGTCTTCATGCTCATAGAGGCAAGAGCCATCAAAACGCACAAGGCCATGGGGATCCTTAGGGAAATGCGCCGCCACCCAATCGAGTAACACGCCAATCTCGGCCTGATGGCAAGCATCGATAAAGGCCTTTAAGCCATTAGCATCGCCAAAACGATGGGTCGGCGCATACAGGCCAACGGGTTGATACCCCCAAGAGCCGTCGAAGGGATACTCGCTGACCGGCATCAACTCGATATGGGTAAAGCCTTGCTCCTTCACATAGGGGATCAACTGCTCGATTAAGTCTTGATAATCAAAATATTGCTCACCAAACTCACCTTTTCGGCGCCAAGAGCCTAACTGCACTTCGTAGATAGACATGGCTGCGCGATGCCAGGCCGTGGTCGCTCGTTTGCCCATCCATTGTGTATCTGCCCACGGATGTTGGTGTTTTTTCGGCACTATGGAGGCATTGTGCGGCGCACATTCCATTTGGGTCGCCATGGGATCAGATTTGGCGTGGCGCTCGCCATTTTGATAAACCAAATCAAACTTATAGTGCGCGCCTTCGGCAACATCAGGCAAGAAAATCTCCCACAAGCCGTTGGCCTGATGTTGGCGCATCACATGACGAGTATCGTCCCAGTGGTTAAAATCCCCTACCACAGAGACTCGCTTAGCATTGGGCGCCCATACGCAAAAATGCACGCCTTCGACGCTATCGACTTGGCGCCAATTCGCACCTAAAAAGCGATAGGCCTGCTCAGAACTTCCCTCACCGAAGAGGTACAAGTCCTGACTATCGAGGAGGGAGCCAAACTGATAGGGGTCGATAATATCCAGCTCGCAGAGGGGATAAGTCACCCGCAGCGCATACAAAAAGGGCTTAACCCGTCTACCAAGCGTACCCGCAAAAAGCCCAGCCTCATTGACGCGCTCAAGGCTCGCCACCTTACGGCCATCCTTAAGACTAATCACATCAACCTTGTGGGCATTGCGTAAAAAACAGCGCACCACCAAGGCCTTGCCCTCGTTGATGCTGTGCATGCCGAGCAGGGAAAACACATCCGTATATTGACCGTTTAACAGCGCGACATCGCTACCGTCATAGAAGTAAGTCTGGGCTTGAGTCATCATTTGGCTTCCATTTTTAGTCAAAGGGTATCTGTATGTGCAGCCGTTTCTGGCAAATGTCTCGCTGCAGCAATGCGTTGCAAACGCTCAGCCAGCGTAGGCCTACCAGCGGCTTCACTTAGGCTGATGGGCAATCGCCGCTGCCAATTGGGGTACTCGAGCCAAGTGCCGGGGATATTCACCGCATGGCGATCCCCGAGCAGATCGCACCATTGCACGCTGTAAAGTGCGCTGTTGCCCGAGGCGCCAAATGGCATCCACGCCGTTAATAAATCTTCAATATCAATTTGTTGAATATCTGTCTCTGGCAATAAGTCCTGGGAGATTAAGCACTGTGCGAGCTGGTGTTTTTCCTGCTCACGCCCAGCGAGCGCATCACCCAGTTCTTCATCAGTCTTGAGTAATTCGAGTTGCCGCCTCAGGTGTAAATCGCTGCCCGTCCACCAAGCGACTAAGGTCGGGACATCATGGTTTGCCAGCATCATCAAACTCTGGAACTTATACTGGCTCGGCGGCTTAAAGCCTTGATGGTCTTTGCAGAAGTAGAACAACTCGTTGGAATAGACCCCCGCCTGATACAGGCGATGAATAATATCGGGCGGCACTAGGCCCAAATCCTCACCAATCACCACACAGCGGGCACGTTGACTCTCGAGACACAGAATCGCCAACAGGGTTTCGACCGGGTAATACACATAGGCGCCATGGCCAAGGCGCTTATCCAATGGCCACCACCAAAGTCGCAGCAGCCCCATCACATGGTCGATTCGCAGCGCACCGCAGTGGGTCATGTTGGCGCGAGTCAGCTCAATAAAATGGCGATATTGATGCTGCTTTAGCTTGACGGGATCGAGGGGAGTAAGTCCCCAGTTTTGTCCCTGCGGCGCGAAGGGATCTGGCGGTGCGCCTATGCTGGCGTTTAAGCAGAACTGCTGCGAATTAGCTTGAACCTCAACGCCTTGTAACGCAGCGCCTACGGCCAAATCGCGGATGAGCCCTATGCCCATCCCCGCTTCTTTGGCTTTGAGTTGGCACAATTGCAGTTGATCTTCAGCCACAAACTGCAGGTATAAATAAAAGCCTTCATCCTGTGCTATGGCCCTTGGGCTGCGGAGCGATTCGGCTTGGGCAAATTCCCTGAGCGGCGTGCCCTGCTCTGCCACAAAATCCTCAAATCGCTGCGCCCTTGGTGTGTTTGGCTGTATATGCTGTTCACAAAAGACAGTGTATAAACGTGCAAAGGCGCGATACTTAAGCTCGCTCACTTTGGGGTAATCGAGCCAGTTCTCCGCATTGAGTAGGGCAATGGCTTCTTGCCATTCCTTTGCGGCAAACTCCGTCTTTAATGGCTCAAATTCAGGCACACTAGGTAAATGAATATACAGCGGATTCAGCCTTCGACGATCGCAGGGACTATAGGGACTCGGATGTTCCGGCGCGGCAATATCTAAGGCATGCAATGGATTAAGTTGAATAAAATCGGCGCCATACTCAGCCACTAAACCGATAAGTTGATCTAAATCGCCAAAGTCGCCGATACCCCATTGGCTTTCGCTGCGCAGACTATAAAGCTGAAGGCTCACGCCCCAGGATTTATGGCGCTTTCCTTGAGCCACAGCGCTCATCACCCCTTGATAGGCGGTTCTCGGCGCCACCATAAAAGTGCCATGGAACTCAGTCGTCTTGCTTGCTGCTGACGAGCAAGCCGTAGCTACGGCTCGCTGAGCATCTGCCAGCCCAAGCAAACTGACACTCAGTGTGTGGTAGCCCAGCCCCAAGCATGATAAATCGCTTAAGTTGTCTTTATTGCCTGACGCATTTGGCGCGGCGCTGACGTTTTCCCATGAACGGTGCGGCTCAGAGTTGCTATGTTGCTCACTCATATCGCCCGCATCACGGCAATAAAACTCATGACCTAAGAGATCGAGGCGGTATTGCAGGAACTGACACTCATTGGCAAAGGGGCTGGTGCCAAACTGCGCCAACTCCTGCGCCTGAATACGGTAATCCCCAATCGGTTTTAGCGCCGAAAACGGCACCTCGAGGATAACCCTCTCACCTTGCTCACAGGTAAAAGTGAGCAGCAGATCGCCACGGTAAGATTGAGGTAAATACAGACAAACCCAAGGTTCGTCGACATAGCACCAGTGAAATGCCGACGAACCTTGCGTCCAATGATGTGCATCGAGTTGATACACCTGAGCATCAAGCTCGCCTCCACTGGGTAAACTCGTTAATGGCTCATCCTTCGCTTCACAGGCCTGAGTGTTCTTTTCCTGCAGCATACAGGTCAAAATCCCTTGCCTGTCAGCCTCGGGAATGCGGATGTACTGGCCGAAGCAGTCGATAAAGTCTGCTCCCACGCCCCGCAAATACAGCAACTTCTCCAGCCCCATATTTGTCGCCCCCGCGACTGCTCATCCATAGCCTTAGATAGGCAGTAACCATGCCAGCGCAAAATAACAGCATGAAGACAGATTTGTGTCAGCCAAATTACAATAAAGAAAACTTATAAATCAGCATCTTGAATAAAATACCAATCATCATCGCCCAAAGCCTTGCCCACGGGATAATCCGACAAGCGCACTAGTTTGAAGCAGGGAGTGATTAAAAAAGGTGCAACGCGCTTAAATGGCGCAGGCAAAACAGTGTCTTATTTTTGAGCACCATTCCGCGAAAAATCGCTGAGGTTGAATCTCCCGCATAAACGGTAACAACAGAAACAAAAATTAACTGCAACACTTTGTATCAATTGTATTTTTTACCTTGAATTCCCCTTCATCGCTCTGTCACTATGCGCGTTCAAAACAAAAACAACACTTAATCGCAACATTTACCCATACCTACTTAATCAGCCAAGGTGGCAGGAATAAATGGCGACGACGTAAAATAAGGAAATTGATATGGAAAGAATCACGGGACTTTTACTCGCTAGCAGTTTGAGCTTGGCCCTCAGCGCCTGCGGCGGCAGTGGCGACGATGAATTAACCCCAACGATCCCGACTCCCAATCCAACCCCACCGAGTCTAAGTGCTGATGTCTGCTATTTAATGAGCACGACTAAGGGGGATTTGACCTTAGCCATCGACCTCACCAATATGCCCATCACGGGCAAGAATTTTAAACAATATGTCGATAAGTCATTCTATAACGGCACTTTATTCCACAGAACCATCAATAACTTTGTGATCCAAGGCGGCGGTTTCACTACGGGGTTACAAAGCAAACCAACCAGCGCGCCAATTAAAAACGAGGCCGCTGTCGGCATCAGCAACAAGCGTGGCACTATCGCAATGGCGCGCACTACAGTGCCTGACTCAGCGACATCACAGTTCTTTATCAATGTGTTAGATAATCCGCAGCTTGATGCCTCGGCGAGTAACTATGGTTATGCCGTGTTTGGTAAAGTCGTCGAAGGGATGGATGTGGTCGATCAGATAAGCATTGTGCCAACCAAAACCAGCAACGGTTTTAGCGACACGCCAGTGAATGAGATTTTGATCAATAGCGTGACGGAAACTAACTGCCCCGCCGCCTAGCCAAAACAACAAAGCACTGTATCCAGTGCTTTTTAATTATTTTGGACCGAAAGGGGATTATTCGTCCCCTTGGATTTTACCGACCAACAGCATAGGCGCTGCATCGATTTTATCTGCGTCCATCATGGCGGCAATGCGCTCCACCGATGAGAGCAACTGGCTCTGCTCCCACTCTTCAAGATTTTGATATTGCTTTATAAAGTGCTCTTGAAGCGGTTTAGGAGATTCTTTTAATAATGCGCGCCCCGCCTCACTTAAATGCAAATGCACCTTGCGCTTGTCGGACTCGCTGCGCTTACGGATCACTAATCCGCGCCCTTCGAGCCTGTCAATTATCGTCGTCACAGTGGCAGGGCTGAGGGTGATTTCTTCGGCCACTTGCTTGGCTAAGGGAGAGCCGAGTTGGGCAATTTTCTGCATCACCATCAACTGCGGCCCCGTCAAGCCCGAATGTTTATTGAGTTGCCGCGAATGAATGTCGATAGCGCGTATCACCCTGCGCAGTGAAATCAGCAGTTGTTCGTATTTTTCCATCGTGCTTCGCATGCTCCTCATCAACCCAACGGGCGCACCTTACCAGAAACTCAGCCACAACTCACCTAGAAGGGCGATTTTATCGGTCATTTACCCTCGAATGGCTAAACAAGCATGTGCTGAAAAAAACCTTAAAAAACATTGCGCATACTAAGCCTGATCCCTGTCATAAAAGTTCATTATTTAGTTATCTAGTTCCAACTTTAGTGGGAATTTCGCCTCAATAAACCGCCTAAGCCGATCTAGATCACATCTTGCTTACCCCTTAATTGGTAGCTTGGTCACCAGAAAGAAACAAATTTAATTTACAAGCAAATAGGTGGACTTATGGCTGCTAAATTTTTTATCCCTTCTGTCAACGTATTAGGCAAAGGCGCCGTCAATGACGCTATCGGTGATATCAAAACCTTAGGCTTTAAACGCGCGTTAATCGTAACGGATAAACCCTTAGTCAAGATTGGTCTGGTCGGTGAAGTGACCGAAAAACTCGGCCAAAACGGCATTAACTCAACCGTGTTTGATGGCGTACAACCTAACCCAACGGTTGGTAACGTCGAAGCGGGTCTGGCTTTATTAAAAGCCAATCAATGTGATTTTGTGATTTCATTAGGCGGTGGTTCACCCCATGATTGCGCTAAAGGTATCGCCCTCGTTGCCACCAACGGCGGCAGCATCAAAGACTATGAAGGGTTAGACCAATCCACTAAGCCACAACTGCCATTAGTGGCAATTAATACTACAGCCGGCACCGCCAGTGAAATGACACGTTTCTGTATAATCACTGACGAAGCTCGCCATATTAAAATGGCGATTGTCGATAAACACACCACCCCATTACTGTCCGTGAATGACCCTGAGCTGATGCTGAAAAAGCCCGCGAGCCTCACAGCTGCAACAGGCATGGACGCGCTGACCCACGCGGTTGAAGCCTATGTGTCTATCGCTGCGAACCCGATTACCGATGCCTGCGCCATAAAAGCCATTGAGCTTATCCAAGGCAATTTAGTGAATGCGGTTAATCAAGGCCAAGATATTGAGGCCCGTGAGCAAATGGCCTATGCCCAATTCTTAGCGGGTATGGCCTTTAACAACGCCAGCTTAGGTTATGTACATGCGATGGCGCACCAGTTGGGCGGTTTCTACGATCTGCCCCACGGTGTGTGTAACGCCTTGTTATTACCCCATGTGCAGGAATACAACGCCAAAGTGGTACCACATCGCTTAAAAGATATTGCTAAGGCTATGGGTGTCGATGTTACCAATATGACCGATGAGCAAGGCGCGGCAGCAGCGATCACCGCGATTAAAGCCCTATCCGTTGCGGTGAACATTCCAGAAAACCTGACTCTACTCGGGGTTAAAGCGGAAGATATTCCAACGCTGGCCGAAAATGCCTTGAAGGATGCCTGTGGTTTCACTAACCCTAAACAGGCTACCCATGAAGAGATCTGTCAGATCTTTACTAACGCGTTATAAGTCCACAAGCATTAACGTCGTCCGTCACGCGCCAATTGACATGATGTTGTTCGGCTAGCGCAAGCTAACGCCATAGAATCGGCCCAAACAAGCTCCCTTGTTTGGGCTTTTCTTTTGTGTAGAAATGACCGCTTTGCGCCATTAGTTTGAGTACAATTTCGCTGCGCAGCTTTAATCTTCGCCAATTGGGATCGCATAGTTCGAAAAATCGCTCCAATAGCGTAAAAACGTGATCTCGGTGGGTTACATGCTGTTACAAATCCGCTAGACTGGCTCCAGTTCGCTTTTTCCCTGCAAAAGATGAAGCCAGCTGAGAGGCCCGTTTTAAGGAACGGGCCTCTGTCCATTTAAGCCCCTACCCGTACACCTCCCCAATTTTTTGCTACTGTTTAATGACTTCATATCACCTTGCCTATTTGCTGCTTTATTGTGCAGTAATTAAGCAAAAACGAATTTGAGTGCAAAACTGAGAGATAGCACATAGATATTCGTTAAAAACTCATGCTAAATAACACTTGAAGGAAATGAATTAACTGGCTCATTTTCATACAAAAACACTTGTGAAAACTGTGATTTAACACGAGCGATATCAGCGCAATTAATGATTGACCGAATTCAAAAACGATGCCTATGATGGCAGCAACATCCTCAACAGGTAGGTACGCTATGACAGCAATTACTCATGTTTATAACTACACAGTTAGATGTCCGCATTACAAAGATCCCGAACATCCAGTGAGTTGGTTAAATCACATAGAATTGAACCAATCCAGTGAAATTGCCTTAAACCGTATCACCAAATGGCATGAACTCTCAGGCACTAAATCCTTCGAAACCAGTAAGTTTGTCGTCCGAAAAGCGGATAATGAAGAAGCCTATTTTTCGATGCAAAGCGATAGGCTTAAAAATGATGGCCACGCACTCGTTACCTTTAAAATCTTCCTCGACACCTGCTGCGACGATGCTGCTCCCGAAGAAATTATGCAGCACCTGATTGATGACTATCAGCAGCGTTTAGCAAAACTCGAAAAAGCTTCATAATTCTTATAAATGGTTACGTGTCACAGCAAGCGGCTAATCGCTAAGTAAAATATCCATAAAACGCCAGAGCAACGCTCTGGCGTTTTGTTTTACGCACCTTTCAGAATCCATTCTCAAACCGTCGTCAATCCGCCACAGGCGCACACCTTGTTATCTTGAGCAAGAGACATTTAAGCTTCACTCAAGCAAACTTATGCATTATCTCTACTAAAACATTGGGCTCAAAAGATTAGGTTCCGATGATTGGATTTTCAGATTATTAAGGCGCGGTACAGCAGTATTTGGTATCTTGCCTAGCAACCGTAAGTTTTCAGGATGAGTACAATGAAAAAAGCCACACTGTTAATATTGCCACTGCTATTTGCCACCACAGCCTGCGCCGATTTAAAGGATGCGGGTCGCGCCATAGGCACCACCACTAAAGATGTGACGAAAGAGATTGGTCACGCCACTCGCGACACCACCAAAGCCATTGGTCACACTACCCGCGACACCACTAAAGCCATTGGTCATGCCTCAAGGGATGCGGTGAAATCGGTCAAAGAAGAACTGACTGAAGATTCGGAGTGACGCCCATGCGTCACTCTGCTTTATCGGGGCTCAATCCTTAGGCCGCATTGGCACGAATACCATGGGGCACGGGCAACCCCTGGGCATTCACGTTTACAAACACCATCTTATCGATACTCACTACAGGCGCTTGCGTCATCTTATTACGCACTTGGCAACTGACCGTAATGGAACTGTGCCCAAGGCTGACAAGCTCCAAGCCAAATTCCAACACATCCCCTTGGCGCGCCGGCGTCATAAAATTGATTTCTGAAATCAGCTTAGTCACATGGCTGCTGCTCTTCATTTGACACGCAGCAAAGATGGCCGCCTCCTCGTCAATCCAACTCAATAACTGGCCGCCAAATAGGGTATTTGCAGGATTTAAATGTTCAGGTTTGACTAAACGACGACTGTAATATTTCATGACGGTGACCTCACTGTGAATGCCAAGTTTTACAGCTAATGCACAGCATTATTTAGGCCATGACAAATAACCATTTAATAACAATGAGATAGTATTGATCTCTTGTAAAACGGTTAAAAATTTGCACCAACTCGAGTCAGAGTTGCACCAGAATAATCAATTAGATAAAAAAATAGCGACTCAGAGAGTCGCCAAGCTCAGGCAAGCAATGTATTGACTGGGTAGGAAGTTAAGTCACAAGGTTTGACTTAAAAACCCGTGCAGCACATGTAGGCGAACTGCACGGGGGACAACAGCTGCAATGCAGCTAAACACAGGGGTTACGGGTACAACATCTTACGGGTAGAACCTATTCGCGATACAACAGACTTCGCTCAAAACTGCTCTTCTTCGGTCGAGCCAGTCAGTGCAGTGACCGATGAGTGGCCACCTTGGATCACTGTAGTCACTTGGTCGAAGTAACCTGTACCCACTTCCTGCTGATGCGCCACGAAGGTGTAGCCTTTCTTCGCAGCTGCAAACTCAACTTCTTGAACTTTCTCAACATAATGCTTCATACCTTCACCACGAGCGTAGTCGTAAGCTAGGTCAAACATGTTGTACCACATGTTATGGATACCCGCTAAAGTGATGAATTGGTACTTGTAGCCCATGTCCGACAGTTCCTGTTGGAAGCGCGCAATCGTCGCGTCGTCCAAGTTTTTCTTCCAGTTGAACGAAGGTGAACAGTTATAGGCCAGTAATTGGTCTGGGTACTGAGCATGGATTGCCTCAGCAAAGCGGCGTGCTTCTTCCAAGTCAGGCTTAGCGGTTTCACACCAAATTAAATCCGCATAAGGTGCGTAGGCTAGACCGCGAGAAATCGCTTGGTCCAGACCCGCTTTCACACGGTAGAAACCTTCACTGGTGCGCTCGCCAGTCACGAAGTCACGATCGTATGGGTCGCAATCAGAGGTCAGTAAGTCTGCCGCGTTCGCATCGGTACGAGCGATAACTAAGGTTTCAACACCGCTCACGTCGGCCGCAAGGCGCGCCGCAACCAGCTTTTGTACCGCTTCTTGGGTTGGCACTAATACTTTACCGCCCATATGGCCACACTTTTTCACTGAAGCTAATTGGTCTTCGAAGTGAACGCCCGCAGCGCCCGCGTCAATCATTGACTTCATCAACTCGAACGCATTCAGTACGCCACCAAAACCCGCTTCCGCATCGGCAATAATCGGCAGGAAGTAATCGACAAAGTTTTCTTCTTCCGGATTAACACCATTGCTCCACTGAATTTGGTCTGCACGGCGGAAGGAGTTATTAATACGGGCAACCACAGCAGGTACTGAGTTTGCTGGGTATAACGATTGGTCTGGGTACATAGTGCCCGCTAAGTTAGCGTCGGCCGCGACTTGCCAACCAGACAGGTAAATCGCTTCGATTCCGGCTTTAGCCTGTTGTACCGCTTGGCCGCCAGTCAGTGCTCCTAACGAGTTCACATAACCTTTTTTTGCGCCACCGTTGACTAAATCCCACAGTTTAGCGGCACCGCGTTTGGCAATGGTGTTTTCGGGTACGATAGAACCACGAAGAGCCACAACTTCCTCTGCAGTGTATGGGCGACGCACGTTTTTCCAACGTGGATTTTCAGCCCAATCTTTTTTGATCGCGTCAATCTGTGCCTGACGTGAAGTCTGTGTTGCCTTAGTCATAGTGTCACTCCTTTCTCTGTGATGTTGTAGCAAGTGAAGCTGCCCCACAGCCTCACTCTGCCCATTGGTTTAATTGGCGGCTTGACCGCCATAACGCATTCCATGTAAACGCATTCAGTGTTACAGCATTAAAACGCAAATCATTAAGCCGTTAGCATCTCGTAACCGGGTAAGGTTAAGAAATCGACCAACTCATCCGAAGTGGTAATATCCTCAAGCAATACCGCCGCTTGAGTAAATTTGCCGTGGGTGAATCTGTCACCGCCCACTTCTTTTTTCACATTCGCTAACTCTTCCACCAGCATGTCCTTAAACAATTGTTTAGTGACAGGTTTGCCGTTTGAGAGTGACTTGCCATGTTGGATCCATTGCCAAATCGAGGCGCGGGAGATTTCAGCGGTTGCCGCATCTTCCATTAATCCGTAAATCGGCACACAACCGTTGCCACTGATCCACGCCTCAAGGTATTGCAGAGCGATGCGAATATTCAGGCGCATCCCTTGCTCAGTACGCTCGCCATCGCAGGGTTTTAATAACTCTGCTGCGAGGATCGGTGCATCCACATCACGGGTGATATGCAATTGATTTTGATGATCTTGGCCTATGTATTCGTTAAAGATCCCCATCGCCGTGTCCGCAAGACCAGGGTGAGCAACCCAAGTCCCATCGTGACCATTACGCGCCTCAAGCTCTTTGTCCTTACGCACCCGTTGCAACACGGTTTCGTTCTGAGCGGGATCCTTCGCCGGAATAAAGGCCGCCATGCCGCCCATCGCCAGTGCGCCACGTTTATGGCAGGTTTTGATCAGCAGTCTTGAATAGGCGCTTAAGAAAGGCGTATCCATGGTCACCGCTTGGCGATCCGGTAAAACGCGGTCGCTATGACGCTTTAATGTTTTGATATAGCTGAAGATATAGTCCCAGCGACCACAGTTGAGCGCGACAATGTTTGAGCGTAATTCATAGAGAATTTCGTCCATTTCAAACACCGCGGGTAAGGTCTCAATCAAACAAGTACATTTGATTGTGCCAGGCTGTAGGCAGAATCTTTCTTCAACAAAAGCAAACACTTTTGCCCACCAACGCGCTTCAATATGGCTCTCGAGTTTAGGAATATAGAAATAAGGACCACTGCCCTTCGCCAGCAATTGGCGATAGTTATGGTAAAAGTACATCGCAAAGTCGAATAAGGCGCCGGGAATGGACTGCTGGTTAAATTCAACGTGCTTCTCTTTTAAGTGCAGGCCACGCACACGGCAGATTAATACCGCAGGATTTGGGCCTAACTTGTAGTGTTTACCGGTTTCTGGCGCTGTATACTCAATCTCACCACGCACCGCATCACGCAGGTTAATCTGACCTTCCACCACTTTCTGCCAGCTCGGTGCTAAGGAGTCTTCAAAATCCGCCATAAACACTTTGACATTGGCATTGAGTGCATTGATCACCATCTTACGTTCGACGGGACCGGTGATTTCGACACGGCGATCGAGTAAATCATTCGGAATGCCGCGGATCTTCCATGCACCGTCACGAATAGCGCGAGTCTCGGGTAAAAAGTCAGGCAAAGCCCCTTTATCGATACGCGCCTGTCTATCTTTACGTTTGGCGAGTAAGGTGGGCACTTCTGTCGCAAATTCACGGCAAAGTGACTCAAGCAACGCCAGCGCGCCTTCGGTAAAAATCACCTCCTGCCCAGGGATGGTATTTCCCACTAAGGCCAGAGTGCCATTCGCAGTGGCCTTATTCTGTGTCGAATTCAATTGCTGTTCACCTAAAGTGTGTTCCGTCATCTTCTCGCCCTCCCAAGAGGCTAACCTTTTGCTCGTTTACGACTCGTTACCAGCAAAGACATGAGTAACATGTACAAACATTCACCTAAAAACATTCAAATGTTCGTTTAGAACCAAAACTTACAGACAAACATTTGTATTTGCAACTATCCAAAAGTGCCATAACCGCTAAAAAATTTGACCAAAAAACCTCTCAAAATTGGTCTGACCAAGATAATAAATACACAATAAGACATTAATAAATATTGAATTTAAAATCATTCGGTAAATAAGGATTTTCTTATCGTGAAATTTGTCAGACAACTTTACCACTTAAAGCCCATTGTAATTTTATACGTAATTTAATTACTGATTGAAAATTTAAATATACAGCATTTTTGACCTATTCGACCTAAGTAGAAAGCAGTGCGCGTTTTGAACTCCACCCGGAGGAAAGCGGTAAAAATCAACAAAACCAATCAATTAACAAAATAGAAACAGATTAAAAATTTAAACACTCGTTTAACTATTACGTTTACGTAAACAGTCAAACAAAGAGAGAGAGAGTGACAGGGATCACGGGTTATGTTTCTCGATCAAAAAGCCGAGTCGATATGGTTAACCCAAAAAATAAATCACTTTTTTATAAAAAAAATGAAACAAATTAGAATTCTGACCCAGTGTTGCTTCAAATGAGGGCAACAGGTGATAGTGAAGGTCTTTATACCCAACGCAGTTAACCGTATTTTGTATGTAAAGATAACCAAGGTTCATGGTCTTTTAAGTGCCGAACAAGGGGTTGCAAACTAGATGAAAATCATTATCATTCGCGACCTTTCTGATTGGGGGACTTTCAATGCCAGTATTACAGCCTGTATTTCGCTTATCGCTTATTGCACTCGCCTGCCTCAGTGCTTTACCACACACAACCTACGCCGATGACACACCTTCAGCTCGCGATGAAAACGTCGAGCGTATAACGGTATATGGCAGACAAAACTCTGTGGTGAAAAACTCAGGACTTGCGACTAAGTCAGATATGTCCTTAATGGAAACCCCTGCGGCGGTTGTTATCGTTGACCAGGAGCTGATTAACAGCCAAGGAGTCGACAATCTGCAGGACTTGATTCGCAATATCAGCGGGGTGACTCAAGCGGGCAATAACTACGGCATTGGGGATAACTTAGTGATTCGCGGCCTCGGCGCAAACTACACCTATGACGGCATGTATGGCGGTGCCGGCCTTGGCAATACCTTTAACCCCACTCGCTCCCTAACCAATGTGGAATCCGTTGAGGTTTTAAAAGGGCCAGCGACAGGACTCTATGGCATGGGCAGCGCGGGCGGCGTAATCAACCTGATTGAAAAGAAACCGCAATTTGAATCCAAACACAAAATCACCACAGAAGTTGGTCAGTGGGATACCTACTCGCTCGCTATCGACAGTACGGGGGGAATTACCGATGATCTTGCATACCGCTTAGTCGCCAAAACCGCCCGCAGTGAAGGCTACCGTGATTTAGGCGCCGACCGTGATGAAGTGTTCGGCTCACTCAAATGGGTATTAAGTGATAGCCAAGATCTGATGCTATCCGGCGCGTATATCAAAGACGCCATTGCCGTTGACTCCATCGGCCATCCAATCCGTATCTACAATGCCGATTCTGTCGGCGGTAAAACCGCGGGCGAAGTCACTTGGCAAGATTTGATTAACGATCCTAAGGGGCTAGGCATCCAGCTAACCGACGAGCAGCGTCAGCAATTGGCGGCGTCACTCGCTAGCGGTGATGGTTTAACTCCCTACTCCTTCGGTGACGCGGGATTAATTTCTCCCATGGCAAAGGATAATGAAGGTGAAGAATTAAGGTTCAAGCTGACCCACAATATCTACTTTACCGATAATCTGTTCCTCAACCAACAGTTGCAATATCGCGACTACACCACAGGTTTTGCCCGTCAAACTGGCGCTTACAACTATGTGTACTGGAATAACAAAGGCAAGATAAACGCCGATCCCCGCGCGCCACTGGTTGAAAATGGCGTGCTCTATCCCTTTGCCGCCAGACGTCAGGAATACCGCCAGCTCGATGCCGAAGAAACCTCATGGCAGTATTTTGCAGATCTACATTACGACTTCCAAATCGGCAATATCGACAACGAATTACTGGTGAACGCTAACTACGAAGATCGCAACATTCGCCTCGAGCAATTCTCGATTTACGATGCAGACCAAGTCATTAAAAACAAACAAGGCGAAGTGATTTACCGTGGTTCGCTACCGTACATTTACGATATCCGCAATCCAAACTGGGGAACGGGTAAATTTGCCGACGATGATCCACTCAAAACCGCCAACTACAACAAAAAAGTCAGCGCTTGGGGCCTAGGCGTGCAACATGTGGGTTATCTAGGTTATGGCTTTACCACCCGTGTTGGCGTGGCCTTTAACGAAATCAAACAGAGCTATGAGCACTTAGGCGTGGATGAGCGCTACAGCGCGAGTCAAGCCAGCCCAACCCCTGAGGAAGATAGCAAAGATAACGGTGTGACCTACAACTTGGGCTTAACTTATATGCCCATTGATGATTTATCATTTTTCGTCAATTACTCAAAGGGCCGTACCGCCTATAGCATTTTAGGTTCTATCACTGGGGAAAATACCGACCGCGAAGACTCAGAATCCGTCAGTAACGATCTCGGTATGCGCTTTAAAGCCTTTGACGATCAGATGCTAGCATCGCTGGTGTTCTTTAAAAGCTCACGCACTAATGTGCCTTACAACAACCCAGACTATAACGCTGGCGTGTCTGGTGCCGAGGTGCCCGTGTACTTTTACGATGGCAGCGAAGATACCCAAGGGGTCGAGCTGGATCTCAATGCCCACTTAAACGATAACTGGCGCATCAACCTTAACGGCATGTATCAAGACGCTAGGGATAAACAAAACCCGAATGACAAAGCCAACTACGACAGCCGTCAAAAAGGTGTGCCCTATGTGACCGCCAGCGCTTGGGTAACCTATGGTGCAGACTGGTTTGCCTTAACAAGCCCTATTGAGCTGAGTTTAGGTGCTAAGTATGTGGATGATAGAAGCACACACTCAAGCTCATTTGGTATCCCAGATGGTTATGTGCCGAGCTACACCTTAGTGGATTCAGCCATCAGCTATGCCACCGACTCCTGGAAGTTACAATTGAATATCAACAACCTATTCAATAAAGACTATTACAGCAAGGCCATGTTCCTCGGTGGCATGCCGGGCGAAGAGCGTAATGTGAAGCTGCAATATAGCTACAGCTTCTAAGCGTTTTCCTTAAGCCCATAAACAACAAGAGAGCCAATAGGCTCTCTTGTTTTAACTGGCGGACTTAACTGACGTTTTCCCGGTCGCCACGCATCAGCGACTCTAACTCAGCTTTCCCTTTATTGGATAAATCAAGGAGCTTGGCTAAATCATGTTGATGGGCCGCGCTGGCTATCACCAGCTTTTTATCGTGTTCGGCAAAAATCTTCACCCGTTCATTGGCTTGCACCTGCGATAAACCTAAGCCCTGCAATATCTTCTCACTGGCGGATAAAGCCGAACCAAAGGTTTCACGAAACACATCAGTCACCCCAAGGCTCATTAATCGATAGGCATGGTTACGGTCCCGCGCCCGAGCGACGATATTGATATGGGGGAAATGGGTTTTCACCTGCAGAGCAATTTCAATCGAATCCTCAACATTATCAACGGCCAGCAGCAACAAGCGCGAGCGTGCAATCCCCGCCGACATCAACATATCTAAACGTCTGGCATCGCCAAAATAGACCTCACCACCGTATTTGCGGATCACATCCACATGGCTGGCATCCTTATCTAAGGCCACAAACGGAATACCCGATGACGCTAAAATCCGCCCAGTGATCTGCCCTACCCGCCCAAATCCGGCAATGACCACCTCAGATTCAGTCACATTAATGGTATCGGGCAAACGTGTATCCACCACCTTAGGTTTAGTGGCTCTAAAAAGCGTGAAAATCATCGGCGTGACTGCCATGGATAAACCGATGGCGAGCACTAAGATTTGAGCGATTTTATCATCCACTATGCTGGATAATTGCGCCTGCGACAGCAGCACAAAGGCAAACTCACCGCCCTCAGCCAAGATAAGACCTAGGGCAATACTCGGGCGCCATGTATGGTGGCGCAAGCGCCCAAGGAGCATCAGCACGAGGGTCTTAATCAGTAACATGCCCAGCAAAATCGCGAGGATAAGTAAGGGATCGGTTAAAAACAGCTTGAGATCCATACTCATGCCCACGGCCATAAAAAACAGTCCAAGCAGTAAGCCCTTAAAAGGTTCGATATCGGTTTCGAGCTGATGTCGGTAACTGGAGTTCGCCAGCATAATTCCGGCTAAGAATGCCCCCATACCCGCCGACAGCCCCAGCCATTCCATCAATTCGGCGCTGCCCATCACCAGCAATAATGCAAAGGCGGTTAACACCTCTCGAACCCCGCTACTGGCAACGAGTTTAAGTAACCGCGGCAACAGATATTTGCCCACCAACACAAAGCCCACTAAGGCCACACAGGTCCAATACCATGGCACAGCATGGTGCTCAATCTGGGCCGAATTAGGCGCAAGGTAAGCGGTTAACAGCAACATGGGGATCACTGCGAGATCTTGCATTAACAACACCCCAAAGGCATCGCGGCCAAGCGGGGTGGTCAGTAGTCGATGTTCACTCATCAACTGCACCGCAAAAGCCGTCGATGATAGTGATAACGCTGCGCCAACCACTAATGCCGCCTCAATGGATAAGCCAAATCCCCAGGCTAAACCGCCTATTGCCGCCCAAGAAAGGAGTAACTGACCACTACCGAGACCAAAAATGGCACTGCGTAGCTCCCATAACTTGCTCGGATTGAGTTCAAGCCCGAGCACAAACAACATCAGTACCACACCCAACTCGGCAAAATGCAGCACGGCGGCGGGATCAGACACCAGCGCCATGCCTCCGGGGCCTAGAATCACCCCGGCAGCGAGATAAGACAGAATCGGTCCTGCGCCAAAACGTTTGCCCAAGGGCACAAAAATCACCGCGGCCAATAAAAATAACAGTACAGAAGTGAGCAGACTCGACTCTTCCATTAGGGCTCCACAACGTTAGCGAAAGGCAAAAATATGGGTATGACCTTAAGCGAAAAAAGCTTTGGCTACCGCTCGCAATCATACTCTACTTATGCAGGAAAAAGTGTGAAAAATTGACCTGAAAATCATCGAAAGAACGCTAAAAAGGAGCTAGGAAACGAAAGAAGGAAACAGATTTACATAAGCCTAAACAATCAGTTACATAGAGAGTACAAATCAGTTTAAGTCTGTCTTGCCAATTTGCTAGTAATATTCGTAGCGCGTTTATCTGAGGCTAAAGCATCCTCATAACAGAACACACTGTTACGGCCGCTCGATTTCGCGGCATAAAGCGCCATATCGGCACGGTGCAACAGAGGGTCTAGGCTTAAATCTTCTTTTGTCATACCACTGACCCCAAAGCTCGCGGTAATGGTAAATTTATGCCCCGACAGATGAGTATCAATAGCTTCGAGTCGTCGACGACATTGTTCGGCAACTTCCATCCCCTTGGCCTCATTGGCATAGGGCAAGAACAACGCAAATTCTTCACCACCAATCCGAGCAAACACATCGCCATTACGAACATGGGGTTTTAATACTTCCACGACTTTTTTCAGCGCCCAGTCACCCGTACCATGGCCGTAGGAATCGTTAATCCGTTTAAAATGGTCTAAGTCGAATAAAATCACGCAATAATCGCCCCCACGGGCGGCGGCTTGTACAAACAGATTTTCGCCCAAATCCTGCCCTGCACCACGATTAAGCACGCCCGTCAACGCATCCATTCTGGCCATACGCATAAATCGACGTTTTTGCAAACTGCCGACCACTAACAAAATCGCGAGGAAAAACAGCCCACCAACTAATATCGTGATAAACATCAGCATATTAGTATATTCACGCTCTTTTACCGTTTGCTGAGCGATGTAAAGTTGACGCTCTTTATTCAGCAAGTTGATTTCACGCGCCTGCTCATCGGCATTAAACTTAGCCGCCTGATAAGCAAGGGTTTTCATCTTCGATTGGTCAAAAATCAGTTGATTATAATGTTGCTCTTTTCTTGAGTATTCATAGGCTTGTTCAAATTGTTTATCCGCCGCCATCAACTCGGCAAACACTTTATAGGCAATATGCTTATGTTCGATATAACTATTATCATCGGGAAATGTGAGCACTTTAACAGCGTGACTTTTTGCTTGCACCTGCTCACCCGTTGCAAAGTAATTCTCGGCAAGTAGTGCATGCACATGGCTGATTTCTAATTGAAATTGAAAAGCTTCATACCCTTTTAACGCTAATAGCAAAATCGCTCTCGCGCCTAAATAGTCACCCCGCTCCTGCAAAACCATACCTTTGCCTTTCATCGACATAGTCGCCAAAAGGGGAAATTGCTGCGCATCACAATATTGACGGCTATCTTCGAAGGCATTGAAGGTGTCGGGACTTTTCACACCGAGCAAGTAAATCGCCCGCAGCAATTTGGCATGGCAAATATCGCGAACATCGGTTTCCTGAGCGAGTTGTAACACCTTATTGGCATAGAGGCCCATATCACTATAAGCGTCCATTTCGGAATAAATATTGGCAATTTTCAGATAAGAGTGGCGTTTAATCGTAACATCATCGATATTCACCACTAGGGCTAATGCTTTGGCGACAGCCGACAAGGCTTTATCATAGTCGCGCATCCCTATATAGACCGTGGCTTTATAACTATAAACCGACGCTAATAACTCAGAACTTGTGATTAAGGTTTCCGCCTGATGCAGATCGTCTAACGCTTTGGCATATTCACCTGTGAAAAAATAACCTATCGCTCTATCTATCCTCAGTCGACCTTGTTGCACTGAAGTTAATTTACTGAATTCTTTCTCATATTCGGCCAGTTTTTTCTGCGCAGTACTAAGATCAGATTGCAGTAATACATCAAGCTCATTGAGTGCCTGATCAAAATCGAAAGAGTTAGCCATCAACGCTGTCGAACACAAAGCAAAGATGGCTAATAGGGCACAACGCAACCGTTTCAAGATAAGTTAATTATTACCGTGATTAACTAAAACAAAGGTTTGATAATTTTGGTCGCCATTCAAGACTTTGAGCTTTTCCATATCCCCAGTCATTACAGCGTTAATTTCTTCATCAGTTAACCCATGGGCGCGCATCACCGCCTCTGGATTCTGTTTATAGTCTTCCATTAACTGCGCATCTTGGCCTAACTGGGTAAAAAAATCAGATAATGCAGACATGCTTATTCCTTATTGTTAATAATGACTCAATATCACACTTCAATTTAGCCCAAATCTTCGGGGTCGATCCCTAACTTAGCCAAAATAGCATAGTTGTACTCCAGCTTTTTTGCTGGCGGAATTAACAAAGTGCTAATCGGCGTTAAGTGCGTTTGGGGTAAATTCGCTAAAGGTAAACGCTCGATACGCGGCGCTTGGATTGGCAAATTGGCCGCTTCGTATATGACCACCTCATGGTCGAGGGGATACCATTGATTCAACTGCTCCACGAGGATCTGCAACCTATCGCTCGAGGTATGGAATTGGGTTAAGGTATGTTCACCCGCTATGGCGATTTGCCAGAGTAATAAATGGGTAGTGGGATCCGGCACATGATTGAAAAACATAAACTGGCTGGCTTCAAAGCTTTGGTGCCCTGAATTACCTGGATCAATCCCTAAGTCTGCCCATAGACAGGCTTCGGCCGAAATCCCCGGTTCCATCTTGGCCGAAAAACCTTCGGCCTTGGCGCGAGTGATAGCCATATGGGATACACAGGCAAACACCCCCGGATGACCATAAAGTGCACACACGGTTTTTTTACCCGCTCTCACCGCATCTAGAATGGCATTAACCATTTGCTCGTAAGTTTCTCGGCGATTTTTAACTTCACCATTTTGCGCATAAAACTGCTGCAAATTGATGACATTTGGGTTGAGCTTCGTCAACCAACGCTGCGAGAAACCGTCGGGTAAGAGTGAAAATACAATATCGGCATGTTCAATATAGCTGCGACTTAACACGCTAATTTGCCCCGCAAGCTGTAACCCCGTACCCACACAGACGAGTGATCCCAATGGTCTCTCCTAAAATGCACTACCACAGGCTTTTATTCATGAACTCAAACCGAAACCTTGATAGCAACCGCTAAACCCTATGCTACTCCCTAAAGTAGCGAAAAAATGCTAACATCATCAAAGTAAAACATTTTCACAACTCTACCCATGTTTTTACAACATTGCTACATCAGCATCTCGACTTTGCTTAACTTTACGGTTTTGCAGCGCAATTTACCCCGGGTCAGTTCATATAGGCTCAATAAACAGCATAAAAGTCTTCGCACACAGCGAACTAAAACCCGCAGCTTAGGTCGAAAACTCACACAATTGCAACGATAAGCACCGCAACGCCCAATTACCCTTGTCATAAGGGGGAGTGCTTGGGTATGATGGCCGCCAGATTTTCAGAAGTAGCGCATACAATGATCAATAAAAAGCAAAGTCTTACCCTGCTGAGCGCCATTGCGCTCTCAGTTTCGCTCAGTGCCTGTAGCGTGTTTGATTGGCTGATCTATAAGCCCGATATTCCGCAAGGCAACTACATGGAGCCGCAACAGGTTGAAAAGTTGCGTATCGACATGACCAAAGAGCAGGCCGAATACATTCTTGGTCGACCAGTATTGCGTGACAGCTTTGCCGATGACACTTGGTATTATGTGTACCATTATAAGAGTGGCCGTGATGCGAGCATTATCCACAAAGAACTGATCCTGCACTTTACTGGTAATAAATTGAGCTTAGTGAAGGGCGACTATGAATTAAGCCCAGAGTTCAATACGCCGCTTGAGCAGAGTAAGTTACCTATGACAAACACTGCCGAGTCTGCGCCGCTCGTGCCTGCACAGCGCCCTGACGAAAAACCATTAGTGAAAGAAAATCAAACAGAATCGCAAGTTCAAAAGCCAATCAAGTAAGCACAATGGTTAAACACTTGCCTTAAACACAAAAAGCGCCCATGGCGCTTTTTGTTTGCTCGTGTTGCGGACCAATTAAGACACCCGTCCACCAGTCACTTTATTGGCACGACCTTCATCCTTGGCCTTATCGGCACGGCGGCGACGCACATCCTTAGGATCGGCGATCAGCGGGCGATAAATCTCCACTCGCTGCCCCGGTAAAATCACTTGGTCATGCTTAACCACATTGCTAAACACCCCAAGCTTTACCGTTTCTAAATCAATCTCAGGGAAAAAACTCACCATATTGCTCTGACGCACTATGTCAATCGCACTCGTGCCGGGCAACACGCTAACAGAAATCACCTTCTGCTGACTAGGCAGCGCATAAATAACATCGACGACGAACTTATCTGCTTCATTTGTCACTGTAAATTACCTTAGCGCGGCTGGTAAATGCCGTCACCATTGACACCATAAGATCATTAAACACTTTACCAAAAGCCATATCGACCAATGAGCTGGAAAACTCAAAATTTAAGTCAAACTCCACCTTACAGGCATCTTCTGTCAACTCGGTAAAACGCCACTGGCCGAATAAGTGTTTAAAAGGCCCATTTTCAAGTCTTAACTCAATACTCTTTCCCGGCACTACCTGGTTGCGCGTGGTAAAGGTCTTACGGATCCCCGCCTTACTCACATCAACCGAAGCCACCATGGTCTTACCATCAAACTCAAGCACTTTACCGCCAACACAACCGGGTAAAAACTCTTTGTATGACTCAACATCATTCACTAAATCATACATTTGCATCGCACTAAAACGAACTAACACACTTCGAGAAATCTGCGGCATAGGGCTTGGCACTCTCAATCTAAGGAAACACGCGATCTCAAGCGAACTCCGCGCGCCCTAATCTCTAGGGAAGCTAACAAAATTGGTTTGGATTCTACCACGATACTTAAAAAACGCACCCCTCACATATCCCTATGATGACACAGCAAAAACCGCATAAAAAAACAGCAATAAATTGATGGGGGCTTGAAATAGCTCAAATAAACCCTTATATCCATTTCAAATTGATTCACCGTGCGTATAATGGCGCCACTATGGTAAAGAAAAACTCAAAAAAAGCCGCGCCTGCGACAATCGCACGTAATAAGCGCGCAACCTTCGAATACCGTTTCGAAGAAAAAATGGAAGCCGGCCTGTCCCTTATGGGATGGGAAGTGAAGTCTATCCGCATGGGTAAAGTGAACCTATCGGACTGCTACGTCTTCTTAAAAAATGGCGAAGCCTTTATGCACGGCTGTACCATTATTCCGCTCAATACCGCATCGACCCATGTAGTGTGCGACCCGATTCGACTGAAGAAATTGCTCTTAAGTCGTAAAGAGTTAGACAAATTAGCCGGTCTTGTTGAGCGCCAAGGCTACTCGATTATCCCTATCTCCATGTACTGGCGTAAAGGGGCTTGGGTCAAAGTGGAAATCGGCCTAGGTAAAGGTAAAAAAGACCACGACAAGCGTGAAGATACCAAAGCGCGCGAGTGGGAAGTTGAAAAAGCCCGCGTAATGAAAAAGGAAAAAACGCGCGGATAATGAACAAACGATTGAACTTGCAGCAAATGATACTAGGTTATCGCCACGCTACGAGTTACAATCAACTTTCTTGGGGGCGATTCTGGATTCGACAGGATTCACGAAACCCTGGGAGCATGCCGAGGGGCGGTTGGCCTCGTAAAAAGCCGCAAAGTTATAGTTGCAAACGACGATAACTACGCTCTAGCCGCTTAATGCCGCTAGCCATCTACCACACGTTTCGCACATGGGCAGTGGATTTGATGGTCATCTCACATCGTGCTAGCGAGGGAACCTTGTCCGGGGGTGAACCGCGAAACAGTACCGGACTCACCGTGTGGAATCCTGTCTTTCGGAGTTCAAACGGTTAAACAATAGAAAGACTAAGCATGTAGCGCCTTGGATGTAGGTTTTCTGGACGCGGGTTCAAGTCCCGCCGCCTCCACCACCTTCCTAAAGGACTGATTCCATTAAGGTTTCAGTCCTTTTTTCTTTTCTGAGCCTGACACAACTGTGCTACAGGAGTGTGCTACATGGCTTCATCTGTTCCAACTTATCTCTATCAACGAAATGAGATCTGGTGATTATGCGTTATGCGTAAGATTGCGCCGAATCAATATGAGTTACACAACCAAAATCCAGAGTATCAAAAGATGTCGGCCATGGGCTCAATGAAAACCTTTACGCGCATAAAAGCTATTCTAGAAAGACAAGATTAGCGTGTGCTAAGTAGTCACTCGAACGGCTGAAATCTTCTCAGCTCTGCTTTTCGACCTTATTGATACTGCCTTTGTAGCCTGTGGCATCAACGGCGGTAATTAATTTATCGAGGTTAAAATCATCGGCGACTGTGACCACGGCCTGCTCGGTTTTCAAGTTCGCCTTGGCTTTGATTACCCCATCGGTTTTGCGCAGCGCCTGATTAACGACGGTGACACACAGTGGGCAGGTCATGCCTTTAACATCGAGTGTGACCTGCACATTATCCGCCCAAGTGAATGGCGTAAACCCCAGCGATGTGATGAGTAGGAGTGGTGTAATACGTAATAGTGGCTTCATTCGAACACCTCAAGTAGCCAAGGTAGAACAAAGGGATACAGTTGGAACGCCAACACAATAGGCACCGTCAGCCAATAGACTAATAACATTTGTCCCTGACTAAACTTGCCTGTGCAAAGCGGCTTTTTAGCAAAATATAAACGCCAAAAGCCAAGCAAGATCAGCCCTGTTGACAGGATCAACATAGGCACTTGCAACCAAGCTAAACTCGATAATCCCGACAACCCCGCCGCAGACACGCCAAACACTAAATAGATTAAAGGCGCGATACAGCAAAGGCTGGAGGCAACTGCCGCAACAACGGCGGCAGCCATGGTGGCAAGCAGCGGTTTAGCGCTGCTCGCTTGACTTGTAGTCATAGGCAAAGACTTTTGGTTCATAGTAATTAACTGGATCGCCGTCCACTTCGGCATAGGGATAACCAAAATTGTTGAGTGGAGTCTGCTCCGCTACAGGGAATAAGTCAAAGTCGCGGCCATAGTTAAAGCCAACCCAATTCATCTCCCAGTTCCCAAATAGATAATCATTCACCGCTTGCACTGCAGGATCGCTATGCTCCTTATTCTCGGTAAGGCGCATTTTAGTCACATCCGCAGGATCTGCGGGTAACCAGCCATAGCCAGCAAGGTAGAACATGGCACGGCAGTGTTGGCCGCCAGTCACATCGGCAAATCCCTTATCATCGGCGCTACCAAATGCTTTCTTAGAATACTTGCCCATCTTGATGGCTTGGCCTAAACGAATACCAAACATTTCACGGGCAGGCACACCCACGGCGCGCATCAGCGCCACAAATACCGAGTTGATATCGGTACACTTGCCGCCGAGTTTACCGCTTTCAAGAATCGTGGCCACATCACCATTACCGCATCCAATCACACTGTTATCACGGTACATATTCGCACTCACCCAGTTATAAATCAGTTGCGCTTGTTTGAGCGGTTCTGTCTCTTTACCGATAATTTTATCGGCGGTCTGCTTAACGATACCATCGACTGGCATATGTTTAGTTGGCTTAAGGTAGATGGCGACGTCGGCAGGATACTCAGGCTTGGCTGGCGCGCGATAATGGGTTAACTCGCCACTTTTAACGGGTTCCCAATCTTGGGTTTCCATCACTAATTCTAGCGTTAGGGTCATCTTCCCCTTGGCATCGGGCCAAGTAGCAAACAGGGTTTTAGCACCATAGTGGTTATTAGCACTGATATAAGCATCCTGATAAGTCCCGCTAAAGTTAAGTTTTTCAACCTGCTGAAAAGCCGTGTTTTCGGGGAGCGGTACCCATAACTTCACCACGCCCTCGGAGCCTTCAGGCGCGACGAGCTGATAGGTGTTCGTTAAGATAAAACGTCGACGGCCACAGTTCTTATCGGCCATGCCATGGTCTTGCGTCGACGCGGCCAATACTGGCATCACGGTTCCCGCCGCCGACAGAATGGCTGCACCCTTCAAAAAATCACGTCTTTGCATTAGGCATTCCTTAGTTTGATAAGCATTAGAAAAAAAGAGATCACTAAAGTACTTAGCAGGATTATAGGAAGTTATCGATCCGACACAATCGTCGAATAGCCTCCAAGCATGACGGCGTGCTAAAAACCGCTACTAGCGCACAATGAACCTAACAAATACCGAGTGGGTTAAGACAATTTGTCTGAATATAAGACAAAAAAACAGGTACAGCATTGATGCCATACCTGTTTTGTATCAATAAGAATAAAGGGTCAACTAAAGGCAAGCAGAGGAGAGACACATAACAGCAAGCCAGTGATGATAATGATGTACAGCGACACGCCTTTATACTTGTGCAGTGCAGGCACTCGATAGACCAAATAAGCGGGGATCAAGCATCCCACTAAACCGAAGATAGGACTACAGATAGAGGTAAAACTCAACACAGGGGCATTTAATACAATCGCACCCCACGACAATAGAATGGTAAAGATCATGATGCCGTAACCCACTAACGACTTATTGATCCGCTCCTCGGGCATCACGCGGCGCAGCATATTCATGGTCAATCCCTGACACGCCTCTCTAAAGCCTAAATACACGCCAAAATACGCCGTCATCACGGCAAAGATATTTAAAGTCAGGCTAAGCAGTTTTAAGGTTTGCCCTGGCATGCCCTGAGCAACCATGGCTAAGGCGGAGATATTTTCATGGGAGGCGCGCACCGCCTGCTCATGACCCATGGCAAGGGTAAAGGACACTGCATAGAAAAACACCACAACAAACAATACCCCAAAGGCAATGTTCATCGCGCGCATCGCCTTAAAGCGAGCAACGGCAAGGGATTTTTCCCGCGAGCGGTAGGAGATCACCATAGGGCTTAAACTTTGGATAAATAAAATCGATGTCAGCGTGAAAGGCAGCATCACAATTGCATCCTTGAGCCAATCGCCCGTGCTGGGCACGCTACCGATATTATTGATATGCCACTTATCGACCATCATTAGCCCGAGCACTGCTACTACCCCAAGCTTTGTGAGCACCATAAAAGTGGAAATCTTGAATAAGAGATTTTCACCACGGGAAGCCAATGCGACTAAACCGCAGATCAGCGCCAAGCCATAGAAGGGGTTTTCAGACAGTAATGAGGTGGTCGCACCAAAGCTCTGTAAAAAGGAGGCGCTATCATTGGTGATGGCCGTGGAATACACAAACACCCAAATCACCAACATAATAAAGTACAAGCCGCCGAGTAAGATGCCCCAGTTTTTGCCCAGATACCCCGAAATCACACTCGGGTAATCCTTACACTCGGGCGACTCGGCCAAGGTATTGATAAACAAGCGTTGAAACAAATACATGGCGGGATAACCAATCACGCTTGAGAGCAAGAATACCCACAAACCCATCAATCCCACCTGTACTGGCAAAAAAACGATCCCAGCCCCAATCGCCATACCAATACTCATAATGATCCAACCCCAATCCGTACTATCGAAGCGGGTATCCTCTTTCCATTGTGCTGCTGTTATCGTTGCATCCATATCTCACCTAACCGAGTTGACGTTATTTTATGCAAATATATTTGAACAAAACAAACTCAGCAAACAAAATATTCAACTTTTGTTGAACAAAGTGTCATCGCTCACAATTAGGTCTAAAACGCGCCAAAAGACGCATAAACTCGTCTTTACGGCAGAAAAAATTAAAAAATAATTGCAACCAAACAGAAATGTGCAAATAATATTGCACAGAAAAATTCGATAACATTCAATTTTATTTGCAAGATTGGAGAGATAATGAAAAGCATCATTCATGCAGAACGTGCCCCTGCCGCCATTGGCCCTTATTCCCACGGCACGAGTTATGGCAACCTTATTTTTACTTCTGGACAACTACCGGTTTGCAAAGAGAAAGGTGGCGTTGTCGCTGGCGGGATCAGCGAACAATCTGTGCAGTGCCTCGAGAATCTGAAATACGTGATTGAAGCCGGCGGTGGCAGCCTAGAAACCGTGCTAAAAACCACCTGTTACTTAAGTGAGATCAGCGACTTTGCCGCCTTTAATGAAGTCTATAAAAGCTATTTCAAAACCGACTGCCCTGCCCGCAGCTGCTTTGCGGTAAAAGATCTTCCACTGGGTGTCAAAGTAGAAGTCGAAGCTATCGCCCACATTCACGCATAAATATTGGTAAGGTTGTAGCCCGATGAAACCTTTATGGCAGCAATATATTCAGATCATTAACCAAGTGGTTAAACCCGCTTTAGGCTGTACCGAGCCCATTGCCGCGGCCTATGCGGCGGCCGTGGCTCGTACCTTGTTACCGATAGAACCAGAGTCAATTGCAGTGCAAGTCTCTGATAACTTGTATAAAAACTCGATGGGCGTCTATGTGCCCGGCACGGGTAAAATCGGCCTAGCGATCGCCGCAGCGGCTGGCGCACTTGCGGGTAATGCCGAAGCGGGATTAGAGGTCCTTGCCAACGTAACCCCAGAGCAAGTCACAAAGGCGCAAACCCTAATCGATGCAGGTAAAGTGAAGGTCGAGCGTACCGAAACCGACGAATTTATCTATTGCTGCGTGACCTTAACCGCAGGCGAGCAAGAGGCCATGGTAAAAATCTGTGGCGGCCATACCTTAATCGCCGAGAAGCGTTTAAATGGTGAGTTGGTGTTTACCGCCGATAGCGCCCAAGCCAAGGCCACGGGCTCCATCTGCGACGGCATAGATATCAATATTGAATCGATTTACCGCTTCGCCCAAGAAGTCCCCTTTGAAGAAATTCAATTTATCCTTAAAGCCTCTGAATTAAATAGTAAATTATCCGATGAAGGCATGTCCAAACCCTATGGTTTGGAAGTTGGCCGTACCATGAAAAACGGCATTGCCGCTGGGATCATTGGCGAAGACTTACTCAATAAGATTGTGATGCTCACCGCGGCGGCTTCGGATGCGCGTATGGGCGGCGCTAATCTGCCCGCCATGAGCAATTTAGGCAGTGGTAACCAAGGGATTGCGGCGACGATTCCTGTGGTGATCACCGCCCAATGTTATAAGGTCAGCGAAGAGAAACTGGCTCGCGCGCTGATCATGAGCCACCTCGGGGCGATTTATATCAAATCCCACTACCCGCCGTTATCGGCATTCTGTGGCAATACGGTCACCAGTGCCGCAGCCTCTATGGCCATGGTGTATTTAGCGGGCGGCAGCTTCGAGCAATCCTGCTATGCGATTCAAAACGTCATCAGTGACAGCTCGGGCATGGTCTGTGACGGTGCCAAAGCCTCCTGCGCTATGAAGGTCAGTACCTCTTCGAGTGCGGCTGTACGTTCATTCTTAATGGCGCTAAGTAGCCAAAACGTGTCAGGCCAAGGCATCATAGCCAAAGATGTAGAGAAAACCATTAAGAACATAGGCAAAATGGTACTTAACGGCATGTCATCTACGGATGTCACCATCATTAATATCATGTCAGAATAAGACGATTATTCCTGATAAGCAGCTGAAAAGGGTCAAAAGAGTGAAATTGCAAGACTTAACTCAAAGCGATCTGGATATACTCAAGTCCATCGAAAATATCGTCGATGGGATTGCTGCCATGTATGGCCAACACACTGAAGTGGTGCTGCACAGTTTGGATGCTAAGCACCCTTCGGTGATCAAAATTGCCAATGGCCATGTTACTGGCCGCGAGGTCGGTGCGCCCATTACCAACCTTGCCTTGCTTAAGCTTAAAACGGGTCAGGATATTTCCAACTCTTATCTGACTAAATGTGCCAATGGTAAGACCTTACGCTCGATCACCACTGTGATCCGCAATCCCAAAAACCTGCCGATTGGGTTGCTGTGCATTAATAGCGATATGGATGCACCGCTGCAATCTGTGCTGCGCACTATGATGCCGGAGCAACTCCTTGGCAGCGAACTGACCAGTTCGCCCGAGGTGTTTGCGCGCAATATTGATGAGGCGCTGCACAGCACTATAGATAGTGTTAACCACGAGGTACGTGCGAATCCCGCGATTTCCCCTTCACAAAAGAGTCGCGAAATCGTCAATCAACTCCATGAGTTAGGGATTTTTGAACTCAAGGACAGCGCCCAAGTGGCCGCCACTCGTTTGGGGATATCAGTGCATTCGATCTATCGCTATCTGCGTGAAATCAAAGCCAATCAAACCGAAAGCGAGAAAAGCCTCGCTTAAAAACAAAGGGCTAAGATGTTCATCTTAGCCCTTTGTTTTTATCAGCTTGATAGCTTCAAATGGGATTGCTCATTGGCTTAGAGCACATGGCTCGTTCTACCTATTACATCCCAAGCCTGTACCGTGCCATTGTCCATTAGGGCAATCACATCCAGTAAATTACTGCGAATATCGCGCATGTGACTCAAATCAACGGCTTGCTTATCTAGCGTCACCGCTGGATCTTCCCCCATCCATACTGCAATTGAGCCATCTTGGCGTTTAACCGTGAAGCCTAAACCCGTGGGAAAAATATCCGTTGCTTGAGTAATGTCAGTTTTGGGCCCAGAGTGACCATCAACCACAGTGCCATCTTGCTTTAAAAAGGCAAACTCACGTTCATAGGTCACCACTTTGCTCACCTGAGTGACCTCTTGATAACGCGGCTGGTTTTCTGCCAATTCCCATCCTTCCCAAGCGAT